>JAFTLQ010000013.1 GCA_017455905.1 Clostridia bacterium | reverse complement strand
AGCGTTCTTCTATGGTAAAATGGGTATAGCTCATATTGAATCTCCTTTTGTTATTTGTTGTGTGGTAACTTCATTATAACACAGGATTCAATATGAGTGTTCTTTTTCTAAAAGTGTTGCACTTAATAGTATAATTCACCAAAGCAAGCGACGGCGGTGGGCCTTATGGCCGACCGCCGTCCTATTTTTTTCTTGTTCGTATCGCGCGAGGGGCGCCGACGCTACACGGTATCCGTAGGAGGCGTGTCGGTCGGTTTCCTGCGCAGGCGCGCCCACAGGGACGACACGTCCAGCTGGGAGAGCAAGGCGGCAAAGAGCACGATGGCGCAGCCGATGATCTCACGCGGCGACATGGTTTCATGTAAGAGGATCGCCGCACCGATCGTTGCCACGACCGCCTCCATCGACAGGATGACGCTGGCCACGGCGGGAGGCGTGTGCTTTTGGCCAAGGATCTGGCACGTAAAGGCCATGCCGCTGGAGCCGATACCGAGGTACAACACGGACGGCAGATGGTCAACGAATAACGCCGTCGTCGGGAACGGATCGACGATCAGCGCCGTGACCGCCGTGATGACGAACATAACGAAGAACTGTACCAGCGACAGACGCAGCGCGTCGCACTGCGGGGCAAAGCGGTCAATGACCAGAATTTGAAGAGCAAAGAGGACCGAGCAGCCAAAGACGCTCATATCGGACCACACAACGGTAAAATCCTCGGTGATACACAAAAGAAAGAAGCCAACGACGGACACCAGCACGCCGATCCAAACATGCAAGGGAGAACGGCGGCCAAAGAAGGCGAAGCCGAGCACCGGTACCACGACAACGTACAGCGTCGTTATGAACGCCGCCTTTCCGCCATCGGTCCCCGCATTCATGCCCGCTTGCTGCAAAACGGTCGCCACCGCCACCATGACACCGCTGAGGGCGCCGCCGATCAGCTCGGCACGCGTGATATCCGGCACGGGACGTCCCTTGCGCGAGGGACGAACGATGCGTCTTCCGCTTTTGCCAAAGCACCCCGACACCAGCACGACCGCCAACACAAACACAAGTGCGAAGGCGCTTCGCCATGCCGCCATGGTGATGGCAGGAACGGCGCTCGCCTGCTTCTGCGTCACAAAGCCCATGCCCCAGATCGCAACGGCCGTCACCAGATACACGGGGGACATGAGGCGGGCAAATCGTCCGGAATGACTCATACAGTAGGCTCACTTTCCTAAAGGTTTGGACGATAGACAGGTGGTTGCCTGCCGTATCATATGTATTGTATCACAAATAAAGACAAAAAACAACCCCCGCAAAAAATATTTTGCAGGGGTTGCTTTTCCGTGCAAGCAGCGTATATTTACGCACATTTGCTTGCATATGTTTGCATTTTTATTCACAAACGACCTCGTCAATATCAAACGAGCGGGCAACGATCGCGCGTCCCTCCTCGACCGATGCGATATCGCCGCGGCCGATCATCTGCATCATGAGGTTGCCGATGGCCGTACCCTCGGCAGGTCCGGTGATGACGCGCTTGCCCGTGTAGCGGGCGGTCATTTCATTGAGAAGCGCGTTCTTGGAGCCGCCGCCGATGATGTTGAGCGTTTCGTACTGCTCGCCCGTCAGCTCCTCCAGCGCGCACAGGCTCTCCTTGTAGTCTTTTGCCAAGCTGTTGTATACGCAGTACGCCGTTTCCCCGAGGGTCAGCGTGCGGCCGACGGCGGCGTGGATCTCGTCAGTCATGCTGACAGGAGCGAGGAAGCGAGGATCGTCGACGGGGACGGTTTCGGGGATGGGATTCTCGCGAGCCATCGCGGCGATGGTGGCAAAATCGTAGGCATCGCCCGTTTCGTGGCGCACCTGCTGGATCATCCAAAGACCCATGATGTTCTTCTGCAAGCGGACGCAGCGGTCATAGGTACCCTCGTTGGAATACAGCGCGGCCTCGGCCTGTGCCGAGGTATAGGCCTGCGGCTGCTCGACGCCGAGCAGCGACCAGGTGCCGCTGGAGATATACGGCGTGCGGCCCTTGAGCGGAGCGGCCAGCACGGCGCTGGCGGTATCGTGCGTGCAGGGGAGGACGATGTCGGCACGGTAGCCAACGTACGCCGCCACCTCGTCGGTAAAGCTACCGACCGTCTCACCGGGCGTCGCCGGCTCGGCAAACAGGTGGCGCGGAATGCCAAGGCGATCAAGAATATCGGTATCCCACGTGTGCGTCTCGGCGCTGATCAGCGCCCCCGTGGTGGCGTTGGTATATTCCTGCCGCTTGACGCCCGTCAGGCGGAAATGGAAATAGTCGGGGATCATGAGAAGCGACCGCGCCTCCTTGATACGTCCCGTCAGCACGTCGTCGTACAGCTGATACACAGTGTTGAAGGAGTTATACATGATGCCCGTTTTGCGGTACAGCTCGGAAAAGGGGATGATGGCGTGCACCTTTTCCGCCGCGCGCTCACCGCGCATATCGCGGTAGCAATAGGCGCCCTCGATCGGGCGGTCGTTCCCGTCGAGCAGCACGTAGTCAACGCCCCAGGTATCAATACCGACGGCGACGGGCTCCTTGCCGAGCTCGTGCGCACGGCGAAGGCCGTTCAGGATCTCGGTATACAGGCGGTCGATATCCCACATGAGCCGACGCTCGCCATCGGCACGCGTCGATGCGGTCGGTCCGTTTTCAAAGCGGTAGATCTCCTCGGTGATCATGCGTCCGTTTTCCATATGTGCCACAATGTGGCGTCCCGACGACGCACCGATGTCTACGGCAAGATAGTATGTCATGTCTTTGTCCTCCGAACGTACAAAAGTCTTCCTATCTATTGTAAATGATTTTTCGCCGTTTGTCAATACGCCGCACGCGATTCCGCAAGATTTTGGCCGCACGCACGCATGCGGCGCACCCCTCCCCACCCCGCCAAGGCGGTATACGCCGCCTCTCGCTCGCCGGCTCACATATTTATCATATATTCATGATTTGTTAAAACTTTGTTCACAAGCGTATGCTACAATAATATAGTTTCCATGGACCATTAGCTCAGTTGGTTAGAGCAACCGGCTCATAACCGGTCGGTCCCAGGTTCGAGTCCTCGATGGTCCACCAAAAAACAAAGGCTTCTTCGGAAGCCTTTGTTTTTTGGTGGACCATCCGGCTTAACGCGAACCTGTTTCTGTGCGTCGCACAGAAACAGGTTCGCACACCCCACCCGAAGATCGGAAAGCTCGCTTTCCAGGCGCAGAGTGAGGGTGTATTGCCCTTTGGGCAACGACCTCAATGGTTTTTCATCACCGCAGGTGCATATCATCGCCACGGGCGTGATGAATAAACCGTTCGACTTTTTTAAAGCTTGCTCCGTGGATCGATCTTCCGTGTCGAACCTACTTGCATTTTGTCGCGGCGTGTGTTATAATAGAGGAAACGAATATACAAGCGGTCATGCGCGGCTTGCCTATGCACTTTGCCATTATGGCGGCGACGGAAAACGTAAAAAGAAAACAGAAAGAAGGCGATAGACGCGATGCGTCAACGATTCATAGCGGGCACGCGGCATCGGGCGATCGGTCTGCTGCTCGTGCTGTGCCTGTGCGTGCTTTCCCTCTCGGCGTGTGCGCCCATACCGCCCGAGGAGCCGACGGTGCCGCCCTCTACCGAAACGCCGACCGAGCCTTCTCAGGAGCCACCGACCGAGCCCGAGCCCGAGCCGGAACCCGAGCCGATCCCTCTTGACATCATCATGCACGCGGGCGGCGGTGCCAACGGGCGCATCTATTACAACGCGCAGCAGCTGTTTTACTATTATTACAACTTAGGCTACCGTGTGTTTGAGTACGACTGTGACCTGTCCGCCGACGGCCGCATCATCTGCACGCACGGATGGGCAACCTTCGAGGTGCGCGGCAATACGGCGACTACCTATAAGACCTTTAAGAAGCTCGCCCTGTATGACGGGTACACGCCCGCCTACGAGGAATGGCTCGTCGAAACGCTCATCGCTTACCCCGACGTGACCTTTATCATCGATCCGAAGGCGTACGTCGGACAGAGCGAGGTCCTCGTCTTACAGCGGTGGGAAGCGATCGAGGAGGAGTACGGCATCGACCTGTCCGACCGCATCATCCCCGAGATCACGGGAAAGAGCATGTGGGATATCGCCAAGGTGACCACCGATTTTGACCGCTACATATTCTCCCTATATCAGGAAGAGTACACGGGCGAGGAGCTGCTGACGTATTTTTCCGACGAGCGTATTTTTGCGTTTTCCCTTCACGTCTACTGTCCCGGCAACGTGCGAAGCTACATCGACCAAATGAAGTCCGCCGGCAAGGCCATTCTTATCTTCACGCCGACAACGCTTGAGGAGCTGGACCTCGCCGTTCGCATGGGGGCCGACGGCATCTATATTGACACGCCCGACCTGCTTCCGGACGCCAACATCGTCCCCGCGCAGAACCTGTTTCCAACCAAAACGACCGATGATCCGATCGGAGATCCGTAATGAAAAAGCCATCCGAATCTATCATTTGGATGGCTTTTTGCATGCATTTATTTACATTCCGCGTCTGTTTCTTCGACGGATCCGCCGAGCGGCTCGGAGGTGCTGTGCGATGGGCTGTGCGATGGGCTTTTGCCGTTTTCTTTTTTGGAAGGCGAGCGATCGCGGTCGATGCGGTCGGTGATGTCGGCGACGGTCCTTTTGGCGCGCTCCAGGATCGCGTTGCCCTTGACGTAAAAGCGCTCACGGTTTTTGCGCAGGAAGTGGCGCAGCTGCGCCTTATGGTGACACAGCTTTTCGGGGCAGTTAGCGCAGGACAGACGCGCGTTGGTCTCCTCGCTGAAGCGCTCGGGGTGCGCGTGCACCATGATCTCCCAATACAGAAGCAGCAGCAGCGCCATGCCGAGCAGCGTATACGAGGGAATGGACGGCATAAACACCAGTGGGGTGAACATCATCGCGTAGTCCCAATTGTAGATACGGCAAGAGCCACAGCATTTGTTCTTCATGAACCACGTCTGAAAGGGGCAGAAGAACAGGATGCAGATCATGTCACAAACGGAATAGAGCAGACTGACCAGGATGAGGATGCCCTCGTCGATCACCCCCGTGACGTACAGCGCACCGATGCTCGCGTTGAGAAGCAACCAGGCGACCGCCACGGCCAGCGTCGATCGCCGGGTGGTGTGCGAGGGACGCGCGGTACCCGTCGGCAGGAAGGTGCAGGCAAACTGCTTTTGGCATCCGACGCTCTCCAGGTGCGACGGAAAGAAACGAAAGAGCATTTCCACGACGAAGATAACGAGGATCGCGATCATAACGAGCGGCTCTTCCCCGACACGGCCGAAGGGCTCGTCCGAGCGATAGACGCGATGAACGATATACAAAACAAGTGCGGCCGCCAGCAAGCAGCTGCGATAGATCAGCTTCACGTAGTGCAGCAGAGATATAACGGACAGGCGTCGCGCCGATCGTTCCATAGGCGATGTCCTTTCGACAAAAGATGCTATTCTATTATACTATTCTTTTCATGGCCTGTCAATCAAGGGATGGGATTTTTCACGGAAAATTCACCAAATGCATTGATTTTCCATGCGGCGTATGCTATGATACTCGTAACACGACGTGCCGAAGCACGAAAGGAGTCTATCATGATCCGTACACGCATTACCTCCTCGATGGCCAAGGTCTTCCCCGACAGCCATATCGACGATTTTGCCCCTCTGACGA
Organism: Clostridia bacterium; assembly: GCA_017455905.1. Classification (GTDB taxonomy): domain Bacteria; phylum Bacillota; class Clostridia; order Oscillospirales; family CAG-272; genus UBA1740. Next base: position 7,951 of record JAFTLQ010000013.1, on the reverse strand, counting down.
CGATCAGCGCTCTGCGCGGCGAACGCGTATCCATACAGCTGCTGCACGAATACGAGGCCGATGACAAGCCGCTGCCATGGGGCGGCGCACGCGTGCCGCTGACAACCGCGGGCGAGCTGTTCCGTTACGCCACCATGCGCCGCGTAGCGTACGTACCCGTCAACAAGACGCTCCTGCAGCATCAGACAGACGACAACTACGAGCGCACGGCCCCCGGCATGTTCCCCGACGTGCTTCAGCCGCTGTACTACGGCGGCAAGGTCACGCTGACATCGGACATGATCGGCGCGACGTGGATCGATTTTGAGCTGCCGCAGGACTTGGCGGCGGGCGACTACACGCTGACAATGTACGTGGAGGACACCAACCCCGGCGGCTACGGCAAGAGCGAGGAAAGCACCCTTTGCGTCACGGTGATCGACGCCGTGCTTCCCAAGATCGATTTCCGCTTCACGCAGTGGTTCCACGCCGACTGCCTGGCCAACTATTACAACGTCGAGGTATGGTCGGACGAGCATTTCCGCATCGTGGAGAATTTCGTGCATACCGCCGTACACGGGGGCATCAATATGCTTCTGACGCCCGTCTTTACGCCGCCGCTGGACACCGCCGTCGGCGGTGAGCGCCGCACCACCCAGCTGGTCGGTGTGCGTCTGGATAAGGACACCTACACCTTTGATTTTTCCCTTCTTGACCGCTGGATCGATATGTGCGACCGCCAAGGCATCGAATACCTGGAGATCTCCCATTTCTTTACACAATGGGGCGCGGCACACGCACCCAAGATCATGGCGACAGTGGACGGCACCTACCAACAGATCTTCGGCTGGCAGACCGACGCGACGGGCGACGAATACGTCCGCTTCCTGCGCACCTTCCTCACCGCCCTGCTCGCGCATCTGAAGGCACGCGGCGACGACCGCCGCTGCATCTTCCACGTCTCCGACGAGCCGGGGCTTGCGCACCTGGAGCAGTACCGCGCGGCGCGCGCCGTCATTTCCGACCTGCTGGAGGGCTACACCATCATGGACGCGCTGTCCAAGTTTGAGTTCTACGAGACGGGAGCGGTCGACCACCCCATTCCCTCGAACAACCACATCGCCCCCTTCCTGGAGGCGGGTATACCCGATCTTTGGACCTACTACTGCGTCAGCCAGGCGCTTCTCGTATCCAACCGCTATCACTCCATGCCCGCCTGCCGCAACCGCAGCATCGGTATGCAGCTTTTCAAGTACAATATCAAGGGCTTCCTTCACTGGGGCTACAACTTCTACAATAACCAAAACTCCGGCGACCCCATCAACCCCTACGTGGAGCAGAGTGCCGACTTTGCCTTCCCGGGCGGCGACGCCTTCTCGGTCTACCCCGCGATGGACGGCACGGCGCTGGAATCCATGCGCTTCGTCGTCTTCCACGAGGCACTGCAGGATATGCGCGCGATGAAGCTCGCCGAGGGGCTGACCGATCATGACACGGTCGTGGCGGCGATCGAGGAGGTCTTTGGCCGGACGCTGACCTTCGATACGTGCGCCAAGAGTGCCGACATGATCTTACGCATCCGTGAGCGTGTCAATCGCATCATAAGTGACCATTTGGTAAAGTAATGTATACAAAACGTGTCGCCGCCTCCCTCGGTAAGGAAGCGGCGACGCTTTTTTATTTGGTGATGATGCTGATCTTCTCGGGAGAAATGCCCGTCGTTTCGTAGGCGATGGCAAGGATCTGCGCGGCCTCGGCGGCCTGCAGGCTGTCGGCCTTGACGATGACGCTGACGCTGTCGTCGCCGATGACGGCGATGCACTCCTCAAAGCCCTTGGCCTTGACGAGGCTCTCAATGTTCGACTCGTTCTGGATGGTGACGGCGATGGCCGAGATCTGTGCGGCGGCCTCGGCCTTGGCTTCCTCGCTGGCCTCCTCGTTTTCGGTCACGAGCTTGAGCACCTCGATCGCCTCATCGCGCGACATCTGACGCGTCAGGGCCGCGGAGGTAAAGTAGTTGTTCTCCTCGCCTCCCGCCTCGGCGTCGGTGGCCTGCGAATCATCGTAGCGATCCTCCATGTTGCCGTCGCCGTAGCCGATGCCGCTCAGCGGATCGTAGAACCACTGATAGTTTAAGTAGACCGCCAGACCGATGAGCAGGACCGCCGCGGCGATCACAAGGCTCCTGCCGGATCTGCTTTTGAAAAAGGCTTTTACGTTTTCTTTCTTCATGTCTGTCTCCTTTTCGGGTGTTTTTTTGTTGCCTGTTATAACCTATGAACGCCCATTCCCGGATATGCCAAGGGCGGGCTATTTTTTTAGCGGAAGAACGACGACGCGGTGCGACCCGATATCAAACAGCGCCCCCAGCATATCGCACAGGCGCTGACGGACGGCGGGATCGTTTCCGCCCGTGCACACCACCGTCACGCCCTGCACCTTCGGCGGGCATACGGTCGATACCTTGGAGCCGTCGTACACCGTCTGCTCCCCGTGGCAGAAGGTGATCATCACCCGACAGCGCCCGACCCCCTCGACGGAGGCGCACAGCTCGCTGACGCTCTTCTCCAGCGCCTCGGCGTACGTGTCGGCGTCGGTGGAGGACGTATCCGCCGTCGTCTCCCTTCCGCCGGAAAATAGGAGCAGCAGCAGACCGACGCCCACACACAGCGCCGCCAGCACGTAGCCCCGATAGGTCTTGAAAAAGCGCCCTTCCCTTTTATCCTGCTTCGCGTATGACGTCACAGCGTCCCAAGCCTCCTTCCTCGATCAGGCGCTTCACCGCCTTGTGGTCGATCAGCGCCGCCGCACCGGTCAGCGACACGATGACGTGCCCCTGCATGCGCTCGCTGTCAAAGTCTCGAACCGTCACGCGCACATAGGCGCGGTCGATGGAAAATTCCTTGCAGATCGCCTCGGCTATTCCATCGGCAAAGGCCTGCTGCAGCACCTGTTGGTACATGGGATCGGACGGATCCGCGGGGGGGCTGTCGGCGGACGGCACGAGTGCCTTGACCTCCTGCAAAAGCGAGGTGAGCGGCGACAGCAGCGACGCCGCCAGGATCAGCCCAAGGGCAAAGCGCTCGGTACGTGCCACGTCCGACGGCGCGCGCAGAAGATGGATCAGCGACAGCACGGCACACGTGGCAAACACGGCCAGCATAGAGGCTTTCATACGACTCCTTTCAGGACAAAAGAGCAATACCGCTCTTCATAAAGAATACGATCTCTACGATCATCAGCACCGCTGACAGGCATCCGACCGAAAGGGTCGTGTCGATCGCGGCACAGAAGGTATCCAGCAGAGGCGACGGGCGATCGGGGCTGACGAAGCGCCAAAGTGAGGCACACGCCCCCATGCTCAGACGATAGACGCCGAGGGACACGAGCGGAGGCAGAACGAGCGACAGAAGCACGACGATCGCTCCGACCCCCACGGTGCTTTTGACGTACAGAAGCCCGGTGGACAGCGTCGACAGCGCTCCCGACACCGTCCCGCCGACGATCGGCAGCATACCGGACACGGTATATTTCACCGTTCGCATCGCGACCGAATCGGTCGACGTGGCCAAGACCGTCTGCAGGCCAAGGACGGCGGCGGTCAGCGTAGACAAAAGGCCCACGCACCACAAAAAGACACGCTTGACCTGCGCGCACAGCGTGCGCGCGCCGCCGCCGTCACCCAGCAGGCCGACAAGGCCGAGGGCAAAGAGCAGCGAGGTCAAGGGCACCAGCACGTACGACAGACACAGCTCCAAGGCCTCGACGGTCATGCTCATGCCGAGCGTCTGCGCCGCCCCCGTCGCTTCCCCGCCGCCCGCCAGCGTCACCGCACCGAGCAGAGGCACGAGCGAGCCAAAAAACGCGGCGGCGGCCTCCGTCCCCTCCAGGACGGCCGTTACGGCAGCGTGCAGCTGCTCGTAGACGGCAACGGCAAACACGGCGCCGATCGCCGCACGGGCGACCGAGCTGACCGTCCCCTCCCCCTCGGGCAGCAGCGTCATCAGGCAGGACGCGCCGAGGAGCATACAGACGAAGGGCCACAGCGTCTGTCCGACGCCGAGCAGGGCGTCCGTGATCATCGTCACGATCCCCTCGACACTCGCCGCCTCCCGCAGTCCCTCATCGGTCAGCAGGGCGTCGCTTCCATCGGGCAAAAGCTCATCGAGCTGCGAGAGAAAGCCCTCCATCTCCTCGGTAACGAGATCGCTCGTCTCCTCGGCCGTCGCCGACAAGGAAAACAGCGGACAGATCAGCAAACAAATGCACAAAATGTAAATAATTCTTCTCATTGTAGCAAGGAATACCCCACTGCGAGGATGCGTTCGATAAACGGATACGCCAGAGCGAGAATGGACAAGCGGGACAGCAATACCACGGCGCGAGCAATACCGACCTCGCCGAGATCGCGGCAGATATCCGTCGCGATCATGGATACGTAGCCGACGCCGACGATGCGAAGCGCCGCCGAGGCCGCCTCGGCCACCTCCTCGGTCACGGACAGCTTCGACAGGACGGGAAACAGCTCCCGCAGAGGCGCAAGCCCCGCCGACAGCAGGCTAATGGCGCACAAAAGACCGAACAGCGGCGCTCCCCGATAGCCAAACTCGCGCAGGGAAAAGGCCACGACCGCCAGCAGCACGGCCACCCCGCACAGCGTATACGCCGTCAAAGGCCGAACACCGCCTTTACGATATCGATCAGCTCGCCAAGCTGCCCGACGAGCACGACGAGCACGAGCACCATACCCGTCAGGGATACGAGGGTGGCGTATTCCTCCTTGCCCGCTTTATGTAAGACCTGCGACAGGACCACGACCAAGATCCCGATGCCCGCGACCTTAAGAAGAAGGGTGATATCCAGCATACAAGGCTTCCTTTTTCCGTATTCCTTTCATTTTTTATAAAAATAGCAGCACGAGAAGCAGCGCCAGCGACACGCAGAGCGTCCGACATAGCCGACAGCGCTTGGGACGCGTCTCCTCCTCGGCGCGGTAAAGCGCCTGTGCCTCGTCGATGACCGCGTCCATGGCGCGCAGCTCATCCTCGCGATACCCCGTACCGAAGGCGGCGGCAAAGCGCGTAAGAAGCTCGCACATCGGGCGCGACAGACAGCCTCGCTCCTCGGCGGCGCGCAGCGCCTCGGGCAGCGTCCCCTCTTCTCTGAGCACAGGCAAAAAGGAAAGCTGCTCCAGCACCTCGTCCGTATACGTCGCCGCAAAGGCGCCGAGGGGCTTGGCATAGCACGCGACCTCGCGCCGAAGAGCGCTCAACAGGCGCAGCATCGCATCCGTCTGCGTGCGGCCCTGCTGCTGCCGCCTTTCATACATACGCGACACGAGCGCGGCCGCGGCAAACAGCAAGCACATGCCTACGTAGCGCATACGTCGCACCTCTCTGTCTGAAGCGTATAGCCCTGCTCGGTACGTGACAGTCCGACGAACACGTCGAACAGGTGGCAGGCAAGGAAGGGGGCGAGGCTTCGCTTGCGTCGCAGCTCACCGAGGCTCGCCGCATGCGCGGAGGCAAGGATGGGAATGCCGCACGCCAGCGCTCCTGCCATGGCACGCGCCTCCTCTTCCCCGCCGATCTCATCCACGATCAGCACCTCGGGGGACAGTGTACGCACCGCGATCTCGATACCGACGGCGCGCCGATAGCCGCGCAAAAGATCGACCGAGGCATGCCGAAAGCTCTCGGGCGCAAACTCCTCCCTCTCGTCGATGATGCAGACGCGTCGACGCTCCTGCGTTCCGATATAGCTCGCCAGGGCGCGCAGGGCCGTCGTTTTGCCAACGCCCGGCGGCGCATACAGCAGCATCCCCGCCCCAACGCCCTCGCGCCATACGTCGATCAGCTGCGCACGGGTGTCGCACGCCGCACAGGGCAGGCGAAAGACGAGCGAGCGGATATCCGCGATGCCGACGACCTGCCCGCCGTCGTACCGCGCGCGGCCGCACAGACCGACGCGCACGCCGTGCGCCATGGGAATGTACCCGTTGGCGATGGTGTCGCGATACGCATACAGCGCACCGCCGCATACGCGCTGCACGGTATGCCCCACCTCCTCCTCGCTGACCGAGGTATCCAAGGGGATGTTCCTCCCCGACAGGACGAGCGCCGACAGACCGTCGGCTCGCAAGCGGATCTCGCTGAGCCGCTCGTCCATGCGGTGCTGGCTCGTCCCGATCCGTCGCACCTCGGCAGCGACGCGCGGCGGCAGTACCGCCAGCACGTCCTCGACCATGTGTGTCATAGGCACCTCGCTTTTACAATATATTGCATTTTTATGGCAAATTTTTGTAAAACTTCTTGACTTTTGTCAAAATTTGTGGTATACTGTCCGCAGAACAGACATAAGCGGCACCCGACCGCCTGTCCCTGAAAAAACAAACAAAGGAGTATACTATGAAAGCTACCGGAATTATTCGCAACGTCGACGAGCTTGGACGCATCGTCATCCCCAAGGAGCTTCGCCGCAAGCTGGAGATCGAGCACGGCGATGCCGTCGAGATCTTCGTTGACGAGGATCTTATCATCCTTCGCAAATACACCCCTGCCTGCATCTTCTGCGGTGACGAAGCCGCCGAGGTCCAGATCTATAAGGGCAAGAAGGTATGCAAGGCCTGCCTCGCCGAAATGGCCGCACTGTAAGCCTCGCACCGTCACGAGCGGCACTCTGCTACAGTATATGAGTAGCGGATGGCGCATATGAATGAACAACAACAGTTGAAAGGATTTTTTGTCATGAAAGTTGTAACCTTTGGTGAAATTATGCTTCGCCTCGCTCCCGCCGGCTATCTGCGCTTTACGCAGGCGGAGAGCTTCGGTGCCGTGTATGGCGGCGGTGAAGCCAACGTATCCGTCTCCCTTGCCAATTACGGTCTGGAGTCCGCCTTCGTCACCAAGCTTCCCAAGCACGAGATCGGACAGAGCGCCGTCAATTCTCTGCGCAAGTATGGCGTCGACACCTCGATGATCGTCCGCGGCGGCGACCGTGTCGGTATCTACTTCAACGAAAAGGGCGCGTCCCAGCGTCCCTCCAAGGTCATCTACGACCGCGCCCATTCCGCCATCTCCGAGGCATCTCCCTCCGACTTTGACTGGGATGCCATCTTTGAGGGCGTGGATTGGTTCCACTTCACCGGCATCACGCCCGCGCTCAACCCCACCGTGGCGGACATCTGCCTCGATGCCTGCCGTGCCGCCAAGGCACACGGCGTGACCATTTCCTGCGACCTCAACTTCCGCAAGAAGCTGTGGACCCGTGAGCAGGCCAAGGAAACGATGACCAAGCTGTGCGAGTACGTCGACGTCTGCATCTCCAACGAGGAGGACGCCCACGACGTCTTTGGCATTGATGCCGAGAACACCGACATCGCCGGCGGTAAGCTCAACCACGAGGGCTACAAGTCCGTCGCCCGTCAGCTGGCGGAGAAATTCGGCTTCACGAAGGTCGCGATCACCCTGCGCTCCTCCATCAGCGCCAACGACAACGACTGGGCCGCACTTCTCTACGACGTAGCGAGCGGTGAGTACTGCTTCTCCAAGTCCTACCATATGCACATCGTTGACCGCGTCGGCGGCGGCGACAGCTTTGGCGGCGGTCTGATCTACGCCTGCCTGAACGGCTACAGCACGCAGGACGCCGTTGAATTCGCCGTAGCAGCCTCCTGCCTCAAGCACTCCATCGAGGGCGACTTCAACATGGTCAGTGTCGATGAGGTCAAGGCTTTGGCGGGCGGTAACGGCACCGGCCGTATCCAGAGATAACGGCTTCGCGTACCTACGACAAAGGGCTTCGGCCGACGGTATAAAAAAGGCAGTTGTGGCAATGGGCGTGCCCGAAAACGCAGTTTTCGAGTACGCCCATTAACTAAGTTTGCCCTTACGGGCAAGTGAAGTTTACTATGTAAGTGAAGTTATCCTGCGGATAGTGAAGTTTTGCCTTCGTCAAAGTGAGGGGCAAACTT
>JAFTLQ010000012.1 GCA_017455905.1 Clostridia bacterium | reverse complement strand
GTGCTTCTACCGGCGCACGTTACAACCCCATCCGCTATCGCGGATACTACTATGACCGTGACATTGGCTTATATTGCCTCGGCACCCGCTGGTATTCTACCCAGTTCCACCGGTTCCTGTCGCCGGATAACGTCGACGTAATCGCCGCCACCCCCGGTGCCCTCACAGACAAAAACCTGTATGCCTACTGTGACAACAATCCTGTCATGCGCGTGGATTATACGGGAGAGTTTTGGCTTGAATTAGGCATCATGGCGATTGGTGGTTTGATAGGTGGAACTATCAGCACCATAAGCTCTATAACATCGCAATTAGCTACCACCGGGGATGTTGATTGGGTATCGGTAGGAATTTCTGCTGCATCAGGCTTTGTTAGCGGTGCCATAGGTGCAAGTCCGCTTGGCCGAATAGGACAGACTATTGCGGGTGGAATCATTGGAGGACTTTCGTATGTGGCAGACGCCTATGCGCACGGTGAAGACATAACCTTGGACGGCCTTGCGTTTGCCGTCGTAATAGAATCTGCGTGTAGCTTTTTGGGTGGTGATGGCGCTAACTACAAAGGAAAAATATCCAACGAAATGAAAGATTTTAAGAACCAGCTTGCTCGCGAAGGTCGTCGTGCAAATCGTGACTATGCCAAGAAAGCTGTTGCACAAGCAAAATATAGATACGGTAATGAGCTTTCTTTGGAGGCTTGGTCCTTTGTCGGTTCCACAGGGTTCTTCACAGGAGTATCTGCATTTTTGAATGGGTTAGAGAGCTTATTTTCACCTTCTATAAATGCTCCATCGTGGAGCATTCGGTAAGGAGGACGGAAAGATGGATATAATTGCAGCAGCGGCTTTTCCCTTATTCTTCTCAGGTATTGGGCTCTATGTGAACATGAGAAATCTGCTTAAAAATTCCTATCTCGATGTTGGTATGGTTTTTGAATGGTTTCCTGATAAATATGTTATACCGCCTCGTTGGATTCGTAAGTTGTTTCACATGCCAAAAAAACACATACCAAAGTATTTGTACTTCGGGACGTATTTAGGTGTCTTCAACTTGATATCCGCTCCGATTTTTACTGTAATTGCTTTTCTTGTTGAAAACGCGATTGTTCTTGCTTGCCTGTTTTTATTTCTTATTTTCTCGAATCTTGCCTATAAAATGCTCGTTTTGTTTCTTTTTGAACCCATCTATAAGAAAAAAGCAAGGGAACAAAATCTAACAGAGAATCAACCGAACCAGAAGAAAAAAGACGAGGATAAACGTTAATACCTACGCCTACGTTTTACAAAGCAAGAGCCTGACTCGTTCGGGCTCTTGCTTGCTTTTACGGGCGGAGGCGGCGTTTCGACGAGAGGGCAGGGAATTCGTGGTTTTTTTAACAAACCTCTTTACTTTTATAAATATTTGTGCTATACTATACGATGGTGCTTGAGCGGACAAGCGCAGGCGCCAATTCATCGTTATCAAAAAAAACAATTTACATATGGAGGAAACATTCATGATTGAGAGAAGAAAGGTCTCAATGGATGGTAACACCGCCGCCGCACACGTGTCGTATGCGTTCACGGAAGTAGCTGCCATCTATCCCATCACCCCCTCCAGCCCTATGGCTGAGGTCACGGACACCTGGAGCGCGTCCAACAAGAACATCTTTGGCGAGCCTGCGAAGAACATCTTCGGCGAGAACGTCAAGGTCGTGGAGATGCAGTCCGAGGCAGGTGCTGCGGGTGCCGTTCACGGCTCGCTGGCTGCCGGTGCTCTGACCACCACGTACACCGCTTCGCAGGGTCTTCTTCTGATGATCCCCAACATGTATAAGATCGCCGGTGAGCTTCTCCCCTGCGTTATCCATGTTTCGGCAAGATGCGTAGCATCGCATGCACTGAACATCTTCGGTGACCACTCCGACGTATATGCCTGCCGTCAGACGGGCTTTGCCATGATGGCAGAGACCAACGCGCAGGAGATCATGGACCTCGGTGCCGTTGCTCACCTGTCCACCATTCAGGGTCGTGTTCCCGTTCTGAACTTCTTCGACGGCTTCCGTACCTCCCACGAGATCCAGAAGGTTGCTTGCTGGGATTACAAGGATCTGGCCGAGATGGTCGATATGGACGCTGTTAAGGCGTACCGCGATCACGCCCTCAACCCCGAGCATCCCGCTCTTCGCGGCTCGGCAGAGAACGGTGATATCTTCTTCCAGCACAGAGAGGCCTGCAACCCCTACTACGATGCATTCCCTGCGATCGTAGAGGCGAACATGGCAAAGGTCAATGCAAAGCTCGGTACCGATTACAAGCTCTTCAACTACTACGGCGCGGCCGATGCCGATCGCGTCATCGTGGCGATGGGCTCCGTATGCGACGTGGCCGAGGAGGTCATCGACTACCTGACCGCTAAGGGTGAGAAGGTCGGTCTCGTTAAGGTCCGTCTGTACAGACCCTTCGTGGCAGAGAAGTTCTGCGCCGCACTTCCCAAGACGGTCAAGAAGATCGCCGTCCTTGACAGAACCAAGGAGCCCGGCTCTCTTGGTGAGCCTCTGTACCTTGACGTCGTTGCCGCTCTCAACGAGTGCGGCATGATGAACGGTTTGACCGTTGTCGGCGGCCGTTACGGTCTCGGATCCAAGGATACGACGCCCGCGTCCGTCTTCGCTATCTATAAGAACCTTGCGATGGATGCGCCTAAGGCACACTTCACCGTTGGTATCGTGGACGATCTCACCGGTCATTCGCTCGATGAGGAGGTAGCTCCCGATACGGCTCCCGCCGACATGATCCAGTGCAAGTTCTGGGGCCTTGGTGGCGACGGTACGGTCGGTGCCAACAAGAACTCCATCAAGATCATCGGTGACCACACCGACAAGTACATTCAGGCATACTTCCAATATGACTCCAAGAAGACCGGCGGTATCACCATCTCGCACCTGCGCTTCGGTGATTCGCCCATCAAGTCTTCCTATTATATCAATAAGGCCGACTTCGTTGCTTGCCACAACCAGGCATACCTCAACAAGTACGACATGATCTCCGACGTTAAGCCCGGCGGTGTCTTCCTTCTTGACTGCCAGTGGTCCGACGAGGAGCTGGATGCTCACCTTCCCGCATCCGTCAAGAGCTACATTGCGAACAACGACGTTAAGTTCTATACCATCAACGCGACCAGGCTCGCTATCGACCTCGGTAACGCCAAGGTCAAGAATACCGTGCTTCAGTCTGCCTTCTTCACGCTGGCGAAGATCCTTCCCATTGACGAGGCAAACGGCTATATGAAGTACATGGCCACCAAGTCCTACCTCAAGAAGGGCCAGGACATCGTTGACCTCAACCACAAGGCTATTGACGCCGGCAAGGATGCCATCCACGCCGTCAACGTTCCCTCCGAGTGGAAGAACGCCGGCAAGACGCCCGCCGCCGCTCTCGTCAGCGGTAACCGCGCTGACCTCGTTAAGTTCGTCAACGAGATCGTTAACCCCGTCAACGCGATGAAGGGTGACTCCCTTACGGTCAAGACCTTTGCCGATATGGCTGACGGTCAGTTCCCGCAGGGCTCCGCCGCTTACGAAAAGCGCGGCGTTGCCGTCATGGTTCCCGAGTGGAATCCCGCTACCTGTATCCAGTGTAACAACTGTGCCTTCGTATGTCCTCACGCCTGCATCCGTCCCTTCGCTATGACGGCTGACGAGGCAGCAGCAGCTCCTGCAGACACCAAGTTTGCTGCTAAGCCCGTTCTCAAGACCGATTACAAGTTTACCATGGCTGTCAGCCCGCTTGACTGTATGGGTTGTACGCTGTGCGTCAAGGCTTGCCCTGTGACCACCAAGGCTCTGAAGGATGCGACGGCGGCTGCTACCGCTAACAATCCCGACAATCCCAAGGCGGCTGCTAAGGAAGCGGCCAAGGCTGCTCAGGCAAAGTCTCCTCTGTACATGGTTCCTCAGGCACAGGCTCTGTATCAGCAGGCTGCTTACGACTACGCCGTAGCCAACGTATCCGAGAAGAGCGAGCTTGTCGGCGTATCCGTCAAGGGGTCGCAGTTCAAGCAGCCCCTGCTTGAGTACTCGGGCTCCTGCGCCGGCTGTGCAGAGACCTCCTATGCACGTATTCTTACCCAGCTCTTCGGTGAGAGAATGTTCATTTCCAACGCGACCGGCTGTTCCTCTATCTGGGGCGGCTCCGCACCCTCCACGCCGTACACGGTCAACAAGGAGAGCGGCAGAGGTCCCGCTTGGGGCAACTCCCTCTTCGAGGACAACGCCGAGCACGGTCTTGGTATGTACATCGGTCAGAAGACCATCCGCGAGAAGCTGATCAACTATGTGAAGGCTCTGCGCGAGGAAGCGAAGAACGAGAACGTGATCGCCGCGATCGACGCCTACCTTGGCACGGTGAACAACGGTAAGGAAAACGAGGCAGCTACCAAGGCACTCGTTGCCGCTCTTGAGGCTTGCCCCTGCGAGAATGAGCTCAAGGCAAAGATCCTTGCCGAGAAGCAGTACCTGTCGAAGAAGGCCGTTTGGATCCTTGGTGGTGACGGATGGGCTTACGACATCGGCTTCGGCGGTCTTGACCACGTCATCGCATCGGGCGAGGATGTCAACATCATGGTATTCGATACCGAGGTGTACTCCAACACCGGCGGACAGGCGTCCAAGGCCTCCAACATCGGTCAGGTCGCTCAGTTCGCGGCTGCCGGTAAGGAGATCGGTAAGAAGAACCTTGCCGAGATCGCTATGTCCTACGGCTACGTTTACGTCGCACAGATCGCTATGGGTGCCGATATGAACCAGACGCTCAAGGCGATGGCTGAGGCTGAGGCATATCCCGGACCCTCCATCATCATCGGCTACGCTCCCTGCGAGATGCACTCAATCAAGGGCGGTATGGCAAACTGCCAGGCAGAGATGAAGAAGGCTGTGGAGAGCGGTTACTGGCATATGTTCCGTTTCAATCCTTCTCTCAAGGCAGAGGGCAAGAATCCCTTCACCCTTGACTCCAAGGAACCCACCGGTGATTATCAGGCGTTCATCAACGGCGAAGCCCGTTACACCCGTCTGGCACAGGCGTTCCCCGAGCGTGCAAAGGCTCTGTTCGAAAAGGCAGAGGCCAATGCAAAGGCGAAGTACGAGCGTCTTAAGAAGCTGGTTGAATTCTACAACATCTAATCTTGCCTAAGCCGCAAGGCTCAGGTGACGGACGGGACTGTCGCTTCGCGTGACAGTCCCGTTTCTGTAAAAAGCAGATAAATTGCATATATTTGTTTGCAATTACATCAAAAAAGACTACATTATAACGACTTTCAGGAGAACGTATGCTGTCTAAAGTCTATAGCTGTGCGCTGTACGGTATTGACGGATATGCCGTGACGGTGGAATGCAGCGGATGGGATCGCATTCCCAAGTTTGATCTGGTCGGACTGCCCGACGCCGCCGTCAAGGAGGCGAAAAACCGTGTCATGTCTGCCTGCGAGAACAGCGGGTACACCTTCCCGTCGCTGGATCTTATCGTCAACCTGGCGCCCGCCGACCGTAAAAAGGAGGGCTCGGCGCTTGACCTTGCCATCCTTTGCTCCATTTTGCAATGCGACGGCGTTTTGCCGCGCTCCATCGATTTTTCCGACAAATGTCTGATCGGTGAGCTATCCCTTTCGGGCGAGGTGCGCGCCGTCGGCGGCGTGCTGCCCATGTGTGTGGCGGCGCGTCGGGACGGACGGCGCGAGGTCTTTGTGCCAAAGGCGAACGTCGGAGAGGCGTCGGTCGTCGAGGGGCTCACCGTCTACGGTGTCGGCCATGTGCGCGAGCTGATCGCGCACCTGAAGGGCGAGGCACGCCTGACGGCTGCCCCGCACACGTCCTACGTTCCTGCGCGCGGGGAGGCGCTCGGTGCGGGCGATTTTTCCGAGGTGCGCGGTCAGCTGAAGGCCAAGCGTGCCTTAGAGGTGGCCGCCGCCGGCGGACACAACGTGCTGATGATCGGCCCGCCCGGCTCGGGTAAATCCATGCTGGCCAAGCGGCTGCCGACCATTCTTCCCGACATGAGCTTTGAGGAGGCCATCGAAACGACGACCGTGCATTCGGTCATGGGCCTTCTGCGTCAAAACCTTGTGACGGAGCGGCCCTTCCGTTCGCCGCACCATACGGTCAGCCCCGTCGGCATGATCGGCGGCGGTGCCAATCCGCGCCCCGGTGAGATCTCCGTCGCGCATAACGGCGTGCTGTTCCTTGACGAGCTGCCCGAGTTTCCCAAGAGCGTGACCGAGTCGTTGCGTCAGCCGCTGGAGGATGGACAGGTCACCGTGACCCGCGCCGCCTCCAAGGTCACCTTCCCCTCGTCGTTTATGCTGGTCTGCGCCATGAACCCCTGCCGTTGCGGCTATTTCGGCGATCCGACGCACGTCTGCACCTGCCCGGCCGGTGCCGTGCAGAAGTATCTGGAGCGCGTCAGCGGCCCGCTGCTGGACCGTATCGATATTGAGATCGAGCTTCCCTCGGTGTCGTATGCCGACATAGCGGGCAAGGGGCCGGCGGGCGAGACGTCCGCTACCATTCGCGAGCGCGTCAACCGTGCCCGTGCCTTTGCCGCCGAGCGGCTGATGCGTGACGGACAAAGCGGCGCCACGCTCAATGCCAAGCTGTCGACGGCCGCCCTGCGCAAATACTGTACGCCCGACGCACAGGCACAGGAGCTGCTGCGCAGCGCCTTTGATTCTCTCGGCCTTTCGGCGCGAGGACACGACCGCATCCTGCGCGTCGCCCGTACCATCGCTGACCTTGACGGTGCGGAAACGATCGGAGTCGATCACGTCAGCGAGGCGATCATGTATCGTGCGCTGGACCGCAAATATTGGAAGCGCTGAGCGCTTGCTGTCAAAAGGCAAACATCACTAACAGAAAAAAGAGCAGACATACAAGATATAGCGTGTTATCCTTAACGGAGAACACGCTAAAACTAAGTTTGCCCTTGCGGGCAAGTGATGTTGCCTTCGGCAGTGATGTTCACTGCGTGAATGATGTTGTGCCTTCGGCACAGTGGGCCAACATCACATCACGGCGAGCATTTGCGAGCAACATCATTATGCGTAGCATAACATCATGTTTGCGTCAGCAAAAACTTCACTAACAAAAAAAAGAGCAGACATACAAGATGTTTCGTCTTGCGTGTTTGCTCTTTCTGTTTGTAATACTCCGCGCAGGATGACATTCCGCCTTTATTGCGAATGCTGATCCGTCGGCGCATCGGCCTCATCGGACGCTGTATCCGTCGGCTCCGACGGTTCATCCGCCGCGGTGTCGCCTTGGGCTTGCTCGGCCTCCTCGATCAGCTGCTCAAGCTGATCGCACAGCGGTGCATGCTCGGGCGTCGTCTTGGTCTTCAGCAACCGCTTGAGCGTTGCCAGCACGCGGCGCGACGCCGCCTGCAAGGCGGCCGACAGGCGTGGGGCGTGCGTTTGCAGCCAGGGGAGGAGGTAGCGCTGCAGAAGAAGGATGAGGTGCGTAGCCATGAAGCAGGCAAGAATGGCGCAGAATTCTCCGTAATCGGTGGACACAAAGAGAAACAGACTCTCAAAGAAGGAGTATTCCGTCGCTTCCTCCAGCGCACCGCCGAGGGAGGGCAAAAGACCCGACGGGGCGTATGCGTGGCAGCCTGTCAAAAACAGTACGCACAAAATCAGCCACAGCAGCGTAAGGGCTGCGATCGTACCGAATCGACGCAAGAGATCACCTCCCTTCGGTGCCGTCGCACGGTATAGGTGTATGCCGTACCAGCCCCTGCAGGCGGCCGTCATACCAGAAAAGGACGGTGTACCCCTGCGAGGGGAGGGCGGAGAAGACGCCGCCGTCGGTGTCGTCGCCCGTAAAGGCTACGGGACGGTCGGTGGTGAGGCGGCACGCGCCGTCCGACGTATGGAAGCTCACACGCGCATAGAAATCCTCCTCCGGCCGCGACGGCAGCCGTACGTACAGGCCCGCGCATGTGCCCACATGCCGCTCATCCCCCGTCCGTAGGCGGAGGCGGACGATCGCCGCCTCCGCCTGCTGCGTGTCGGCTTTTTGAGGGGACGCGGACATATCAGCTGACCTCGGCATTCGCGGTGACCTCGCTCGTCTGCGCCAGGGCTTGCACGGTGGCGTGAAGCTCCGTAACGTCGTCGATGAGCGCGTTCAGCCGTTCGATGATGAACAGCGGCAGGCGGTCAAAGGCCGCCTTCATATCCGAGGCCGTATAGCCCTTGCCGCCGAAGGAGGTCGGAGCGGTCGGTCTGGTCGGCAGAGAGGCGATCTTTATATCGGCGATCTCGGATGGTAAAATTTTGGTTGTCATACGACTCCTTTCTTGTATAAATGGTAAAAATCAAATAAAAGGTGTCAATGTCCCTTGACGTTTCCTTGCACCGTAAAGCGATAGGCGATCGAGGACAGGCCGATCGGTGATCGGAAGCTCTCGCTGTATATGGCGATCTGCTTTTCGATCCATCGCTTCTCCCGCTCACGCAGAGGGACGGTGAAGGTATCGTCGGTCTCCCACGTAAGGGAGGAAAAATCCAGATCGTCAAACGATACGGGCGAGGTGGGGAAGGCGGTGACCTCGCGGTAGGGGCGCCGATCCGTGCCGACCTCGACGATCAGGGGCTGCGCACCGACGGTGCGGCATTTGACGACGAGGGAGCCTCGCACGGTGCTTTTGGTCATGTGGGGGATGCCGACGTTGTCAGCAGCCGTGCGCAGGGCGTAGCGCACCGCGTGACCGTCAAAATCGTAGAAGTCGGGGTGAATGTGCCGTCCGGCAACCTGTCGGTAGCTGTCGGCGTCAAACGCCGCGTCGGCGGCGATACGCGCCGGTGCTACGCCGCGCCGATCGTTGTTGAACAGACACAGCTCGCCCGTATCCGTCCCGAAGAAGAGAAGGTCGTCAAAGCCGAGCAGGCTGGTAGCCGCCGAGAAGACACCGCCGCGCCGCTGCTCGGTGGGATATACCTCGATGCGCTCATGGCCGCGTGCGACGTAGGTATGCACCGCTCCGTCCTGTGCGTCGGTCGCCGTCAGCACAGGCTCCTCGACGATCGCGTCGGGTGTGTCAGACACGGTATAGCCCGCCGAGGCCACCGAGGCGTAGCGGTACACCGTCTCGTCGTTCGCATAGCAGCCGATGCCGTTCAGCACGTACCATTCGTATTCGGTATAGCCCGAGCTGTGACGGAAGGTCTGCCGCGAGTCGGCAAGATACATGCGTCCGTCCACCGACAGCACGAGATAGCCGCACCAGATGGCGAGGCGAATGCGGCCAAGATCCTCGCAAAGCAGGCGGTCGGATACCATGTGGGAGCGTACGGCGATGCTGCGCTCCAGCGCCAGATTTTGACGGTCGAGGGCCATTAGCCCCGACGAGCCGATAAAGACGGGATCGTCCAGAAAGGAGATCGATGCGCCAAAGGCGCCGAGACCCGTATGCGTGTAGGCGACGGGATACAGCTTGGGGATCAACGCATCCCCCGTGCTTTCGGGGGTGTGATAAAAGATGCTTCCGCCTCCGTCGTCCTCGGCCTTGAAGACGACGAGTGCGCCGGCCGTGGGAAGCAGGGAGACGATGGGGGAGAGACCGACGCCGTCGGTGACGTAGTTGAGCACGCCGAAATAGGTGGGATCGGTCACGCCGTAGCGCGTGCGTTGGTTGTAGAAGAGCACGCCGGGCAGCGACGGATGCCCCGACACGAACAGCCGCCCGTCAAAGGAGGCGCATAGCGTGCAGCGCGTGATCACGGAGGCGGGGGTGTCCCGGTAGGCGGGGTGGGAGGTGAAGAAGGAATGCTGTCCGTTCACCGTCGTGCCGTCCTCGCGCAGAAGCCTGCCCTCCACGACGATCACCTTGCCGCAGGCGGTATGGCGGTCGTTAAAATACAGCTGTACGCCCACGGCGCGTCCTCCCTCGTAGCGGACGTCGTGCGGCGTGTCCACCCCATTGACGTAGACGCGCCGTACGCTCTTCAGGTTGGAATACAGGGGAACCTCAAGATACACGTCGCATCGCCGCTCGGCGTAATACAAGCGGAAGCTGTTGAGCTGCGACGCACCCATGACCAGGGTCAGATGATACGCGTCGAGGGCGTACAGGACGTTCATCGTCGACGGGCAGGAGGTGAAAGCCTCCTCGCCGATCGTGTCGATCCCCATGCCGAGAAACACCTCCAGCAGGGAGGAGCATCCGTCAAAGGCGTGGGCGCCCACGGTGCGCAACGAATCCTGCATAACGACGGTCTGCAGATTGGTGCAGCCGGAGAAGGCCCACTCGCCGATGCGCTCAACGCCCTGGGCAATATGCACCTGTCGCAGCGACGTGCAGGAGGCAAAGGCCATGTCCGCGATCGAGGACACGGCGTATTCCACGCCGCTGATGCGTATGCGAGCGGGGATATACAGGATGGTATCGTAGGCTTCGCCGATGCCGCATACCCGCACGGAGCCGTCGCCGTCGGGATCCGGCTCGTACGATAAGCCGACCGAGCCGAAGGACAGCAGCTCGGGCAGGGTCAGCGTATAGCTTTCATAGCACAGCTCGCTCAGAAAATTGGGCTGCTCAAGGGCGATGCCGTTTTCATAGGTCGTGGGAATGTAGGCGGCGATATCCTCGCCGACCACTCCACAGACGCCGTCGGCGCCGACGGCGATCATGCGCGTGCCGTCAAAGACGTAGCAGCGGTCCTCAAAGGAAAAGGCGCAGCTTGGCCCGTCGGCGATATCGCACAGCCGCTCGGGTGCTGCCGCATCACGAGCCGCTAAGGGAAAGCGGAACAAGCCGTTTCCCGCGTGGACGAGGATGTAGTCGTCCGACGCCGCCCGCTGACGGTATATGGCGTGAATGGCACCGTCGAAGCTTGTCAGACGCCGAAAGCCGACGACGCTTTCGGTCATGCCGGCGTTGTCACCGCCGTAATCCCGCCACAGATTTTCAAGATACGCAAAGCGCTCGGGGCTGACGGCGCTGCCGTCCCCCGACAGATCGACGCCGCGCATGCGGCTGTACAGGCGGTGATATTCGGTCTTTTTACGGAAGGTCTTACTTGCCATGGTGCCTCCTTACCAGCCGAGGACGTCGGTGTAGGGCTGCGTGTGGCTTTTTTTGTTGGCCTGCACGGTGCGCAGCATGCTGTCGCGGTACAGCGACAGGTAATATTGAGCGCGCTCGGGCTCGTCGTCGAGCCACAGATACGAGGCCGTCAGCAGCGAGAGCAGATGCTCGCAGCCCTGCGGAACGTCCACCGTCTGCGCGTCGTCCCCACGCAGGCGTACGGGCGCACGGTGATAGTACACCGTCAGCTCGCCATCGATCCCCGCAGGGACCGTCAGGATATGGCCGTGGACGACGGCGTCCCCCACGACGGTGCCGTCCGCGCGGCGCACGTCAAGGAAAAAGAGCAGGTCGGGGATCATGACGGAAAGATCGGCGACCGTCGTCCCCTGCGCGACGGTACAGGCGGCCACCTCACGCACGTCGACGAACAGCTGATGCTGGGATCGGTTGGCCGCGAACAGAAACGCCTCGGCCGACTCAACGTCGCTTTCAAAGCCGAGATGGCAGACATCGTCATACAGTTCTTTGTAGGTCATCATAGCCTTTCCGAAAGGCGGCTTTCGGAAAAACAGGTAGATGTTGTAAACAAATCATCCCATTTTAACCAAAAACCGCCCCTCTTTTTAAGGATTAAAGTGCCGTCGCACCCGTGACAGCGGTGGCGGAGTCAACCGCAAGGAGGATATGCTTGTACGTGCCGAAGCCTACGCCGAAGCGGCAGCGGCCGCCCCAGATGTAGTTGCCGGTGTGATGATCGATCCAGTTGGAGACCGTCAGGGGCACGCGGTTGAAGAACATGTTACCGCACAGGTTCTTGTTGGCCTCCTGTGAGAGGATCATGACGCGGTCGTCGTCCGTCTGCCAGTTGGGCATGATGACGATGTTCCAGTTGCCGTACTGCAGGTTGATGTCGTTGTAGCCGTTGCCAAGGGCACCCTCGGAGCCGCAGACCTTTTTGGCGATGGTCTCGGCCATCGGACGGTTGCCGGGGAGGATGATGGTGTCGGCGGTGTAGCCGAGGACCTCACCGTTTTCATCCTTCATGTTGCGAAGCTTGACAGCGAGCTCGCCGAGCGCCTCCTCAAAGGCGCCGCAGGACAGCGTACGGGTGTCGCTGCCCGTGCCGAAGATGTCGCCCCAGAAGAAGTTGGACTGCGTGCCGAGGGAGGCACCGTAGGTGTGCTTGCTGTTGAACAGCGACAGGCCGTCGGGCGCCGTAAGATCCAGCGTCGCCTTGGCAAAGACGGCGGAGGTCTCTGTGCCGTTCATAAGAGCGCATTCGCAGATCTTATGCATGGTCTTGTAATAGGCACGGGTAAAGTTCTCGGCGCGGCGCTTGGCGTCAGCGGCGACTCCGTAGGCGGCGTCCTCCATCATCTCGGCGGTGATGACGAATTCCTTGGTGAACTGAATGTGCTCGATGAACTTGCGGTAGGTCTCCGCGACGGTATCGGGCTCGGCGCCGTTGCCCTCCATGGTGGCACGGAAGACGTCGAATTCGCTCTGACCGACGATGGTCTCGCCGAAGCGGTTGCTCTTTTCAACGTTGAAGAGCCAGTCGCAAATGCCGCCCTTCTTGGTCAGCACGTCGCTTTCGTGCTCAATGACCATCTTGATGGGAGTTTCAAGCTTGCCGACGGCGGCATTGGCCGCACCGGCGTATTTGGAGTAAATGATCATAGTATCGTTTCCTTTCGTTTGTATTAGCCGACAAAGCGGACGAGGATGCGGTCACCGGCCGCCTTGGCACCCTGCAGATCGTAGATGGTGGCCACACCGCCTTCGGTGGTAGCCGTGACGGTGGCGGCCTGACCGTTCTCAAAGCCGAGGGTGACCTTCTGGCCGACCTTCAGGGCCGTGGGATCGGCGTTGACGGGAACTTCGAGGATGAGGTCCTCGGTGATGGGATAGGCGATCAGAACGTCGCTTTCGCCCGGGGCGTAGGTCTGCGCCGAGATAAAGAGCGGCTTCGACGTAGCGGTACAGGCCGCGGCCCTGCCGGAGGCGATGAGGATGGCGGCGCCCTCAGCGTATCGGAGCGCAGAGGACGTGCTGAGCTTGACGGTTTCGGGCACCGAGGTGCGGCCGTTTAAGATGGTAACGATTTTAAACATAGTGGTTCCTTTCTTCGGACCGCTCAGGCGGTCACTTTTTTATACAGTTTTCGGATCTCGTGGTCGGACAAACCCAGGAAGAGCTCCCGCGCCGCCGCCAGCTCGGCGGCAGATATACTCTCTCCCGACCCTCCGACGGCGTGTGGGATGGCGCTGCGCAGGTGGGAGCGGTTGTCGGGCAGCTGCGCGCGGCGCGTCTCGGTAGCGAGATACGCCTCCTTGGGGGACAGTCCGAGATCGCGCAGAGCGCCGTAGCGTGCCGGCTGCTGTAGCTCGGTCAGCGAGCGCAGGGAGAGCAGCTCGGGAAACTCGTGCCTGAGGGCGTCGATATCGGCGGCCTCCAGCGCGGCGTAATCGATCGACGGTGCCTCGGCCTCAGCGGGTGTGTCCTCCTGCGGCGGTGCGGTCGTCGGTGCGGGATCGGGTGCTTGGTCGGCGGTGAGCGTATCCTCGGTCGGCTGTGCGACGGTCATGGTGTCTTCCATTCTGTGTTACGATCCTTTCTTCGTGGATTTTTGGCGCAGATCGTCGCCCGTGATGCGGGTGCTCTTGGGATCGTCCTTGACGGCGCCCTTGGGAGAGACGATGCGGCCGCCCTTATTGGTGGCGTAGGTGGAATAGGTGCTGTGTTTCATGTACGTATCCTTTCTTTTTGTGGGGGTTAGTTGTCTGTCAGGTCGATGCCCGAAAGCACGGTACGCCGAAGCTCATCGGCGAAGCGAGCGATGGCGCGGCTCTCCTCGTCGGAAAAGCCGAGGGCGCGTGCGTAGGCGTCGGCCTCTTGTCCGGTCATGCTGCGGTCGACGACCGTTTGCAGCACGGAGGCGCGCCGCTGCTTTTGAACGGTATCGACGGCGCGTGCCGACAGCTCGGCGGCATCCGCGGCGCTGAAGCCGAGCAAGCGTGCATAGCGTGCGATGTCCTCGCCGTCGACGGTGTCGAGCGTGGTGGCATAGCGAAGCACGTCGGAGGTGCGCGAGACCCGCTTGCCGTCTGCCTGAGACAGATACGCTTCATACCCGGCTTCGGCCGTACGTTTATCGTTCAGGTAGGCTTCGTAGGCGGTCGCCGTGGCCTCCGCCTTGGCCTTGTCGGCACGGGTGGCGAGATAATCGCGGTAGCCGCTGTTGGAGAGCCCCGTCTCGGACAGGGCCTCCGCAAGGGCACCGTAGGTGGGAGAGGCGGTGCGGGACAGGTGTATGGCGTCGGCGACGGTGGTATCCAGCGTATCGGCGGGTGCGCCGTTCTCCTTGAGATAGGAGGCCAGACTCTTGGGCGTCAGCGTCGCGCGGGAGGCCTTGGTGTCGCGCATAAGATCCCGGAGCGTCGTCACGTGACCTCACCTCCTCCCCGTGCCTTCAGCGCATCGCGGAAATACTCAACGTTTTCGCGGGCAAAGGGATAATGGGCACGCTCCTGGCTCTGCCAGTAGCGCAGAAGCGTCGCGTGATCGGTCGGATCGCCGAGGGCACCGGAGGTGAGATTCTTGAGATTCTTCTCCCACAGCTCCTCGCGCCGTCCCTCAATGCCTCCGTTCTGATCGATGGAGAAGAGGTAGGCATCCGAGAAGTGATACGCACCGCTTTTGTCGCGCTCCAGGAAATCGTAGCGATGGAAGCTCGTGTTCTGCACGCAACCGTTTCCGTCACGGTAGCCGATGCGACGCTCCTCGTCCGCGTAGGCGAGGTAGTATTCAAAGATCAGCCGATCGATCGCCGCATAGGCGGCCTGCTTCATCGTACGCTTGGAATCCAGGCGTCCGCCGGCCTGTGAGATCTGCAGCTGACGGGCGTAGCCCGACTCGTTGCTCGCTGCGGCCAGCCCCTGATAGGCGTCCGATATGCCGAGGGTTCGCTTGGCGTGCTGATAGAGTCGCTCCGCCTCGGCAATATCCTGCGAGATGTCGGGGGTGGTGTCGACCGTGCCGTATTGAGCGGCGCTTTCTCCCGGCTTCATTTTGATGACCTGGCCAAAGACGGCGTTGTTGAGGGCCACGGTGGCATCCTCGGGAACGATGGGCGTCACGCCGGCGCGCAGCAGCTTTTGCAGAATGCGCGACTCGATCTTGTTGATCGCCTGCTGCTCGGGGCGGATAAATTCACAGTCGGACTGCCCGTAGAGCATGTCGTCCCCCGACGTGTTCTTGCGTATAACGATGGGGAAGCCGCTCGGCGTGTAGTACGGAACGTGCAGCTCTTCGACGTGAAGAACGGTGCCTTCGGCTGCCTCGCAAAGCTCGGATTTTGTAAAGAAATGTTCGCAAGGAAGCCTATCCTCCAGCAGAATGGCGCGAAATACCGTTTCATACGTCTGATCGGCAAGGGCATGGTCGTTTTCGCCGTCGACCGTCGGGAGCTTGCGTCGGTAATAATGCTCGATATCGGCGAGGATCAGCTCGCCCGAGAAGATAAACTGTCCGACCTCCCCGTCAGCGTCGCGGTAGAAGCAGACAATGACCGTGGCTGCCTCGTTGTCGTCAAGAGCCGTATCGGCATCCGCCTCGACCGAGGCGAGGGCGGCCTGCTCCTCGCTCGCCCCGTAGGTGCGGCATAGCTCGGCACGCGTGGTGGAAAAGCGCAGGAAGCAGTAATCCATGTGCTCGATATGCGTAATGCCCGGCTGAGGAATGAAATCCCGCGGCGACAGGCAGCTGACGCGTACGCCGCCGGCCTCGCCGTACGTGGAGATGGTGTGATCCCATTCAAGGAACCACACCGAGCTGCCGTACACGTACGTGTAGCGCTCGTCGCGGTCGTTCATTTCCTCAAAGGGCAGACGGTCACGCACCGAGCTGCACAGACGCTCGATCGCCTTAGCCGCGCGGTCACGCCGCTCGGTGTAGCAGACGGGATCGACCTTCGGCTGGGGAATGGAGGAGGACACCTGGCTTTCCACGATCTCGTAGGTGATATTGCGCACGGTGCCGGCCCGTTCGGCGGAGCCGTCGATCTCATCGGAGCCGCGATACTGCTTCATGTGCCGCTCAAAGAGGGCGTCCTGTGCCGCGCCTGCCTGCTTCGCCTGCTCGTACAGCGAGCGTATATACGCCAGCCGTTGTTGTTTGTTGTGTGTTGTAAGGTTCATTCGGGTTCTCCGTATTTTTGTTTGAGATAGCGCCGCGTCGGCTCGTCGGCGTGCCTGTAATCCTCCCACAGATCGCTGCTCCAATGGACGCGCGGTGTACGCGCCCCCTCCGAGGCGGGACGGGCATAGTAGATCGCAAAGCCGCGCAGGGCGTCGGGGGCGTGCGTGATGGCGTGCGGCTCGGTGCGGCAGTCGCTCGGACGCAGGGGATCGACGGTCAGGGCGGGAAGGGTCGTGATGAGCTCGCGGCAGGTGGAGAAGATGCGAAGGCGCGGCACGCCCGCCCGACCGACGAGCAGCTCCTTGACGCACAGCCAGCCTGTTTCCCGATCGTTGCCCGTTTTGACGAAGGGCAAGCCGTACTCGGCAAACAGCAGCGCCTTGCTCCGTCCCGATTCCTGACTGCGGGCAAACAGGTCGGGCGGAGCGAGGGTGGCGTACACGCTCTCCCCCTCGGGGGTACGGGCGAGGATGGCCTCGGCGGCGCGGCTGATGGGCAGATCGCTCTCGCAATATTCACGGTAGACGTACGCCTCGCCGCTCGGTGCCACCGCGATCCACAGGCAGACCAGGCGGTCAAGGCCGTAGTCGATGGTGCGATAGCGGCGGTAGGACGGGGGAATGTCGAAGGGCGGTATGACGTGAAGCGCGGGGGAAAACTCCGAGAAATACTGTCCCTCAAAAATATTCCAGTCGCCGTGCAGCAGCGCCCGACGCTCCCGCTCCGGCAGGGCGCGCAGCCGATCCTTATAGGCGGGATCCTTCGCCATAAGGAAGCGGTTGTCGTCGACGAGGGAGGGGAGGAAGATGCGCGTCATGCCGTCCGAGCCGACGAAGCGCTCGGCGGGAGGGGCGGGATCGACGAAGCGCCGCTTGACCCAGCTGTGCCCGATGCCGCCCGGGTTGGTCGAGGACTTGACCTGCTTGGGATATCCGTTGGTGCCGCGCACACGGGAGAGAAGATAGACGTACTGCTCCTCCGTGAAGTGCGTCAGCTCGTCGAAGCGGATGACGTCGTATTCGGCGCTCTGGTATTGATAGACATCGTTCTCCGTGGCGCAGTAGCCAAAATCGATGCACGACCCGTTGCGCAGCCGCCCGACGTGTGTCGAGGCGTTAAAGCTGTAGATGCTGTTTGGAAACAGCGAGAGGGAAGTGCGGATGAGCGATTTGTCCAGCTCGGCAAAGGTGCGCCGCAGGATGAGCTGCTTGGAGCCGGGGTAGCGCAGGGCAAAGAGCAGGGCGTCGACGATCTGCCCGTAGGATTTTCCTCCGCCCGCCGCCCCTCCGAACAGCACCTCAAAGGTGTCGGCCTCGATGAAGGCGCGCTGCTTGTCCGTAACGGTCAGCTTGAGCTTCATGAAACGACCTCCACCGTGACGTTAAGGCTCCCGTCGTCCTGCCCCGTGCCGTCCCCGCCCTCGGCACTCAGGAGGAACTTGACGAAGGAGGGATCAAAGCGGCGCGTGAGAGCGCGGTCGATGAGATAATCGCGCCGCAGGCCCTGACACGCCCGATAGGCCTCGTCAAAGACCCTGTGGGAGCGAAAGCGCACAAGCTCGCTGACCGTCGTACCGACGTGTCGGGCAAATTTTTCAAAGCTCGGTGCGCTGTCGGACTCGTCGTAGGTCAAAAAGAAGGTGTACATCCTTCGCGGCAGATCGGTGCGGTATGCGCTTTTTTTGGGCATGATGGCCGTCCTCCTTGTTCGTTTTTCGTTGATGGCCGACCGCCCCGCGGTGCGGGACGCTTCCGGACGCATCCCTCGGTCGGCACATTCAGTATAGCATCTTTCATCGGGGAGGTAAGTATAGTTGGTGTACGAAGTATACGCCTTTTTGACGATCGCTTTTGGTGCATATGCACAAAAAAACGCCCCTTTTGGGCGTCCTCGGCGGGGAATTGGTAGCGAGAGGCGGGCGTGCCGTCGCAGACAAACGAAAAAAAGGAGAAAAAACGGTGGACAAGAGAGGCGAAATATGATACAATAAAGAAAAAGAAAAAAGAAAAAGGGAAAGGAGAGCCGTCATGATCCTCATCATTGCCGAAAAGCCCAGCCTTGCGCGAAACATTGCCGACGCCATCGGCGGTATGAAGAAGCAGAGCGGCTACATGGAGGGCAAGGACTATCTTGTCACGTGGGCGTTTGGCCATCTCTTTTCTCTGTCGGATATCGAATATTATAATCCCACCCCCGACGGCGAGCGCAAATGGACGCTGGCCAACCTGCCGTGCTTCCCGAAGCAGTTCCATTTCGAGCTGCGCAAGGACGAGGGCGGTAAGGAGGACGGCGGCGTCAAGCGGCAGTTCGCCATCATCCGCACGCTCTGTACCCGCTCGGACGTCGATACCGTCGTCAACGCGGGGGACGCCGACCGCGAGGGTGAGATCATCGTGCGTCTGTGCGTGGAGCACGCGCTGGCGGACTACACGGGCGCGCCCAAGGCACGCAAGCGCCTGTGGCTTCCCGACCAGACGGCCGAGACCATCCGCCGCGCCCTCTCGGAGATGAAGGATGAGCAGGCGTACGATACGCTGGCGAGCGAGGGCCTTGCCCGTACGTATATCGATTGGCTGTACGGCGTCAACCTGACACGCTACGCCACCATCCGCCAAGGCACGCTGCTGCGCGTCGGACGCGTCATCGTCCCCATCGTGCGCGCCATCTACGACCGCGACATGGAGATCCGTAACTTCAAGCCCGAGCCCTATTTCGTCCTTCACAGCGCCGAAAAGACGGGCGGGGAGGTCGTCGAGCTGACGGGCAAGACGCACTTTGCCGCCGATCGGCTTTCGGATGCCGCCGCACAGGCCGAGCAGTATAACCGCACGGGGGCGCGCGTGCTGTCGAATAAGAGTAAGAAGGATACGCTCTTTCCCGGCAAGCTCTATTCGCTGTCCACGCTGCAGAACGTCCTCGGTAAGAAGTACAAGATGTCGATGGCCGACAGTCTGGCGATCATACAGAAGCTGTACGAGAGCGGGTATCTGACCTATCCGCGTACCAACTCCGAGTATCTGGCCACGGCGGAAAAGGATAAGGTCAAGCAGATCCTCTCGGGCGTTGCCAAGCTCGGCTATCCCGTGCGCTTCAAGGATTCCAAGCACATCTTTGACGACAGCAAGATCGAGTCGCACTCCGCCCTGACGCCGACGTACAAGATCCCGAGCAAGACCGCCCTCAGCGAAAAGGAGGCGCAGGTGTACGGCACCGTGCTTCGCCGCTTCGTCGCGGTGTTCTGCTCCGAGGAATGCATCGCGCAAAGGAGCGAGATCCGCATCGGCGTCGGCGATCTGGAGGAATTTTCCCTCAAGGGCACCGTCCTTTTGTCCCCCGGCTGGACCAAGTACGACGATTATACACAAAAGGATAAGATCCTTCCCAACCTGTCGGTCGGCGACGAGGTCGCGATCAACTTTTCCCCCGTGGAAAAGCAGACGACCCCGCCCAAGCACTACACCATCGAAACGCTCAACAATTATCTTAAAAACCCCTTCAAGGACGATAAGGCCCGTGCCAAGGACCTGGAGGAGAGCGGCGAGGTCGACGACGCCGAGGATTACAAGGCGATGTTCGAGGGCCTGGAGCTCGGTACCGAGGCCACCCGTACGGGCATCATCGACAACGCGAAGAAGAGCGGCTACATCGCCTTGAAAAAGGACGTCTATACCATCCTGGAGGGCGGCGAGCGGCTCATCGAATCGCTGGAGCGCATGTCGATCTCTATGGATAAATACAAGACCAGCGAGCTTGGCCGCGCGCTCAAGCAGGTATATCACGGACAGATGCGCATCGAGGACAGCGTCGGCATGGCCGAGAAGGAGATCGCCGCCATCTTCCAAAACGGGGCGCCGCCTCCCGCCGCTTCGCCCGAGGAGGATACGGGCACCCTCGGCGAGATCATCGGCCCGTGTCCCCTGTGCGGCCGCAACGTTATCCGCGGCCGCGCGAGCTACGGCTGCATCGGCTACAAGGACGGCTGCGACTTTACCGTCGGCGTTACCATCTGTCGCCGACAGATCGCCAAGGGAGAGGTCGCGCGCCTGCTCACGACGGGCTCGACCGCCAAGATCCGCGGCTTCGTTTCCAAAAACAATAAGCTCTTTTCCGCCAAGCTCGTCCTGCGTGACGGCCGCGCCGTCTTTTCCTTTGACGATTGATCGCGAGGCATCCTAACCAAATTTCGCCTGCCCGCATAGGATAATAGTGTGTGGGGCATCCCACCGGAAAACATCCTTTTTGAAAGGTTAGGACATAATATGAATAACTGCTTCTGCCATCTCTTCGACGACAACTGCACCTGGATCATCCTCCTCGCGATCGTTATTCTTTGCTGCTGCTGCAACAACTGACAGCCACCGCGTCGGCCCGCCTCCACGGGCCGACTTTTTTATGGCACGGGACAGCGTTGCGCTCCGAAAGGGCACAAAGTGGTGAGCGCTCAATTTGAACGAACGGTAGCTCATTTTGGACGACGAACAGCCCATTTTGGGCTACAATAATAAATACATACCTAATATACATACATAAATTCATACATACACATAGAGGGAATGCGAAATGTGGAATTCCCTTTGTGTCATCCTGAGCGAAAAAAGAATGCCGTAAGGCAAATCATGACGCATCGCGTCAATTCATGGCGAAGCCAATTCATGCACCGCAGGTGCAAATCATGCGCCGCAGGCGCCCTGCGCCCTGTGTCATCCTGAGCGGGCGTTGCGCTCTTTCGAGGCGCAACGCATAAACCCGCGCGGTGAGGCATATACAAGAAGTGACCAAACAGAAAGATGATAGAGGTGCTGTCTATGTTTATCTATTCCGTACGGGCATCGCATGTCCGATTTTTTGCTCTGCTGGCTGCAGCGGTCGTCCTGCTCGTCGGCTTCGTCGCCCTTGGCGGCTCGCAGGCGGTGTTTGCCTCGGCGGAGGCAGGCGGCGACTATTCCTTCGGCGGCGTCAAGGATGCCGAGGGACGGCTGTCCTTCCTCTCGCAATTCGGTATCGAGGTCAAGGGGGACGCCGAGGAGCAGGGCTTTACCATGCCGCAGGATTTTGACCGCGTGCTGCGCGGGTATAACGAGGTACAAAAGGCGCAGGGCTTGGATCTTTCCAAGTACGTGGGAAAGAACGTGACGCGCTATACCTACGAGGTCAGCAACGCCGCCTGCGAGGGGACGGTCTACGCCACCATCCTCGTTTATCGCGGCCGTGTGATCGCCTGCGACGTCTCCAGCGCCGATCCGACGGGCTTCGTCAAACCCATGACGGACTTTCTTTCGATCGCAAAAACGGCAAGTACTTGACAAAGGCAACCGAACAGAGTATACTGAAGGTACAGACATCCCTCTTGAAAGGAGTTGTGCTATGGAATACTCTGCTACCCCGTCGGTACCCGTTCTGCAGTGCCGACAGCTGGCCAAGGTCTACGGCTATCGCCCGGCCCTGCGCGGCCTTGATCTGGAGCTTCCCGAAGGAAAGATCATCGGCCTTTTGGGGCCTAACGGATCCGGCAAGACGACCTTGATCAAGATCATCGCCGGCCTTTTGACCCCCTCATCGGGAAGCGTTACGGTGGACGGCTTGCCCATTGGCACCGAGACCCGTGCCCGCGTGGCCTATCTGCCCGAACGCAACAGCCTGCCCTTACATATGACCGTGGCGCAGGCCGTGCGCTATTTTGCGGATTTCTTTCCCGATTTTGATACGGCACGTGCCGAGGATATGCTGACCCGTCTCGGCGTAGAGCCGAACGTGCGCATCCGCCATATGTCCAAGGGCACCAAGGAAAAGGTGCAGCTCGTGCTGGTCATGGCGCGCCGCGCTCGCTTGTACCTGCTCGATGAGCCCATCAGCGGCGTCGATCCCGCCGCCCGTGACTACATTCTCGACACCATTCTGTCGGTGCACGCATCCGACGCCACCGTCGTGATATCCACCCATCTGATCGCCGATATTGAGAACGTTATGGATGGCTTCGTCCTGCTGAAGGACGGACAGATCCAGTCCTCCGGCACGCCGCAGGGGCTGCGTGAGCATACCGGTAAATCGGTGGATGAGTACTTCAGGGAGGTGTTCCGATGCTGAGACGGTTTTTTAAGCATGACGGCGCCGCGCTGTTGCGCGTGCTGTGGCCGATCCTTGCCGCTATGGTGGGGTGCGCGGTGGTCGGCATGGGGCTGAACCTTTTAATGATGGCCCTGGCCGAGACCAAATATGTGACGCTTTTCGTGCTGTTGACGACCGCACAGAGCATCCTTGTCCTTATCATCGCCGTACTGATGGTCATTGGTATCTTCTATGTGTTTTACAGCTTCTACCGCTCGATGTTTACCGACGAGGGGTATCTGACGCTGGTGCTGCCCGTGGGGACGCACACGCTGCTGCTTTCCAAGCTGGCGGTCGGTGCCGTCTTCATGCTCGGCGTGTTCGCCGTATGGGGCGCGTCGATGGTTCTTACGTATCTGCCGATGATCCTGACCGTAGGCGGCAGCATCGATAGCAGCGCCCTGACCTCGCTGATAAGCAGCGACAGCGCCCTGTACATGGTCTCCATGATCGCCGAACTGATCATGTCGGGCATGCTCACGTATGCCGCCATAACCCTCGGCTCCATCTTCTTCACCAAGCACAAGATCCTCGGCGCGATCCTGTTTTCCTTCGTGCTGTCGTCGGGTCAATCGATCGTCGACGCGGTCATTCTTCTCCTCCTGTTCGGATCGCCTGTCCTGGACGCCATCGCGCTCATCCTGCAGATCCTGCTGTCCCTCGGCATCAGCGTCGCCTTGTATTTCCTCATGGCGCACCTGATCCGCAACAAGCTGAATCTTACCTAATGACAAACATGCCCCGTAGGTTATGGCGTTCTCGCGGACGCAACGCCCTACGGGGATTTTTCGACGATACCTGTCAAAACTCGATGAAAAAACCTCTTGCATATACGCTCTGCATGTGCTATACTGTGGATAGGGAGCGCTCCCCTAAATACAAGAAAGGAAGAACGTATATGACACAACGATCAACGACTGCCGTACAAGGTATTACACTCAACCATACGAGCCTTGTTTTATACAGAGGCGAACCTGCTTTACTTACCGCGACGGTCACTCCGACCGATGCGAACACCCCAAGCATTACGTGGACGGTAGGAAACTCCGAGCTGCTGACATACACCTACCCCGGAGAAAACAATACCGTAAGGATCGTTGGACACGTGGCAGGCACGACCACGGTAACCGCCACCTGTGGTGGAAAAACCGCTACCTGCACGATCACCGTCCGTCAAACGATCCGCCGCGCCAATGAAGATGGTGCCGAATGGATCGTCGCAGATGCTTCCTCCGATTATCTTCTCGGCCGGCAAACGGTCAACCTCTATAAGGGAGCCCATCTTCTTCATCGTCTTGTCATGCCCTTGTTTGACGACTCGCGTTTGTCGCTGACGCTTTCGTACGATTCGACCGCTCTCGGCACCGGTGTGTTCGGCAGCGGATGGTATCACAATTTTGAAAAGCGTGCGAAGGATCATAACTCGTATGTGGACGTGTATAACAGTCCGTCCATATTTACGCGGTATCTTTCCGATGATATTACCAATACGACCTTTACCGCGTATAATCTTCAATGGGTCAATTACAAAGTGAAGAGGGTAAGTGGGGCCGATCACGCATTTGTCCTCGATGGATGTAAACAATACTATGAATATTTTGACGCACAAGGGACGCTTATCCGTGTTAGTGATCACGAGGGCTTCTCTGTAACCGTAACAACGACCGATACGCTGATCACACTGACATCAGGGGTGTCGGGCAAGCACATCTATCTTCAAAAGAACGCCGACGGCCGCGTGAGCCACGTATACGACGACAGTGCCCGTCGGCAGGCGACCTTTACATACGATACTCTCGGCCGCCTGATCACCTATACCGATATCGTCGGCCATACAAGTACGTTTGCATACGATGATAGCCATCGCCTTGTGTCGGAGACGGATGCCGACGGCGTCACGCTGTTTACGAACACCTATGACATCGACGGACGCCTGTGTGAGCAGAGAGATGCTCTGCCTGCCTCCTTGCCGCACCGCATCGGTTATATCAATGCTACGCGCACGCGTACCGTCACCGATCGCATGGACAAGCAGGCAACGGTCATCTATACGGCCAATGGACAGATGTCCTCACGCACCGATCAAAACGGCTTGGTTACGACCTTTGCGTACGATCACTGCTTCCGCCTGACGAGCGTTACCGATCCGCTTGGCCGTGTGACGGCACAGACGTATAACTGGCTCAGACGTCCCCAAACTCAAACGGATGCCAACGGGAACACTACGACCTATACGTATAGCAGTGCCACATACAATCTCATGACGGTCACCTATCCTGCCGAGGAAGGGGACGAGCCGCCGACGGAAAGCTATACCTACAACAGCGACAACCAGCTGCTGACGCATACCGACCGTCGGGGCACCGTGACGACCTATACCTACGACACGAACCGTCTGCTGGCTACCAAAACCGTTGGAACCAAGGCCGCGACACGCTACGTGTATGAAAACGGCCGCCTGCTTCGCGAAACGGATCCCTGCGGCGGTGTTACACAGTACACCTATAACACTCTCGGTCAGCGCACGAAGGTTACCGATGCCGAGAATCATGTGACGCAGTATACCTACGATGCCTTCGGCCACGTGCTGACGATTAAAAACGCGCTGAACGATATCGTCACCTATACCTATGACTGTCAGTATCGCAAGACCTCGGTCACGGACGAGGCAGGGAACACCACAAGCTATACCTACAATGGCAACGGCATGCTGACGCGCACGACCTTTGCAGATGGACGCTATATCAGTTATACCTATGACGGCGAGGATCGCCTGCTGACCGAAACGGATGAGGCCTTGGGCGTCACGAGCTATACCTATGACGACGCCGGACGCCGTCTGACGCAGCGCCTGCCCGACGGAGCCACTACCGTCTATACGTACGACGCAGGCGGCCGTATCGTTCGGCAAGCCAACGCCAAGGGCGGCGTCACCGCCAAGACCTACGACGGTGTGGATAACTGCCTTACCGAGATCGATCCTGCCGGTAACGTAACGACGTATACCTATGACGTGCTGTATCGGCAGACAAGCGTCGTCGACGCCGCCGGCAACCGCACGCGGTACAGCTATTCGGATGCGGGAGATCTGCGCACCATCACAGACGCCAACAATCTGCGTACGCGCTTTACCTATGACGATTACGGACGCCGCCTGACGGCACAGGACACGCTGGGAAACCTTACGCGTTATACCTACGATGACTGCGACCGTCTGCTTACGGTGACCAACGCACTCAACCAGACAACGACGTATACCTATGATGCCGTCGGTCGTCGCATCAAGGAAACCGACCCGAACGGTAAAAGCATCACCTATACCTACGATGCCATCGGACGGCAGACCGCCGTACAGGACCGCCGCGGCCATACGCGTACGGTCGCATACGACAAGGTCGGAAACGTTACGAAACGATGGGACGCCAAGGGACAGCTGATCGAAACGATATCTTATAACGATCGCTATCGTCCGACTCTGCTCACCGACGCCATGAATCGGCAAACGTCTTACACCTACACCTCTCACGGTAAGGTACACGTCGAGGAAAACGCCCTTGACCAAACGCGCACCTATACGTACAACGCCCGCGCTCTTACGACGCAGGTTGCCTTTGCACCTCCCTCGGCACAGCCCAAAGGCACGGCCGCCTACGACGGCCTCGGCAACGTCACGAGCCGCACAGGGCCCCTCGGCGCGTCCATCGGCTACAGCTACGATACCATGGGGCGGCTCGTCACCGAAAGCACGCCGTCCGGCGGCACGGTGGCCTATACCTACAACGCTCTGAACAAAAAGGCGCAGGTCACCAACGGCCGTGGCCAACAGCACACCTATACCTATGATACACTTGGCCGTCTGTCCACGCACGTACGGCCGGAGGGTACGGTCAGCTATACCTACGACTCGGAAGGCCACGTGCTGACGGTCACCGACGGCACGGTTACCGTGACGCGTGAGTACGACGCCCTCGGACGTGTCAGCCGCTACTATACCAACCAAGGGAACGGTGTCGCGTACGCTTATGACAGCGTCGGCAACCTCACCTGCCTGACCTATTTCGACGATACGCAGGTGCATTACACCTACGATGAAAATGGCAACATGCTGACCGTGACCGACTGGAGCAACCGCGTTACGACCTATACCTACGACGAAAACAACCGCGTCACGAGTGTAACCAAGCCGAACGGTATCGTACAGACGATCGCCTATGATGCCGCCGGCCGTATAACGGCTACCGAGGAACGCACGTCGTCGGGCGTGCTCGTCGTCGGCTTCGCCTATACCTACGATGCCATCGGCCGCTTGATCAAGGAGCGTAGCATGCTGGATGACAGCACGCAAAACTACACCTACGACGATCTCAATCGCGTAACTCTGCGGGAGAGCAAGGACGGCACAGGCGCTCTGACCAAATCGCAGGCCTATACCTACGACGCGGCAGGCAACCTGCTGACAGCAAACGGGTTTTCCTATACCTACGACAGCGCAAGCAACCGCCTGACGGAATGCTTCGGATGCACCAACAGCTTTAACTTGGATGGCCATTTGACAGGTGATGCGTCCCGCGGCTTCTCGTACGACTCCGAGGGGCGTCTGATCGGCTCGGTCACCGACGGCTATACCATCACCTACGACCCGGAAGGCTACCGTTTGTCGTTTACCAATGGGTACATAAACGAGACCACCACCTTCCAGTACGATACGAACACGCCCCTCGGCCGCTTGATCGGTAAACGCAAGAACGGCGTGCAGATCAAGTATATCTGGGGTCGCGGCTTGATTGCCGAGGAATCGTACAGCGCCGGCAGTTACCGCGTCTATCACTTCGATTATCGCGGAAGCACCGTTGCCTTGACCGACGCGACGGGGGCTGTCACCGATACCTTCGCCTACAATACCTACGGTGAATCGGCAGGGCACACAGGCAGCTACTATCCGCTCTTCCGCTTCAACGGCCGCGACGGCACCATCGACGACGGCTGGGGCATCTACTACATGCGGGCGCGGTATTACGATACCACCATGCGCCGCTTCCTGACGCCCGACCGCCTGCACGGCTCCATTGAAAGCATCAACAGTCTGAACCGCTATGCCTACGCCAACGGCAATCCCGTGTCCAACGTCGATCCTACGGGGCTTTATCCGGTAGCACGCTCTGTGCTGTCGCTGTATGAGGAAGGCGGAGTCAGTCCGAACACTTCGTGGGCTGAATATAGGAAGAAGAAAAATAAAAAAGAAGAGCTTCCAAACATGGTGAAAGCAATTTACGTAGCTAATTTTGATTATAATGGTAGAGGGTTGCCTATTTTGGGACATACACAATTATTTTTTCTTGGTGAAAACGGTCAATGGTTTAAAACGGAATATAATACGGACACTCAGGCAGATAATTCAACCATAGAAGAAAAAAAAGAAAACGCTATAGTAACCTTTGGACCATTGGATGCAGTACCCTATTTTTATGATCCGGACGTCGGAGGTGTTAATATTTCCGACGGAAGATTTTACGTTGTCATAGAGGGTGACTTTACTGAAAGCGCAAAAAAAGCGCAATCCATTGCTGAGGGAAGTGCACAAAAAGGAGAATATAATTTTTTCTTCAATAATTGCTCAGATTACACGGATCGTATTTTAAAAGAAGCAAAAGTTGAAGGCTGGTTTACGAACGCTTATTTGTTGTCCGAACCTTGGTTTTCCATTCCAATCGTAAAGGTAGCAAAAATGTATAGGGCTCTAGCGGAAGATGAGTTCATTGATGCTACCGTGAATATGGCTGAAGATATTTGGGAGAATACAAAGAAAAATTGGACAGGACTAAAAGAGTGGGTTTCCGATTGGTGGCCTTGGTAAGGAGGTAAGCATGTTGCAAAAACAAGGACAAAAAAGCCGCATAAAACTGTGTATAGGACTTGGACTACTTGCCGTTCTTGTCTGCGTGTATGTATACTTTGTACTCATTTTGCCACCGTATGATAAGGATAAATACAAGGCTATTGTATTTGAAGACGAGGGCATGGTATATCAAGGCGAAGTGTATACGAGCTATCCCTTGTTCTATGAGGTGCCCTATGTGTATTATGCGGATGAGCTGACACTGCTCAGCTGGCATTACCGTGTGCGTGCACTCCGAGCGACGTCCGCTATGTTTTCGTATACGGAGGATCATCCGAATTACATAATCTACGATGAATGCATCTTCATAGCCGACTCCTTCGATTATACGAAAGAGGTGTTTCGGGTGGATGAAGGCAATATATCCGTTGTACTGTCTGACGTTACTACAGGAGACTGTTTTTCGGTCGATACGATGTTTCGCACCTTCGAAGACCAACAAAAGTTTACATTTTTGTGTGAAAAACACCCATTTTTAAAGACGACGGTGTTTGTGTTTTATTATAAAAACGACTACTTTCTTCATTTTTCCAACGTTGATGTCGCCTACCGCGTGTCCGATGAATTTTGGGATCTTTTGATCGCGCACGGCTTGATCGACCCGGCGCACGTCCGTCCGCGTAACGCCGCCGCCCCGCCTACACCGGGGGACGTTACGTAAGAGAGTCTATGTATTGAAACTGTATAGAAGAAAGGAGAGAAACATGGTACCATTGACTGAGGATGCATCGCAACCGTTAACGAGCCGACAGACCGAGAAACCGCGTGCACGCCGCGTGAGGGTGATCGTCATCGTCCTATGTGCTTGCCTGCTGCTTGTCGCGCGGTTGCAGACCTCGGACGTATCGGCCCTATGGGTGCAATGGTTTCATAAGGATAAGGAAGGGGCGGTTTCGTCGGAACATCTGTTTTCCTCAACGCTGTCGTATCAAGGCGAAGCGTATGTGCAGATGCCGTGGGTGAAGTTTGAAAAGAGCCTGTTGCGTGAGCACGTTCTGATTGGCTGGGATGACGCAGGGGCTATGCGATACTACGCGGCCGAGGAAACGTCCCCCGACTATATGTTGTGTTATCTTGGTGATATGGGTTGGAGTGCTTTGTATATCAAGCAGACCATAGCCTACAAGCAAGAGCCGTTTATCCTTGAAGGAACAACGGAGCGCTTTCTTCTTTCCGACGTGATAACGGGCGCTGCCTTCCACATAGATCCTATATTCCATCGGTATAAGGACGAGCAGACGTTTTCTGTTCGGTGCGAAAGCCTTGCGCTTTTGTCGATACAAGTAACGGTGTTTTATTATGAGGACAATTACTATGCACGTCTGGAAACCGAGGATACCGCCTACAGTATTTCCGACGAGTTTTGGGATCTTCTGATCGAGCACGATGTCATCACCCCCGCGTACGACCGTCCTCGTAACGCCGACGCCCCGTCCGTCCCCGATAACGCAAGCTAACCCCCGCGCCGCAGGCATTAGCGTGATACTCTTAACGGAGTATCACGCTAAACGATGTTTGCCCTGCGGGCAAGTGATGTTGCCTTCGGCAGTGATGTTCACTGCGTGAATGATGTTGTGCCTTCGGCACAGTGGGCAAACATCACATCACGGCGAGCTTTAGCGAGTAACATCATTATGAGCGTAGCGAATAACTTCACTTTCGCGGTAGCGAAAACTTCACTAACAAAAAGAGAGGACATTTCGGCTTTTGAACCGATTTGTTCTCTCTTTCTG
Organism: Clostridia bacterium; assembly: GCA_017455905.1. Taxonomy (GTDB): domain Bacteria; phylum Bacillota; class Clostridia; order Oscillospirales; family CAG-272; genus UBA1740. Next base: position 11,452 of record JAFTLQ010000012.1, on the reverse strand, counting down.
CTTGTAATATGGGTTTGGGCCAAGCGGTATCCTTCTAATTCTCCGCTAAGAGCATCACGACTTTGCCTGCGGCGCGATTTTGCTACTTGCAAAGTCGCAGACGGTGTGGTATACTGTGAATAGAAGCCGCCTTGTCGGCCTTCGTATACATTCGTATATAAAAGAAAGGACACGCGCCATGGAAGCAAATAACGGATTACCAACCTTTGTCGATGGCGTTCTTATCAAGGGGCGAACCAAAAAACGGTCTGCGCTCGTATGGTGCTTTATACCCATATGCCTATGCTTGCTGCTCGTCCTTGGCATGCTTATATGGAATTACGTCCTTGTCGGCAAGAATATACAGGATGCGTCCATGTTCTTGGATGAAAGCTATACCGATTTGCCCGACGGAGCCTTGGCCAAGGAGTTTTTCGACGCGTACGTCGTGATGGATGCGTACGAGGATCTGCAGTTCTATTATAACGATCAAGGGCGGCGCATTGGCGTGCCGGAGTGGAGAACTCTCAGCGTCGTCGACGTGTACTATTCCAAAGAGGCGTATGCCACCGTGGAGCAGGCGTTGCTGCGCCGATCGCTTGAGCGCTCGTATGGCGATGATTGCGGAAGGTTTACGGGATACCGCGTGCAGGACGAGGATGCACTATACGATGCAAACGCGGCCTATATCCTATTTGACAAACGGTATACGACCGTTCGGTACGTATTTTTGTCGGATTGCCCCGAAGCCGTGGCGCTGATCGACGTATGGGATGAAACGCATCATGCGATCCCGACCAATCAATCATCCAGGACGTGGGCGTTTGATTACAGCGAACGCTTGTTTGCCGAGTTCCGGCAAAAAGCCAACGACCTGTATCCGTTAGGCAATTGCTTGACCTTTATGCAGGAGAAGGATGGCTCGTGGGTCGGTGTGGTCGAGGATCAAGGCGAGATCCATCTTCTTTTGGCTACGGTAGATGAACAAGGGCAGACCTTCGTGACGTCTGCGGCTGAGCGATTATCGCTCGGACAACGGTATGCGATCCCGATCGACCAACGAAGCGAGCGACGGATCATGCTGTGTGCGTCCAATGCCGAGGCACCGTCCTTTGCCACCGAATCCTTCTCCTTTACGTCAGAGGACGGAGACGCTTACGTTTTGTACGTTGGCACGGAAAGGGTAGCGGACACCGAAGAGTAAACGCCCCGCCCGTCCCCGATAACGCAAGCTAACCCCCGCGCCGCAGGCATTAGCGTGATACTCTTAACGGAGTATCACGCTAAACGATGTTTGCCTTGCGGGCAAGTGATGTTGTCTTCGGCAGTGATGTTCACTGCGTGAATGATGTTGTGCCTTCGGCACAGTGGGCAAACATCACTAACAGAAAAAGAGCAGACATACAAGATGCTTCGTCTTGCGTGTTTGCTCTTTCTGCTTTAGCTCGATATATTGTCGCTCCGCGCCCCTTCGATATGAGATACATCTCTCCTTTTGCACATAAATGTGTGCAAAAGATGCATTATCCGCGGTAGTTTTCGTACACGCGCAGGGTGACGGTCTCCATCGTGGCGTACGCCTCGTCGAGGAGTGCGTCGATATCGACCTTGGCAAGCTCCGCCATAACGGCACCGAGCTGCGGCTTGGTCTTGGGATGTCGGGGGGTAAAGACGGTACAGCAATCCTCAAAGGGGAGGATGGACGTTTCGAAGGTGCCGTAGTGGCGCGCCTGGCCGACGATTTCCTCCTTGTCCAGTCCGATGCAGGGGCGGAAGACGGGAAGGGAGGTGGCCGAATCGGTGACGCGGATGGCGGCGAGGGTCTGCGAGGCGACCTGTCCGAGGCTCTCTCCCGTGACCAGGCAGTCACAGCCGAACTGCGCGGCGCACCGCTCGGCGAGGCGCATCATGCAGATGCGAAGCAAGAGAGTAAAGTAGTCCTCCTCACAGCTGTCGCGCAGCATCTCCTGTATATGCGTCAGGGAGATGACGTGGACGTGTATGCGGCCGCAGAACTCGCACATTTCCTGTGCCAGGGTCATGACCTTTTCTCTGGCACGCTCGGAGGTGTAGGGAAAGGATTCGAAGTGCAGCGCCTCGATCTCCAGTCCGCGCTTGGCCATCATGCAGCCGGCGACGGGGGAGTCGATACCGCCCGAAAGCAAAAGCAGACCGCGGCCCGCGCTGCGCAGCGGCAGACCGCCGGCGCCGTTCTCCTGCCCGGCACGCACGTAGGCGTGCTCATCGCGCACCTCCACGGTGACGGTGACGTCGGGGTCGTGTACGTCGACGCGGATGCCGCGCATGAGCGACAGAATAAGACCGCCGATCTGACGGGAGATCTCGGGAGACTTGAGAGGGAACTGCTTGTCCGAGCGCTTGGCCTCGACCTTGAAGGTGCGCGCACCCGCCAGCTTGTCGGGCAGATACGCGCGAACCGTCTCGGTGATGCTGTCCATCGTCTTATCGCACACGGCGGCGCGGGTAACGCCGACGATGCCGAACACCTTGCGTGCCGTGTCGTACATGCCCTGCATATCGCAGGCATCGTTCTGCGGCTCGATGTAGATGGTGCTCTGCCGATAGTAGATGCGGAAGACGCCGTAGGGGGAGGCGCGGCGGCGCAGCTCCTTGACCAGCATGGACTCAAAGGAGGAGCGATTGGCGCCCTTGAGGACGAGCTCGCCGTATTTGCAGAGGATGACTTCTTGTATATTCATGATGGGTATCCTTTCGCTTGATTGACCCCTTTATTGTAGCGTGTTTTCCTCGGTTTGTCAAGTCTTGGGCACGATGGGTGAAAAAAAGATAAAAAATGCGTGGAATCGCTTGATTTTCTTCATCGCTGTATTGTATAATGAAGCAAAACACAAACATCCATCCCCTATAGGAGACCCTATGGAACCGACATCCCCGACGATCGACGAGATCTTGTGTGCGGCGCTGGATATTGGCGAGCACATTCTGAAATATGGCGGCGAGGTGCGCCGCGTGGAGGACACGATCGAGCGTATCGGCCGTGCCTTTGGCGCCGTGCACGTGGAGGTCTTTTGCGTGACCTCCTTTCTGATCGCCTCCCTTCGCATGCCCGACGGCACCTATCAGCAGCAGATGCGCCGTGTCAAGCACGTGCGCGACCGCCTGTTCATCGTAGAGGACATGAACGCGCTGTCCCGCGAGCTGTGTGCGGGGCAGGTGGCGCTCTCCGAGGTACGGGCGCGCATTTGTCAGGCGCGGCAAAGACGGCCGTATCCGCTGTGGGTGTCGCTGTTGGCGGTGTTCATCTTTGGCCTCGGCGTGACGCTCTTTGCCGGCGGTACGCTGCGCGACGCGCTGTGTGCGGCGTTGGCGGGCTATCCCGTGTTCCTGCTTTCGCGCCGTGCGCCGAAGGGCGTCAACCCGATGGTCATGACCGTCTTTTCCGCCTTTATCGCCGCGACGGTGGCCATCGGCCTTGTCGCCCTCGGCCTTGGCGAGCACGTCGGCTTCGTCATGGCGGGCACGCTGATGCATCTCGTGCCCGGCCTTGCCTTTGGCAATTCCTTGCGGGATATGCTCGGCGGTGACACGCTGGCCGGCCTTATGCGCCTGTTTCATACCGTCCTCGTCGCGCTGATGCTGGCGCTCGGCTTTGCCGCGGCGCTGTTTATGTTTCACGATGCCTCCGCTCTCGGAAACGGAGAGGCGGCCTGGTACGTGCTTCTCCCGTCGGGTATCGTGCTGACGGTCGGCTACGCCGTACAGATCGAGCTGTCGCCCCGTCGGCTGCCGTGGGTCGCGACCGGCTCGCTGGTGGCGACGGTTGTGTATGCGCTCTGCCTGCCGCTCGGCGATTTCGTTTGCAATCTGCTGTCCTCCCTCGCCGTCATGCTGTACTGCGAGCTGGCAGCCCGTCCCGCCAAGGCGCCCGTCATCACCTTCCTCACCCCCTCGATCATTGCGCTCGTCCCGGGAAGCCTGCTGTATTATACCATCCACTATTACATCAGCGGCACCTACGATGCCGCCCTCGCCTACGGAAACCGTATGCTGGCGGCCTTCTTCGGGATCGCGGCGGGCATTTTGCTCGGCTCCATCCTGGCAAGCTACCTGTTCCGTATGATAAAGGCCCGTGACCGCCGCCATACAGGCGGTGCTCAGGCACAGTAAATTGTTGTTGATTTTTCAACATCTTTTTGCGAGTCTCTTGACAATCGACCGAACGTGTGCTAAAATATAAAGGATGGGTAGGCGCTGCCTCGGCATCGCACGCCCCACGCTTGAGAGATAAAACCGAATGCCACGTGCTAAAGGAGCTTTTATGAGAGTTAAAAATCTGAAACTGAGAAACAGACGAAAGAATTATCCGCAGTATCCCACCATCGAGTTCCATACCCTGCGCCAGATGACAGAGCAGGCGGCCGAGATGTACGGCGACAAGCCCGCCATCTCGTTTAAGAAGAAGCCCACCGATAAAGAGATCGTGTCCATGAGCTTTATCGAGTGCCGCGATTTTTGCCGCGATCTCGGATCGGCCTTCATCGCACGCGGTATGCGTGACAAGACCGTCGCCATCATCGGCGAGGCGTCGCCCACGTGGATGCTTACCTATTATTCCCTGATGGGCATCGGCGCCATCACGGTTCCCATTGACTACAACCTTCCCGTCGCGGACATGGCCTCCATTCTCACCACGGCGAAGTGCGAGTTTGCCGTCTACTCTCCCGTCATTGCCAAGAAGTATGACGAGCTTCGCGCGGCGGTTCCCGGCCTTACGACCCTGATCGCCACGAGCGAGAACACGGCGGGCGATCCCACCGTCGAGCAGCTTCGCGCCGAGGGCGCTCCGCTGTTTGCCGAGGGCAAGAGCGACTATCTTACCTACGATCTGGATCCCAACCGTCTGGCCAGCATCGTCTTTACCTCGGGCACGACCGGTAAGGGCAAGGGCGTTATGCTGACGAGCGAGAACATCTGCTCCAATATGTACGAGAGCTATTACAACTTCGAGGTCACCGACAATACGGTCGCCGTGCTGCCTCCGCACCACACCTTCTGCTCCACCATCGTCTACGTCGGTCACTACATGAACGGCTGTAACATCTTCGTATCGGCGGGCCTTAAGTACGTGGTCAAGGAGCTGGGCGACGTCCATCCGACGCACCTCATTCTCGTTCCGCTGTTTGTCGATACCTTCTATAGGCGCATCCTGTCCACGGCGGAAAAAACGGGCAAGCTCAAGATCCTGCGTCGCATGATCAAGGTATCGAACGCCCTGCGCAAGGTCGGCATCGATCTGCGCCGCGTGCTGTTCAAATCCGTGCATAAAAACTTCGGCGGCGAGCTTCGCTGGATCATCTGCGGCGGTGCGGCTCTGCCTCAGGACACCATCGATTTCTTCGATGGTATCGGCATCGTCATCCTCAACGGCTACGGTATCACCGAGTGTGCGCCTCTGATCTCCTGCAACCGTAACGAGTACCGCAAGCAGGGCTCCGTCGGTATTCCCAACCGCCACGGCCACGTCAGGATCCTTGATCCCGACGAAAAGGGCGAGGGCGAGATCGCCTATAAGGGCCCCAACGTCATGCTCGGCTACTTCGAGAACGAGGAAGCCACCCGCGAGGTCTTCACCGAGGACGGCTACTTCCGTACGGGCGACTACGGCCGCGTCGAGATGGAGGGCGAGGATCAGTGGGTCTACATCACGGGTCGTAAGAAGAACCTCATCATCTTCTCCAACGGTAAGAACGTCTACCCCGAGGAGATCGAGACCGATATCCAGGCCGTCTACGGTGTAAACGAGGTCGTCGTTTACGCGGGCGAGAGCAAGTCCGATCCGCAGAAGGAGATCATCGTCGCCGAGATCTATCCCGACACCGATGCCCTGGCGATGCACAACATCACCGACGCACAGAGCTACTTCGAGGAAGAGATCAAGAAGATCAACCAAAAGAACGTATCCTACAAGTTCGTCGGCAAGGTCAAGGTGCGTACCGAGGAGTTCCCCAAGAACACCTCCAAGAAGATCACGCGCTTTTCCATTGATAAATCGATCGACTAAATCGTATTGTTTTACGGCCGGATGGCGCCTGCGCGCCATCCGGCTGCACACATTTGTTGGCATATTAAGCAAAAAGGGGACGCGCATGGAAGAAAAACGCTACGAATCGCGGCAGGGAGTGCCTCTGTACGTCTATTCAAATCCTGCCCTGCACAGCTTCTATTTCGCCCTGTACGTGCGGGCGGGAAGCCTCTATGAGGACGAGGGAGAGCAGGGGATCGCTCATATGCTGGAGCATATCCTCATCCGTAACGTCAACGTCCGCTCGGGCGGCGTGCTGTACCGCACGCTTGACCGCCTGGGGCTGGAATTCAACGCATCGACCTACCGTGACTGCATACAGTTTTACGTCAGCGGCGCACGGACGCACATCGCGGCGGCCGCCGAGCTGCTCTGCCGCCTCTTTGCCCCGATCGCGCTTTCGGCGCAGGACTACGAGGCGGAGCGCCGCCGCATCAAGGCGGAGATACGGGAGAGCGACGACAAGAATACGCTGTCGAGCTTTACCGCGGCGTGTCTGTATCCCGACACGAGCGGCCGCTTTTCCATCCTCGGCACCAATCGCTCGGTCACGGGCATCTCGCAGCGCCGCCTGGAGGCGTACCGCGGCCGCGTCATGTGTCCCGAGAACATGTTTTTCTATCTGACGGGCAACGTCAAAGACGCCGACGTCGCGACGCTGCTGCGCGCCGTCGACGCCTACGAGCTGCCCCATGGGCAGGGTCTTACGGAGCGGCCGACGCGCCCCGCCGCCTTTGGCCGCCGCGACGGTGCCGTGTACGTCAAGGGGGCGGATTACACGATGGCACGCCTGAGCTTTGACGTCGATATGTCGGAGGTGTCGTACGCGGCGTGCGATCTTTTGTGCGATGCGCTCTTTACGGGCTACAACGCGCGCTTCTTCTTAGAGCTGTCTGAGGCACGCGGCATGTGCTACGACCTGTCGGGCGGGGCGGATCGGTACCATTCGATCGGCTGCCTGTACGTGACCTTTGAGGTCAAGGGACGCGATCTTTACGACGCGGTGGCGGCCTCGGTCGAGCTGCTGCGCGAGGCCAAGGCACACCCGATGTCGCCCGACGTCATCCCGACGGCGCTGTACGTCGACGGTGCCGATATGCTTCTTGACGACGCCTCCGAGCTCAATTTTACCATGGCCTACGACGCGCATATCCTCGCCTGCCCCTACCGAACGTTAGAGGATCGCAAGGCGGCGTACCGCGCCGTGACGCCCGAGGAGCTGATGGCGGCCGCGCGAGCGATCTTTTGCTTCGACCGCTGCACGCTGACCGTCAAGGGCGATAAAAAGGCGATCGACCGCGACCGCCTGCGTGAGCTGCTGCGTCGGCTGGATCTGCCGTACGACGAAACCGAAAAAGGCAATTGACAACCCCGCGCCCGTGTGCTACAATGAGGACACGGGCGCCTTTTGCGCTTGAAAACTTATATAAAACCTATAAAAAAGAGGAGATCCGTATGCCGTTTTCTCTTCCCGATTATCATGAGGACCTAAGCGTTCTGCATCTTGGCTGCGAGCGACCGCACGCCTATTTTATCCCCTACGAGAGCCGTGAGAACGCCGCCCTCGGTGAGCGGGCGTATTCGCCGTACGTGCGCGACCTGTGCGGTACGTGGCAGTTTGCCTACTATCCGTCGGCCGATGCCGTGCCCGATATTCCGTCGATCGACTTTGACCTTGCCGAAGAGATCGACGTCCCGTCGGTCTGGCAGAACTATCTCGGCCGCGGCTACGATACACCGCACTATACCAACGTCAACTATCCCTTTCCCGTCGACCCGCCCTTTGTGCCAAAGGACAACCCGACGGGTGTCTATAACCGCTATATCACCTTGACCGAGGAGGAGCTGCGTGACCGCGAGCCGATGCTTGTGTTCGAGGGCGTCGACTCCTGCTTGTATCTCTTTGTCAACGACCGCTTCGTCGGCTACAGCCAGGTCAGCCATATGACGAGCGAGTTCCGCGTCGGCGACTACCTTGTGCCGGGACGCAACAAGATCACCGTCGCCGTGCTGAAATGGTGCGACGGCTCCTACCTTGAGGATCAGGATAAGTTCCGCAGCTCGGGGATCTTCCGCGAGGTCTATCTCCTGCTTCGCGACCGATGCTACATCGAGGACGTCTTCGTGCGCTACGAGCTGAACGGCACGCTCACCGAGGCCACCCCCCGTCTGCAGCTTCGCACGGTCGGTGCCTTGAAGGCTTCGTGCGAGCTGTGCGACGCGCAGGGAGCGGTGATCGCGGCGGCCTCCGCTACGGTGGACGGCGAGGGGGAGATTGCCTTGCCGACGGTATCGGACGTGCGCCTTTGGTCGGACGAGGATCCGTACCTGTATACGCTCTACCTGCGCGCGGGCGGCGAGGTCATCCCGCTGTCCGTCGGCTTTACCAAGATCGAGGTGCAGGGCGACGTGCTTCTCATCAACGGCAAAAGGGTCAAGGCCAAGGGCGTCAACCGCCACGACAGCCATCCCATCCTCGGCTCGGCGACGCCGATGGAGCATATGCGGCGGGATCTGTATATTCTCAAGGCGCACAACGTCAATATGATCCGCACGAGCCATTATCCGAACGATCCGCGCCTGCCGGGCCTTTGCGATCAGCTGGGCCTGTACCTTTGCGATGAGGCCGACGTGGAATGTCACGGCGTCGGGATCTATACGCAGGACACGCCGCTGGTGACCGACCCTGCGTGGGAGGAGGCCTTCGTCGACCGCGCCGCCCGTATGCTGGAGAGGGATAAAAACCATCCGTCGGTCATTATGTGGTCGGTCGGCAACGAGAGCGGCGCGGGTGTCAACCACGAGCGCCAGAGCGCCTATTTCAAGCAGCGCGACCCCTCGCGCCTCGTCCATGCCGAGGACGAATCGCGCCACGCCAAGCTGGCCGAGGATCGCATCCGCCGCGGCGAGACGCCGCGCGTCAGCCCCGCGCATTACCGCTCCTATATCGATATCGAGAGCTGTATGTATCCATCCCTTCGCGTGGTAGAGGACTATTATCTTGATCCGACCGCCCCGCGCAAGCCGCTGTTCCTTTGCGAATACTGTCACGCGATGGGCAACGGCCCGGGGGATCTCAAGGACTATTGGGATCTCATATACGCCCACGACCGCTTCTTCGGCGGCTGCGTGTGGGAGTTTACCGATCATTCGGTCGCCGTCGGTGACGATCGGTACAGCCATCCGCGGTACACCTACGGCGGCGATTTCGGCGATCAGCCGAACGACGGCTGCTTCTGCGTCGACGGCCTCGTGTACCCCGACCGCCGTCCGCATACGGGTCTCTTGGAGCTCAAGCAGGCCATCGCCCCGTTTGCCATCTCGTACGACAACGGCACGTTGACGGTCAAGAACCGTCGGCTGTTCCGCGATCTGTCGGATCTGTCGCTTTCCTATACCGTGGAGCGCAACGGCGTGGCCGTGCGCTCGGGCGATATCGGCGCCCTGCACGTACCCCCCGAAGGGGACATGAGATACGATCTTTTCGACATGCCCGTCTTTGATGCCTGTACGGTGCTGAACGTCACCGTCCGTCAGAATACCGCGACCCCCTGGGCACCCATCGGCTACGAGGTCGGCTCGGCGCAGTTTATTCTGTCCGATGCCTTGGACTACCGCCCCGGCCGCCTCGGCGGCGCACAGCTGACCGAGGAGGCGGACGCCTATACGGTAACAGTAGGAGAAACGGCGTATACGGTGTCACGGCACACGGGTCTTGTTGAGCGCATCACCGATCACGGAAAGGATATGATCACCTCTCCCGTCACCCCGACGGTGTGGCGCGCGCCGACCGACAACGATCGCGTCATCCGTACCAAGTGGCAGGCGCAGGGCTTGGATCGCCTGGCGACGCACCTGTACGAGCTTCGCCCGTCCGTGGAGGACGGCATCGTGACGCTTCGCGCACGTATGTCCCTCGGTGCGGCCGCCCTTGCGCCCGCGGCACAGCTGACGCTGACGTATACCTTTACGCGCGACCGCGGCCTGACGGTCGCCTGCGACGTGCACGTCGCCGAGCATGTGACCTATCTGCCTCGCTTCGGCCTGCTCTTTGAGATGCCGAGCGGCACGGAGCAGGTGCGTTATTTCGGCTACGGACCGACCGAGGCGTACGAGGATAAGCGCCTCGCCGCGCGTCTTGGCCTCTTCCGCACCACGGTGAGCGCGAACGTTGAGCCATACATCCGTCCGCAGGAAAACTCGGCCCACGTCGGCTGCCGCTTTGCCGACGTGTCGAACGCTTCGGGGCACGGCCTCCTCTTCTCGGCCGATACCTTCTCGCTGTCCGTGTCGCATTACGCGCCGTCGTACCTTACGACCGTCGCGCACGACTACGAGCTTGTCCCCTCGCCGACGACCTACGTCTGTATCGACTACCGCAACAGCGGCGTCGGCTCTGCCTCCTGCGGCCCCGAGCTCGCCGAGCGGTATCGTATTGACGAAAAGCACTTCACCTTCCGCTGCTCGGTCAAGGCGGTGCGCACGGGAAATATCGACCCCTTCCGCGAGTACGAAAATGCGTGATATGTAAATACATATAGGCAATGTAATGCTTGTCCTTGTTTCTGGACAAGCATTACATGAAGTAAGAACACAACGATTTATTCGCAAAGGATGATCTCACACGGCTTTCCTGTTTTTTTGGCATATTGTATAACCGATAACGTCCCCTTTGAACTTCCGTTCCAAAACGCAATGATCTTATCTGCATAGTCTACTATTTTTTTGTTCCTTACGATCGGCGCCGCGCGACCATACCGCTCATATTCTGGCAGAAACACCGTAAGCTTGACCCCATTCGTTTTTGCATAGTCTGCGGCGCAAGCATCTACACCTACCGCACCGCCCGAAACAATTTCTTCACCGTCTGAAATATACCTACCTATATCGGTTACGGTGATGTTCCTTGAGCCAACAACGGCAATTTTCATAAAAAACCTCCAAATAAATATTTAGTATACTTAAATCAAGTATACTAACCACATTATATCATAAAAAAATCTTAAAATATACTTATATTAAGATTTTTGGAGATTTTTTATGAGAAACAAGCGCAACAAGCATCTTGGAATAGAGATCGATCCGGAGCTTCATTATAAGCTTCACTATATATCGAAATATTACGGCCGTTCGGCAAACGGAGAGATCCTTTATTTAATACGGCAGGAAATAAAGGCTTTTGAAAAACAAGAGGGAGACATTGAGGTCCCCCAAGCGCCGCAAACAACGTAAATTTGTTTCGCGAGCAATAAAACGGCAGCTGTGGTGTTTAGCTGATGTCCTCAAACGCAGGTTTAACAAAATAGCAGAAAAGCACTTATGATGAACGATAAAGAATCGTCTGTCATAAGTGCTTTTGCGTTGCTTTTGTCTTATTTGCCCGATGGTTACGGTGAAGTTTTCGCTCAC
>JAFTLQ010000034.1 GCA_017455905.1 Clostridia bacterium | reverse complement strand
GTCAGCGAAGAGGGCCATATGCTTACCTTTGAAGGCGCGGTCGGTACGGTCACTCTGACCCCCGGCGAGGATATCCGTCCCGCAAACTCCGGTGTGATCCTTTATAACCTCAATGGCGGTACCAACCCCTCCGATGCTCCTTTATACTATACGTACGGTGTCGAAACCGCCCTTCCCACCCCGACCAAGAATGACGCCTTGTTTGACGGCTGGTTTGCCGATGAAGCACTGACAACTCCTGTCAGCATGATTCCCGCCGATGCACCCGAAGGCTCGTTCAACGTTTACGCCAAGTGGATCAGCACGATCGTCAATCTCGATTACACAAGCAGTGCACCCATGTCGGATTACACCGCCTCGGCCATGCACGGCGCAGGTAACGGCGGTATCTACGGAACGGGTACCTACACCATCGTGACGGACGGATCCTCGTCCTACCTGCTGTGGGAAACCACCGGCGCAACACCGCAGATCAGCAAGTCCGGTGCATATGCTTCTTACCTCAGTGACAAGCGCGCGATCTCCTTCTCCTTTACCTTCGGCAAGGACGGAAGCAATACCGCTCTTTCCACGAATCTCTATATCAAAGACGATTCGACCGGCACACGTATCGATATTCCCTTGATGTACGTCAAAGAAAACGGCTCCGTCGTTTTTGGTAATAATAGTGGCACAGTGGAGATCGCCAATATCGCAAGCGGTGCTATGACGACCGTGCGCTTCGTTGCCGATTTTGCCGACGCTATGCTGTACGCTTACGATGAAAGCGGCGACCTGGTCGCTTCGCAGGCACTTTCGGTCTGGGCAGCGCTTCCGTCGGTATATTCGTCATACGCCGATTGGCTCGCAAACTTCACCAGCAACTCCAACTACCTGTTTGCGTGGGGTGCGAGAAATGCGGGTAAGCTACGCGTAGAGGGTATTCAAATTACCGCAGGTAACGTATTTGCCTCCTGCCGCAACTACCCGGCCGACGCCGATATTCACGACTGGAACAGCGGTACGGTGCTCACGCAGGCCTCCACGACGGATTGCACCCCCGGTATCATGCGCTACACATGCACAAGTTGTGGCATCACAAAGGATACCGCGATCGCCTCGACTATTGCGCATACACTCGTATACGGAAGCGGCGCGTCGTCTACCGGAGCGTGCGGTGAGGCCGGTCAGATGAGCTATACCTGCTCGACCTGCTCTCATACGATCACCTATGTGAACGCTGTCAATATCAAGACGTTTAACGGATGCTCCTGTGCGACGCTGGTCGGTGCATCCGCATCGGTCGCCGACTACTCGAACAACGACCTGTCCCTGATCGGCGCCTTCAATCCGTCGAACACGCTTCTGACGAACAACCTTGACGTTCGTATTGCCGGCGCCGGCACGGCGACAGACAATACCATTCTTACTAATAATCGAGTGATGGTGATCGGCTTTGATATCAAGATGCCATCTGCCGGCATCAGCAAAGTGGGAGCGAATCTCAATGTTAAGCTCGGCGCCTATAACGGCAGCAGCGTCTGGGCAAACACGTCCCTTTCCTTCAAGGAAAACGGTTCCATCTACTTTAAAAATGCGGCCACCTCCTATCAGCTGAGCGCGACGGAATTTACCAACGTCGTCGTCTTGATGGATCTGACGACCGCAGGGCGGGTTGCCTATACCCTTTGGATCAACGGAACGTACGTCGGAATCTATACCACAAGCTACACACAATCCAAGCAGTGGTCTTGGACCGAGGACACAAACACCTACGTTAACCTGACGATTGCACGAAATGCCTCCAATACAAACAATCAGCAAGGCATGATCCTCGATAATATCTTCATCGCAAATAATGTTCCGAACGGATATTCCGTCCAATAATCCCCTATTTCCCCCCGGGCTGTCGCATATGCGGCAGCCTTTTTTATTCAATTTATACAAAACCTGTCCCATTGCTTTATACAGTTTTCACACTTGTTTTCTTCTTATAAAAATGATATAATAGATAGGAATACGCGTCCAGAGTCTGCGTATATCTCTGAAAAAGATCCCGAAGTAACAAAAGAAAAGAGGAAAACCGAATGAACAAACGACACGTCCGGTTATACACCTGTCTTGCGATCTCCCTGATCTGCGCGGTGTTGGTAACCGTTCTCACCCTGACCACACTGGCCGCCTCAAGGACCAATACGATCAAGATGGCGAACCTGTCGCTCGATAATAATATCGACATAGCCTTTTGGGCAGATATCGACGAAGCAACGGCCAAGAAATCAAGTACGTATATGACCTTCAACGACGGATATCCCGTCGTATACGACTGTATGGCCACGTCGGGCGGTGTCAGCTACGCTCTATATACGTACGATGACGTACTCCCGCAGAACATGGCCGACACCGTTACGGCAAAGCTATATGTCAACGGCGAGCTTGCCGACACACGGGAATACAGCGTCAAGGAATACTGTCAAAGCATTCTGCAAGCCGGCAGCTCCGAAACGCTCAAGACCTTTGTCAGTAACCTTCTTGTGTACGGTGCAAAAGCACAGCTGTACCTCGGCGAATCGACCGACACGCTCGTCACAAACGGTGTGGAAGGGCTGATGGCAAGCGACGAGCCAACCGAGCTTACGGTTCTCTCCCCTCTTGAGCGATTAGACGACCTTGCCGAAGACGAGCAAGCGACGGTCACGGCAGTCGGTCTGCGCCTTGCCAACAGCGTAAGCATATACTTTGACGTTTCCCTACCAAGCGGCGCCAAGGCAGACGATTTTGATGTCCGACTGAATATAAACGGTCGGCAGCTGAGCGCCACGCTCACGAAGCGGGAGAATGGACAGTATCGCGCACTGTTTGACGGTTTGATGACCTCGGAATTCTTTGACGAGGTGCGCGTCGCTGTTTACAAGAAGGACTCGCGCGTCAGCCGCCACGTTCTTTACAGTGTAGCGCAGTATCTTAAGTCGGTCACGGATGACAAGACATTCTCCGATGAACTGATCGCTTTGGCCAAGGCCATTTATAATTACGGCCTTTCGGCACACGTCTACACCGGTGATCACGTCGTATCGATGCCCGGCAAAGTCGAAGCCGCCGGCCGCGGCTCCTCCAGCAAGGACGATCACGGCACGATTACGTATACCTGTGCGCTGTGCGACGAAGTGATCGATATCATCGACGTATCCCACCTGCGTACCTTTGATGCAACGCACACCAACGGCTCGCCCGCCAACGGCTCCGGCTCGCAAACACTCTTTGACATAACGACGAAGAAAGACAATAATAACGCGTATATGTCCGTTCTGCGCGGAAGCCATACAGCCTCGGGCTCTCTCGGATATTACTTTACGATCGGACAGTCCTCGATCCTCTCCGGTACATATATGCCGAGCGATACGTACACCTTTTCGCTTGACGTCCGTGCC
>JAFTLQ010000011.1 GCA_017455905.1 Clostridia bacterium | reverse complement strand
CTTCACCCAGACTTCCCGACAAAACAAAAAACCACCGCAAGGGTGGTTTCTTGTTTTGGTGGGGGAAGCTGGATTCGGACCAGCGAAGTCAGTGACAACAGATTTACAGTCTGCCCCCTTTGGCCGCTCGGGAATTCCCCCTGGAGCTGGTGATCGGAGTCGAACCAACAACCTGCTGATTACAAATCAGCTGCTCTGCCATTGAGCCACACCAGCAACGGAACAATGGTTATTATAGCAGACGTAGGCGTATTTGTCAAGCACTTTTTTAACTTTTTCCTTTACAACGATGCTTTTTTGTGCTATAATACCGTACATAAAATCGATGCGGAGGCCTTCTATGAAGCACACGACCCTTTGCTACCTTGAAAAGGACGGACAGTATCTCATGATGCACCGTGTAAAAAAGGCGCAGGACGAAAACAAAGAAAAATGGATCGGCATCGGCGGCAAGCTGGAGCCGGGGGAATCCCCGTACGACTGCGCACGGCGCGAGATCTACGAGGAAACAGGGCTGACCGTCGGTCACCTGTTTTACCGCGCCTTCATCACCTTTGTATCCGAGGCTTACGGAACGGAATATATGCATCTGTTTACCTCCCGGGACTTCGACGGCACGTTGCGCGACGACTGCGAGGAGGGCGAGCTTTGCTGGATCGACAAGGCACGGCTGTACGAGCTGACGCTTTGGGAGGGGGACCGTTTGTTCCTCGAGCTGTTAGACCGCGAAAGCCGCTTCTTTTCCCTAAAGCTGTGCTACGATGCGGACGGACGCCTGCTCTCTCACGTGCTGGATATATCCTCGTCCGACCCGTCACCCTCCTCGTCGTGCCAATAACAGGCGGCGTTAAACTGCTTTTTCCCGATACTGATGCCGCAAAAGCGGCCCTCCTCCAGCGCATGGACAAAATACGGGCAATCATAGCTTTCGCCAAGACGAACGCCCTCGGGCATTGGACGATAGACGTACTGCGCGTCGCTGACGTACACCTCGCAGGGGAATGACCGATCGCGTATATCAAGCAGAGCCACATACGTGACATCCTCGGACGGACATCCGTCGTGTGCCACCGCCGACGTCAACGAATCGTACGGTACAAGGACGTGACGCTCACAGTTGACCGACGGCTGATTATCCGGCGTAAAGTATCCGTACGCCATGCGGCTTGCGCGAGGATCCTGTGCGCACGTCGGCGTAAAGCGCTCGCCCGAATCCTTGCAGTACGCTTGACGGATCAGCCCCTCGGTCGAAAACGCGCGGATCGCTCGTTCATCCTTGCGGCAGGACGCATGCACCTGCCGCATGACCTCGTCCCATATATCCAAATGTGAGCGGCCGCTCGCACCGATCGCCTGCGCGCCGTTTTCATATCCGCACCATATTCCCGCCGTATAGTACGGCGTATAGCCGATAAACCAGCGGTCGCGGTCATTCCCCGACGTTCCGGTCTTCCCTGCTGTATCGACGCTGTATTTCAGCGTTATACGTTTGGCTGTTCCGCTCTCGGTAACTCCCGACAGCATCTGATTCATGATACGGGCGCATTCTTCTGAATACACCCGTTTTTCTGTCGGCTTTTTTTCAAGGATGACGTGTCCCTGCCCGTCCCACACGCGCCGATAGCTTTTAGCCTCGTGCTTGATCCCCTCTGAGGGAAAGACGGTATAGGCCTCCGTCAGCTTGCGCAGCGTCACGCCGTAGGAGAGCTGTCCGAGCGCCAGCGGTGCGGGGGCAAGATCGGTCACACGCGAGCCGCCCGCTGTATAGGCCGAGCGAACGACCGTATCGAAATCAAAGTCCGAACGAAGCGTGTGATAGATCGCCTCGGCGCCCCGCATGGCATACAGGCGAAGGGCGACGGTATTTTTAGACAGGCGAAGCGCATCGCACACAGGGATCAGCCCCTGATACACCCCGGGAGAATTACGCGGATAGGCCGTATAGGTGGCACCACTCTTGTGAAACTCGGTCGGCACATCGTCAAATACGGTCGCGGCATGAATACGCTTTTCGTTCAGCAAGGGCGCGTACAGCGCCAAGGGCTTGAGCGAGGATCCGGGGGTGTGCGGTATATCGGACGCAAGGTTCGATAGACGGTTTCCTGTTTTTTCTCCCTGGCGACCGACGATGGCCACAAGCTCTCCCGTCATAGAATCACATATGCACATGGCATAGGACAGTCCCTGCGTATCCGTTGGCACACAGGCGCTGTCTTCAAAGGAACGGGTAAGGATGGCCTGCACCTCGGGATCGACGGTGGTCTCCACCGAAAAGCCGCCACACATCATATACCGATGTGCCGCCTCGGCGCTCATGCCTGCTTGGGCAACGAGATCCGCTTCGATTTCCTTCAGCACTGTCTCGGCAAACCAGCTCATGACCGTCGCCTGCTCCGCACGCCGCTCTTCAATACCCAGCGGTTCCCGGCAGCAGGCCTCGTAGGCATCCTCCGTCAGATAGCCCGCATCCATCATCGCATACAGGACGCGATTGCGCTTGGCAAGGCATTCCTCGGGATGAAGATACGGATTATACCTTGTGGGCGCATTGGCGATACCGGCCAAGGTCGCCGCCTGCGTATACGTCAGCGTCTCCACCTCTTTGCCAAAATAGACCTCGGACGCCTTCGCGATACCGAGAATATTCTCACTCATGGGGATAATATTGAGATACAGAGAAAAGATCTCGTCCTTGCTGTGCATCTGTTCCATATGGATGGCACGCAGGATCTCCGACAGCTTACGCTGAAAGGTCACCTCGTTATCACCGCTGATGTTTTTGACGACCTGCTGTGTGATCGTTGACGCACCAAAGGTGGGCGAGCGCTTGGTCAAGGCATTGACAGCGGCCAGCACCGTGCGTCCGACGTTGACACCGTGATGCTCGTAAAAGCGTCGGTCCTCCGCCGCTAAAAAAGCGGCACGCACCGTATCGGGCACGCGGTCAAAGTCTACGCAGTCCTTTCTGTATTCGCCAAGATATACCTCTTCAAACAGCACGCTCTGCGGCTCACCGTCCGCACCGACGCCCTTCGTATACAGTCGAATGACGTTCTCTCCCTCCGCCGAAGCAAAGAGCGCATCGTCAAGCGCATAGCTGATATGTTTGTTTGCATACACGGACAGTCCGACCACCGTGACCAGCACGATGAGCGACAGCACGACCAACGTTATGGCGACGCCCTTTAGCAGTTTTTTACCGATAGACATAGGAAAAGCCCCCTTCTCGCATACCTAACGTTAGGTTTTTGCAGGAAGGGGGCTTTTATGCTTTTATGTTTTTTCCTCTGTTTCCATGGGATAAAAGACCTGCTCAAGGTAAAGACCGTCCGCCGGCGCCGTCATACCTGCGCGGGTGCGGTCCTTGGCGTCAAGCATCTGTCCGATATCCTCCGGCTCGAATTTTCCGAACGCGACCTCCGTCAGCGTACCGACCATGATACGAACCATATGATATAAAAATCCGTCGGCGCGTACGCGGATATCGATCTGATCGCCGTGTGCATCCACCGACATCGACAGGACCGTTCGCACGGTGTCCGTCACGTCCGTGCCCTCGGCCATAAAGGAGGTAAAATCATGCGTACCGACAAACCGCTCAGCCGCCGCTCGCATACGTGCAAGACCTTCCTCGTCGATCCGTCGCGGCAAGTGCCACACACGGCCGACAAGAAAGGGATCGGGAACCTTACGGTTAAGGATACGGTACACGTACTGCTTGGAATGCACGTCATAACGGACGTGAAAATCCTTCGACACCTCGCACGCCTCGTACAGCGACAGGTCATGCGGCAAATACGGCAAAGCGGCGATCGGCAGCTTTTCGGGTGGGACGGTGGCACCGTCGGCCTCGATCGTCACGCAAAACGCCAACGCATGCACGCCCGCATCGGTGCGGCTGCAGCCCGTCACACGGCACGGTATGCCAAGCGTCTGCTCCATGGCGACGGACAGCTCCCCCTGCACCGTGCGCACATTCGGCTGCACCTGAAAGCCGTGAAAATCGCATCCGACATACCGAAGTTTAGCAAGATATTTCATAGCACGCTTGCCTCTTTATTATATCGAATAAAACAGAATTCTATACCAAAGCGCATCGGACGAAACGTGGTTTGGCAAAATGCGCAGCGCGATCACGACACCAAGGAGCAGGACAAGCAGCAGCATCCACAGCACGTCCCGCGCGTGGAAGGTGAGCTTGACGAGCTTGGTACGCTTTTTATCTACGCGATAGCAGCGGCATTCCATCGCCGTTGCCAGCTCCTCGGCACGCTTGAAGGCGGAGGCAAAGAGCGGCACGATCAAGGGAATGAGCGCCTTGGCGCGTCGGATAAGCCCGCCCGAGGAAAAATCCGCGCCGCGGGATTTTTGCGCATTCATGATCTTCTCCGTTTCCTCGACCAGCGTAGGGATAAAACGCAAAGCGATCGACATCATCATCGAAAAGATGTGCACGGGCACGTGCAGATAGGTCAAGGGATGTAACAAGGACTCCAGACCGTCGGTCAGGGAGATCGGAGACGTTGTATAGGTAAGAAACAGGCTGGTACCGATAATCAGAATGATGACACGCACCGACATAAAGAGGGCGCGCACAAGACCCTCGGTATAGATCTCAAGGACCCAGAAGGACACCAGCGGATCGGAGGCGCCTTTGGTCATAAAAATATTCAGGATCGACGTAAAAATAAGAATAACGATCAGCGGCTTGATGCTCTTGGCGATAACGGAAAAGGAAATGTGCGCCGTGGGGATCAGCCAAAGAGTAAACAGCGTAAGTAAAAGAAAGCTTACGGCATTATTGGCCAAAAATACGCAAACAATAAACGCCGTGGCTAAAAGGATCTTGGTGCGGGGGTCCAGTCGGTGCACCGTGGAAAAGCCGGGGAAAAACTGGCCAAGGGTGATATCGGAGATCATACGCGTCCCTCCTTTACCCGTCGAAGAGCCTCGTAGACCTGCTCCACCGTATACAGCGGTCCCTGCAGGGGAACGCCCGCCTTGCAAAGGCGCGTGGCGATCGCCGCGACCTCGGGCACGTCAAGACCGATATCGGTCAGCGCCTCGGGATCGGAAAAGATCTGCTCGGTAGTGCCGCAGCGGAAGACGTGCGCGTGATCCATGACGACGACGCGATCGCAATAAAACGCCATGTCCTCCATGGAATGGCTGACGAGAATAACGGTCTTTCCCTTCTCTCTTGCGTACAGGGACAGTCCGCCGAGGATCTCACGGCGGCCGCGCGGATCAAGGCCCGCCGCCGGCTCGTCCAGCACCAGCACCTCAGGATCCATGGCTAAAACACCCGCGATGGCTACACGGCGCTTTTGTCCGCCGGAAAGCTCAAAGGGAGATTTGTCAAGAAGCTCGTCATCGATTCCCGTAAAGCGTGCGGCCTCCGCGACGCGTCGGTCGATCTCCTCCTTGGGAAGCCCGAGATTGCGTGGCGCAAAGCCGATGTCGGAGCGCACGGTATCGTCAAAGAGCTGGTATTCGGGATACTGCATGACAAGGCCCACACGGAATCGTACCTTGGCGATCTCCTTGGGATGCTCCCATATGTCGCACCCATCCAAAAACACCTGTCCTTCGGTCGGCTTATACAGTCCGTTGAGCAGGTTGACAAGGGTCGATTTGCCCGAGCCGGTATGACCGATCAATCCGGTGATCATCCCCGCCTCAAAGGCAACGTCCACACCGTCGAGTGCCTTTTTTTCAAACGGTGTTCCCTTGCTGTAAACAAAGGACACCTGCTTTATTTCTATTTTGTTCATATCGTTTCTCTTTATTCTTTCCCAAGACCTAAGCTTTGAAGAATTGCCTCGGCACAGGCGTCGACGGTCAGACCGTCGTCCGCGATGTCCCATCCGTCCGCGCGCAAGCGGTGGATGAGCTCGGTGCCCTGCGGCGCTTCAAGACCGAGGTCACGCAGCCGCTCTACTTGGGAGAATACCTCACGCGGCGCACCGTCGAGCACGATGTGTCCGTCATCCATGACGATGACGCGATCGGCGCGTGCCGCCTCCTGCATATAGTGCGTAATGTGAAGAATGGTGATCCCATCCTCGTGGTTGAGCTTATCCATCAGATCCACGATCTGACGGCGGCCAAGCGGATCGAGCATCGCCGTCGATTCATCAAAAATGATGACCTTAGGCTTCATCGCCAGCACGCCGGCGATGGCCACTCGCTGCTTTTGTCCGCCGGAGAGCTTGTGCGGTGCGTGATGGGCATACTCCGTCATGCCAACGACGGCCAGCGCCGTATGTACGCGGCGGCGTATCTCCTCACGCGGAAGTGCCAGATTTTCAGGGCCGAAGGCAACGTCCTCCTCCACGACGGTGGCGACCAGCTGATTGTCCGGATTTTGAAACACCATGCCGACACGCTCACGCATATCGTACATGTCCTCTTCCGTAAAATCGTCAGTCGTTACGTCGCGTCCGAACAAGCGGATCACACCCTCGGTGGGCGTGAGGATCATGTTGATCAGCTTCGCCAGGGTGGATTTGCCCGAGCCGTTATGTCCCAGCACAGCAACGTATTCCCCTTCCTTTACCGTAAGGGATACGTCCGACAGCGCCGGCGGCTCCGTCGGCTCAGAGGAATACGAGCTGCTCTCACGGTCGCTGTCATATACGAAGCTCACGTGCTGCATGTCCAGTATCGTTTGTTTGTCCATTCTTTCTCCTTAATCGAAGGTCACGCGCACGGAGCATCCGCAAGGAAGCACACCGCCGCTTGCCTTCACAGGCAGACCGATTTCTTCTGCCTCGCTTTTTCCACCAAATTTCTTTGTTATACGCAGATCGGCAATGTATTTCATGGTGGACGCCGACAGTCCCGTCGTGTAGGAATTGAAAAGATAAAAGAGGGGGGTATCGCTCAGGACCTCGCTCGTCAGAGCAACGAAGGCGTCGATGCATTCCTCGATCTTCCACACCTCTCCGGTCGGTCCGCGGCCGTACGAGGGCGGGTCAATGATGATGCCGTCGTAGCGATTGCCGCGACGGATCTCACGCTCAATAAACTTCTGACAGTCGTCAACGATGTAGCGGATGGGAGCCGACGAAAGGCCGCTGAGAGCGGCATTCTCCTTCGCCGCGGCGACCATGCCGCGCGAGGCGTCCACGTGACAGACCGATGCACCTTCCTTGGCAGCGGCTACGGTGGCGCCGCCCGTGTAAGCAAAGAGGTTGAGCACCTTGATCGGACGCGCCGCCGTACGGATGAGCGAGCGGAACCAATCCCAGTTGGTCGCCTGCTCCGGGAAAAGCCCCGTGTGCTTGAAGCCCATGGGCTTTATCTGAAAGGTCAGATCCTTGTAGGTAATTTGCCACGACGGGGGCAGCTTGTTGTCGCTCCAGCGACCGCCGCCTGCATGACTGCGCGTATAATAGGCATCGGCCCGTTTCCAAAGCGGATGCTTTTTTTCACTTTTCCATATGACCTGCGGGTCGGGACGAACGAGGGTATAAGGCCCCCACGTTTCCAGCTTTTCCCCGTCCGAGGTATCGAGGATCGTATAATCCTTCCAATCCTGACTGATCCACATAAGATTGTCCTCTTTATCGTTGATTGAAGTAAGCGCCCATCGCCGACGCGCTGCTTTGTGCGTGGCATAGGGCGATGGCGATGGCGTCGGCAGTATCGTCGGGCTTCGGCTGCTTTGGCAAGTGCAGGATCGAGGTGACCATGGCGATCACCTGGTGCTTCTCTGCCTTTCCGTAGCCGACGACGGCCTGCTTGACCTGCATAGGCGTGTATTCACTGATCTTAACGCCGCGCTGGTACGCGGTACAAAGGATGACTCCACGCGCCTCGGCTACGGCAATACCCGTCGTAATGTTGTTGGTGAAGAACAGCTCCTCCACCGCCATCTCGTCGGGATGATACTTGTCTATGATTGTCAAAAGGTCCTCTCGGATCATAGATAAACGGCTCTCAATGTCCGTGTGTGCCGGCGTGCGGATCGCGCCGTACGCCAACGGACGAACACAACCGCGCTCCGATTCTATAACGCCCCAACCGACGATAGCCAGCCCGGGGTCAATTCCCAAAATGATCATATTGTTTCCTTTTTAAGGAGCCGATCCGCCGAAGGCAAGACTTCCCTTTATACTGATTTCTTGTTATTTTACCATATTTTTTTATATCCGTCAATATCCATTCGGCCGAACAAAAGAAATTTTACAAAAATTCTTGCTTTTTCCGCCCGTATATGCTACAATATACGCGTGCGCGGGTGTGGCGGAACTGGCAGACGCGCCAGACTTAGGATCTGGTGGATTTCCGTGCAGGTTCGAGTCCTGTCACCCGCACCAACAACCCCGCAGCCCCCTTTTGGGGGCTGCGGGGTTGTTCTTGCTTGTGACAGGGCTAACGGTTCTCACGGCAGAAAGAATGGCAGAGCCATTCTTTTGCAGTAAGAGCGCACAGCGCTCGTCTGCTGTGCAGCGTGAGAGTCCGAGAGTGAATTGTCAATAGAAGCGCAACACTTTTAAGAAAGATTTTGCAATTCCAAGTTCCAAGAATCCTGAGCAGAAATATAATTTAAGCATTTGCGGGGTCTGGCATTGATCAATGCCAAATTCCGCAAAAGTGTTTTAGG
>JAFTLQ010000010.1 GCA_017455905.1 Clostridia bacterium | reverse complement strand
TACAGATGTTTATTCTGGGTTTTGTTTGCGGGGATATCCCGCAACGACATTGAGTTTTTCGGTTCTATGAACCGTTAAATATTGCGATGCAAGCCGAGAGTTTCGCGGTTTCACTTGTGAAATCGATGACTTAGTCATCGAAGAGAAACTCTGTATGGCTCGCTTTGCGAGACATTACGCACCTTTAGCTCAGTTGGTAGAGCAACTGACTCTTAATCAGTGGGTCCCGGGTTCGAGTCCCTGAAGGTGCACCATATTCCTCCTTAGCTCAGTCGGTAGTCCGATTGTAAGCAAATAAACCGGAAATTTGGTGGTTATGGAGGATTTAACCACTGAAAACCAAATTTCCATCATAGTCCTCCTTAGCTCAGTCGGTAGAGCGCATGACTGTTAATCATGATGTCGCTGGTTCGAGCCCAGCAGGGGGAGCCAAACAAAATCCGCTTTCGTAAGAAGGCGGATTTTTGTTTGTATTATTCACTATTCATTATTCATCATTCATTATTCATTTTGCTCAAGCGGATTTTGAATGAATATGTTCGTTTGATTGATACCGTTACTAAAACAAAGCGAACTGAGTCTGATATTAAAAAATACTGGTGGAAAACTATTGAATGATTGAGTTGTAATTTTGTCCTATAATCACAAGAAAAAAGACCATTTCGGCAAGTGCTTTTTCTGTGAAGCGCACCGGCGGTGCATGAAACATGAAGCAGGCTTCGATTAGGAAGCGTACCTTCGGTACACGGACTTGTCTGCAAAACAGCCTTGAAAATCTCAAGAAAACGGCTATAGTGTAAACGATTGTTGTCCTATGTGCCTATAAACGCAAAGCGCAAGCCGTCCAAAACGGCGACCTGCGATAAGGCAGGTCGCTTGTCCTATGCTCCAGCACCGGCCGAACGGCATGGCCGTTCAGACGGCGGTGCGTTACGTATGTGTAACGTACGGCAACACGAACGCTTGTAGGATCGTGATGGCCATAAAGGAAAGCACAAACCATAAAAAGCTGTAGGAGGGACATATTTGCCCCAGGACGTTCAGCGGGACGTCCGAATAATCCCATACGTGCAGCTTCAGCACCTTGTTTACCAGCAGACCGCAAACAAGCTCGGCGGCCGTTATACCGACACACCCCATGCAGGCAAGAAAGATGACGGGATAGGGCAGGGAAGCCAGCTTGTACAGCATAAGGCCGCAAAAGCCGCCGAGGATAAACATGGACACGTGACTGTGCCCGCGCCATAGGATCTCCAGCAGATAGTACACCGATGCCCCGAGAAGAAACATGTAGATATCATTTCTTAACGAAACCAAAGTCTTTACCATCGTTTTTTGTATTAGTATGCTCGAGATGGATACGATCTATTCTTGCTTTCGTGATTATATTAAAAAAGCAGGTATAAACCATGTGTTTTGAAAAAACACTTGCTTTTGCTTTTTTCGTTTGCTATAATGATATCAAACAGAGCGTTATATCGAACAGGAGGCAAGCGATGAAGATCTTGAATTTTGGATCGTGTAACGTCGACTACGTATACTCGCTGGATCATATTGTGGCTGCAGGAGAAACCGAGGCTACGCAGCGGATGGATACGTTCGCGGGAGGAAAGGGTCTCAATCAATCGATCGCGATAGCGAGGGCCGGCCACGCCGTCTGTCACGTGGGTTGCATCGGTGACGGAGGAGAGTTCCTTCTCGCCCTGTTGAAGGAAAACGGCGTAGACGTATCGTTCACGGAACGTGTGGATGTCAAAAACGGACACGCCATTATCCAAGTCAGCAGGACCGGAGAAAACTCGATATTTTTATATCCCGGCTCAAACGAGGTGATCTCACGCGAGCAGATCGACCGTGCACTTGCCGCGTGCTCGAAGGGCGATATCGTGCTTTTGCAAAACGAGATCAACGATCCGGCCTATATCGTAGAATCGGCCTATCGGGCGGGCATGACGGTGATGTTAAACCCTTCGCCCATCAACGAACGCATCGGGCACATCGATCTGCACATGGTGTCGTACTTGGTTTTAAATGAGATCGAAGCGAAGGAGATCACCAAATGTCAAGATGCCCAAGGCGCGCTTTCGTATTTTAAGGAAGCCTTCCCCAAGCTCAAGGTGATGCTTACGCTCGGACATAAGGGCTGTGTGTATCAGGATGAGCATGGGCAACAGTTTTGCCCGATATACAAGGTACAGACCGTCGATACGACCGGTGCCGGCGACACCTTTACCGGCTATTTCGTCGAAGGCATAGCGGCGGGACGCTCGATGGATGTTATATTGAAGACCGCTTCCTGTGCAGCGGCCATCAGCGTTACACGGAAGGGCGCGGCGCCGTCTATTCCGTATATGGATGAGGTCACAGAACGCATCGCCCGGTGACCGGGGGACGCGGATGCTGTCAATGATCGCATAGAATATAAAACACATGAAAAAGGAGAACGAAGAATGAATGCAAAGGTGCATGAGCTGTTAAATCAGCAGATCAACAAGGAGTTTTACTCTGCTTATTTGTATCTTGATTTCTCAAACTATTTTGAGGATGCAGGTCTTGACGGATTTGCCAATTGGTACAAGGTGCAGGCGCAGGAGGAGCGTGATCACGCGATGCTGTTCTATCAGTACCTCCAAAACGAGAACCGGAAGGTAACGTTGGAAGCCATTGCTAAGCCTGATAAGACGTTTACGTGCCATATGGACGTACTCAAGGCAGGGCTGGCACACGAGGAGTACGTTACCTCCTTGATCAACGATATCTATGCGGCGGCCTATGAGGTAAAGGATTTTCGCACCATGCAGTTCCTCGATTGGTTCGTCAAGGAGCAGGGCGAGGAGGAGACCAACGCCAACGATTTGATAACGAAGATGGAGCTGTTCGGCGGTGACCCCAAGAGCCTTTATATGCTCAATCAGGAGCTTGCGGCGAGAGTGTATACCGCACCCTCTTTGGTGCTCTGATGACCATCGTTTCATACACCGGGCGGCAGGGATCAGCTCCTTGCCGCTTTTTTTGATGGCCGTCGCATCTGCCGAAACAGGGGGAGACCGAGGGCATCTTTTATCTTTTTCCTGCGAAAAACGTAGGAACAAACAAAAAACTTTACAGTAAACTTGACACCTGATAATATTCGTGATATAATAGAGCGGTTGAAGTTCATTATATCACGAGGGTAAATATGGAAGATCAGATCAAACAACAAATACGGAAGCTCAAGGACGAGAAGAACGCGGTGATCCTTGCGCATTATTATGTGCCCGATGAGGTACAGGACATAGCTGACTACGTGGGCGACTCCTTCTATCTTGCCAAGATCGCCAAGCAAAGCGCGGCGGATATCATCATCTTTTGCGGCGTATCCTTCATGGGCGAGAGCGCCAAGATACTGAATCCCGAAAAAAAGGTGCTGATGCCCGATCGGACGGCCGATTGTCCGATGGCGCATATGGTTGCTCCGGGGAAGATCGAGGAGATGAGAAAGGCGTATGACGACCTGGCTGTCGTCTGCTATATCAATTCCACCGCTGAGCTGAAAAGCATGAGTGACGTATGCGTCACCTCCTCCAACGCCATCCGGATCGTGCGGTCGCTGCCGAATAAAAACATCTTTTTCATTCCCGACAGACATCTGGGCCATTATATTGCCGAGCAGGTGCCCGAAAAGCATATCATTCTGAACGATGGCTGTTGTCCTGTCCATGCGTCGATCCGCGTGGATGAATTGAAGGACGAAAAGAGAAGGCACCCGAAGGCGCTCGTTCTCTCTCACCCCGAATGCGACAGCGACATTCTTTTGCTCTCCGATTACATAGGCAGCACCGCAGAGATCATCGCCTACGCAAAAGGCAGCGCCGCAGAGGAATTCATTATCTGTACCGAGGACGGCGTTGCTTTTCGGCTGAAAGCGGACGATCCGAACAAGCGGTTCTATTTTCCAAGGACACGGCCGTGTTGCCCCGATATGAAGCGGAATACGCTTGAAAAGCTCCTGCACGTGCTGCAGACTGAGGAGAACGAGATCGAGGTCAGCGAAGAGCTGCGTACGCGCGCCCTGGCACCGCTGGACCGAATGCTGGAATTGGCAAGGTGATCGTATGAAAACGGATATTTTAATTGTCGGCTGCGGCGTAGCCGGACTCTACTGTGCGCTTAATCTGCCGAAAGAAAAAAGCATATGTATCGTAACCAAAGCGGAAGCCCCGAAAAGCGATTCCTTTTTGGCGCAGGGCGGCATCTGCGTGTTGCGCGATGCGGATGACTATCGGCCGTTCTATGAAGATACCATGCGAGCAGGGCATTACGAGAACGATCCCGCATCGGTGGATATTATGATCCGCTCCTCACAGGAGGTGATTGCGGATCTCGTGTCCTTTGGCGTCCGTTTTGAAAAAGACGGGGAGGCATTTGCGTACACGCGGGAGGGGGCGCACTCCAGACCGCGTATTCTGTTCCACGAGGATGAAACGGGCAAGGAGATCACCTCGCATCTGCTGGAAGCCGTGAGAAGCAGAAACAATATTACGCTGATCGAGCATTACACGATGGTCGATCTGATCGTCGAGGGAAACGGTTGCTACGGCATCATCGGACACGATGCGAACGGTACGTATTCCGCGATCCGAGCCGATGATACCGTTCTGGCAACGGGCGGCATCGGAGGGCTTTTCCAGCACTCCACCAATTACAGCCACCTGACAGGCGATGCGCTCGCTCTTGCGCTCCGATACGGGATCAAGCTTCGGCATATCGATTATATACAGATCCATCCGACCACGCTGTATACCGATAAGCCCGGCCGTGCATTTCTGATCTCCGAGTCGGTGCGCGGCGAGGGGGCGATCCTGCTCAATGCCAAGGGAGAACGCTTCGTCAACGAGCTGCTGCCTCGCGACGTGGTGGCAAACGCCATCTTTGACGAGATGAAAAAGGAAGGCACCGAGCACGTTTGGCTCTCCATGGCACCCATTCCCAAGGAAGAGATCCTAACGCACTTTCCGAACATCTATCAGCACTGCCTGGACGAAGGCTACGACGTGACGCAGGAGCCGATCCCCGTCGTGCCGTCACAGCATTATTTTATGGGCGGCATTGCCGTCGATCAATATAGCAAGACCTCGATGCAGCGCTTGTATGCGGCGGGTGAGACGGCTTGCAACGGCGTTCACGGACGGAATCGTTTGGCCAGCAACTCCCTGCTTGAGAGCCTTGTGTTTGCCAAACGAGCCGCTCGGCATATGATCGAAACGTATTCCAAGACCGAGGACAGAGGGGAGATCGTCATCGACGAGGAGCGGTACGCGAATTACAAAGAAGACTACAAAAAAGCCGTCCTGGCGGCCATTGAAAAGGAGAAACAGAGCCATGAATAATATTACGATGCAAATGAACGCGGACGAGCGGATCATGCAGGCGCTCCGCGAGGATATTACCAGCGAGGATATTACCACCAATTCGGTCATGCCGCACGATCAGGCAGGAGAGGTCGATCTCATTTGCAAGGAGGATGGCGTTATCGCCGGCCTTGCGGTATTCAAGAGAGTTTTTGAGCTTTTGGATGATAAGACCGAGGTGATCTTCTATTGTGAGGACGGCGATACCGTCAAAAAGGGCGAAAGGATCGGACTGGTTCGCGGAGATATCCGTGTTCTGCTGTCGGGAGAGCGCACCGCGCTGAACTTTTTGCAGAGAATGAGCGGCATCGCCACCTATACACGCACCATCGCCGATCTTCTCAAGGGAACCAAAACCAAGCTTCTTGACACGAGAAAGACCACGCCGAATATGCGTATTTTTGAAAAGTATGCCGTCAAGGTCGGCGGCGGTTACAACCACCGATATAACCTCAGCGACGGTATTCTTTTGAAGGATAATCATATCGGGGCCGCGGGAGGCGTAAAGGAAGCCGTGAAGATGGCAAAGGAATACGCGCCCTTCGTTCGCAAGATCGAGATCGAGGTGGAAGATCTTGACATGCTGAAGGAAGCGCTGGAAGCGGGCGCCGATATTATCATGCTTGACAATATGAGTGTCGAGGATATGAGGACGGCGGTAATGCTTTGCGCGGGAAAGGCGGAGACTGAGTGCAGCGGAAACGTTACGAAGGAAAACGTAGCAAGACTCGTGGATATCGGCGTTGACTACATCTCCTGCGGCGCGCTGACGCACTCCTCTCCCATTCTTGACTTGTCACTGAAAAATTTACACGCGATATAAGGAGACAGTATGAAGGTAACCGAAAGAAGAAAAGCGATCGTAAACCTCCTTTTGGCCGCCAAGGAACCGATCAGCGGCGGCGAGCTGGCGCGTCAATTCGATATATCCCGCCAGATCATCGTACAGGATATCACGGTGCTTAAGGCTGCGGGATTCGATATTCTTTCCACGAGCCGAGGGTACGTACTGCAAAAATCGCCCCTTGCCGAGCGAGTCTTCAAGGTACGGCATTCCTCCGAGCAGACCGAGGACGAGCTTTCCTGCATCGTCGATCTCGGGGGGACCGTCGTCGATGTATTCGTATGGCATAAGGTATACGGAAAGATCGAGGCGCCGCTGAATATCTTTTCAAGACACCAAGTCAAGCAGTTTATGGAGGGCGTCCGAACGGGGAAATCCACCGAGCTTATGTCGGTCACGGGGGGATATCACTACCATACGGTGCGTGCGGAGTCCGAGCAGATCCTTGACAACATTGCGTGCGCGCTTCGTGATCGGGCGTATAGCGTGCCCGAGATCGAGTAGCGGCGCTTTGCCCTCTCTTTTTTGCGCGTTCGGTTGACATCGCCGCACGGGCATGCTATAATATGGCAAACGCGCGGCACTCAGCCGCACGAAATCGGTAGTATATAAAGGAAGATCGATATGAAGGAACGAGCCTATCGATTAATGAAAACGTGGTGTGACACGCTTCTTACGTATCAGGTGCGCACGCATACGCCGTACACCGACGGCGCCTTGCTATGCCCCACCTGCCACATCATTCACGGACGCATCGCCGATCTTTGCTTCCCGCTGTCCGTCCTTTGGGCGCGGACGGGGGATGAAGGGTATCTTGCGCAGGCGGATCGGCTGATCCGCTGGTCGGAATACAATCTTAAGACGCAGGACGGCCTTTGGTATAACGATATTACCAATCGTTGGTATGCGACCAGCGCGTTTTCCGCTATGTCCATAGGGGAGACGCTGCTGCATTTTGAGGACACGCTTCCCGACGAGTATCGGACGGCGTGGCGAGCGATATTTTTGCGTATGGTGGGCACCATCAAGACGCTGGATACGCGGGAGAGCTTTCAGCCGGTATCCAATTATTACTGCGGTGTTGCCGCCGTCCTCGCCATGGCATGGCGACTGACGGGCGATGCGAGCTATCGCGAGAAGGCGACCCATTGGCGCGACGTGGCGATGTCCCGCTTTGATGAGGACGGTCTGTTCTTTGGCGAGGGACCGCTCACGGCGGCGTCCGACGGAAGCCGCACGGTGGACATGGGCTACAATCTGGAGGAGTCGATGCCTCTGCTTCTTCGGTATGCACGCCTTATGGGGGAGGATGAGACGTTTTTCCGCGACCGTCTGCGCGACCATCTGGCCTTCCTGCTTCCCGACGGCGCGATCGACGACAGCTTCGGCACCCGTCACAACAAGTGGACGTATTGGGGAAGCCGTACGAGCGACGGCCTCATCGAGGGGCTTTCGTTGGTCCTGGACGATCCGATGTTTGCCGATGCCTGCGAGCGCGTGCTGACGCTGTACGAGTCTTGCACGCACGACGGCCTTCTGGCCATGCCGATGGCACACGAGGTCGGCGAGCCGACCTGCTTACATCATACCTTTACACACGCCAAGGCCTTGGCCGCGCTGGTATGCGCAGAGCAGGTACCGCCCGTTGTGCGCGGTAAGCTTCCTTGCGAGGAAAAGCGAGGCGTGCGTGCCTATCAGAACGGACGGCTGATCACGGTGTCGCACGGTGTCTTTCGCGCGACCTTTTCCGCCGCCGGCTCGGGCTATCTGCCGTCGCATACCGCGAACGCGGGCGGATCGATGAACTTACTCTATCACGACGTGTACGGCCCCGTGTGTGCCGCGACGAGCGCACAGTATTCTCCGACCGAGTCGCTCAATCAGCAGTATTTGCGCTATGCGCCCGAGCCTGCCTGCATGACGGCGCAGTTCGTGATCGACGGGCAGCTTGCCTGCCAGCAAACGGGCGATGTGGCGCTTACCTCGTGCGAGCACACCGTGACGGCATCGACCGACACCTGGCAGGCGTCGTATACCTTCGATGACAAGCGGCTGACCATCCGTCTGTGCTGTGACGAGGGCGTCTATCAGCTTCCTATCGTCGCATCGAAGGAGCGCACGGTCACGTTGTCCGATGACGGACGGGTGCTGACGATCGACCGCGGCCCGACGGTGCGTTCGAGCGTGCCGCTGCACGTGGACGTCGATCAGCGCGTATTCCATCCGGTGGGAGGTCTTTTGTATCTGCCGATCGACATACCTGTCCACGGTACGGTGGACGTCGTGCTGGAATAAACGAAAAGGTCTTAGAAACGCTTCGTTTGGCAAGCGAGCCATTGAGACAAAAAATGACAAAAAGCCCCCGGAAGCACCGACGATGCATCGGCTTCCGGAGGCTTTTTTTGATGGCTTCGGTTGGGTTAGACGGGCAGGCGGATCACCCGACACGGCGTGCCCGTTTGCTCGCAATAGTTGATGACGGACAGCGTTCCGCGCGATACCCCGTCCCAAAAGGCCAGCACCGTGTCGGCGTAGTCGACGATCTGCTTGTTACGTACGATGGGCGCACCGCGGCCGTAGCGATCGTACTGCGGCAGACATTCCGTCAGAGGGAGGCCGTGAGCGGCGGCATATGCGGCGGCACAGCGATCGACGCCGGCGGCGCCTCCCGAAACAATCTCCGTGCAGTCCTTCGGAATATAGTCGTCGAAATTTTGCACCTGAACGGACCGCGAGCCGATAATAGCAACCTTCATATGTACCTCATGTAAAATTTTTGTATACGCAAACGAAAAAGGCCTACTTATTACACATACCGGTAACAGACACGTGTTATAAGATACCGGTTATGCTTCCTTTGGCCGAAGCGTCAGCGAAAGGCCCGTGCGGCGGCAGGGTACGGCGGCGTAGTGGCCGCCGGGGGTGACGGTTGCTCGCAGCGTGATATCCTTAAAGAAGGCAAAGGGACGGCCGGTATATACGGCGAGCAGGGTGATCTCAACGGTCATCTCTCGCTCTGCGGGAAAGATCGCCGTTGTGCCGCTGAAGCCCTGCCAAAGGACCTTCTCGCCGCAGCGGATGCGCGCCTCGCACAGTTGATTGTTCATGGTTCCCGTATGACGTGCGGGAAGGTCGATATGTACCTCGCACACGACGGGAGCGTCCGGGGGTAAATGAGCAGTCATAGTGTCTCCTGTCATACAAACAAAAAGGTGCGTGGACGAGCCACGCACCGAAAAACGCAGCTTTGTCCTTTTGTTGCAACACAATTCACCGCAAGACAGCGTATGACAAACAAAGCCCACGTTTTTACCAAACGTACGCCGTCTTCCTCATGATTGAATTGTGTTGCACCTATAGTATACCACAACGGCGGGAAAAATACAAGGGGCAAGATAAAATTTGCATACAAAGGGCATTGGCAAAACAAACCGTCACGCATCGGCGCACCGAGATCGACCGATTGCCGCCCGCTTTGAGGTGCATACAGCTCATGGCCGGCACCCGGTGGAAATTGAAAACGACATGTTTTATTTGCATAATATGCGCATTTCCGACATTTACATGACATGACAGGACGCGCGACACGGCATACTACATGCAGGCGGAGCGATCATCGGTAGCATGCATCGGCACGCCTAAAAATATGCAGGAGGTGTTTTGATGAAGAGGTTGTTTGTGTGCGCGGTGAGCTGTCTGCTTGTCGCGTGCTTTGCGATCAGCGCGTCGGCCTCTGTTCAGCACACGGTCGTCCCCGGAGACACGATGTGGCGTCTTTCGGTACGGTACGAGGTGGGGCTGGATGAGATGAAGCGTGCCAATACGCATATCAAGGATCCCGATCTCATTTATCCCGGCGACGTGCTGTATATTCCCGTGACGGATACCGCCGTCACAAGCTATGAGCAGGAGGTCATACGGCTGGTCAACGACATCCGTGCCGCGAGCGGTCTTTCGGCGCTGACGTACGATTGGCAGCTTTGCCGTGTGGCACGGTATAAGTCGCAGGACATGTGCGACAACGGGTATTTTTCCCATACCAGCCCCGTATACGGCACGCCCTTTCAAATGATCAAGAGCTTTGGTATTTCGTACCGAAGCGCGGGCGAGAATATTGCCAAGGGACAGGCGACGCCGCAGGCGGTCGTGGATGCGTGGATGAGCTCCTCGGGTCACCGAGCCAACATCCTCAACGCATCCTTTACGCATATCGGTGTCGGATACGTTGCGAACGGACGGTATTGGACGCAGATGTTTATCGGAAAATAAAGCATCCGAGTAAGGCGCGAGAGGAATCCCTCGCGGCACTTTGCACAAAACATCTTGACAAACGGCAATCTTTATTGTGTACTTAAGGTACAAAGTCGGATACGCTTTGATATTTTATGAACAAAAAGGAGTCTTTCTTATGAAACCCAGACGTGTACTTGCTCTGTGTCTTGTTCTTGTGCTGTCGCTTGGATGCTTTGCCGCGTGCGCAAAGGAGCCGACGGCCGACGAGCTGATCGCGAAGGCGGATCAGGTGTTGCTTGACAACCCCTATACGATAGCCTATACGGTCACCTTTGAGAATGATGAGGCGGTCGACGAAAGTGCGACCATGAGCGCTCAAGTGACCGGTATCGATATGTCTATGGCTGTCAACGGCGAGGATGCAAAGCTGACGTATGGTATCGAAATGGCCTATGGCGAGATGACCGT
The DNA here is from genome assembly GCA_017455905.1 of Clostridia bacterium. Lineage (GTDB taxonomy): Bacteria > Bacillota > Clostridia > Oscillospirales > CAG-272 > UBA1740. The sequence continues at coordinate 100,534 of JAFTLQ010000010.1, read as the reverse complement.
GGAGATCCGTATGAACGTGATCGTTGTTGATGATACCGTATACATTGAAACGGTGCAGTCGGATGGTGAGGAAGAATATGTCGAAAAGATGAAGTCTGCCATTACCGATGCGCAGCGCGATGAGTTCCTTGGCCAGATCGGCGCCGAAACAACGGAAATTACCGCCGCAGATTTCGAAACGGTTACGATGGAAAAGGTCGATGGCGTGTACGTGATCACCTGCACGGGCATCAAGGAAGAGGTTGCCGATAAGCTCAACGGTGTATTTGCCGTCATCGGTGCTACGAACTCCATTACCGCATCGAACGTTACGATGGTATGTGAGGTAAAGGACAACAAGTATCAAAAGGCTACGGTCACCTGTGACTACAACCTCGGTGAGGGAGATGACGCTATGACTCTCGGCGCTACGTTCGATATGACGTTCGATTATGCCGCTGTTACCATCGCCGCTCCCGCGGATGCTGCCGATTATGAGGATTTTGATATTGGGGATATGCTTGAATAATACGCCTTGGCGTATATAACGCATACTCAAACGAAGGAACGGAGCCTGCGGGCTTCATTCCTTCGTTTTTATATTTTTTTCTTGTCTCTTGCTTTTTTCTGCGCGGTGTGCTATACTGACGATAAAAAAGGAGACACACGTATGAAGCTATTGATCGTCGTTGATATGCAAAACGATTTTATCGACGGCTCCCTCGGCACCGCCGAGGCGCAGGCCATCGTTCCGTACGTCAAGGGGCGTATCGCGGACTTTGACGGGCGCGTGGTGTTTACGCGCGACACGCACGAGGAGGACACGTACCCTTCGACGCAGGAGGGCCGCAAGCTTCCCGTGATGCACTGCGTGCGCGGCACGCACGGCTGGCACATCCGCGAGGAGCTGCAGGCACAGCGCCCGGAGGCTCCCGTGATCGACAAGGAGACCTTTGGCGCGCGTGCGCTGATCGATTTCCTGCGCGGCGTGTGCGAGAGGGACGAGATCGAGCAGATCGAATTTCTCGGCCTTTGCACCGATATATGCGTCATCTCCAACGTCCTGCTCGTCAAGGCGTATTTTCCCGAGATCCCCTTGGTCGTGGATGCGCGCGGCTGTGCCGGCGTGACACCCGAGAGCCATGCGACCGCCCTGTCGGCCATGCGAGCCTGTCAGGTCACCGTGACGGAATAAAAAACGACCGCCGCGTATAGCTTAGAAAGGATGCATCATGAAGAACAAGCAAATCGTCAACATCATCAACTTTATCCGTGCGGTCGAGCCGCGCGAGCCGATCGACCTCGTCGGCACGGTGCGTGAGCAGGTGCGCCTGATGCGTAAGCACGGTCTGCGGGGCACCTTCCTCGTGCAGTACGACGTCCTCGTGGAGCCGGCCTTCGTCGAGATCCTGCGCTCGCTGGATCCGGCGCAGTTTGAGATCGGTGTGTGGTACGAGATCGTGCAGGGGCAGACGGAGGCCTGCGGCATTCCCTGGCGCGGTCGCTATCCGTGGGATTGGCATACGCATTGCGGCTTTTCGGTGGGGTATACTCTTGCCGAGCGCGAGGCGCTGCTGGACGTCCTGTATAAAACCTTCCGTGAGACCTTTGGCTATTATCCGCGCGTGTTCGGCTCGTGGCTCTTTGACAGCCATACCGTCCGCTATCTGTCGGACACCTACGGAGTCGACGCTCTGTGCAACTGTAAGGAGCAGTTCGGCACCGACGGCTATACGCTGTGGGGCGGCTATTACGGACAGGGCTATTATCCGTCGAGCGATAACGTGTTTTTGCCCGCTAAAGGGGAGGCGGATCGTATTCATGCGCCGCTGTTCCGTATGCTTGGCTCCGACCCTGTGTATCAGTACGATTACAAGCAGGACATCACGCTTCCGACGCCGAAGATTCAGAGCGTTCTGACGCTGGAGCCCAGCGGATCAGCCGGTGCCGATCCTCGGTGGGTCGATTGGTATATGCGCGAGAACTTTAATGGGGAATGCCTTTCCTTCGGCTACACGCAGGCGGGGCAGGAAAACTCCTTTGGCTGGGACGGGATGCGCGAGGGGCTTTTGTATCAGTTCGCGCTGTTTGAAAAGCTGCAAAACGAGGGGAAGATCCTCGTTGAGCCCTTGGGGGACAGCGGCCGCCGCTACAAGGCGACGTATACCGATACACCGCCTTCGGCCATCGTGGCGCACACCGCTTTTGACGACGACGAGCGCTCGTCGGTCTGGTATTCGACCAAGCACTACCGCGTCAATCTCTACGGCGATCACGGGGCCTTCCGCATCCGTGACATCCATGTCTTTGGTGACGTGCTTGACCCCTACGGTCAGACGGTGTGCCGTGAAAATCACGCAAGCTACGAGGCGCTTCCCGTGATCGACGGCATGCGTTACAGCGGTCTTGGCGTGCTGGCCGGCGGTTTTATCGTGTTTGAAGACGGCACGCAGCCGTGCGTTGACGACCCCGTCTTTACGGACAACGGCGACGGCCGCGCAACGGTAAACTACGGAGAATTGACTATAAAGCTTTACGAAAACGGCCTTGATATCCTCGCAAAGCGTCCCTTTGTGCTGGAAAACCGCATCGGCGTAGACGGTGGACATTTGTGGAAGGAGCGGGCGGTTGACAAAACGGCGATCGAGCTGTCGTACCTGAACGTCCCGTACCGCATCGGCGTCGAGCGCGGGTGCGCCCTGGATGCAAAGCACATCCGCTCGGACGGATGCGTGCTGTCGCTCGTATTTGCGTAAGACCACCATTTTTAAGCGCTTGCGGCGTGACATCTGTATGCCGCGAGCGCTTTTTACATGCCGTGCGTTTTTAAAAAAGCGATTTTCTTTTGCCTTACTCTTGCATTTTACGCCCGTTTGTGCTACAATCAAACCAACCACGCGCGACGCGCGTTCGTTCGTGTATAGTATATTTTATTTTCAAGGAGATCTCTATGAAACAAACCGATATGTTTGCCTCGGCACGGTGGGTGTGCCATCCCGACGCCAATGCGCGTGATGGCTATATTCTTCGCAGCCGCTTTACGCTGTCCGAGGTGACGAAGGCAACGCTTCGTGTGCTGGGACTTGGCTTTTTTCATTGTTATATCAACGGCTGTCGCGTGGGGGACGATCTGTTCCTGCCGCTGAACAGCGACTTTGAGCCGCGTGAGAGCTATCCTGTGAACGAGTGCGTACAGGGGCACCGCATCTACGTGCCGGAGTACGACGTGACCTCGTATCTGCACGAGGGCGAGAACGTGCTGACCATCCATTTCGGCGGCGGCTGGTACACCTACGACTGGGACTGCCGCTTCGGCGATCCCAAGGCGATCTTCCGCCTGTTCGGCGACGGGAAGGACGGCGCATTTGAGGTCGTCAGCTCACTTGACGATCTGGTCGCACCGAGCTTTGTGACGCATTACTATTTTACCTTCTGGGAAACGCAGGATTATACGAGAGCGAGCGAGGGGGCATTGGTGGGCGACGTGTCGTGTGCCGATTTCCGCCCCGTGTGCGAGGCGCCCGCGCCCAAGACCACGTACGAGTTTTCGGATTGCCCGGCGGACGGCGTTGCTGAGGTGCTTCCTGTGCGCGTGTCGGCGAGCGACGTGCCCATGACCGTATTTACCACGGACGAGGCAAGCGGCGGACAACGCGCCTACACCGTAACGGGCACGGTATTTGCCACGAACCGCGTGTCGCATGCGACGGTGTACGACGGCGGCAAGAATATCAGCGGCTATCCCGTTCTGCGTGTGACGGGTAAGCGTGGCGAGATCGTGCGCGTCGCCTTGGCGGAGGAATGCGCGCCCGACGGCTCGCTCGTTGACGAATTTACCCATGGGCAGACCTTCCTTGTCGTGTGCGACGGCGAGCCGCGCACGGTGCGCCCCGCCCTGACGTGGTACGGCTTCCGCTACGTATGCGTGCTGGGCCCGGCCGAGGTCGAGGCCATTGAGGTCGTACATACCAAGGCAGCCGTCACGGGTGCCTTCCGCTCGGATAACGCTCTGCTCAACTGGCTGCACGATACCTTCGTCAATACCCAGCTGACCAATATGCACGCCGGCATTCCCTCCGACTGCCCGCACCTGGAGCGTCGGGGCTACACGGGCGACGGTCAGCTCATCTGCCACAGCGCGATGACCGTGCTGGACGCCGAGGCCTTCTATCGCAAGTGGATCGAGGATATCCGCGACTGTCAGGACGTCGAAAGCGGCCACGTGCAGTACACGGCGCCCTATACCCGTTCGGGCGGCGGTCCCGGCGGCTGGGGCTGTGCCATCGTAGAGGTGCCGTATCAGTTCTATCGCCACTACGGCGACGTATCGGTGCTTGCCGAGATGTACCCCTCCATGCTTCGCTACTTTACGTATATGGAGAGCCATTCGGCACGCGACCTCGTCCTGTCCGACAAGGAGGGCGAGTGGTGCCTTGGCGATTGGTGCCCGCCGACGGAGGTGGTGCTGCCTGCGCCGTTCGTCAACAACTATTTCTATATCCGCTCGCTGAAGCGTGCGGTCGAGATCGCGCGTCTCGTCGGTCACGAGGAGGATATTCCGATGCTTGAGGAGCGCATCGCTACGCGTAGCGCCGCGATCATGGATGCCTACTACAACGTGTGGGACGGCAACTTCCTCGGCGGCGTGCAGGGCGCGAACGCCTTTGCGCTGGATATCGGCCTTGGCGACGAGCGTACCTATCCCAACATGGTCGCGCGCTATCGCGCCCTCGGTGAATATGATACGGGCATCTTCGGCACGGAGCTTGTCACGCGCCTGCTCTTTGAGCGCGGCGACGCCGACGTTGCCATGCAGCTGCTGCTCTCCGAGCGCCCCCATTCCTTTGGCGAGATGCGCCGCCTGGGCGCTACGACGCTGGGCGAATACTGGCCGCAGTCGCTGCGCGACCGCTCGCACAACCATCCGATGTTCGGCGCGGTCACGGGCCTTTTGTACGATCATCTGCTCGGCATCGGACAGCCTGAGGGCGGGGCCGGCTACACCGAGCTCGTCATCGCCCCGACGTTGGTGGACGCCATCGACCGTCTGCAGGGTGAGCGCATGACGCCGAACGGTGTCGTACGCGTCGGCTACGAGCGCGGCGAGGGGCACGTGAGCTTCCGCCTGACCGTTCCTCACGATACCAAAACGACATTTATGTATAACGGAAAGAGCTACGAGCTCACCGAGGGTGAGCATCGCCTGCAGTTCTGATAAGGAGAGATCATGGTCGATATTAAGAAAAACACCGTCAGCGCCGACGGACAGATGAAGAACTCCTCGGAGCTCTACTTCCTTGGACGCGAGGATGCGCCCCGCCGCATCCTCATCATGGGCAATTCCATCACCCGTCACGGGCCGAACGCCGATATCGGCTGGCACGGCGACTGGGGTATGGCGGCCAGTGCCCCCGAGCTTGACTACGTGCATCAGCTGTACGCGATGCTGTGCGAGGCGGGCGAGGACGTGCGGATCATGGTACGTCAGGCGTCCTTCTGGGAGCGTCATCTGCAAGAGGCAGACGTTCTGTCGCACTATGAGGACGAGCGAGATTTCAAGCCCGACGTCTTCCTTTTCCGCCTTGGCGAGAACGTTCCCGAGGACTCTCATGCCGCCTTTGCCGACGCGCTGCGTCAGCTGTCTGCCTTTATATGCCCTCCCTCGGGACGGATCGTCTATACGACGTGCTTCTGGTGGCACGACTCGATCGATGCCGATATCGCTACCGTTGCCCGTGAGCGCGGGCAGACGTGTCTCAATATCCATTTTGCCGAGGATCATCGCACCATGGCGCTCGGTCAGTTTGCCCACGAGGGCGTGGCGATGCATCCGAGCGACTTCGGCATGAAGTGTATTGCTAAGGCCATTTTTGATGAAATTCACAACAAGTGATGAAAAAATCCGGCATAAAAGCAAACAATTATTTGCAAAAAGCATAGAAAGGGAACCAATATGGCTTGTTCCTCGTATCTTTTGTCCAAAAAGGATCTGTGCCGTGCGCTGGTGACGGAGCTTCGCCGTACCTTTACCTACGTCAGCGTTCTCGGAACGGATATCCGATCGACCCAAATGCAGGTCAACCGTCGCCTGTCGAACGTCGGGGACGGCACCGACAGCGAGCGCGGCTTTGTCTTTAAGCTGTCGCGCGGCGGCGCGTTTTATGAATATTCCACCGACAGTCTGGAGGGCGATCCGAAGCAGATCGCCGAAAGGATCACCGAGCAGCTGCGCGTCGACGAGCGGTACCGCACGGCGACCATCTCTCCCGCGGCCGTGACCGACGAGCCGCTGGTACGCGACTTTGAGCGGGAGAGCGACGTCGACGCCTACAGCGAGGAGGAGCTTCTTACCCTGTCCGCCGAGCTGCGCGACCGCGTGCTGGCGAGCGACGAGCACATTCTCAACGCCTTCGTGATCCTTCGTACGCTGTCGGTCAGCAAGCTCTTTGTGTCCGAGCACCGTACCCTGACGCAGTCCTATGCATGGGTCAACGGCATGATGATGGTGCTCTACCGCGAGGGAGACGGCAAGATGGTGCAGGCGCGCACCGGTGCGAATGCACATTTGATCGCCGATGTCCTGCGCGAGCTCCCCACGAAGGTGGACGCGCTCGTGGAAAAGGCGCGTCACCTTGCCCACGCAACGCCCATTACCCCCGGCGTCTACGACGTCATTACCGCTCCGTCCATTACGGGGCTCATCGCCCACGAGGCCTTTGGCCACGGTGTGGAGATGGATATGTTTGTCAAGGAGCGTGCGCTTGCCCGCTCGTACATGGGTAAGCCCGTGGCCTCCCCGATCGTTAACATGCGTGACGGCGCGGCCGCTGCGCTCAGCGCGGCCAGCTATTTCTTTGACGACGACGGCGTGCTGGCGCACGACACGCAGATCATCAAGGACGGTGTGCTCGTTGCGGGCATATCTGACCTCATCAGCGCCGGTCAGCTCGGCACCGAGCCGACGGGCAACGGCCGTCGCGAAAGCTACAAGCGCAAGGCCTACTCCCGCATGACGAACACTTTTTTTGAGGCCGGCACGGATACGCTGGAGGATATGATCGCCTCCATCGAGCACGGCTATATGCTCTTTGAGACAAACAACGGCATGGAGGACCCCAAAAACTGGGCGATCCAATGCGTGGCGGAATACGGCATCGAGATCGAGCACGGCAAGCTGACCGATCGCTACGTGTCGCCCGTCGTCATCAGCGGCTATGTGCCCGATCTGCTCATGTCCATCTCCATGATCTCCGACACGGTGACCATCGAGGGGGCAGGCTTCTGCGGTAAGGGCTACAAAGAATGGGTGCGGGTATCCGACGGCGGTCCCGCGCTGAAAGTGAAGGTGAAGCTCGGATGAAGCACGATATCGTATACGTTCAGAGCCTTTTGCAGGCGCACGACGTGGCGTCGTACAAGATCACGCAGACGGATACCGCCTCCTACGAGATGTTTTTCGTCAAGGGACGCTTGGAAACGGTGCGCAGCACCGACACACGTGACCTCAGCGTAACGGTCTACGTCGATCACGACGGCAAAACGGGCAGCAGTACCGTGCAGGTCTATCCCTCGCAGGAGGAGGCGGAGATGGCGGAGGCCATAGCGAGCGCACTCCGTCGGGCGCGGCTGGTCTTTGACGAGCCGTACGATCTGCCGACGGGCGGCACCGAGGTCTATGAGGACGACGGTGTGCTGACCAAGCTCACCCCCGAGCAGATCGGCGCAGATATAGCCGAAGCCGTATTCGGCGCACCAGCGCCCGAGGGGGCTGCGGTCAACGCGCTGGAGATCTTCGTCAAGGATAGCGCCGTGCGCGTGATGAACAGCCGCGGCATCGATAAAACTCGGCACAAGCGCACCGCATCGCTGGAATATATCCCGACCTACAACGGCAAAGACGGCTCCGTTGAGCTGTATCAGTTTGACACGCTGGCCGTTCTGGATACCGAGGCGCTGCGCGCAAGCGTCAGCGAGCATATGGCGGACGTGGCCGCCCGTATGGAGGCCAAGGCACCGACCGCAGCACTTGCTTGTCCCGTGCTTCTTCCCATCCGCGAGTTTCGCTCACTTGTCCGGGAGCTGGCGCACGATCTTTCGTATCAGACGGTATATAACCACTCCAACCTCCGCTCCGTCGGCGATGCCGTTCAGCCCGACTGCGTCGGGGACACCATGACGATCACCGCCTGCCGCACGGTCGAGGGAAGTCCCTCGGGAGCGCCGTTTGACGGCGACGGCACGACGCTTGTCGACCGCGTGCTCATCCGCGACGGCGTATGCGTCGGCCGCTTCGGCAGTCACCGCTTTGCCCGGTATCTCGGAGAGGAGCCGACGGGGCAGCTGCCCTGCCTTTGCGTGGCGGCGGGCTCGGTGAGCGCTGAGACGCTGCGTGCCGAGGCGCATCTCGCGTGCGTATCGATGTCGGGACTGCAGGTCGATCTGTTTAACGATTATATCGGCGGCGAGGTCCGCTTGGCGTATTATTTCGACGGCAAGACGCGCATACCCGTCACGGGCATCTCCATCAGCGGTAAGCTGAGCGAGGCTCTGCGCACGCTGACCATGTCGACCGAATGCGCGACCGAGGACTCCTATCACGGCCCCGTCCTCGCCCGTATCGACGGTCTGCAGATATTCTGATAGATGTCGCATCGATCTGATAGAAAGGAACTATCCGTATGAAGCAATTTCTTGATCTTGCAAAGGAACGGTATTCCGTTCGCCGCTTTAAGCCCGATCCTATTCCGGACGATATCCTTGCGCAGATCCTTGAGGCGGCCCGTGTCGCCCCCAGCGCCAAGAACACCCGTCCGCATAAGATCTACGTCCTGCAAAGCGAGCAGGCGCTGGCTAAGGTGCGTGCGCTGACGCCGTGCGCCTTTGACGCGCCCTGCGTGCTCGTCGTCGGCTTTGATACCGAACGAGAGTGTAAGACCGAGCGCCTGGGCGGCCGCCGCTTTGGCGAAACGGATGTGGCGATCGCCATGACGCACATGATGCTGTGCGCGTGGGATCTTGGCATCGGCTCGTGCTATGTCGGTTGGTTTGACCCCGCGCAGCTGCGCGAGGCGTTTGGTATCCCGTCGACGGTCGAGGTGTGTGCGCTGTTGCCCCTCGGCTATGCCGCCGACGACGTCGTGCCCAACGAGCGTCACAGCATTCTGCGTGACGCCGCCGACACCATTGCGTATATGTAAAGAAAAGGGAAGCGGTCGCGCCGAGGGAGGTGCGGCGGCTTCCCTTTGCTTATAAACACAGGAAAATATCCTTTGCCAAAAGGAAAAAATGTTCCTTTGGCGGTTGATTTTACGTGACTCACGTGCTATAATTGGAATAACCTGCGGCATAAGCCGCTATCAAAGGAGACCGTTTAGGATGAAGCTATCGGACATTCTTATACAGGATCGCACCGACGAGGCGTATCTTGCCTGTCAGCGCGAGCGCCATCGCGCGCGCATTACGAAGGATACGGACTTCCTTGCAGAAAAACGGACGGACGAGGAATACGTTGCGCGCTTGCGCACCGCGGCCTCGTACGCCATGCAGGATATGTTCGTCCTGCCGGGCTCGGGCGGCGAGCGTATGCACGTCGGAACACCGCCTGCCTGGCATGAGCGCCGTACCGATGACGAGGAATATGTGTGGCATCTCAACCGTATGGACTATTTCCATACGCTGAGCGAGCTGTACGTGTTGACGGGCGAGCGTGCCTATGGCGAAAAGGCGCTCGGGGACCTAATCAACTGGATCGACACCTGCCCGATGTATCCGCTGCCCGACGAGGGTGCGACGGAGGAGGACTTCTGGGCCCTTGCTAAGCCCTTTCGCGGCGAGGTCGACCCTTGGCGCTCGTTGGAGGTCGGTATCCGTGTCAACGGCTCGTGGGCGGTTCTGTACGATCGCCTGCTTCTGACCGATCTCATGACCCCCGAGGTCCACACCAAGATCGCCGTCAGCTTTTACGAGCATATGCTCGCGCTGTATCGACTGACGACGCGCTTCTGGCCCGCGGCCAACCACAACCATTATCTGACGGAGATGCTCGGTCTTCTGCGTGCCGCTTGCCTGTTCCCGGACGTGCGGCAGGCACAGGATTGGCAGGCCTTCGCTCTGCGAGAGCTCGGCCGCTGTGCGAAAAACCAGTTCACCCCCGAGGGAGCACAGGTCGAGGGCTGTCCCGGCTATCATTCGGGCAGTCTGAACGAATACCTGACCGTCGCCCGCATGGCGCGTGATTTCGGCTTTACCTTCCCCGATGAGATGCGTACGCTCTGCACCCGTGCGGCGCGTCACGCAGTGTATACCACGCTGCCCGACGGCCGCTGGGCCTCCATCGGCGACACGCCCATGCTGACGGGCGTCGTGCATACGACGCGCTGCTACTACCAAAGCTTCGGCGAGCTTGGCCCGATGGCCAATATTCTTGCGATCCACCCGAACCACGATGAGCGCATCATTCCCGCCTCGGTACAGGAGGCAGCACGCGCACAGGCGGCAGCCGCCCCCGGAGGGGACAACGATCAGCGTACCCTCGGACAGTATATGGCGCGTACGGGCTGGACGAGAGAGGATTCCTATTTCCTGTTCTCCTGTGCGACCCCCATCAACAACGGACATACCCATCAGGACCCCATGTCCTTTATTCTGTACCTGCAGGGCGACCCGGTCGTCATCGACCCGTCGTACTTTGCCTATCGCTCCTGCCCGGAGCGCAAGCTTTTTAAGTCGCCCGAATATCACAGTACGCTGACCTTCGACGACAAGCCGCCGTTTGAATACCTCAGCATGTGGGGCTATTCGGCGCAAAAGGAGGGGCATATCCGCAATAGCTATCGCATGGACGGCGTATACGCCGCCGATGCCTCGCATCATAACTACGATCCCGATTTTCACAAGCGCCTGTGCGCCCTGGTGGGTGACGACGTCTTTATCGTCGCCGACGACGTGGTGAATATGACGAAGACGGACGTGCGTCTGTACTTCCACATGGACGATCCCACCGTACGCATCGAGGGTGGGGAAGCGGTATCCTCGCGCATCCGCGTGCTTCTGCCCGAGGGGGTCGAGGCCGAGATGCTCCCGGGCGAAAAATCGCCCTTCACCGATCTCCGTGAGCCGACCTCGCGTATCCGCTTGACGGACACATCGCACGACAGCCGCCTGTATCTTACCATCTTTACCAAGCGCGACGACGTTACGAAGGCATACATACAGCGTCGCGAGGACGGTGTGTATATCTCCTATACCGATGCGGATGGCGAGCATATCTATCGCTGGGTATTCAGCTGCTCGTTCGGTAAAGTGCAGTAATCCGTAAATAAAACTTTGCAAACGAAACAAAAAACGCAGAAAAAGGAAAAAGAAGCATGGAACTTTCGGATATTATGTCGCGTGAGTTTACCGATGCGTCGTATCTTTCGCATCAGCGTGCAACGCACCGTACACGCATTGAGCGCGCCGTAGAGGACATCCGTCGCAACAAGGACAATGAGGCGTATATCGAGAGAAAACGCGAGGAGGCTGCGTATGCGATGCAGCATCGGTTCGTCCTTCCGGGCTCGGGCGGCGAGCGTATGCACGTAGGCACCCCGCCGGCGTGGCACGAGTGCCGCACGGGCGACGAAGAATATTTGTGGTGCTTAAACCGCATGGGATGGTTTTACACCCTGTCGGAAATGTATCTGCTCACCGGAGAAGAGATCTATGCAAAAGGTCTGCTTTCGGATTGGCTTAACTGGATCGACACGTGTCCCACCTATCCGCTCCCCAAGGGAGGGGAGACCCCCGAGGAGCTTCGTGAGCTTAAAAAGCCGTATCAGCTGGTAACGCCGTGGCGTACCCTGGAGGTCGGTATCCGTATGTTTGACGCATGGAACGTAGCGTACGACCGGCTGCTTTTGAGCGAGCATATGACACCCGAAATACATACGAAGCTTGTGACAAGCTTTTACGAGCACGCCGTAGCATTGCGCGTCATGTCCCCCATTTTCTGGCCGAAGGCGGATCACAACCATTATCTGATGGAGATGCTCGGCTTGCTTCAGATCGTTTGCCTGTTCCCCGATATGCGCGAGGCCGATACGTGGCGCACATACGCCATTCACGAGCTGGCGCGGTGCGTCGATCAACAGCTGACCTCGGACGGCGGACAGGTGGAGGGAAGTCCCAACTACCACAACGTCTGTCTGAGCATGTTCTTCCGTATGGCCGCTTTGGCGCGCGCCTTCGATTTCGCCCTTCCCGACCGTATCATCGAGGCGTGCCGCAAGGCGACGCTATACGATCTGTTCGTCGTTTTGCCAAACGGCCATATGGCCTCCGTCGGTGACAGTGCCATGCGCCGCGGCGGCGCGGACACCGCGGATTGGTATTACACCTGCTTCGGCGAGCTTGGCCCGACGGAAGCCATCTTTGCCATTCATCCGAACCATGACGTGCACATCATTCCCGAGGAGGTGCAGGCGGTTGCGCGTGCGCGTGCCGCGAAGCTGTCCGGCGGTGACAATTATCAGCGCACCCTCGGTCAGTACATCGCGCGCACAGGCTGGCGGCCGGACGACTCGCATTTCCTGTTTATCTGCTGTACCCCCGTCAACAACGGGCACGCGCATCAAGATCCCATGTCCTTTGTGCTGACGCTGCGCGGAGACCCCGTTGTCGTTGATCCGTCGTTCTGCACCTACCGCGAAGGACCCGAACGTCGGCTCTTCAAATCCCCCGAATATCACAGCACCCTGACCTTTGACGACAAGCCGCCCTTTGCCTACACCGGTATGTGGTCGTACTCGCCGCAAAAGGAGGGAAGCATCCGCAAGACCTATCGCATGGGCGGCGTATACGCCGCCGATGCCTCGCATCATAACTACGATCCCGATTACCACAAGCGCCTGTGCGCTCTCGTGGGTGACGACGTCTTTATCGTCGCCGACGACGTAGTGAACATGACGAAGACGGACGTGCGTCTGTACTTTCACATGGACGATCCCAACGTGCGTATCGAGGGCGGAGAAGCGGTGTCGGAGCGCATTCGCGTTCTGCTTCCGCGCGGCCTTACGGCGGAGGTTCTTCCGTCGGAGAAATCACCGCGCAACGACATCCGCGAGCCCTCGGCGCGTATCCGTCTGACCGATACCTCGCATGAGCACGCGCTGTATCTAACGCTGTTTACCAAGCGCGACGACATTACCGATGCACACATCGAGCGCACGACGCAGGGCGTTCGTATATCCTACAAGGCGGCAGGGAAGACGGTGTCCTTCCTTTGGAGCTTTAGCTGTAGTCTGACGATCGATGCGTGAGCACGCAGAAAAGGAGTTTATTATGCAACTGAATGATATATTGACCAAGCCGATGACCGAGGAGGAATACCTCGCGTACAAGCGGGAGCTTATGAAGGATACCTACGGTGCCGTCATGGAGAAGATCCGCGAGAAAAAAACGGACGAGGCCTTCGTCAGGAGCACGCTGGCGCAGGCGAAGGAGGCCATGACGCATCGCTTCGTTCTGCCCGGCACGGACGGGGTTCCCATGGACGTCGGCAATCCGCCCGCCTGGCACGAATGCCGAAGCGGAGACGCCGAGTATACGTGGGTGCTCAACCGACACCAATATTTCACGCCCTTGGTCGATGCCTATCTTTTGACGGGCGAGCGTGCGTACGCCGAGCAGGCGATCGCCGACCTTGAGGACTGGATCGATCAATGCCCCTGCTACCCCGTGCACGGCACGGAGAAGGAGCACCTTTGTAAGGAATTTGGCTACGGCGTCAATCCGTGGCGCTCCTTTGAGGCGGGTGTGCGTATGTCGGAGAGCTGGCGAAGCTTATATGAAAAGCTGCTGCTGACCGACCTGATGACGCCGCACCTTCACGCACGCATCTCGCTGTCGGCCTACGAGCACGCGCAGATGCTGGTCGTCGTCGCCCCGATCCTGCATCCCGACGCCGCGCATAACCATTACCTGGTGCAGATGCAGGGCGTTCTGGACGCCGTGTGCCTGTTCCCGGAATGGGAGATGTCGAAGACGTGGCTTGACCTGTCGGTACAGGAGGTCGTGCGCTGTGCGCTGTTCCAATTCACCGACGAGGGCGGTCAGATCGAGGGCTCGCCCGGATACCATTCCCTGTGTCTGACGCGCCTGTTCAGCATTCGCTGCATGGCGGATGAACGCGGCTTTACCTTGCCCGCACACTTTACCGAAACGATGAACAAGGCGTCGGAGTATATGTGCTACGTCACGCCGCCGAGCGGCATCACCTGCTCCATCGGCGATACCGGCATCGGTAGGATCGGCGAAACCGCGGCGATGTCCTATTATGAGCATTTCGGCGAGCTTGGCGTCTTCCGTAAGCTGTATCCTCTGCTGTCGAACACTGCCAAGGAGCGTCTGCCTGCCGACGTGCGTGCCGATGCCGAGCGCTACGTCAGCCGTCTTGGCGCTGAGGTGCATTTCCAGCACGGCCTCGGTCATTATATGGCGCGTACCGGCTGGGGCCGTGACGCTTCGCACGTTATGTTCTGCTGTCATACCCCCGTCAACAACGGTCACTCCCATCAGGATCCGCTGACCTTTACGCTGGCTCTTCGGGGATACGACATCGTCATCGACCCATCCTGTTATACCTATCAGGACAACGTGTCGCGCTACGTCTATAAATCGCCTGCGTATCATTCCTGTCTGACCTTCGGACACCGTATGCCCTTCTACTGCACGAGCAGCTGGGGCTTCACCCGGCAGCGTGACGGACACCTTTACCGCGACTACCGCTTGGAGGACGTTATGGCGTGCGACGGCGCACACGACAACTATCTGCCGAGCGAGCATCGCCGCCTGTGCGCGTTGGTCGGCGACGACCTGTTCCTTGTAGCCGATCGCGTGCATAACGACGCGAACGAGGACGTCACCCTTACCTTCCATGTCAACGATCCGACTCTTACGATCGGTCACACCGAGGCGCGCGGCGAGCACGTGCGCATCCTTTGGGCAGGCGAGCTGCAGGTGCAGGCCATTGACGCTGCCAAGGCGCCCGGCATGGACCGTCAGGCACCCACCCGTCGCCTCGTGCTGGAGGATCGTTGCGGCGCCACGGACGCACAGTACCTGACCGTCTTTACGACGGACGCGTCGGTCAAGGACGTGCGCATTGAGGAGGAAAACGGTGCTACTCTTATCTCGTATGAAAAGGGCGGCGTACGCACGACATACCGCTGGCGTTTCAACGAATCTCTGACAAAAGAAGCATAAATGCAAACAATTATATGCAATACAAAAGAAAAAGCCGCCGAGGTTGTTTCCTCGGCGGCTTTTTGATTGAAAAAATTATTCGATCGGGCGGCCGTTTTTATCAAACAGCGGCAGCTTTTGCAGATAGAGGATATCGTCGCGCTTGGTGGCGTCTCCTTCGGCGAGGATGGCCATTTTGCCGACGATCTCGCCGCCCGCTTGCTTAACGAGCTGCTCCAGCGCGTTAAGCGACTCGCCCGTGCTGATGACGTCGTCCACGATGAGGATGCGGCGCCCCTTCATATATGCGGCGTCGTCGCCGTCGATATAGAGCGTTTGTGAGCCGCTTGTCGTGATGGACTTGACCTCGCATTTGACGACGTTCTTCATATACAGCTTGACGCCCTTGCGGGCCAGGACGTAGCGATTTTCGCCCGATTGGCGGCACATTTCGTATACGAGAGGAATGCCCTTGGATTCGGCGGTGATCATCACGTCGTAGGCCGGTGCGCGCTTGAGAAGCTCCTTCGCGCAATGGCAGGTCAGCTCAACGTCGCCAAAGAGGACGAACGCTCCGATATACAGCTCGTCGGAGATGGGACACAGGGGCAGGTCGCGATGCAGGCCTTGGATGTTGATATCGTATACCATGAAAAGTACCTCGTTTCTTTTAGGCGAATGCCTCATTTCGTACTGTATTCAGTATACAACAGTTCTTGGCACTTTGCAACCCCTTTTTTCGCTTTTACGCGTAAAAATCGTGGTGCCCGATGGAGAAGCAGTAGCGGCGCGAGCGAGGGATCCACGAGGAGGTCGACTTGTTCGGCTCCAGGAAAAAGAGGATATCCCCGTCGAGCGAATAGCCCTCCAGACAGATCTTGGCTGCCAGCACCGACTGTGCGCTTGGCGTGCGGTACACGGTGCCCGTCGCCGCAGGCGTGAACTGCGTGCCATACGTGCGGTCAAAGATGACGCCCCAGATCGTCGAGGGAAAATCCGCGCTGTCGCGTCGGTTGAGAACGACGCATCCGACGGCGATCTGCCCGAGCAGAGGCTCACCGCCGCTTTCCGCGCTGATGATGCGCGACAGCCAATATACATCGTCCGCACGGTAATAGACGGACGCATCGGCAAGGGGTGTCATCGTGCCGTGCAGACGGACGGTGCGTGTGGACGCCTGCCATTCGACCGTCAGCCCGTAGGCCTTGGCCATCGTGCGTACGGGGGCGTACATGCGTCCGTCGCTGAGGATGACGCAGGGCGTATCGGCAAAGAGCGTGCGTCCGTTGGCGTAAACGACGTAGCCGCCGTCCGAGGCGGTGAGCGTCAGGCCGTCCGCCCGTACGGTGGCCGTGCGGGTGTCGGAGCGATAGCTGACCGTGCCGCCGTAGGCATCGCCAAAGGCGCGCAGGGCAACGTAGGTGGTATCCCCGATGAGGCGGCCGTCGATCACGGCGCCGCCGGCGGTATGTACGCGGATGCGTGGATAGGCGTTGACGCTCCGCTCGCTGACGGTGTGCAGCGTACGCACGGTCTGCTCTTTATAGGGAGACGTGACGGCGGCGGACGCCGGTGTGACGAGGACGAGGCACCCGATAAGGGTCAGGAGCAACAGGCTCACCCACCGCCTTCGTCGGTATGTAGGTGACATGAGAAACACATCCTTTCGTATAAGATGTCTTTATTGTAGCATGCTGATACGTGGGACGCAAGGCACACTTTTTGCCGTCGCGACCCGTAATTTCCACCGCGGGCAGGATATGGAGAAGATGCGGCCTCCTCTTGACATACATTGCCCGATGTGGTACAATGTTACAGTCCCCGTGCGGCGTGCGCGTCCCGTGGGAGTATCTTGCCACCGGATCGAAAGGAAACAGAGAATGAAACGGCAAAGCGGCGTTCTTTTACCCATATCAGCCCTGCCGGGCGATTATTCCATCGGCGCCTTCGGCGCCTCGGCACGTGCCTTCGTTGACTTTCTTGAGAGGGGTGGATTTTCGGCGTGGCAGGTGTTGCCCTTTTGCCTGCCCGATGAATGCCATTCGCCGTATAAGTCGTACAGTGCCTTCAGCGGTAACCCGTATTTTATCGATTTGGAGGATCTGTATGCACGCGGCCTTCTGACGAGGGAGGAGCTGGACGGCGCACGGCAGACGTCCCCCTTTGCCTGCGAATACGAGCGTCTGTCGCGTGAGCGACTGCCGCTGCTGCGCAAGGCGAGCGAGCGCATGACGGATCGCTCGGCCATTGACGCGTATCTTTCCTCGCACCCCGATGCGGCTCGCTTCTGCGAGTTCATGGGACGTCGGGAGGCAAACGACGGACGGCCTTGGTACGAGTGGACCTCGGACGCCTGCGACCGCGAGACCGAGGCGGTGTGGCAATTCGTTCAGTATATCTTCTCCGAGCAATGGCTGGCGCTGCGCGCCTATGCCAACGCGCACGGCGTGCGCATCCTCGGTGACATCCCCATGTACGTCGCGCACGACAGCGCCGACGTCTGGGCGAACCCAAAGGAATTTCAGCTGGATGCCGACGGATATCCGTTGGCGGTAGCGGGCGTGCCGCCCGATTATTTCAGCGAGGACGGACAGTTGTGGGGCAACCCCCTGTACGATTGGCGGTATATGAAGGCGACGGACTTCGGCTGGTGGCGCCGGCGCATGGCCGCCATGACCGAGTGGTTTGACGGTGTGCGTATTGACCATTTTCGCGCCTTTGAGGCGTATTACAGCATTCCCCACGATGCGGTGAACGCCAAGGGCGGCGTCTGGAAGCGCGGCCCCGGCATGCCGCTGATCCGCGCTCTGCGTGAGGTCGCGGGAGATACGCTGCTGATCGCAGAGGATCTGGGGGACATTACCCCCGAGGTGCGGGCGCTGCTGAAAAAGAGCGGCCTGCCCGGCATGCGCGTGCTGCAGTTCGCCTTCCTGTCGGACGGAGCGTCCATCCATCAGCCGCATATGTACGAGAATAACTGCATCGCCTACACAGGCACGCACGACAACAACACGCTGCTCGGCTATATGTTCGAGCAATCGCCCGAGGAGCGTGCGCGACTGCTCGCGTATATCGGGCGTGAGGGCGAGGACTTCAACCGCCCCTGCGTCTACCGAGCGGTGCTTCGTACGCTTCTCGCGAGCGCGGCGGGACTGTGCATCGTGCCGATCCAGGACCTTCTGATGCACGGTGCGGACACGCGTATCAACACCCCCGGCCGCGCCGAGGGCAACTGGTCATACCGCGTAACGAGCGATCAGCTGGCCTCCCTTTCGACCGATGAGCTGCGTGCAATGAACCGTATGTATGGCCGTTGTATGTAACGAAAAGCAAAGAATTATTTGCAAAAATAACAAAATCGCCCCTTTCGCGCGGTTTCTTGACAGAGACACACGAAAGGAGCGGTTTTTGTTTTTATGCAACGGCTGCGAAAGACGCTTGGAAGGGAAGGGGACTTTCCGACGTTCAAAGGCGGGCGCAGAAGTGTCGGACGCCTCCGTCACGGACGCCGTCCCCGAACAGGCGGGTAAACAGGCGGATGGCGGCGGTGTTTTCCTCGCGGCAATCGGCGTACAGCACGCACAGCTGCAGGTCATCGGCGGCGAAGCGCATCGCCGTGCGTACGGCATCCTCGGCGAGGCCCTGCCCGCGCGCCGATGCCGTCAGGCGCACCGACAGCTCAGCGCCACCCTTGCCGTCGAAGGCGTACAGGACGAGCTCACCCACGAAGCGGCCGTCCGCGCGGATAAAGAAGGGGCAGGCCACGTCACCTTGCCGCTCGCGGAGCAACGCACGAACCAACAGCTCGTCCGAGGCATCGGGGCGGTCGCGCAGGGCATCGTAGCCAAAGTAGCGCATCCCCTCGGCGTCGCGGCAGAGCGCGCCGTAGGCGTGGGCGTCCGCCTCGTCGGGGGCATACAGACGCACCCGTTCGCCGTCGAGCGTGGGAATGCCGTCAAGGAAGGCCAGCTCGTGCTCGACCGTGAGGACGAAGCGATCACCGTCGTCGTCCATGGCGTACACGCGCGGGGCGCGGTAGCGCGAGCGCAGACGCTCGGTCTGCTCGTGCGTCAGGTCAAGATAGGTCAGGGGGATCTCGTGCCGCTTGGCATAAAGCTCCAGCGCCTCGATCGCCCGTTCGGTGTCGGCACCGTCCTCGTACGGCTCGGGGAAGAAGAAGGCGTATTCGCCCTCGTCGACCTCGGCGCGTGCCAGAAGATGCCCGTGGGCGACGGTCAGCGCGATGCTATCCCCCATGTCGGCAAAGGCCTCGGTCAGCGCGGCAAGGGACGCGACGCGTGCCTGCTCGCTCGCAAGGACGGCGCGTCCTTCGGGGGTGTCGGCAAAAGAGATCATGCGTTTTTGCCCTCCTTCGGTGCTTCCTGCGCGGACATTGGCAGCGTGATGCGCACGGTAAAGACGTCTCCCTCGCGCTTGGCTTCAAAGGTAGAGCCGATCGCCGATGCGATACGGTCGCAGGTCTTAAGGCCGATGCCCGTGCTTTCGGACGGGACGCCGTCCTGGCGGACCTTGTTGCGTATTTGCAAACAACAATTGTCATTTTCCGCGCACAAGGCAATATAGATAGGGGTTGACGGATCCGCGTATTTCTTGATGTTAGAGAAGATATTGTCAATGATGCGCATGAGGTTAGGCGCGTCGGTCGTCAGGCTTGCCTGCTCGGGGAATGCGGACGTCTCGTCGGCCTCAAAGACGTATCCCTGCTCGGTAAGCAGCAGGATGTGCTCGGCGAGCAGCTGCTCCAGAAGCGTTGCGGCGTCGTAGCTTTGTATGGTGACCTCGAGGCGGTTGCCGAAGACGACGAAGTAGCGAAACATATCGTCCGAAAGCTCCTTCAGACGAAGAGCCGTCGCCTCGGCCGCCTTGACGTAGGAGGCGCACAGCTCGCTTTCGCTGTGTAGCTTGAGCACGTCGATATAGCCGAGCAGAACGGTCAGGGGCGTGCGGATGTCGTGAGACATGGCGGTGATCAGCTCGGTGTTGGCGTCGACGGCCTGCCGTTCGCTTTCCAGCGTATGGACGATGGAGCTTCGCATGGCCTCGACGTGACGCGACAGGTCGGATATCTCGTCCTCCCGTGCGTCGGCGCGGATGACGTGAGACATATCGCCACCCGATACCACGGAGACGTCATCGGCCAGCCGCGAGATGCGCACGGTGATCTTGTGAAAGTAGACGATCATGATCGCAGCCAGGGTGACCATGGCCAGCACGAGGCTGATGAGGTTGATCGCGTCGTAGTAAAGATATTCGGTAAATTCCGCGACAGAGCAGGCGACGGTCTGATCGGAGAAAACGAGCGGGTAGAGCGCACCGTTTTCCGCATAGCGCAGCAGCTCCTCCTCGGAGGGGTATTTGACGGTGATGCCCGTGTCGGGCGAGCCGGGGACGCCCTGCGAGCTGCCCCATTCGTCGGGAGAGAATACCAGCTCGTCGTCGCGGTACACGGCCACGTACACGAAGCGGTTGAGCGACAGCCATTCCGACACGCGGGATATGTCCGCGGAGGACAACTGCTCGTCGGTGATGAAGCTTTGCAGCTCGGTTACGTAGCGCACCTCGCGCTTGGTCCTGTTCTCCTCGGTTACGTAGTAGCGGTCGACGACGAAGATGCCGGCAAAGCGCACCACGACGAAGGTGAGCGAGGCGAAGAGGATGCCTAAGAGGATGAGAGCGAACAGACTGTTGCGCAGAGAGTACTGCGGTCCGAACAGGCGAAAGCGGCCGTCCTTCGGTTTGTTACTCATCGATCTGGTACCCCTTTCCCCACACCGTGCGGATGATCTTGGGAGAGGAGGGACGGTCCTCCAGCGTGCGGCGAAGGTTGAGGACGTGCACGGTGACCGTGTTGCCCGAGGAGGGCAGCGGACGCTCACCCCAGACGGCCTCGTACAGCTCGTGCGGGCTGACGGTGACACCTCGGTGGCGGGCGAGATAGATGAGCACGTCCAGCTCCTTGTCGCGCACGTCAAGCGGCAGGCCGTTCTTGAATACCTCGCGTCGCGCCGGCAGGAGCAGAACGCCGTGCCCGAGCGTGATGGCCTCCTCGTCGGTCGGCGTCTGCTTGGTGCGGTAGACGTTGTAGCGGCGCGTCAGCGCCTCGACCTTCAGCAACAGCTCGCGCGCGGAAAAGGGCTTGACGAGGTAATCGTCGCCGCCCGCCGCATAGGCGTCGATCTTGCTCTGCTCCAGGGAGTTGGCCGTCAGGAAGAGCACAGGGGCATCGGTAAAATTGCGCAGGGTACGCGTAGCCTCGATGCCGCTGATGCCCGGCATCATGACGTCCATGATGATCATATCGATGTCGCTCGTGTTACGCACAAGCTCGATGGCCTGGGCACCGCTTGATGCCTCCAGCACCTCGTACGCTTTATTTTCCAGCAACAGGCGTAAGACGTTGCGGATCTCGCTTTCGTCGTCAACGATCAACAGCTTCATAAGCCGCTCCCTTCTGTCATGTGTAAAAAAGCCCCGCAGCGGGGTCGAAAACGAGTGTGCGGGGATGCTCTCCGATCTTTAAAAAACAAAAAAGAGGCCGTCAACGGGCGAGCCGCCCTCTTCTAAAAGGGCGCAAAAGCCAAACGGCCGACAGCTCCCCGTTTGACGAAGAACCGAACACGGTCGTATAGCTTGGCTCAGCACGTGACAGCCTCATAGCCGGCAGAAGCCCGCTCGGCTTCGCGTAGGCTACGCCTCTTGCAACGTAGAGATCGGTAAGGATCTGTAAGATCAGTCGAGGTTCAACTGATTGAGCATATCCCGCAGGACCTTGGCTTCGGCGGCCGAAATGGTCACACCCTTGCCCATCTTCGCGTGATCGGGAGCCCACGTACGGATGTCGTAGACCGGTTCGCGCTCGTTCCAGCTGATGAGATTGAGCTCCTTATTCCAGCCGTTGGTTCCTTCGCTGACGATGCCGATGCAGTCGACGACTTCATACTTGATTTCAGGCATGATTATGTCTCCTTAAAATAATATAAAAGAATGTATTTTTTTCATTTTAACACGCGACTATACCTTTGTCAAGCGTTTTCAACAAAAAAACAAAAAATATTTAAAAAAATTTTACATATTATTTTCAACGCGCGCAAAAAAAAAGGGGATTAATTCACAAAAAGCATTGACAAGCGAGCGCTCGGATGGTAAAATAATCTTCGTGCGAAAAATAGAAAAATAGAAAAAGGAGACGATACACAGACATGCTCAAGCGACTTTCCCGGTGCGTGCGGGAAAACAAGCGCCCCGCCATACTGACTCTTGTGTTTATTGTGTTCGAAGTTATTATCGAATGTCTGATCCCGTTTATTACCGCTGACCTCGTCAACCGCATCAATGCCGGTGCACAGCCCACGGATATCCTCACAACAGGACTCCTTCTGGTCGCCATGGCGGTCGTTTCGCTCGTTTGCGGCGGTCTGGCAGGCTACACGTGTGCTAAGGCGTCCGCCGGCTTTGCCAAGAATCTGCGGCACGATATGTTCGACAAGATCCAGAGCTTTTCCTTCGGGAACATTGACCGCTTTTCCTCCACCTCGCTCGTCACCCGTATGACGACCGACGTCAACAACGTGCAGATGGCCTTCATGATGCTCATCCGTACGGCGATCCGCAGCCCTTTGATGTTTATCTTCTCCATCGTCATGGCGTACATCATGGGCGGCGCGCTGTCGACGACCTTCGTCGTCGTCGTTCCCGTGCTGGTCGTCGGCCTTCTGTTCATCGCGCACAAGGCGATGCCTGCCTTCCGCCGCGTGTTCAAAAAGTACGATCGCCTCAACGAATCCATTGAGGAAAACGTGCGCGGCATGCGCGTCGTCAAGGGCTTCGCCCGTGAGGAATACGAGAAGAAAAAGTTCGGTGCGGCCGCCGAAACCATCCGTGTGGATTTCACAAAGGCAGAGCGCATTGTAGCCCTGAATACACCGTTAATGCAAATATGTCTTTACTTTAACATGGCATTTGTGCTTATTGTCGGCTCGAAAATGGCCATTGAGAGCCAAGGCGTGACGATCGATGTCGGACAGATCTCCGCGATGCTTACCTACGGTATACAGATCCTCATGTCCCTGATGATGCTGTCGATGATCTACGTCATGCTGACCATGTCCACCGAGAGTGCCAAGCGTATCTGCGAGGTCCTCGATGAGGAGCCCTCCATGCACGAGTGTGCCGATCCTATACGCGAGGTCGCCGATGGCTCGATCGATTTTGACAGCGTCAGCTTTAAGTACGCCGCCGATGCCAAAAAGTACGCCCTGGAGGGCATCGACCTGCATATTCGCTCGGGTATGACCGTCGGCATCCTTGGCGGCACGGGCTCCTCCAAGAGCTCGCTCGTTCAGCTCATTCCCCGTCTGTATGACGTCACCGAGGGCACCGTCCGTGTCGGCGGCGTCGACGTGCGTCAGTATGCGATCGAAGCCCTGCGCGGCGAGGTCGCCATGGTCTTGCAAAAGAACCTTCTTTTTTCCGGTACGATTAAGGACAATCTGCGCTGGGGCAACGCCGAGGCTACCGACGAGCAGCTCGTGGAGGCCTGCCGCCTGGCATGCGCCGACGAGTTCGTATCGAGCTTCCCCGATGGCTATGACACCTACATAGAGCAGGGAGGCACGAACGTGTCGGGCGGTCAGAAGCAACGTCTGTGCATCGCCCGTGCGCTGATCAAGAAGCCCAAGATCCTGATCCTGGACGACTCCACCAGCGCCGTTGACACCAAGACGGACGCCAAGATCCGTCACGCCTTCCGCACCTACATTCCCGAAACGACCAAGATCATCATCGCTCAGCGTGTGGCTTCGGTCATGGACGCCGACCTCATCCTCGTCATGGACGGCGGTCGCATCGCGGCACAGGGCACGCACGAGCAGCTGCTGGGCACGAGCGATATCTACCGCGAGGTGTACGAGCAACAAACGAAGGGAGGTTCGTCCGATGAAGAAGCATGAGATGCCTCCTATGAAGAAAAACGAAACGCCTCCGACGGGCGCACCCATGAAGCGTCCGAAGCCTAAGATCGATTTCCGCGCCTTGGGACGCGTACTCCGCATGCTGCGCGAGTTTTATCCCGTCCTCCTTCCCGTGACGGTCGCCTGCATCATCTTTTCCGCTGCGACCTCCGCGATTCCCGCACTCTTTATCGAGCGCGTCATCTCCTCGATTGAAACGTGGATTGACACGGGTGACTGGGCAAGCGCTCGCACCGAGATCATCCCGATGGTGCTTATCCTGATCGGCCTGTACGTCGTGTCGATCATCGCCATCACGCTCTATAACCAATTGATGGTCTATATGACGCAGGGCTTTCTTCACAAGATGCGCTGTGCCATGTTCGACCGCATGCAGAACCTGCCGATCAAATACTTCGATACCAACAAGCACGGCGATATCATGAGCTATTACACCAACGATATCGACACGATGCGTGAGCTGATCTCCCGTTCCTTGCCTACGCTGGTGCAGTCATCGGTCACGCTGCTCGTCATCTTCTGTATCATGATCTCCTTCAGCGTGTGGATGACCCTCGTGCTTCTCGTCGGCGTTACCGTCATGCTCATGGCATCGGGGCGCATCGGCGCCGGCTCGTCCAAGTACTTCATCCGTCAGCAAAGGTCCGTCGCTGCGAACGAGGCCTTTGTGCAGGAGATGATGAACGGACAGAAGGTCGTCAAGGTCTTCTGCCATGAGGATGCATGCCGCAAGGATTTCGAGGTGCTCAACAACAACCTGCGTGAGGACAGCTTCCGCGCCCATGCGTACGCCAACATCCTCGGCCCCATCATTAACAACATTGGCCACGTGCTGTACGCGCTGATGGCAATGGTCGGCGGCCTTCTGCTCGCCTTCGAAGCGCCCAACCTTACGATCACGGGCATCGGTATCATCTCCATCTCGGTCATCGTCCCCTTCCTGAACATGACCAGACAGTTCACCGGCAGCATCAACCAGGTATCCCAGCAGTTCAACACCATCGCCATGGGTCTGGCAGGCGCCAAGCGCGTCTTCGCGCTCATGGACGTAGAGCCCGAGGCCGACGAGGGCTACGTCACCCTTGTCAACGCCCGCCGCGCCGAGGACGGCTCCATCGTCGAGACCGAGGAGCATACCGGCCTTTGGGCATGGAAGCATCCGCACGGTGACGGTACGCTGACGTACACGCCGCTGGAGGGCGATGTACGTCTCAACGGCGTCGACTTTGCGTACGAGGAGGGCAAGCCCGTCCTGCACGACGTCAGCGTATACGCCGCCCCGGGACAAAAGGTCGCCTTCGTCGGTGCCACCGGTGCCGGAAAGACCACCATCACCAACCTTATCAACCGCTTCTACGATATTGCCGACGGCAAGATCCGCTACGACGGCATCAATATCAACAAGATCAAAAAATCCGATCTGCGCCGCTCCCTCGGCATCGTCCTGCAGGAGACCAACCTGTTCAGCGGCACGGTCATGGATAACATCCGTTACGGCAACCTGGACGCCACCGACGAGCAGTGCATCGAGGCGGCACGCCTGGCGGGCGCCCACGACTTTATCAGCCGTCTGCCCAAGGGCTATGACACCGAGCTTGCCAACAACGGCTCCAACCTGTCGCAGGGTCAGCGTCAGCTGCTGGCGATCGCCCGTGCGGCGGTTGCCGATCCGCCCGTTATGATCATGGACGAGGCGACCTCCTCCATCGATACGCGCACCGAGGCCATCGTTCAGCGCGGCATGGATCGCCTGATGGAGAACCGTACCGTCTTCGTCATCGCCCACCGTCTGTCGACGGTCATGGACTCCGACGTCATCATGGTGCTTGATCACGGCCGCATCATTGAGCGCGGCACGCACGAGGCCTTGATCGAGGCGAAGGGGACGTATTATCAGCTATATACCGGCGCCTTCGAGCTTGAATAAGATTGGGGGCTGTCGTCTGCCGGCATACCTCTCCGTTTTCGCACCTGGACGTACGCTTGTACGCCCGGCGGTGCGAAGAACGAAGACGTCTGCACAGCATCCCCTCTCCCCGGCTGTCGTCTGCCGATATACCTCTCCGTTTTCGCACCTGGACGTACCCGTGTACGCCCGGCGGTGCGAAGAACGAAGACTTCTGCACAGCATTCCCTCTCCCCGGCTGTCGTCTGTCGATATACCTCTCCGTTTTCGCACCTGGACGTACCCGTGTATGCCCGGCGGTGCGAAGAACGAAGATGTCTGCACAGCATCCCCTTACCCATGCTTGTCATGTCGTAGGATGGCAATTCCTTTCTTACGGAACGTATGTTTTCAAAGCAATGCAAAAGCACGTATGATACCGAAAAATCGTTTATCATACGTGCCTTTTTATATGCTTTGGTGTGGGGTTATACGGTTTTGTTCTTTTTTATGTAGACAAATACCTGTATTTGTTCGATAAATGTGTGCGAACACATCGGACGCTTGTGCTCTATGATCCACTTGTTATATATCATTATCTTCAATGGCTAAATTAATGACCTTTTTGCCAAGCTTCTTGGCATACTTCAATGCGGTGTACGCTCCGCCGTTTTCATGCTCAACGTATCCGATACATAGATCACAGACTTCTACCATCCAACGATTTCGCTTTGTAATTGCACCTTTGGGGTGCGTTTTTTCGATACATTCGGGTATCAACACGCTATCGTAATATTGTTCGTAGGATGCTATATCTTTTTGCACATAAGGGAGGACAAGCGTCATGGCGCACCGTTCCTCTCCAAACGCTTTTTGCGCTCTCTTGACAATCGACGCGGCAAACATATCAAACTCTCCGTTGCGCCCTATATAAATCTCCACAAATGGCTTCGTTTGTATCAGTTCCTTTAGGATCGGGTACAATCGTTCTTCGATCGTTCAATATGCATATAGATCCCTGTGGCCAAATAATGTAACCTTGTAAATCATAGTTTGTCCTATTCCTCCAAATAGATAATATGTGGGCTGTATGCCTCTATATATTCCATTATATCATCTGAAAACCGTTAATTCAATACAAATAAAGCCTCAAAACCAACAATTTTGACAAAGTCATGGGGTACAATAATATATATATTGGTTGCGAGGTGGCGGAATGGACGAGAAAGAGTTTGCCCTGCGCTTGGCGCGGTTGCGTGAGAAAAAGGGTGTTTCTGCTCGTGATATGAGCTTGTCGATCGGTCAAAATCCGGGATACATCAACAATATAGAAACAGGGAAGTCTAAGCCTTCTTTGGACGGCATCTTCTTTATTTGCGAATATCTGGGCGTAACTCCAAGTGAATTTTTTGATATGGAATCCTCCAACCCATCCAAATTGGCTGCGATTGTAAAGAATTTAAAGGAATTGAACGACGGACAACTGGACATCCTTGACTCGCTTGTCAAGGATATGCTCAAACGCTGACGCAGCTGAAGTCGATCGGTTGCTTTGCCTCAAACGCCCCTGTGAAGTGTTCTCTTCAAATAAGAAAAGAAAGAGCAAAGGAGAAAAATCCTTTGCTCTTTTTTGTGCGTTTCACGCTTGTTTAATGTTTAAAAAGATAATTTGCAAACAATTATTCGCAAATCAGCAGGTTTTCGAGGCGAGAACGGATGGCTTTTAGGAAATCGGCGCTATTGACGGCGGTGACGGGTGTACCCTCGTCGACGAGGCCGGTGAGGTCCTTGGTCATGATGCCGTCGCGGAGCGTTTGCAGGCAGGCGGCCTCCAGCTTGTCGGCGTATTCGACAAGGGCGGGCAGGGCGTCAAGCTCGCCGCGCTTGCGCAGAGCGCCGCTCCAGGCGAAGATGGTAGCCATGGGGTTGGTGGAGGTCTCCTCGCCCTTAAGGTAACGGTAGTAGTGACGGGTGACGGTGCCGTGTGCGGCCTCGTATTCAAACTTGCCGTCGGGGGACACCAGCACGGAGGTCATCATGGCAAGCGAGCCGAAGGCGGTGGAGATCATGTCGCTCATGACGTCGCCGTCGTAGTTCTTGCACGCCCAGATGAAGCCGCCCTCGCTGCGGATGACGCGGGCGACCGCGTCGTCGATGAGGGTGTAGAAATAGGTGATGCCGAGCTTCTCGAAGGTGGCCTTGTAGTTGCTTTCGTAGATCTCCTCAAAGATGAGCTTGAAGGTCTGATCGTACTGCTTGGAAATGGTGTCCTTGGTGGAGAACCACAGATCCTGCTTGGTATCGATGGCGTAGCGGAAGCAGGCGTGCGCAAAGGCACGGATGGAGGTATCCTTGTTGTACTGACCCTGCAGGACGCCGGGGCATTCAAAGTCGTAGATGGTCTCGCGGCGCTCGTTGCCGTCGCGATCGGTGAACAGCAGCTCCGCCTTGCCCTCACCGGGGATGCGGAACTCCGTTGCCTTATACACGTCGCCGTAGGCGTGACGGGCGACGGTGATGGGCTTTTTCCAGCCGCGCACCTGCGGCTTGACGGAATCGATGAGGATGGGGGCGCGGAAGACGGTGCCGTCAAGGGCGGCACGGATGGTGCCGTTGGGGCTCTTCCACATCTCGGTGAGATTGTATTCCTCGACGCGCTGCTTGTTGGGAGTGATGGTGGCGCACTTGACGGCGACGCCCAGACGGCGGTTGGCCTCGGCGGCCGCGTGGGTCACGGCATCCTTGGTGCGCTCGCGCTCGGGCAGGCCGAGGTCGTAATACTCGGTCTTGAGGTCAACGAAGGGAAGGATGAGCTCCTCCTTGATCATCGCCCACAAAATACGGGTCATTTCATCCCCGTCCATTTCGACGAGGGGGGTAGTCATCGGAATTTTCGTAAAGGCTTTCACGGCGTTCTCCTTATTCTTGTGCTTCTTTGGTGTAGGGGAGCAGGCCGCCTGCGCGGAGCATGGCGATCTGGCGGTCGGTGAAGCTGCCGATGAGCGGTATGGTCTTGCCGGTCGTGCGGTCCATCAGAAGGAAGCGGCCGGTCTGCAGACCCTCAAAGACGCCCTCGATCGACAGATCGTCGCCCTCGCGCAGCAGGTCGTAATCCGCGGGATCCTCAAAGGTCAGCGGCAGGATGCCCGCATTGATGAGGTTGGCCACGTGGATACGGGCGAAGCTCTTGGCGACGACGGCGCGTACGCCGAGGTACAGCGGAACAAGCGCGGCGTGCTCACGCGAGGAGCCCTGTCCGTAGTTGGAGCCGCCGACGAGGATGGTATCCCCCGCGGCCTTGGCGCGCTCGGCAAACTGCTCGTCGCATACGGCGAAGCAAAACTTGGAGAGATAGGGGATATTGGAGCGATAGGGAAGGATCTTGGCACCGGCGGGCATAATGTGGTCGGTGGTGATGTTGTCACCGACCTTGAGTGTCAGACGGCCGTGCACGGTATCGGTCACGGGATGCGCGTCGGGCAAGGGCTTGATGTTCGGGCCGCGCAGCACCTCAAGCGAGGCGGCCTCCTCCTCGGCGGCGGGCAGGACGACGGCGCTATCATCGATGCGGAAGGCGTCGGGCATGACGATATCGGGATAGTCACCCAGCGTGCGCGGATCGGTGATGTAGCCGGTCAGGGCAGAGGCGGCTGCGATCTCGGGAGATACGAGATAGACCTGTGCGTCCTTGGTGCCGCTGCGTCCCTCAAAGTTGCGGTTGAAGGTGCGCAGGGATACGCCGGCGGAATTGGGAGAAAAGCCCATACCGATGCAGGGGCCGCAGGCGCATTCCAGCACACGGGCGCCCGACGCGAGGATGTCGGTCAGCGCACCGCAGGAGGCCAGCATGGAAAGGACCTGCTTGGAGCCGGGGGATACCGACAGGCTGACGGAGTCGGCGATGGTCTTGCCCTTGAGGATCGCGGCGACGCGCAGCATATCGCGCAGGGACGAGTTGGTGCAGGAGCCGATGCAGACCTGATCGACCTTGACACCCGACAGGCTCGTGGCGGAGCGGATGTTGTCGGGACTGTGAGGGCAGGCGAGCAGAGGCTCAAGGGTGGACAGATCGATGTCGATGACGCGGTCGTAGACGGCGTCGGGATCGGCGGCCAGGGGACGGTAGTCCTCCTCGCGTCCCTGTGCGGCAAGGAAGGCGCGGGTGGTGTCGTCGGAGGGGAAGATGGAGGTGGTGGCACCCAGCTCGGTGCCCATGTTGGTGATGGTGGCGCGCTCGGGAACGGATAGCGTGCGTACGCCCTCGCCGCCCCATTCAATGATGTAGCCGACACCGCCCTTGACGGACAGGATGCGCAACAGCTCCAGGCTGACGTCCTTGGCGCTGACCCAGGGGGAGAGCTTGCCCGTCAGGTTGACCTTGATCATGCGCGGCATGGTGATGTAGTAGGCACCGCCGCCCATGGCGACGGCGACGTCCATACCGCCCGCGCCAAAGGCGAGCATGCCGATACCGCCGCCGGTCGGCGTATGGCTGTCGGAGCCGATGAGCGTCTTGCCCGGCTTGCCGAAGCGCTCCAGATGCACCTGGTGGCAGATGCCGTTTCCGGGGCGCGAGAAGCGGATGCCGTGCTTCTTGGCAACGGATTGGATATAGCGGTGGTCATCGGCATTTTCGAAGCCGGATTGTAACGTATTATGGTCAATATAGGCCACACTCAGCTCAGTGCGCACGCGCGGAATGCCGATGGCCTCAAATTCGAGGTACGCCATCGTACCCGTGGCGTCCTGCGTCAGCGTTTGGTCGATACGAAGGGCGATCTCCTGTCCGGGCGTCATATCTCCCGATAGGAGGTGATCCCGAATGATCTTTTGTGCTAAGGTAAGTCCCATGGTCAGCTCCTTTTCAAAATGGTGTTCATGGCGTTTTTGACATGCTCGGTCATAGCCGCCTCGGCGCCCGCCGCATCACGGGCGAGCAGGCAGGCAAAAATACGCTTGTGCTCGTTCAGCGATTGCTCGGCGCGGTCCTCGTTTTGCACGGAGGCACGGCGGAATTTCTGCACCTTTTTGTGCAGCGGATACAGGGTGTCGAAGAGGGTGGTGCTGCCCGAGAGGCGATAGAGATGCTCGTGGAACATGGAGTCCTGCGACTTGATGCGGTCGGCATCGTGACGCGTGACGTAATATTCCTGCAGATCGAGCGCCTCGCGCAGATCGGCTAAGGTCTCTTCGTTTGCCCGCTCGGCGGCCCGCGCCGCCGCCATCCCCTCCAGACGTATACGGATGGCGTAAATGTCGTAGAGGTCGTCCTCGCTCACGCCGAGGACGGCGATGCCCTTGCTTGCGCTTTCCACGAGATGCTCCTGCTCCAGACGGCGCAGCGCCTCGCGGATGGGGGTGCGGCTGACGCCCATGTCCTCGGACAGACGAAGCTCGGTGAGGATCTCGCCGCGAGTATATTTTCCTGTGAGTATATCGCTTTCCAGCCGTTCAAATACCTGATCGGCCAGCGATACGGTCTTGTGTTCGATCATGACAGACTCCTTACGTAAGTTTTAGTGCGCCGCCGGAGAAGAGGTCGATCTTTTCGGCGAGCTCGCCCGTGGATAGGGCGGTCTGCCGTCCGTCGGCGTATTCCTCGTCGATCCACGCCTTGAGGCGTGTGACGAGCTCGCTGTGCTTGTCGACGGCTTGCGCGCCGCTGAGGCCGTAGATGTCGTTGATCCAATAGGCGATGCCCGAAAGGCCTGAGGTCTTTCCGATCATGACGGTGGGGCGACGGTGCAGCAGCTTTTCGGTATCGAAGATGTTGTAGATCTCCTGATCCTTCATCAGACCGTCGGCGTGGATGCCGGCGCGGGTGACGTTGAAGTTGCGGCCGACGAAGGGGGTCATCGGCGGAATGCGATAACCCATCTCCTGACGGAAATAATCGGCGATCTCGGTGATAGCGGTGGGGTCCATGCCGTCGAGGGAGCCGCGCAGGGCGGCGTATTCAAAGACCATGGCCTCCAAAGGAATATTGCCCGTGCGCTCGCCGATGCCGAGCAGGGAGCAGTTGACGCCGCACGCACCGTACAGCCAGGCAGTCGCCGCGTTGGTGACGGCCTTGTAGAAGTCGTTGTGTCCGTGCCATTCGAGCAGCTCGCTCGGCACGTCGGCGTAGTGCTGCAGACCGTAGATGATGCCCGGTACGCTGCGCGGCAGGGCGACCTCGCTGTAAGGAACGCCGTAGCCTAAGGTATCGCACGCGCGGATACGCACGGGGATGCCGGCGTCCTCGCTCATTTTGGTCAGCTCGTTGACGAAGGGGACGACGAAGCCGTAAAAGTCGGCGCGGGTGATGTCCTCCAGATGACAGCGCGGCATGATGCCCGCCTCAAAGGCCTCGGCCACGGTGGCGAGGTAGTAGTTCATGCACTCCTTTCGCGTCATTTTCATTTTCTTAAAGATGTGGTAGTCGCTGCAGGATACGAGGATACCCGTTTCGCGGATGCCGAGGTCGCGCACCAGCTTGAAGTCCTCCTTGCTGGCACGGATCCACGTCGTGATCTCGGGGAAGGGCAGACCGAGAGACTGACATTCGGCAATGGCCTGCTTATCCTTTTCGCTGTATACGAAGAACTCGGTCTGGCGGATGATGCCGTACGGTCCGCCGAGGCGCGACATAAGCTTATATAGATCGACGATCTGTCGGACGGTGTAGGGCTCGACCGACTGCTGCCCGTCACGGAAGGAGGTGTCGGTGATCCAGATCTCTTGGGGCATACCGATGGGCACGCGTCGGTGGTTGAAGGAAATGCGTGGGACCTCGGTGTACGGATAGACGTCCCGATACAGGTTAGGCTCGGCGACATCCTGCAGGGAATAGCGATAGCTTTTTTGTTCGAGCAGGTTGGTGCTCTGGGAAATTTCCAGCATGGCTACGTTCCTTTCTTTGCGTTTGCGGAAATAATGTATACAATTATACATATATGCAAAACCGTTGTCAAGAGTTTTTTTGAAAAATCTCGCGCGCCGAGGCTTTTTATTTATTTTGAATAAAATAATCTTGACATCGCCCGACAAATATGGTACACTAACAAGGGAAGTTCAAAGAAAAAATTTATATATACTATAAAGGAGAATCCACATGAACACAACACTCGTCGTTATGGCCGCCGGTATGGGTAGCCGCTTCGGCGGACTCAAGCAGGCTGAGCCTGTCACGGAGGACGGTAAGGGCATCCTTGACTTCTCCGTCTATGATGCTAAGAAGGCCGGCTTTTCCAAGGTCGTTTTCATTCTTCGCGAGGATATGGCAGACGATTTCCGCCGACTGATCGGCGACCGTATTGCCAAGACCATCGAGGTAGAATACGTCATGCAGGATACGTCCTGCCTGCCCGCGGGCCGTACCAAGCCCTTCGGCACCGGTCACGCCATCCTCTGCTGCCGCGATAAGGTGCATGAGCCCTTCGCGATCATCAACGCCGACGACTACTACGGCTCCAACGCCTTCTACGATATGCATAAGCACCTGTCGCAGGCAAAGAACGGTGAGTATGCCATGGTTGCCTACGAGCTTGGCAAAACGCTCAGCAAGAACGGCACCGTTTCCCGCGGCGTCTGCGAGATCAAGGACGACCGTCTGGTGCGCCTCAACGAGGTGACCAAGATCACGCCCGAGGGAACCTACGAGGAAAACGGTAAGGTCACCACCTTTCCGATGGATACGCTCGTGTCCATGAACCTGTGGGGCCTGACGCCCGACATCTTTGATATCCTTGAGGTCGAATACAAGAAGTTCCTTGAAACGGCCAACCTGATGAAGGACGAATTCTACATTCCCCTTGTCGTATCCGACGCCGTAGCGGCCGGACGTGCGACCGTTCAGGTATATCACAACGCCGACCGTTGGTACGGCATCACCTATCGGGAGGACCTTCCCGAAGTCAAGGAAGCGATCGGAGGCTACATCCATGACGGACTGTACGAAGGCATATAAGAGCATCGCCGAGGCCTTTGCCATTGCAGGCGAGGTAACGGACATCTGCCCGTTCGGTGAAGGACATATCAATACCACGCTGCTCGTGACCACGACGGAGGCACAGTACGTCATGCAGGGCATGAACACCAACGTGTTCCCCAACGTCAAGGGTCTGATGAGCAACGTCATCTACGTAACCGACTATCTCTACGAGCACGGCGTGGAAACGCTGCATATGATCCGCACTAAGGACGGCCTTCCGTACCACTCCACCGAGGACGGCAAGCACTACCGCATGGCGGATTACATCAAGAACACCGTGACCTATCAGACCGTCGAGGATAAGGAGACCTTCCGCCGCGTCGGTTACGCCTTCGGTGATTTCCAGAATAAGCTGTCGGGCTTTGACGCCTCGCTTCTTGTGGAGACCATTCCGCACTTCCACGACACGCCCAAGCGCTTCCGTGATTTCAAGGCGGCCCTTGAGGCAGACGTGCGCGGCCGCGCCGCTACCTGCCCCGAGGAGATCGACTTCGTTCTCAAGCGTGACGGCACGTACAGCCGCGTCATGGACGCGCTGGCCGACGGAAGCATTCCGCTTCGCGTAACGCACAACGACACCAAGCTCAACAACATCCTTATGGACGCCACCACGGGCGAGGCGCGTGCGGTCATCGACCTGGATACCGTCATGCCCGGCTCGCTTCTGTGCGATTTCGGCGATTCCATCCGCTTCGGCGCCTCTACGGCGGCCGAGGATGAAAAGGATCTGTCGAAGGTACATTTCGATATCGACCTCTTTGCGACCTACGCCGACGGCTTCCTTGCCGCCCTTGGCGACCGCATCAACGAAAAGGAGATCGAGCTGCTTCCGTACAGCGCGTATCTTCTGACGATGGAGTGCGGTATGCGCTTCCTCGCCGACTATCTGGCGGGCGATACCTACTTCGGCATTAAGTATCCCGAGCACAACCTCATCCGTTGCCGCACGCAGTTCAAGCTGGCAAGCGAGATGGAGCAGCAGTTTGACGCGATGGCGGAGCGCATCCGCGCGATCCTCGCAAAATAAAAGAAAAAACGTTTGCGCGCCTCAAAGGCGCGCAAACGCATATAGGTCATAAAAGGAGAGATCAATCCCATGAACCAGTCCGTAAAACTATATCCCGTGTCCTCCATGAACAAGGTCTTTCACGGCCGCAAGCCCTACATGACCGAGACGTCGGGCAGCATGCTGAAGAACGAGATATATTCCTTCCAGATCGTCGTTGAGGGCGGCGAGCGCGGCGTTTCGAGCGCCATGCTCCGCTTCGGCGGTGATCTGGCCGAGCGTATCGCGTACTATCCCGTCCGCGAGCTGAAGGCGAATCACGATCTCAGCATATGCCCGGATCACGACGATTACCTTGATATGTCCCCCGACGCTATGTATCCCGAGCTGTGCGAGGAGACCATCTGCTTTGACGTCGCTCCCGGCGAATACAAGGGCATTTGGGTCAACGTCAACGGCGCTCCCGCTGCCGGCAAGTACGACATTCCCGTCGTGCTGACCGTCGACGACGAAACGCTCGGTGCGACCACCTACGTGCTGCAGGTCGTCGATGCCGATCTGCCCGAGACCGACCTCATCATCACGCATTGGATGCACTGCGACTGCATTTGCGAGCTGCACGGGGTAGAGATGTTTTCCGACGCCTTCTATCGCGTTTTCGATCACTATCTGACGGCCTACGTCGATCTTGGCAATACCATGCTTCTCGTGCCGACCATTACGCCGGCGCTGGATACGGAGGTTGGCAGCGAGCGTATGACGGCCCAGCTGGTCGACGTCGCCTATGATGGCAAGAGCTACACCTTTGGCTTTGATAAGCTCGATCGCTACATCGCCTTTGCACAGGCACACGGCATTCGCTATTTTGAGATCGCGCACCTGTTCACGCAGTGGGGCGCAGAATTCTGTCCCAAGGTCATGGCGACGGTGAACGGCGAGTACAAGCGCATCTTCGGATGGGACGTTGCCTCGGATTCCGAGGAATACAAGGCGTTCCTGACCGCTTATCTGCCGGCGCTGACGGCACACTTGGAGTCGCTCGGCATCGCCGATCGCAGCTTCTACCATCTGTCGGACGAGCCGCAGGAGGCACATCTCGAAAAATACATGAGCCTCTACGCCTTCGTCAAGCCGCTGATGGGCCGCGTGCAGACGATCGACGCGCTTAGCCATTACGACTTTTATGAAAAGGGCGTCGTCGACCTGCCCGTCTGTGTGACGAGCACCGCTGACGTCTTCCGCGATCATGGCACGCGCCATCTGTCCTACTACTGCTGCGGTCCTCGCGACCGTCACGAATCCAACCGCTTCTTCATCATGCCCGGTGAGCGCATCCGCCCCATGGGTATGCAGCTGTATCTCAACCACTCCTCCGGCTTCCTGCATTGGGGCTACAACTTCTATCATACGGTACTGTCCCGCGGAGTGGTCGATCCGTACACCGACACCGCTGCCGGCGGCCAACTCCCCAGCGGAGACAGCTTTATCGTATACCCCGACGTCAAGCGCGGTGGCGTTCAGAAGTCGATTCGTTATCACATCATGCGCAACTCCCTGCAGGATTACCGTGCGCTGATGCTCCTTGACCGCTTGGTCGGCCGTGAGGAGATCGAGCAGCTGCTTCACGCCTACGGCGTCTACGGCTATCGCGTATATCCCCACGCCGCGTACCTGATGCACGAGGTGCGCGAGGCCATCAATCGCAAGATCGCGGAACATCTGTAAACGTCAACCGGTAAATAACCGTACGGCTATGATATGCGCTTGGGTTGACCGCGAAAGCAGAGCGCAGCGAGATAGCCGAACAGCAGCGCGGCGGCACAGCCAACCGCCGCCGCGGTAAAGCCCCCGCTGAGTGCGCCGAGCAGGCCCTGCTCCAGCACGGCCTCGCGCACGCCGCGGGCAATATTGCCGCCGAAGCCCACGAGAGGGACGGTGATGCCGCACCCCACGAGCGAAACAAGCGGCTCAAAGAGACCGACGGCGCCGAGCAGGACGCCGAAGGACACGTACAAAACGAGGATCCTCGCCGGTGTTAAGGCCGTCTTGTCAATGAGCAGCTGTGCCACGACGCACAGGCCGCCCCCGACGGCAAAGGCCAGAAGGCTCGTTGTCATCATGGATAAGAACATAGCGTGCTTCCTTTCTTTACGCTCTTTTGTTTTTGACTTTTTCTAAAAGCGCTGGATGCGAATGAGCGGCGCGATACCGAAGATATGCTCGCCCTGCTGTACGCTGGAGGTGCTCATCAGCGCCCCCGTTGACAGGAACAGCACGTCCTTCATCTCGGCACGCATCAGCGCGGGTAAAATGTGCGTAGCCAGCACCGAGGCGGAGCATCCGCATCCCGAGCCGCCGCTGTGCACGTCCTGCCGCTCGCTGTCGAACAGAAGATTGCCGCAATCGAGGTGATTCTGACGGACGTCGATGCCCTCCTCAAGGAGCATCTCCTGAAGCAGGGAGGTGCCGACCGCTCCGAGGTCACCCGTCACGATCGCGTCAAAGGAGGACGGCGCACGGCCACTCTGCTGCATATACGTCAGCAGGGTATCGACCGCCGCCGGCGCCATGGCGGCGCCCATATTGGTCGCATCGGAGATCTCTCCGTCGACGATCTTGCCGGGGCATACCTCCGTGATGCGCACGTCACCCTCCCGACTCCCGAGGATAAAGGCGCCTGCCGCCGTAGCCGTCCATTGGGCGCTTGGCGGACGCTGGCCGCCGTATTCGATGGGCTGGCGGAATTGCCGCTCGGCGGCGCAGTTGTGCGAGGTCGTAACGGCCGCACCCATAACGTCCTGTCGGTCGGCCTGCTCTGAGAGCCAGACGGACAGTGACAGCAGTCCCTCCGTACAGGTCGAGCAAGCGCCGTACAGACCGATATACGGGATGCCGAAGGAATACAGGCCTCCCGAGGAGGCGACGCATTGGTTTTGCAGGTCGCCGGCGAACAGCACCGACAGCTGCTGCGGCGAAAGCGACGCCTTTTTCAGCGCGAAATTGAGTGCGATGCGCCCCATCTCTCCCTCGGCACGCTCCCACGACGTCTGACCGAAGCGATCGGACGGATCCAGATGGTCGAAGCAGGGGCCGAGAGGGCCTTGTCCCTCCTCGCGGCCGCCGACGGCGGCAAAGCTGACGAAGGACGGTGGGGAGGATAGATAACGGATACGTTGTCGCATAAGCTCTCCTTTATACAAACCACAAAATAACGGAATACAGCACGCCGTATACGGCGCCGCACAATACGCCGTACAGGATAACGGGCCCTGCGACGGTGAAGATCTTGGCACCGACGCCGAGGATAAAGCCCTCCTGCTTCGTATCAATGGCAGGGGACACGACGGCGTTGGCAAAGCCTGTGACCGGCACGAGCGTACCGGCGCCCGCGACGCGGGCGATGCGGTCGTACACGCCGATCCCCGTCAAAAGGGCACTCAAAAAGATGAGCGTCACCGTAACGAGTGTCGAGGCGTCGTCCCGCGTCGCTCCCAGGGCCTCGTACAGGTACAAAAGCCATTGTCCCGCAAAGCAGATGCCCCCGCCGATCAAAAAGGCGAACAGGCAATTCTTCTTCGTGGGGGAGGGCGGCGTATGCCGCCGGATGCGAGAGGTATACGGTTCGTTTTTCATAAAAACATCTCCCAAACGAAAACAAGTCTTTACATTATGCCGATAGTATGCCGCGTTTTTGTCGCGGTATGCATCGAAAAAAGGAAGAACGCATATGGATGACACGTGTTTGAAGCTGAAGGCGCAGATCCTGGACGGTGCGGCGATGAATCGCTCGCTGATCCGCATCTCGCACGAGATCACCGAGCGCAACAAGGGCGCGCAGGATCTCGTTCTCGTCGGCATTATCCGCCGAGGCGTTCCTTTGGCGCGTCGCATCGCGACGCAGATCGAGCGCATGGAGGGCGTGACGGTACCCGTCGGATCGCTGGATATCACCTTTTACCGCGACGATCGGACGTCGGACGTGCCGCAGCCCGTTCTGCACGAAACGCATATTCCCTTCGATATCACCGGCAAGCACGTCGTGCTGGTGGATGACGTTATCTACACCGGCCGCACCGTACGCGCCGCCATCGACGCCCTCTTCCGTCTGGGACGACCGTCCACGGTAGGTTTGGCGGTCATGATCGACCGCGGTCTGCGTGAGCTGCCATTCAAGCCTGACTTCGTCGGAAAGAATATTCCCACCTCGCACCGTGAGGTCGTGCGCGTACGCGTCACGCCCGTGGATGCGGAGGATTCGGTGTCCATCTATACCAAGCCGGAGGACGCGGACGCGTTTTAAAACAAAAAGAGCCCGCCTCGCCTTTCGGGAGGATCGGACTCTTACGTAAAACCAACCACGCAAGCGGGACAGCCGCAAGCCATAGCTTCCAAGGTCACGCCGGCAAATGAAGATCCCCGAGAGGATCGACGCCCCATACCGTTACGGCAAGCAGGCGTACAAGAAAGGTCACAAGGATCGCGATGAGGACGATGAGCCACCGCCATGGTCGGTAGGTCGACATGCCTCGTTCGCCGCGCGTCAGCAGATCAAAGCACAGACGCACGTCGACCTCGCACAACAGCAGGACGGTGATGGGAATGGGAGGATAATACCTCCAAGCACCGAGAAGGTCCAGCGATAGCAGCGCATTGACACTGCGAGAGCCGCCGCACGAGGGGCAGTAGATGCCGATCGTGTCGCGTACGATGCAGTCGAACCAGCCGTATCCGTGCGCCGTCGCGTAGCGATATGCGATGACGTAGAGCGTGGCGATGAGAAGCGTGCCGCCGTTGAGCAAGGCGAGCAGCCATATCTTTTGTTTGTAAGTCAGCGAGCGCATAGCGTTCCTTTCTTTACGATAGATCAGAAAAAATACATAGGAGGCATTCTTATGAACGAACCCAACGAATACCGTCCCGAGGACGGCACAAACGAAAACACACAGCCGAAGGGGGATTTCTACGGCTCCGATTTTCGCGAATACAGCGAGCCTGTAAAGAAGCCTCAGGAAAATCGGTACACCTACGAGGCGGTCAAGCTTGATTTGGGAAAGCCTAAGACCAAGGCCTTTTCGATCGTGTCGCTGATCACAGGTATCGTATCGCTTATTTCCTGCTGCACCATGGTCCTTCCCGTGATCTGCGGTGTGCTGGCGATCGTCTTTGCCATTGTGGCGAAGAAGCATCTCGGCTATTTTGATACGATGGCCCTGCTCGGCTTGATCTTCGGCATCTTCGGATTCCTGTTCGGCGTGGTCATCTTGATCGGCATCGTGACGCTGAGTCTTGACGAGACCTTCTGGGAGATGATCGAGGAGATCGAGCAATCGTATCCCA
This sequence comes from Clostridia bacterium, assembly GCA_017455905.1. Taxonomy (GTDB): domain Bacteria; phylum Bacillota; class Clostridia; order Oscillospirales; family CAG-272; genus UBA1740. Next base: position 60,143 of record JAFTLQ010000010.1, on the reverse strand, counting down.
GCGGCGACATCAGCGGATCCTTCTGATACGTTTGTGTAAACACCTATGAACCCAAGCGGGCGACCTGCCAGGTGCAGGCCGCCCGCTTGCTGTTTTTCAGCGAGCCTCCAGGCAGGCGCCGATCTGCTCGTCGGCGAGCTTCAGCTCCTCGCGCAGCTCCTCGGGCGTGATGCGCAGGGCGCCGTTGCCGAGGACGATGAGCTGCTCGGCGGCGTCGGAGGTGGCGACGCGGACGGTATGCTCGCGGGCGATCTCGTACGACGCGCGCTCAATGTAGGCGTCGGCCGTTTGCCGCTCCTTGGTGTAGACCACCGATACGGGGCCGTAGGATTCGACGCTGCCCTGACCGCCCTTGACGAGATAGGCGTCAAAGACGAGAATGACGTGTATGTGGCGGAAGCCTGCGTAGTTACACAGGCGTCGGATCAGCGTGTCACGGGCGTGCGCCAGCGTAGGGGACGCTAAGGCGCGCAGATCGTCCCATGCGTGAATGATGTTGTAGCCGTCGACGAGAAGGTAGGTATCGCCGCGCGGCCGTGCCTTTGGCGTTTGGCGCTTGGGCGAGGGCTCGGCGGCGGTGTATTGCTGCTTGTCGCTGACCGTGCGCCTACGCACCTTGCCGTAGGTCGCCTCAAAGATGCGCATCAGCTCGCGATCCTCCTCGGCCGAGCTTTGATAGGTGCGCGTCGATGCCCGTACGGTGCGCACGGGCTCGGCGGCGTGTGTGCGGAGGCTGTCGTCGCACGGCACGTGCATGAGCGCGTCGGCCTCGTCCCACGGGACGACGTAGCCGGCACCGTTCTTGCAAAAGACCGAATGCGGCGGATGACGCTCGTCGAGCAGGGGATCGTAGCCCGTCGCGGCGAGGACCTCGTCGGTATTGTGACAGGGGTAGTAGCCGACCATGGTCATCTGCATCTGTCCCTCGGCGCGAGTATAGGCGCGCAGCTCGGCGGGATAATCGCGCAGCGTGGCGGCGGGGCCGATGCCCGTCAGAATGGCCGTTTGGCCGTCGGTCTCGGGTGCGCTCGGTGTCGCCGAGCGCACCGAAAGATCGGTCATTGCCCGCCCGACGTATTCGTTCGGTAGCTCGATGCGGAAGGACATATAGGGCTCAAGAAGGACGGAGTCCGCCTTCATCAGTCCCTGCCTAACGGCACGGTAGGTGGCTTGACGGAAATCGCCGCCCTCGGTATGCTTGTTGTGGGCGCGGCCGCCGATGAGGGCGATTTCCATATCGGTGATGGGGGAGCCCGTCAGCACGCCGAGATGGGCACGCTCCTCCAGATGCGTTAGCACGAGGCGCTGCCAATGGAGCGAGAGGACGTCGGTGGAGCAATCGGAGGTAAAGACAAGCCCCGAGCCGGGGGAAAGCGGCGTCATGCGCAGATGCACCTCGGCATAGTGGCACAGCGGCTCAAAGTGGCCGGCACCGTGAACGCACGAGGCGATCGTTTCCTTATATAAGATCTTTCCCTGTCCGAAGGTGACGGAGAGGCCAAAGCGATCCTGCAGCACGCGGCGCAGGATCTCGGCCTGTATGTCGCCCATCAGACGGAGCAAAAGCTCACCGTGTCGCTCATCGTATACGGGGTGCAGGGAGGGATCCTCCTCGGAAAGGCGCAACAGGATCTCGTAGGCCGAGAACAGGTCGGTACCGTGCGGCAGCTGCAGACGGTAGGTGAGAATGGGCTCAAGAGCGGCTTGCTCCTCCGACATCTCGATGCCGATGCCTTGGCCGCAATAGGTGTTCTGCGGGCCGAGCATGGCGCACACGCGTCCGGCCTCGATCTCGTTTTCCGTGCGGAATTTATCCCCGGAATAGATGCGCAGCTGCTCGACCTTTTCTTCGCTGACCCGTCCGTCGGCACCGCGCAGGGTCAGACGATCCTTGGTGCGCAGCACGCCGCCTGTCACCTTGACGTAGCTTAGACGGTTGCCCTGCGCGTCGCGCGCGATCTTAAAGACCTTCAGACCGAGCAGATCGCCGTAGACGGGCGCCTCGGCGTATTTGACGAGCCCGTCAAGAAAGGCGCGTACGCCGTCGTTGCGCAGCGCCGATCCGAACCAGACGGGAAAGAGGCGTCTGGCACGGATCTCGTGTCGAATGGCCTCGTCTGGTAAACATTCATTTGCAAAATAGTGCGCCATCAACGCCTCGTTGACCGCGGCCGTTTCCTCAGCGAAACGGGGAGCGCTCAGGCAAAAGTCGGCACAGCGGTCGTCAAGCTCCGCACGCAGATCGGCCAATATCTCCGCACGCGTGCGGGAGGCCATATCCATTTTGTTGACGAAGAGAAGGACGGGGATGCGGTGAGAGGCGAGCATACGCCATAGCGTCTTGGTGTGGGCGCGGATGGGCTCCGTCGCGCTGACGACGAGGATACAGGCATCCAGCACCGCGAGGGTGCGCTCGGTCTCACAGGCGAAATCGATGTGCCCCGGTGTGTCGACGAAGGTGATGTCCGTGTCCGCGTGGGTACACACGGCCTGCTTGGAAAACACGGTGATGCCGCGCTCGCGCTCGATGCTGTGCGTATCAAGGAAGCAATCCCCTTTATCAACACGGCCGATGCGCTTAATGGCACCGGCCGTGTATAAAAGAGCTTCCGTCAGGGTCGTTTTGCCCGCGTCGACGTGGGCGACGATGCCAACGGTCAGGGTACGCATGACGGACTCCTTTCGATGGATTTTATGGGTTTATTCCTTGGTCTTGTCGATGATATGCAGCGTGGGATTGACGATGGAATCACAGGCCTGCACGGTCGTCATACGGAGGGACATCAGGCGCATACCCATGTTTTCGATCAGGTTGGCGGGCGGCAGGGGAAGATCGCGGAATTCCTTGGCGTTGATCTGCTTGGACTTGGAGATGATGGATACGTAGCGATCGTAGATGGTGGAGTTGAGCAGAGCAAACAGACCGTAGACGAAGCGCGCGCTCATCTCGCCCTTGGCGTTTTTGGTATCGATGAAGAGGATCTTGTTGTGGGTGCTGATGTAGGGATACGCCGGCAGGGAGGCGGCCATATGCACGCCCGCGTTGATAAAGCGCTCGTCACTCTTGGAAAAGACGCGCTTGATGAAGATCATATTTTTGTTACGCTGTACGAGATTGGCCGTAACGGGGGCGATATACTGATGCGGCGCGACCATCGGCGGCAGATTGGGATTCTTTTTCTGCGTGCCGGGGAATTCGATGCGTCCGCCCTGAATGGTACAGGGACGGAACAGGGGAACAAGGCCCTTGGCGGCGTCGTTGAAGAGCAGATCCTTGCAGCGTGCGTCCAAAATGCGTCCCGTGGCGATCTTGAGCCCGAGCGAGGACAGCGTTTCGGGGAAGGCGGATATGTAACGGACGATATTGGTGTCCTCCACGCTCTTGGGAAGGGTCAGCGAGCCGTCCGTCTTATCCACGACGAAGTCGTAGGCCAGTTTGGGCAGGGCGACCGTATGCTCGGGAGAGCCCTGATCGGTGGAGGTCGTGATCGCGACCGTATCGCGCACGTCGGTGGCGGCAAAGGCGAGGATCATCGTCTTCTTGAGCGGGACGGCACGCTTGGGATTCTTTTGTACGCCGATGAACAGATGCACCGCGCGAAGCGTGAGCGTCTCGTGCATAAAGCGGCGGAAGGGCGTCAGCTGTGACGCGGTGGCGGCGGTGGTCGGAAGCAGGATGACCAGCTGTCCGCCGGGCTCCAGATGGCCGGCCGCCATCTTGGCAAAGAGATAGGCTGAGTTGATCTTGACCTGCGTCACGCCGCCCGCGCTTTCTGCCTCCTCGGAATCCTTGAGGCACAGCTCGCTCGGCGGATTGCAGATGATGAGATCGAAGGTGTCCTGCTCGGTGCGCGAGAAGGTCACCGTATAGTGATGCTTGGAATCGACGACGTAGTTTTCGTCGAAGATGGTCACAAACAGCTTGACGTCAAAGTCGTGACGGCACTTGCGGCGGATGCGCTCCAGGTTGTCTGCCAGCATGGGCAAAAAGAGCTGCTCCGTTTCGTAGCAGGTGATGAAGATCTGGCGGCAGGCGGGAACCTCACGGCAGATGCGCTCAATGAGCGCCGCCGACAGAATGCCCGTGCCCGCACCGGGGTCCAGGATGGTATAGGCGGTCTTGGAAGGGTCGAGGGTGACCATGTCGGCCATGCGACGCGCGGTGTCTTTTTTGGTAAACAGACGGCCGAGGCGTACGTTCTCCTCCTTGGATCGCTCGCGTATGAGCTTATTGGTGTTCCGACATGCTAAATTTAACATAGACTTGCCTTCCTGTTCGTAAATTTCTGCCTTGATTTATTGTAACATAATTTTTCTCGCCTTGCAAGGGGTTTTTATAAAAAAATAATCATGACCGTCGGAATGTACCGACGGTCATGATGTAATATAGCGAAACGGGATCAGACCACGCCCTGTGCCTTCATGGCATCCGCGACCTTGAGGAAGCCTGCGATGTTGGCGCCGGCTACGAGGTCATCGCCGAGACCGTACTCGTTAGCGGCCTTGACGGAGTTGTGGAAGATGTTGGACATGATGGTGTAGAGCTTGGCATCGACCTCCTCGGCCGACCAGCTGTAACGCATGGAGTTCTGCGACATTTCAAGACCCGATACGGCAACGCCGCCGGCGTTAACGGCCTTGGAGGGAGCGACGGTGACGCCGTTCGCCTTCAGGTACGCTACGGCCTCGTTGGTCGTGGGCATGTTGGATACCTCGACGTAATACTTGACGCCGTTGGCTACGATCTGCTCGGCCTCCTTCATGCCGACCTCGTTCTGCGTTGCGCAGGGCATGAGGATGTCGGCCTTGACGCCCCAGGGCTTTTCGCCGGGGAAGAACTTGACACCGAATTTGTCGGCGTAGTCCTGTACGCGGTTGCGGCAGGAGGCACGCATTTCCAGCATATAGTTGATCTTTTCCTCGGTAGCGATACCGTCGGGATCGTATACGTAGCCGTCGGGACCGGAGATGGTCACGACCTTGCCACCCAGCTCGTTGACCTTGCGGACGGTACCCCAAGCCACGTTACCGAAGCCGGAGATGGCAAAGGTCTTGCCCTTGATGTCGTCCCCAAAGTATTTGAGCATTTCTACGGTGTAGTAGACCGCGCCGAAGCCGGTGGCCTCGGGACGGATGAGCGAGCCGCCGTAGGGAAGTCCCTTACCGGTCAGCACACCGGTAAATTCGTCGCGCAGACGCTTATACTGGCCAAAGAGGTAGCCGATCTCACGTGCGCCGACACCAATATCGCCGGCAGGAACGTCGGTATCGGCACCGATGTACTTCTGCAGCTCGGTCATGAAGCTCTGGCAGAAGCGCATGACCTCGGCGTCGGACTTGCCCTGCGGGTCAAAGTCGGAGCCGCCCTTACCGCCGCCCATGGGCAGGGAGGTCAGGGAGTTCTTAAAGGTCTGCTCAAAGCCGAGGAACTTGATGATGCTCTCGTTGACGGTGGGATGGAAGCGAAGACCGCCCTTGTACGGACCGATGGCGCTGTTGAACTGGATACGGAAGCCGCGGTTGACCTGTACGACACCCTTGTCGTCGACCCACGGAACACGGAACTTGATGATGCGTTCGGGCTCGACCATACGCTCAAGCACGCCGCTTTCGATGTAGTCGGGACGTGCGGCGATGACGGGCTCGATGGAGGACAGAACCTCCTCGACGGTTTGATGGAACTCGGCCTCGCCGGGATTGCGGCGCTTGACACGCTCCATCAGCTCGTTGAGATACGCTAACTTAAACATGATCTTGATCTCCTCAATAAAAAGGTTTCTTATGCGGAATATTATACATCATACCGTAGAAAATTGCAAGGGCTTTTTCTAAAAAATGCAAGTTATATTTAATTTCCTGCAAATTTCATAAACATTTCCCCGTTTTTGCTGCTCTTTTGATATAAAAAGGAAAAAACGGTTGTCATTTCCTCGATTTCCTTGCCGCCTGCGTGACAAACTGTAAAAAAGAAATGTGAAAAAGTGAGCTGATATGGTATCTGTCCGTACGCTGAGGGCCGGTTGGGGACGGCTTCGTACCCCTGTGCGCGCCTCGGTCATCTTTACCCTTACCGCCGTCGCCGCGCGTGGGATCGCCTTTTTATCCACCGCTTGGTTTACGCGCCTGCTGCCACCGGAGGCCTACGGCCTGTATCCATTATATACCGCGCGGCTCGGTCTGGTGAGCGTCTTTGCCACGTGGCATCTGTACGGCGGCACGCTCTACCGCCGCATGCAGCGTGCCGGCCCTGTCGGGCGTGATCGTGCCGTGACCGAGTCGCTGTGTCTGACGGCGGTGCCCTTTTGTCTGACGCTCGCCGTGTACGCCGTCCTCGCATGGGTATCGCCCGATTCGCTGGGACTGTCGGTGCCGTTGAGCGTCGTGCTGTTCGTTGAGATCGCGGCGAATACGGTGCTGGCCTTTTATTATGCCAAGTGCCGGTTCTTGTACGGGGCATGGCCGTATGCCTGTGCGACGTTGTCGGTGGCGGTGCTCAGCCCGCTCGTGACGGCCGCCCTGCTTCGGTACACATCCCTCGGCGGGCAGAGCCGTATCGTAGGTCCCGCGCTCGTCAGCGTGGCGGCGGCCATCGTAGCGGGCGTATCGCTGTTTCGCGGTGTGGGGCGGCCACAGCCGCTGCGGCAGGGCGGTCGGCTGCTTCGTGAGGGACTGGCCCTTTTGCCGTATGCGCTGGCGCTCGTGTCCGTTGAGGAGGTGCCGCGCCTGCTTCTCGGTGCGCGCGTGGGCGCGGCGGCGCTGGCCAAATTCGGCATCGCCTGTGCCGTCGGCACCGCTCCCATGTTGGCGAGCTCCGGTATCAGCGCCGTGCTTCAGCCGTGGATGCTCCGCAAGCTGGCAGCAGGCGAGCGAGAGACGGTGCGCACCGTCCTGCGCCATGTCTGCATCGGCGCGGCCGCCCTCTCGGTCGCCGTGGCGCATCTGTCGCCCGAGCTGTTTTCCTTGCTGGCGCCCGAGGGCTATCGCGACGCGATGCCCCTCGTCATTCCCGTCACCCTGTCCGTGCTGGCGCACGTGCTCTTTTTGTCCATGACGGCCGTGTCGCTCTTCCGTGAGCGCGCGCGGCAGGTGACCGTGGGGGCGGTGTGTGCCGCCGCTTTGTCGATCGGCGCGTGCGTGCTGCTCATTGACGCCTTTGGCATGGCGGGCGCAGCGTGGTCGGTACCCGTGTCGTATCTGTTCCTTGGCGTGCTGTCCTACGCCGTCCTGCGCCGCGGCGGCGACGGCGACGTGCTGGACATCGGCGGCACCTGCGCCTTGTTCGTGCTGTCGGCGACGCTGTGCCTGTTGGCCGTTCCGCTGTTCCCGTACCCCCTGCCGCGCCTTTTTCTGTGTGCCGCTCTCGCGGTGTACCTTGTCCGCTACGCCTTCCGCGTCAAGGCGCAGCTGTGCGAGCCGACGTAGCCGTCGCGGAGCAACAAACCCCCGCCGTCCGATGAACGGACGGCGGGGGTCTTGTTTGAAGGTCCATGTGAAAATAGAGCGGCGGGCTTGGCGCCGTTTTCTACGCTTAGATAAAGGTAGGTAAATTTTCCTTGTAGAGGTGGCCTTCGTTGGACATGGAGATCATGCGCGGAATGACGATGCCGTCGCGCGGAATAAATTCGATGACGGATACGCTGCTGCGCGTAATGTCGGTGTGGGTGCAGAGCAGGGGATAGGGAATATCCAGAAGGACGCTCAAAAACAGCAGGCCGAAGCCCTGATGCGCGAACAGCGCGATGCGCTCGTTCGTCGGTGCGACGGGCTCGTACAGACAGCTTTCGCGGTCGTGTCGGTAGCCAAGGGAGAGAAGGAAGGCGTCGGCTTCACGCTCCACGCGGAGCACCTCCTTTTCGAAGGGCAAGGCGGCGAAGGCCTCGTGGCGATACCATTGCATACCGAGGGCGCGTACGTCGGCGCGATTGAACAGGCGGCGGTGGTGGTCAATGTTGAAGCACCAGGTGTACGTGCCTGTCTTTGGGTCGATGTCCATCATGGAACGAGCGGTATACTGCTCGTTGCACCAATCAAGGATCTCGATCGGCTTTTGTGTGATCTCGGATGCAGGAGTCGCCGTCAGGATGGCTCGATTGGAGCTGGAGGCATAGATGCGGTTAAGTCCGCGTGTGCCGAGACGGCGGCCGACGGCCTCGGCCTGTCGTTGGCCGAGGGGCGTCAGCGAGTCGGGCTCGTAGATGGGGTCGCCGTGGCGAACGTAGTATAGGATCATAGTGTCAGACCTCCCATGAAAATTGTAAGATCGTAGGATGCGCTTATTCGGTGCGCAGGGCGACGACGGGATCCTTCTTGGCAGCACTGCGTGCGGGAAGAAGACCCGAGATGGTCGTCAGAAGAATGCTGAGCAATACGAGAAGGATCGCGTTGGATACGGGGAGCAGGGCAATACGGCGGATGCCGATGAGCGGGTACAGGATCGCGTTGGCGATCTCGCATATGCCGTAGGTCATACCGACACCAAACAGACCCGCGAGGGCGCCGATGATGAAGGTTTCGGCGTTGAACAGGTGGCTGACGTCCTTTTTGCGTCCGCCGAGGGAGCGAATGACACCGATCTCCTTGATGCGCTCAACGACGGAGACGTAGGTGATGATACCGATCATGACTGTCGAAACGACGAGGGAGATGGAGGTGAAGGCGATCAGCGCGTAGGACACGATATCGATCATGGTGTTGATGATGTTGATGATCAGCTCCAGCGTGTCGCCGTAGGTGACGTCGGAGCGCTCGGCGTAGGTAAGCGTGCGTCCGTCGGGCATTGTAATATCGACGTTCTCATCGTTCCAGCGGTCGAGGTAGTCGGTGACGGTGTCCTTGGAATCAAAGGTGACAGGGAAGATGGACACGTTGTTAGCCAGGTCGTTACCGCCGAGGTTGCGAATGAAGCGCTCGCGCAGCGAGGACATATCAATGGTAGCACCGCTGCCGCCCGCGCCGCCTGTGCTGCCGGAGCCGCCCATGCCGCCCATCATGCCGCTGCCGAGCATGTCGGACATGGTCATCGCGGCACCGACGTAGCCCATATCGGAGGCTTCCTCACCCTCGTAGGTGCGGTAGGTGTAGGTGTAATAGATGCGGTAAGCGGTCTGTGCCATCAGGGCACTCGCCTGCTCATCCTGCAGGTGGTGAACGATCTCGGAGTCGGCGTTGGTCGTGAGAATGTGCTCGGTCAGCGCCTCGGTGTAGTAGATGCCCGAGGACAGACAACCGTACGAAATGTTTTCCTTTGCCGTCAGGATGCCGACCACACGCAGCTCGACGGAGTCGTCCTTGGAGAAGCTGTCGGACGTGTAATTGTAACTAAAGGTTGTCACATCGCCTGCCTGCGGCATGGATACGACGCTCTTTGTGAAGATAGTGTTGTTGGGGTACCACGTGAAGGTCTTGCCAAGAAGCTCATCGTAGGAGAAGGAGTCACGGTAGATGGCTTCGTCGTACGTGCCGTCCTCGGCGGTCGCTTTGTTGACGATCTCAAAGAATTCGTCAAGCGTGTAATAACCGAGGCGGGCAAGGAGAAGGTCGGACAGCTCGTCGTTGTGGTTGAGGACGAGCATGATCTCATTCTTTCCCGTTGCGATCGTACCGGCCACGAGGTCATACTGTGAGGCGATGTAGTCCTCGCTGTTCGGTGCCTGCTGCAGAGATGGCGCGAGGGTGGAGACGTAGCTTGCATAGTCCGAAAAATCGGTGTCCTTGAGAACGGAGGTATATATGGACGTCAGCGCGTTGATGGAGAGGTTCTGCGTCGACCCGCCCGCACTCTCGGTGAAGTCGGTGTAGACGGCGTTGGTCATATCGATGCCGTAATCGAGGAGCATGGCGGCGTAGTATTCGCTCGGCATGGCCTTGACGTAATCGATATAGTCCTTGGTCAGCTCGTTTTCCACGATGAGCGAGTTGATGTTTTTGTTCATCCTGGCGAGATATTCGACCATGGAATTGATGTAAACGCGGTTGGGCTGCTTGACGATATCGGCCTTGTCATCATGATCCATCATATCGGACATGGCGTTGAAGTCCAGCGTCGTTTCCTCGATGGTGATGGGATTGCCCGAGAGCATATCGTCCTGCATGGAGGCGACGTAGCCCTTGATGCCGGCAGAGAAGGCAAGGACCATGGCAATACCGATGATACCGATGGAGCCGGCGATACCGACCATGGCGGTGCGTCCCTTTTTTGAAATGAGGTTGCGCGCCGACAGACGGAAGGCCGTCCAGAAGGACATCTTGGCCTTTTCCTTTTTTTCTCCTGCGATCGTCTTGATGGGAACGGCGACCTGCTTTTTGCGGCCGAAGCGACCGCGCACGGTCTCAATGGTGTAGCCGCGGCGCAGATGCTCGCATTCGATGCGCTCGGATTCGGCGGAGAAGGGACGTGTGTCGCTTTGCACGCGACCGTCGAGCAGGTTGATGATACGGTTGGAGTACCGCTTGGCCAGATCGGGGTTGTGTGTGACCATGATGACCAGACGCTCGCCGGAGATCTCGCGGATGAGGTCCATGATCTGTACGGAGGTCACCGTATCCAAGGCGCCCGTCGGCTCGTCGGCCAACAGAATTTCGGGATCGTTGACAAGGGCACGTGCGATGGCTACGCGCTGGCATTGACCGCCCGAGAGCTGGTTGGGCTTTTTGTAATATTGACCACTGAGGCCCACACGATCCAGCACGCGCTTGGCGCGCTCGGTGCGCTCGCGGCGACTGATGCCCGCGATGGTGAGGGCCAGCTCGACGTTACCGAGGATGGTCTGGTGGGGGATGAGGTTGTAGCTTTGGAAGATAAAGCCGACGCGGTGGTTGCGGTAGACGTCCCAATCGCGGTCCGAGAAGGTCTTGGTGCTCTTTCCGTTGATGATCAGGTCGCCGCCGGAGTAATGGTCAAGACCGCCGATGATGTTGAGAAGCGTGGTCTTTCCGCAGCCCGACGGACCGAGGATGGACACGAATTCTCTCTGCCGAAAGCACAGATCGACGCCGCGCAGCGCGTGGACCTGTTCGGACGCGGTCTCATAGACCTTCTGGATGGAGTGAAGTCTGAGCATAGCGGTTCCTTTTTTTAGAGTTTGATTTTGTTTGTACCTTATATTATAGACGCCGAAACAGAGGAAAACATGAACAGAAAATAAATTTTATTTGAATTTTAGAATGATATACAGACACGCCACGACGCGAAGCGTCAAAATGTGAGCGAAGGGCGAAATAGAAAACCGTGCTATCCTTTCTGTGTCATTCTGAGCGGAGGGGCAGATTACGGGGCCCGTACAACTTGCTCGGGCAGGCCTCGCAAGTTGGCAAGTTTCCCCTGCGGGGAAACGTTGCCCCGCGTGAAACGCGTTGCGTTTCACGGCAGGTTTATCATCATCGTAATCCGCTCCAACAAGAAACGGCACCGCTATCGCGGTGCCGTTTCTTGTTGGAGCGGATTACGGGGCTCGAACCCGCCACCTCGACCTTGGCAAGGTCGCGCTCTACCAAATGAGCTAAATCCGCATGTGGTGCCTCCGGTCGGAATCGAACCAACGACACGGGGATTTTCAGTCCCCTGCTCTACCAACTGAGCTACAGAGGCGTACAGGATGGCGACTCGGATGGGGCTCGAACCCACGACCTCTAGCGTGACAGGCTAGCGCTCTAACCAACTGAGCTACCAAGCCATTCCTGTAAAATCGCCGCTTTTGCAAGCGGCGATTGGTGGAAAGTGAGGGGCTCGAACCCCCGACCCACTGCTTGTAAGGCAGTTGCTCTCCCAACTGAGCTAACCTTCCGATCAACGTGCATGGATTATTATAGCACGCAGGATCGGGTTTGTCAACCCCTTTTTGAAAAAAATTTAAAATCCTTTTTACACACGGGTGCGCGTCAGCCGTTGGTCGGGCGGGTCAGCTGCCAGAAGGCGACGGCGCCTGCCGCCGCGACGTTGAGAGAGTCGACGCTGTGCGACATGGGGATCTTGACGGTGTAGTCGCAGGCGGCGACCGTCGACCCTGACAGGCCGTCGCCCTCCGTGCCGAGGATGATCGCCAGCCGTTCCTCACGCAAAAGGCGCGGGTCGTCGATGGATATGGAATCGTCGCTCAGCGCCATCGCACAGGTGGTAAAGCCCATCGCGTGCAGCCGACGCAGACCGTCCGTCGGCCAGTCGGCGGCGGTATCTCCGATGCGGGTAAAGGGGATCTGCAGCACCGTGCCCATGCTGACGCGCAGAGCGCGGCGGCACAGCGGATCACAGCAGGAGGGCGTGATCAGCACGGCGTCGATCGCAAAGGCGGCCGCCGAACGAAAGACGGCACCGATATTGGTGGAGTCGGTGATGTTCTCCAGCACGGCGATGCGGCGTGCCCCCCGGCAGATATCCTCCACGGTGGGCAGCATTGGTCGGCGCATGGCGCAAAGGGCGCCCCGCGTCAGTGCGAAGCCCGTCAGCTCGCGCAGGACGGTCTCCTCCGCCACGTACACGGGGATATCGCCAAGACGCGGAAGAAGCGCCTCGACCGTGCCGTGCAGCAGGCGGCGATCGGTCAGAAGCGACAACGGCTGACAGCCGGCCTTCAGCGCCACGTCGATGACGGTCGGGCTTTCCGCTATAAATATGCCTTGCTCCGGCTCCAGGCGCGAGCGAAGCTGTGCACCCGTCAGACGGACGAACACATCCAGCTCCTTCATGGACAGATCGTGGATCTCAATGATATGCGGCATAGCGGCGCCTCCTTGCCCCATGGTTTTTATATGACCATAGTATAGCAAAGTGCGCGGAAAAAGTCAAGAGACGCCAAGGGTGTAACCGACGAGCGCGGCGCACGCGCTAAGGAGAACGTACGAAGCGACGACGGCCGCCTCGGACATACCGTTGCGCAGCAGCCGATGGTGCAAATGCCCGTCGTCGGCACGCAAAGGACTTTGTCCCTTGGACAGGCGGCGCACGATGGATACGATCAGCTCGCACAGCGGTACGGCCAGCAACGCCACCGACCCGATGGGAAAGGGGGTGTCGTCTTGCCCCGGAAGCAGCAGCACGGCGGCCGCGAGGCCGAGAAACTGCGCTCCCGCATCGCCGAGAAAGACGGTGGCAGGATGGCGGTTATACAGCAAAAAAGCGAGCAACGGCACGCACAGCAGCAAGGCGAGCGTACCTCCTTGCGCATCCGCGCGGGCGTGAGCGAGCAACGCCGCCCCCAACAGGACCACCGCCATGACGCCGCTCGCCAGGCCGTCGACGCCGTCGATGAGGTTGACGGCGTTGATGACGAGCACGGTAAAGAGAAGATACAGCGCAAAGCTCAGCCACGCGGGGAGCGTCAGTGAAAGGCCAAGCAGCTCCCACGTCGACGGCAGCCGAACGAACAGGAGCGCGATCAGCGCTGCCACCGTCTGAAAGCACAGCTTGGCGGCGGGGGGCAGATCCTGCGTGTCGTCGATGACGCCGGCGGCGACCAGGAGCGTGCCGCCTGAAAGAAGCGCGACGAAGCGCCCGTCGGACAGCGGCACGCAAAGACACGCGCTGACGAAGAACACCGAAAAGACCCAAAGGCCGCCAAGGCGCGGCGTCGGGCGGGTGTGCCGCTTGCGCACCCCGTCGGGCTGATCGACCGCTCCGACGGCAAAGGCCAGCCGCAGGATCAGAGGCATGCCGACCAGCGTGATGCCGAAGGAACCAATATATACGAGAGCATTCATGAAAAAACAACCTCTGCAAAAAAATCACCGCGATCGTACGGCGTTTCTGAGACGCGGTATGTACGAATGCGGTGATTTTGTATAGATATGTTTGCAATCAGTTGACAAAACCGAGCTTTCTGCGTACCTTGGACATGGTTTTGCGTGCGTAGTAGGCGGCCTCGTCGGCGCCGTTCTTCATGACGCTCTCAAGGAACGCCTTGTCGGCGGACAGACGGGCGAACTCCTCGCGGACGGGACGCAGTCCCTCCGCACAGGCCTCGCCGACGGCCTCCTTGAAGTCGCCGTAGCCGCGGCCGTCAAATTCGCGCTCGACCTCCTCGACCGTCTTGCCCGTGAAGGCGCGGTAGATGGTGATGAGGTTGTTGATGCCGTCCTTGCCCTCAGCCATGCGCACGCAGGCCTCGGAATCGGTGACGGCGCGCTTGAACTTGCGCATGATGTCGTCCTTGGTGTCAAGGATATACACGACGGCGTTGGGGTTGGGGTCGGATTTGGACATCTTAGCGGTGGGCTCGGCGAGCGACATGATCTTCATCGTGTCCGTGTTGATATAGCCGTCGGGGACGGTGAAGGTATCGCCGTGGAGCTGGTTGAAGCGCAGAGCGATATCGCGTGCGAGCTCCAGATGCTGCTTTTGGTCAATACCGACGGGAACGACGTCGGTCTGGTACAGCAGAATATCGGCCGCCATCAGCGAAGGGTAGGTAAAGAGGCCCGCGTTGATATTTTGCGCATGCTTGGCACTTTTATCCTTAAATTGCGTCATCCGCGACAGCTCGCCGAACATGGTATAGCAGTCGAGGATCCAGCCAAGCTCGGCGTGTGCCGAAACCTGCGATTGCACGAACAGCGTGTTTTTCTTTTCATCCAGCCCACACGCCATATAAAGGGCTAAGGTCTCGTAGGTTCTCCGACGAAGCTCGGCAGGCACCTGACGCACGGTGATGGCGTGCAGGTCGACGACGCAATAGAAGGTTTTATAGGTATCGGAGAAGCGCGAAAAATTCTTGATCGCGCCGAGATAGTTTCCAATGGTCAGGTTACCCGACGGCTGTACGCCGGAGAATACGACCTTTTGTTCTCCTAACATGTTGCTATCCTTTCTCGTTTGATTCTCTTGCTTACGGCTTTCCGTGCTTTTCTTCCAGCAGGCGGTGCTTGATATCCCACAGCTTCTGCGACAGGTCGACGTAGTAGCGGTGGGGATTTTCGAAGCGTTTGACCTCGTCCCACAGGCAGTCGATCTGCTCGCGGCAGTAGGCACGCACCTCGTCGATGGAGGGGCATTCGTATACGCACACGCCGTCCTTGAAGATGGGGACGAGCAGCTCCTTAGCCGTGAAGTTGACGCAGATCTTGCGCTTCCAGGTCTGCTGAGGATCGAACAGCTCCAGCGGCTGTCTTTCGTCGACGGTCTCATCGTAGACGCACATGAGGTCGGCCGTGGCCTTGCCCGTTTCGTTATCAAAGATGCGGTAGATCTTTTTGAAGTGGGGATTGGTGATCTTTTCGGGGTTTTCGGAGATCTTGATCTTGGGGATGATCTCGCCGTTCTCTTCCTTGGCGACGAGCTTGTATACGCCGCCGAAGACGGGATCGCTCTTAGCGGTGATCAGACGCTCGCCGACACCGAAGGAGTCGATGCATGCGCCCTGCAGGATGATGTCGCGGATGATGTTTTCGTCAAGGGAGTTGGACACGACGATCTTGCAGTCGGGGAAGCCCGCCTCGTCGAGCATCTTGCGTGCGCGCTTGGTCAGATACGTGATATCGCCCGAGTCGATGCGGATGCCGCAGGAGGTGATGCCTAAGGGTGTCAGGACCTCGCGGAAGGCGCGGATGGCGTTTGGGATACCGCTGCGAAGCACGTCGTAGGTATCGACGAGCAGCGTGGCGTTGTGCGGATAGGTCCTGCAGTAGCTGACGAAGGCGTCGTATTCGTTGTCGAACATCTGTACCCACGAGTGCGCCATCGTACCCGTAGCGGGGATACCGAACATACGGTCGGAGATGGTGCAGGCGGTGGCGGAGCAGCCGCCGATGTACGACGCTCTGGCGCCGAGCATGGCACCGTCGGCACCCTGCGCACGGCGCGAGCCGAATTCCGCCACGGGACGGCCGTCGGCCGCGCGGACGACGCGGTTGGCCTTGGTCGCGATGAGGGATTGATGATTGATAGCCAGCAGGATAAAGGTCTCGACGAACTGTGCCTCAATGGCAGGGGCGCGTACCGTCATGATGGGCTCACCGGGGAAGATAGGCGTGCCCTCGGGCACGGCGAAGATATCACCTGAGAAGCGGAAGTGTGCGAGGTATTCGAGAAAATCCTCGGAGAAGAGCGCCTTGGAGCGAAGGAAGGCAATGTCGTCCTCGGTGAAGGACAGATCCTTGATGTATTCGATGACCTGCTCAAGGCCTGCTGCGATGGCAAAGCCGCCGCCGTCGGGCACGGTGCGGTAGAAGACGTCGAAATACGTGATCTCCTCTCCCTTGCCCAGCTCAAAATAGCCGTTGCCCATGGTCAGCTCGTAGAAATCGCAAAGCAGTGTACGGTTGTTCATATGCACTCCTTTCTGATAGGCCCGTCAAAGAGCCAGGGTCATATCGCCGTCACGGATCCAGCCGATGCGGCGAAGAAGGTAATCAAATATAAGCGACAGCACCGCCGGCAGGATCAAGCAGGTGACGAGGGTGCCGATGATCGACATGGGGGTAAAGCCCATATCGGTGAAGATGCCGATGGGGCCGACAAGACCGCAGGTGCCCATACCGGCGCTGACGCCGGTGCATTCCAGCTTGAACACGCAGGTGGCGATGGGGCCGGTGATCGCGGCGGCGAGTGTCGGGGGGATCCAGATGCGCGGATTCTTGACGATGTTGCCCATCTGCAGCATGGAGGTGCCGAGCCCTTGGGCGATCAGGCCGCCGAAGCGGTTCTCACGGAAGGAGATGACGGCGAAGCCGATCATCTGTGCACAGCAGCCGGCCGTAGCCGCGCCGCCCGCCAGTCCCGATATGCCGATCATCGCGCATATGGCGGCCGAGCTGATGGGTAGGGTGAGAAGAATGCCGACAATGACGGCGATGAGAATGCCCATCAGCAGGGGCATGACGGTGGTAGCGTAATTGACGAAGGAGCCGATCCAATAGACGACCCACGCGATCGCGGGGCACAGCAGCATGGACACGAGCACGCCCGTGCCGATGGTGACGACGGGAGTCACGAGGATGTCCACCTTGGTCTCCTTGGATACGAGCTTACCGATCTCGGCGGCGACGAGGACGCACAGGAAGGCGCCGGCGGGGCCGGCGGTGACCGTCTTGGGCACGTCCCCTACGGTAATCAGGGTGGGAAGTGCGTTGGCACACATGCCGACGACGCCCGAGGAAAACAGCACCAGCGGCGGTGCCTTGAGCGCCTGCGCCACGGCGATACCGAGGACGATGCCCGTCGCGCCCTGTGCGTAGGTATAGATGTAATAGAGGAAATCAACGAACACGTTCGCCATTCCGGGAACGTATGTCTTGACGGGGATATCGCAGAACAGGTCGTAGACCGTACCGAAAATGGTACCGATGAGAAGGGTGGCAAACAGACCGAGGGCCATCGCACCCATGGCGTCGACGAAATAGACCTTAGGCGAGAGGGAGATATCTTTTTTGTTTAAAAACGCGCGAAATCTACCGACGTCCTGTTCTTTTTCTTTTTCTTCCATTTCCTTCATATGTCCTTTGCTGGAGGTTGTATTTTACCGGCGCGCTCGGCGTCGAGGTAATCCTGCAGAATGATCTCGGCGGACAGCGTGTCCACACGGTCACGCCTTTGCTTGCCGTAGGTGTTGGTCGAGGACAGGTAGCGGTAGGCGATCATCGTGGTCATGCGCTCGTCGTAATAGACGACGGGTAGGTCGGTGAGCTGTGCGACGATGTCGCCAAAGGCGTGTACGGTATCGACGCGGCCGCCCTGCGTGCCATCCATGTTCTTCGGCAGGCCGATGATGATCCGCTTGCATCCGCGGGCGAGTGCCTCGGCCACGACGCGCTCGGCGGTGTGGCGCATGCCGCTCTCCTTGATCGTTCCGATGCCGGAGGCCAGGGTGCCCGACGGGTCGCATTCGGCAAGGCCGGTGCGTACGTCGCCGTAATCGACGGCCATATATTTTCCGTGCTGCAGATCCATAGTGCCTCCTGGTCTCTCGTTTTATGATCAACATATTAATATATAAATTATACACGATTTTTTTCGTCTGTCAAGTTTTTAAAGAAGATTTGCGTGTGCGACGGAAAAAAGACGGTGCCGCGCGGCGGTCAGATCACGCGATCGACAAAAAACCTCGGCCGGACGACATCACACGATACCGTCCGGCCGAGGGACGCTCAGAACAGCATGCAGATCCAATGCACCAGCGCACAGAGGGTAAGGCCGACGACCGTCGGCACAAGGGCCGCCAGGGCGGTGTAGAGCGGGCGCTTGGTTTCCTTCCATACGGTAAGAAGCGTTGTGGAGCAGGGAAAGTGAAAGAGGCAGAACAGCACCGTGCAAAGCGCCGTCTGTCCGTCCCATCCGGCGGCGGTCAGCACCTCGTGCATATAGGCGAGGGAGGGCGCGGCACTCAGCGAGCCGAGGGAGAGATAGGCCATCAGCATGATGGGGACGACGATCTCCCCGGCAGGGAAGCCGAAGATAAAGGCGGACAGAATGACGCCGTCCATGCCAAAGAAGTGTCCAATGGGATCGAGCGCGCCGGCGATCGTGAGCAAGAGCGACTGCTCACCGACGGTGATATAGGTCATCGCCCATAGCAGGATCCCCGCCGGGGCGGCGACCGCTACGGCACGCCCAAGGACGAAGAGCGTGCGATCCAGCAGCGAGCGAAGGAGGATGCGTCCGACCTGCGGCGTGCGGTACGGCGGCAGTTCAAGGGTAAAGGAGGACGGCTCTCCGCGCAGCAGCGTCACGGATAACAGGCGCGTGACGAGCAACGTGACGGCGACACACAGGGCGATCGCCAGCGTCAGAAGACCGGCGGAGGCGAGGCCGGCCAGGGCACCGCCCGAGACACCGACGAAAAAGACGGTGAGCAGCGCGATCACGGTCGGCAGACGGCCGTTGCAGGGCATGAAGCTGTTGGTGATCAGCGCCAGCGTGCGCTCGCGCCCCGAATCCATGATGCGACAGCCTGTTACGCCGACGGCGTTACAGCCGAGCCCCATGCACATCGTCAGGGCCTGCTTGCCGCAGGCGCGGCAGGCGGCAAAGGGGCGGTCGAGATTGTAGGCGATGCGCGGCAGGTACCCGACGTCCTCAAGGAAGGTAAAGAGAGGGAAGAAGATGGCCATCGGCGGCAGCATGACCGCGATGACCCAAGTGCAAACGCGCCAAAGGCCGTCGATCAGCAGGCCGTACAGCCACGGGGGTGTATGCAGAGCCAAAAGACCGGACGTCAAGGGCTCCTCCAGCCAAAGGAAGAGGCGACTCAACCATTCGGACGGATAGGAGGAGAGGGAAACGGTGATCCACAGGATGAGC
Organism: Clostridia bacterium; assembly: GCA_017455905.1. Lineage (GTDB taxonomy): Bacteria > Bacillota > Clostridia > Oscillospirales > CAG-272 > UBA1740. Next base: position 40,918 of record JAFTLQ010000010.1, on the reverse strand, counting down.
GCCAGAAAGGCGAGCATACAGGGATAGGCGGTGTAACGCCCCGTCAACAGGCGGTCGATGCGTCGGTCGCGCCGATGTGCCTGCTCGTTGGTATACGTTACGCACGCATGGCAAACGGCCTCGGCGCGTGCCTGCAGTGCACCGGCCATACGGTCGCGAAAGCCGTCGGCGTCAATGCCCGCCAGGAACAGCGTGCGCTCCGCGTCGGCGCGGGCGCGTACGACCGCATCGCTCGTCAGGACGGCGGCACCGAGGTGGGTGTGCGCACTGTCCGAAAAGCCCTCGTCCCCCTCCAGCAGACGCAGCGCGCAAAAGCGGGGGTCGGCCGGACGAATGCCTGCCGATTCCAGCGCCTGCGCTACGTGGGATACGGCGTCTTCAATTGGCGCATCGTAGGATAAAACAGGCTCTTTCTGCGCACAATACTTGTCAAAAAGCGCATCAACGGTTGACAGAATACGCCGTGCCGACGCACGACGCCTGGCTACGGTCCCGACAACGGGGACGCCGAGCTTGTCGGCCAGACGGTTGAGATCGATGCGAATGCCCTTGCTGCGAGCCTCGTCGAGCAGATTCACGCAAACGACGGTGCAAGGCACCGCCTCCATCACCTGCAGAGCCAGGGACAGGCTGCGGCTGAGGCAGGTCGCGTCGCATACGACGATGGCGGCATCCGCCATCCCGAAGGCGAGAAAGTCCCGCGTGACGTCCTCCTCGGCCGAGTGCGACAGCAGGGAGTAGGTGCCCGGCAGATCGACAAGACGCAGGGTGCGCGTCTGCGTCCGCAGCGTGCCCTCTGCCCGAGCGACGGTCTTGCCCGGCCAGTTGCCTGTATGCTGATGCAGACCCGTCAGCGCGTTGAACAGCGTGCTTTTTCCGACGTTGGGATTTCCCGCCAAGGCGACGGTATACACGGATCGTTCACTCACGGCAGGCCTCCGTCAGCACGGCCGCCCCGTCCCGCGCACGCAGAGCAATGATAGCACCGCGTACCTCGTACGCCTTCGGATCGCCCATAGGAGCGATGCCGACGCAACGGACCGTGGCACCGGGCAGAAAGCCGAGGTCACACAAGCGGCGGCGCATCGCTCCCGCCGCCCGCAGCTCGTGTATCGTGGTTCGCGCGCCAACGGGCAGATCGCACAGGCGCGCGGCACAAACTTGGTTCATGGGTCTTTTCCTTGATGTTGTATCTAAGCCGACCCCGGCCGTGTGGCATGGGAGTGTCGCGCAGACGGACATCGGCTACTGTCAGTGTATGCGTCGCGCGTCCTCTTCGTACCGAGAGCCGAGAGGATATTTCCGCATTGTGAATTTTCGTTTCGTCGGCTTGACAAGGCGCGCGGGGCTGTGCTACAATAAAGAAAAAGCTCGCACGAGGCGAGTGATAAGGAGGAACAGGATATGCCGGGACCCGGAGGAGGTAGCCGCGGAGGCGGCTTCGGAGGAGGCAGCCACGGCGGTGGCTTTGGCGGCAGTCGCGGAGGTGGCTTCGGTGGCGGCAGTCACGGAGGCGGCTTCGGAGGAGGACCCCGTCCGCACGGCGGCTTTGGAGGCCCGCACCATCACCATCCCCATCATCACCATCATCCTTACGGCTGGGGTTGGGGCTGGGGCTGGGGTCGTCGGTATTACGGCGGAGGCGGTTGCTTTGGCTTTTTGATGATCCCCATCATCTTGGTGCTGGTGGTCGCGATCGTCATCTTCAGCTCGGTCGGCAGCTGTGTGTCGGTCGGCGACGGATACACCTACGACGAGGAGGCCTATCAGGACTTTGCCAACGCGGCGTATCTGGATATGTTCGGCGGCAGCACCGCGTATGAGGATAACATCCTCATCGTTATTTCGATGGACGAGGACAACGAGGGCTACTATGCGATCGCATGGCTGGGCTTCGATCTGACGAAGTCGGTGCGCGATCTGTTCGGGAACGAATATACGACCTTTGGCCGGACGCTACTCTCGCATATGCCGAGCGACGGCACGATGAAGTATTCGATGACTATGGGGCTGGCCGATACGGTGCGTGCCATGATCGACCCGGTCATAGCGGCATCCGTCGATCCCTTCGATTGCTCGGAAACGCACGTACAGGTCGCCTCGCGCATCGATAACCGCACGGATCTGCCGATCTCGGATGCGACGGTCAATGAGGCGCTGGAGGACTTCACCGCCCAAACGGGCATTTCCATCTGCGTGGTGGTCGAGGATGCAGAGGACATCTTTGCACATACCTATGTCGATCTGTTCGGCTGGCGCGTGCGTCCGATCGTTTTGGTGCTTCTTGTCGTGCTGGTCGCGGCGATCATCGTAGCGATCGTGCTGGCGGTGCGTAAGCGCGGCGACGGTGACGGTGACGGATTCGACGGGGACGATCCGAACGATACGCGGCGCAGAAGCACGGATACGGGCTTTTGATCGCAATGAAACCGAAAAAGAACAAGCACGGAACGGGCGGCAGGCTCGTTCCGTGCTTGTTGCTTTATACGATATACGTTACACGGCGGGATGACGGGCGTTTGCCTGCCGCAGGAGGATGCGCTTGAGATGGGCGCGCTCGTCGGTGAAGCCGGCCTCCTCGGCACGGGCGTACAGATCGGCTGCCGTCTGCCCGTCGGAGCGGACACCGATGCCGAACTCATACATGGCGCCGAGGGTATACAGCGCCTTGCCGTTGCCCAGTCCTGCCGACAGCTCGGCCAAGGGCGCGGCCTCGGCCGCCTTGCCTTGATAGAGCAGTTCGCAGACGCAGGCGTGCAGGGCACGCTCCTTTTTCTTGCGTCTTGCCTCCAGCAGACGGGTGGCCTCCTCCATCGCCGGCTCACAGCCGAGGGCGTGGGCGCGGCGCAGATACGTCAGCGCCTCACGGTAGTTGAAGGGAGTGCCGACACCGCGTGAATAGCACATGGCCAAGGGGTAGTACGCCTCCTCGTTTTTGTGCTCGGCGGCGTATTTGTACCACAGGAAGGCACGGCGACGGTCAACAGGCACGCCGATACCGACAAGATAGCAATCACCGATGCGCACTTCCGCGGGCAGATAGCCCATGTCGGCGGCGGCAACGAAATGACGGTAGGCATCCTTCGGGGAGCTGTCACGCTCGTTCATGGCACGCGTGTAATAGTGCTCGCGCTGTGCCTTGAGATCGCGCGCCTTGCGGGCGGCATCGGTCGATCCGTGTGCGGCGCCCTGCTCGTACAGCTCAATGGCGCGCGCGATGCGCGGCCGATCCTCGACGCCGGCGCGATAATAGTCGCCAAGACGCTCGTAGCCGCGTCCGTCACCAAACTCGGCGGCGCGCTGATAATAGGTCAGCGCCCGCGCATAGTCCTTCGGAATGGGCGAGCCCTTCTGATACAGGTCGCCGAGACGGATCGCGGCGGCGGTATCGCCGCGCTCGGACAGCGCGTGAAGAAGCGACAGACCGCGCGTCACGTCCTGCGGACAGCCGTCACCGGCGATCAGCAAGCGGGCGACGGTCGCCTGCATATCGGTGCGTCCCATAGAGAGAAGACGCTCACACAGCGTGGCGTATACCGAACGCTCCCCAAGACGCTCGGCCTCGTTGGCCAGCTCGTACAGCGCGGGGATGCGGAAGGTGTCGTCGGGCAGGGGCGGCTCGATGGGGGCGCAGGCCTTTACCTTGGCGTACAAGCGCGGTGTGCGCAGAGAGGCAAGCGAGGTGCGGCCGAGCATATAGCGGGCGTAGCCGAGGTCGTCTTCCTTGGCACGATCGATATACAGCCGTGCCAGGGCGATGCTCGCCGTGCGGCTGCCCCGATCGGAGGCCAGACGGAAAAAGTACATGGCGCGCTCGGTCTGCGAGCGCTCGGCGAAGGCCTCGGCCATGGGCTCAAAGCTTTCCTCACATCCGAAATAGGAGGCAAAGCGCAGACGGAAAAAGCTCTGCTGTGCATCGGTGTGCCGCGCGTGGATGGCGTAGCGGTAAGCGGCGTACGGGTCGGCATCCGCGTGGGCACGGTAGAGGCCGACGGCGTGATCGACGTGCCCCATCTGCTCCAGGAGCGCACCGTACAGGCGCACGCCCTCGGGCCGACCAAGATCGGCGAGAATATGACAGCTTTCGGCGTACGCGTCGTCCTTGCGGCGTCCGCCACGGCGTACGGCCGACAGGCGGGCTTCTATATCCTCGTCGGAAAAGACGTACGGTGTACCGCAGTGCGGACAGACGGGCGAGCGGTAGGTATCCGCCTTGCCGCAGCGTAAACAGGTGACCATAGGAGCCTCCTTTTTTTCAGCCGATTGACGTCGGCGTTTTTTCTTTATTATAAAAAAATTACAGGCGTTTGTCAAGACAAAAAAAGCGCGAAATTTGCCGCGCCTGTGCATAAGAGCGGGACGGCGCGGAAAAGATAGATGCGGATCAAACAAGGAGTATGCCGCCACAGAGGCGGTCTAACAATATGCTGTTTAAAAAACACGAGCAAAAACACAGACATCCCTTCTGCAAGCTGGCCGTTTGTGCCATGACGGCGATCGGCGTGTGTGCCGTGGTGTCTGCCACCAAGGAAAAAATGATGCAGATGGCCGATATGGCCAAGGGTATGCTCTGCCGAAAGAAAAAGAGCACGTCCTGTGAGGGAGCTGTGCATCGCTGCCCCGTTTGCGGTGAGCCGACGGAGAAAGCGTAATTGCGTTCAATAAAAGAAGCCGCCGCGATCGTGCATCGCGACGGCTTTGTGTTTGTAAAAAGGCATATTTGACAATGTATATTTACAAAATTGTCATCTTGCGTCGTCGGGGATGGGCATGCGGCAGGGAGTAATGGAAAAGACCGTCGGAGAAAGCTCACAGGTCTCGCCATTCGCTTCCAGCGTGGTGCAGAGCGTGTAGACGGCGTCGTCTAGCGTCGGCTTTTGCAGGCATACACGCAGCGCGGTGGCGGTAGAGTCCTTTACGTGCAGGGCGGCGTCCGCGGTGTTGACGGTCGAGCCGTCCTTGTGCTTAATGCAAAGGTGCAGCATGAGGGCGATCGGTGTCGCGGAGGAAAAGACGTAGGATATCTCGCACTCGGCGTACGAGGCATCGGCTTGCACCGTGCGAACGGAGGGCGCGGCAGGACAAAGGGCGGAAAGGCGTGACATAACGGCATCTCCTTTACGGGAAAGATATTTGCTTCATTATAGCACAGGCGAGGGCACTTTGCAAGGGCTTTTGACGCTTTATTTTCTCTTTTTTCCGTGGTGCTTGTGTCTTGACAATTGAAAAAAGCGTGGTAGAATAAGATAAAAACCATCGGTACGGGAGATGCGTATGAAGTACACGATCCAAAACAAGTTCCTTTCCGTTACGGTATCCGATCGAGGCGCCGAGCTGCAGAGCCTGCGGCGCACGTCCGACGGCACGGAATATCTCTGGCAGGGCGACGCCGCCTATTGGGATGAGCGGGCGCCTGTCCTCTTTCCCATTTGCGGCCGACTGACCGAGGGACGGTATACCTACGGAGGCAAGAGCTACGAGATGGGGCTGCACGGCTTCGTGCGCGGCACGTGCTTTTCCCTTGAGGAGCAGACGGACACGTCGCTGACCCTTGTCTTTACACAGCAGGAGGCCTTTGCCGCCTCGTATCCCTTTTCCTATACCTTCCGCGTGCGCTACGAGCTGACGGGAAGCACGCTGCGGCAGAGCTTTCTGATCACGAACACGGGCGACGGCACGCTGCCCTTTTCCTACGGGGCGCACCCCGGCTTCCGCGTGCCTTTGCATGAGGGCGAGGCGTTTTCCGATTATCACATCGCGTTTGGCGCGGGGATCGTGCCGCAGCAGGTCGAGATCAGCCCGACGGGCTTTCCTACCGGTGCAAGCACGCCCTTTGCGCTGACGGATGGCGTGTTTGCGCTGTCGCACGAGGCCTTTGACGGCGCGGGCATCTTCCTCGCCGACATGGGCGATACCGTAACGCTGACGTCGCGCAAGCATGGCGGCGGTGTGCGCCTGTGCTATACCGGCATGACGCACCTCGGCTTTTGGAAGCCCGATCACACCGACGCACCCTTCGTCTGCATCGAGCCGTGGCACGGCCTGCCGTCGCGCATGGGTGTCGTGGACGACTTCGCCACCAAGGCGTATATGTGTCAGCTGCCCGCCGGTGCGTCGCACGAGGCGCATATCGACATCACGGTGCTTTGATCGTACATAACGAAAAAGAAAAAGCGTCGGCTTCACGATTCGTGAGGCCGACGCTTTTTGCGCCGAAAAAAGTGTAGTGCGATCCTTTTAAATCAAAAAATATGGTTTAACTCATGCACTTGTCGTTCGTTTGTCTTTCGGAAAAGCTTGCGAGAGCTCTGCTTGTTTTCATTTGTTTTAGCTTTGCTCACGGTATAGATGATTTTAATTGGAATATTTATAAACAACCATATTTTCACTCAATGTTTTGCAAAATTGAGCAAATTCTCTGACTTTATCAAAAAGTTCCTCGTCGTAATCATAATCTGCCGAGTCAATAATGGTTCTAATGGACCACAACGTCCAATGCTGTTTACTGAGCAATAAAACCTTCTTGTTACAGGCATAGAAATCTTGTATGTCTTTAAATTCTCGCAAAATTACCTGTATTACAAAAGTATTTGGTGTCTTGTATTCAGTATCATTTAAAAGATGCTCGCACGTATTGATGATATCTTTTACCTTTTGAAAAAATATTTTTTCGTTATTCATAGCTCGTTCCTCCCATATGTCGATATAAAAGACGGTTCAGGGTGTAAAGAGCATGCCTTGGGTTAGACCGCGCTCGGCCATACGGCGGCGGATCTCGGCGTGGACCTCGGCCTTGTCAGTGTTCCACGCAGGGGCGACGAGACGACCCGGCGGGCAGTCGGACATCAGGCGCAGGATGACCGTATCGGGCGGCAGGCGGAGCAGGGTGTCGATGACCGCTTCGATATACGCGTCCTTTTCGATGGGTGTATAGCGGCCCGCGAGATAGTCCGCTTGCAGGTCGGTGCCGTCCATAACGTAGACACCGTGCAGCTTGACGCCGAAGGGATGGGTGCGTGCCACGGTATCGACGGTCGTGCGCAGCTCGTCCGTCCCCTCGCCCGGCAGACCAATCATCAGATGCACGGCAAAGGGAATGCCGCGCGCTCGCAGTCGCTCACAGGCGCGGAGATACTCCTCGGTCGCATAGCCGCGGCGGATGCGGCGAGCGGTGTCGTCGTTGGTCGTTTGCAGACCCAGCTCGACCCAAAGGTCGATGCGCTCCTTTATGGCGGACAGGACGTCCAGGACGTCCTCGCCGAGACAGTCGGGGCGCGTACCGATCGCCAGAGCGACGATGCGAGGGTCAATGAGGGCGTCGGTGTACCGACGCATAAGGACGTCGGGCGAGGCGTAGGTGTTGGTAAAGTTCTGAAAATAGGCGACGAATTTCTTTTGTCGGTGGGGGCGGCGGAAGTAGTCCTCCACCTGCTCGCGCACAGACATCGCCGCACACAGATGCTCGCCTGCGCCGCGCTCGCCGCAGAAGATACAGCCGCCGACACCCTTGGTCCCATCGCGGTTCGGACAGGTAAATCCGCCGTCAATGCAGATCTTGCCGACCTCGGTGTGATAGGCCGCTTTCAGATACGAATTAAAGGTACGAAAGACCATAAATGATAATAAAAGTTGTCATTCTGCCAAAAATGACAGAAAGCTTACGACGCCGTACGAGGCGAGAGACATGATGATGGCACAGCCGAGAACGCCGAGAATGATGGCGGGGAAGGAGCGGCGCTTCGGCATATTGAACAGCGAGGCGACGAGAGATCCTGTCCATGCACCCGTACCGGGGAAGGGAAGGAGAACGAACAGCAAAAGGCCAAAAAAGGCGGCGTGACGGCGGCGTGCGGTGTGCTTGTCGGGCACGTTCTGCGTATCGGCGAGGACGGCTGTATCCGCGGACTCCGTCGGCTCTGACGGGGCGTCGGTCGGTGCGTCGCTGCCTAAGATCTTGGTGCTGTGCTTATCGGCCTTGCAGCGCACCCAGCGCACGACGGGTGCGAACCAACGGATGCGTTCCAGAAGATCCAGGATCTTGGGGATAAAGAACAGAATGAACGGCACGGGCAACAGGTTGCCGAGGATGGCGGCCGCCGCATTGGCGAGTGGGGGAAGACCGAGGGCGGCGCCGACAGGGATGGCCCCACGTAACTCAACGATGGGGAGGATGGAGATGAGAAAAACGTATAAAATTTCCTTCATGGCCGTTTATGCGTCGTGCTCTTCCAGCCACTGTGCCATGCGGTAGCAAAGCAGGTTCCAGCTCTGGAAGCCCTGATTGTGTACGCCAAGGCCCGTGTCGGGATCGTAATACTCGTGCATTTCGCCGCAGGCGAGGATATCGCGGCCAAACATATCGACGGTCTTTTCCGCCATTTCGCGTGCCTCGGTCTCGTAGCCGTAGCGAAGAAGGCCCTCAAAGACCATGTAGTTGGCGTTGCCCCAGATCGGACCGAGCCAGCAGGAGGGGTTGCCCGACACCTTGACGGTGTACATGCGCTCCAGGCGCGATACCGAGCGTACGCCGTACGGGGCGGCAAAGGTGCGCTCATTTTTGAGATTTTCCTCGACCATACGGTGAACCTCCTCGGCGGTAGCGAAGCCGCACCACATCGGAAGGAAGCCCGTCCAAACGTCGATGCGCATCGGAAGGGAGCGCCAATGACGGGGCGAGCCGCTATGTAGCCATTCGTTCGGGTCGACGGGCTTGAGATTGATATCGGCGGAGTAATAGAAGCCGTTGCGCTCGTCCCAGCACTCACGGCGAATCGCGGCGGCAAGCTCCGCGGCGGCCGTCTCAAAGCGCACGCCGTCTGCCTCGCGGCCCAGCATACGGGCAAGGGCGGCTGCTGCCTCGTATTCCTTATACATCAGGCAGTTGAGGTAGATGGATGCGGTGCTCTTGTCGGGACGGTAGAAGGTGCAGGGATCGTTGTCAACGCCGATGGCAAAGTCGTTGATCCAGAAGAACAGCCCCGTTTCGGCGTGCTTCTGGTTATTTTCATACCACGTGAGAAATTTGACGATGCCGTCAAAGTGATCGGCAAGCCAGGAGGCGTCGCCGAGCTTTTCGCACACGAAGAGGGCGTGCTGGGCAAGGCAGGGCTTGTGAATGTTGTTTTCCACGCCCTCCTTGAGAAGGAAAATGCCGTTATAGCCGGGTGTGCCCGCCACGATGTTGATGGGCATACGGCCATCCTTATCCATGTGCTCAAGGAAGTTGAGGATACAGCCCTTTTCGTACGCGGAGATGTCCTCCTTGGCGATGGCGCCGAGGGCCAGGTCGGTCAGCCAGCTGTCCCAGTCCCACAGCTCGTAGGCATAGGCAGAGCCGGGAACGATGAAGGGGTGCTTCAGAATGTCGTTCGGCTCACGGAAGCAGGCGCGGTAGTTGTTTTCGCAGTAGTCCTTAATGGCTTGGATATAAGCCTTTCTCTGTTCGGTCATGATCAGTTCCTCTTTCGGTTCATGTATTTTTATTTTTTTGTTTTTTGTTTGGGATAGGTGCATCAAAGATGCGTGAAGGATTCCACAAGCGCGAAGATGGCCTTGAGGTCGCCCTGCTCCAGGAAGATCGCACCGAGGATGGCCTCCACCGTCGTGGCGATGTATTTGGTCCTGTCGCTTTCGTAGAAGGTGTATTCCTTGGGGATGCGAGGGTTGTCGCGGTCAAAGAGAATGTAGTCTAAGAGGTGATAGTGCCGCGCGACGTGCTCAATGAGAAATTCGTCGGTCAGGTACGGCTTGACGTGCTCGGACAGATCGTCCTCCTTGTTTAAGAACAGCCCCATCAGGGAAAAGCGCAGCAGCGCGTCGCCGTAGGTGGCGAGATCGGTATTCGTGCGTGCGTCGGGCAGCTGGCGGTGGTGCTGTTTCTGATAGACCTGCTTATAGGAGGCGGCTACCAGCGCCACGCATTGCTCGTCGCCGCGATGGCGTTCTATATAGTCCTTGAAAATATCGTGCATAGTATCTCCTTAGACAGCCAAAGCCGTGCTTGCGGATCAAATAGGTCGGCGTGCAGGCATCCGTTTTTTAAGGTACATCCTTCACGGGGATATCCTACTTGTCATCGCTTGTTGTTCTTATTATAACAAGAAATGCTATGTAATGCAACCGTTTTTTAAAATTTTAAAGAAGGACCTCGCGGTTGGTGCCGTAGACGATGTCCTTGTGTCCTGCCATCATGCGAAGAAAGTCCTCAAAGCGATCCCACGTGCCTTGGATATCAAGCTCGTAGGCGTGTCCCCAAACGTACATGCAGGCAGGCGTGCCGGAGGGAAGGGCAAGGAATTGCTCGCCGAGGGCGAACAGCTTGTCCCATTCGGCGTGATGGTAGACCGTCGGATGGAATTCAAAGAGGTCGTCCTGCTCAACGAAGGCGTGCGAGGACACCGTCGTGCGCGCATAGCGCACCCCCGTGCGGCGACGGATGATGTCGGCCACGCGCGAGGAATAATTAATGCCGCCGCCCGGGTAGGCGAAGCCCACCACCTCGTAGCCGCACAGCTCCGACAGGCGCAGGCGATCCTCCTCGACCTCCCGCACGATTGCTTCCTCGTCCATGTCGGGCAGGAAGGGATGCGTCCTCGTATGGGAGGCGATCTCGTGGCCTTCATACACGTGACGGATGTCGGAGGGGGCGATCTTGTTGTGCCAGACGTGCTTGCCCTCGCGGATGAGCTCACCCGGTTGGCCGAGCAGGTCGGAGTTGAGGTTGAAGGTGGCCTTCATGCCGTAGCGATTGAAGAGCTCGATCAGACGGATATCCTGCGTGACGCCGTCGTCGTAGCTGAAGGTGAGAGATTTTTGTTGAAGCATACAGTTCTCCTTTATTCGTTGGGATCGGTTACAAGCCCTAAGGCGTGATATACGTAGATCGGTACGGCACTCCAGCCGTGGCAAAGGCTTCCCGCCCCGTCAAAGTCGTCCGCTCCTGCGGCGGTTTCCCACACAGTGTCGGAGCTTGCCTCCGACATGGGGCGGTAGGTCGTGCGTATCGAGGACAGCATGGCGTCGGCATAGCCCGTCTTATCCGTCATGAGAAGTGCCTGATAGACAAAGATGCGCATGCTGAGGGAGCAATCGATAAGCACACCGCGCGCCAGCGCGTCGCAGATGTGTCGCGCCTCGTTCCCTTGCACGATGCCGCCGACGACGGCCAGCGCATTGGCGAGAGCGGTGTGTTCCTCTTTGCCCTCGTGCATGGTAAAATATCCGTTTTTGCAAAGAAATGTTTGCTTAATTGAGGATTTTATGTCGTTTGACCGACCGATGTAGGGAAAGGGCTCGCGAACGGATGCACAAAGGTATTCAAAGGCATCGAGCGCCATACAAAGCAGTATGTTCAGCACGGCATCCAAGGTGACGGACTGCTCCTCGTACAGCGTTCCCTCGGCATAGGGAGACCAATCGTAGAAATTCCACATGTTGACGCCCGGGAAGGTCGGTACAAGACCGCGCTCGTCGCGTCGCGCGAGAAAGGCGTCGAGGATGGAGGCGAGCTTGGGAAGAAGCTCGCGCGCAAGGCGGACGTCGCGGGTGTGCTCGACGTATTCGCGCAGGCTGAGAAAATAATACAGAGAGAAGGAGGGAATAGCCAGATCCCTGCCGCAGGGATAACAGATGGAGAGCAGGCCGTCGTCGCGGCGATCCATGCCGATAAGGCGCAGGTTGGCACGGGCGTAGGCGGCGTTTTTATCGGTAAAGGCGTAATAGCCGCACAGCATCTGATTACGTGAATCGAAGGTGTAGAGCGCCTGCTCGCGCCACGGACAATCGACGTAATGCTCCATCATGCAAAGGCGCAGGGTGTGCAAGCACACGTCGTAGATCTGGCGGTCAAGCGGGTCGCTCGGTCGTGCAGAGACCTCCTTGACGGCATAGACCTGCGGGCGGATGCCAAGGTACGACAGCGTGATGGGCTCGTCGCACCATAGCTCAAGATAGCGGCAGCCGAGGCGGAGCATATACTCGGTGAAGGTGTTTGTCCCGCGGCGTGCGCGATAGGTGAAGTAGAAATGGCGGTCGCCGATGCAGCGGCGCACGCCGCCGTCAAGGATATGCTCGCCCCAGGCGACGGTGACCGTCTGCTCGCACGGACTGTCAAAGGACATCGTGGGCAGTCCCACGACCTCACCGCCGAGATCGACGAGCAGATGGGTGTCGCTTTTTTGTTCCACGCGTGCCATCGGGACGGGGGGCAGAAGGTCGTGCCTTGGGATGGGGCGTGGATACAGGCGGCAAGCCTTGTCCACGCAGACAGAGGGGCCAAAGCCCTCGTCGGTTGCCCCGGTCGCATCGTACGTAAAGGTGAAGCCTAACTGCGTGGATACGAACCGACATTGTCCGCTCTGATACGTAGGGCTTATACGGCTGCGCGTTGCCTCGGAGCTGACGAGCAGGGACGTATCGGCGGCACATACGGCGAAGAGAAGCCCGGCCCGCGCGGGGTAGTAACGGGAGGTGGCGACGCCGACGTAATGGACGGTGAAGGTGATCTCATTCTCTCCGTCGTGCAGCAGATGCGCGATCTCGACGGTATCGTATATTTTATAATGCTCAAAATCACCGTACTGCCCGCAGGCGGCGAGTGTTCCGTTGACAAAGCAGACGTAATCGGAATCGGCACTGACGAAGAGGGTGACCGACGGATCGCCCCGATAGATGAGCGTATCCCGAAAATCAGCGTAGCTGTCGGGTGCGGCGGTGGCCGATGGCCATATCCATTGACTGTTCTCAAGCATGGCTTGTTCCTTTTTATGTTTTATATGTCTTCGCAAGGCCGCCCTCGGCGGTCTCGCGGTACATGACCTTGAGATCCTTGCCCGTTTCGTACATGGTCTCAACGATCATGTCGAAGCTGATCTTTCGCGAATCCGCCAGAAAGTCGGCCAGGCTGACCGCATTCAGCGCGCGCATGGCGGCGATGGCGTTGCGCTCGATGCAGGGGATCTGCACCAAGCCGCCGATCGGATCGCAGGTCAGTCCCAGATGATGCTCGATCGACATTTCGGCCGCGTATTCGATCTGGTCAAGATCCAGCTCGTACAGCTCAGCGGCGGCGGCCGCCGCCATGGCACAGGCCGTGCCGATCTCCGCCTGACAGCCGCATTCTGCACCGCTGATGGAGGCGTTGGTCTTGATGAGGTTGCCGATGAGGCTGGCCGTGGCCAGTGCGTGCAAGATCTCGGTATCCGTAAAGCGCTCCTTGACCTGCAGGTATTTAAGCACCGCCGGCAGAACGCCGCACGAGCCGCAGGTGGGGGCCGTTACGATGACGCCGCCCGCCGCATTTTCCTCGCTGACGGCATAGGCGTAGGCGCAGATGAGGCGGTTGGTCTTGGTCTCCTCGCGCTCGTCGATGTGCTTTTGACGGAACAGGTAACGCGCCTTGCGCTTGAGGCCGAGACCGCCGTGCAGCGTGCCCTCGGCGTTGATGCCGCGCTTGATGGCCGCCTGCATGACGTCCCATACCTCGGCAAGATACGTCCACACGTCCTCGCCCTCGCACGCCTCGACGTATTGCCAGAGCCGCAGGTCGCGCTGCCGACAATATTCCGAAATCTCGGTAAAGGAGCGCATGGCGTACACCTCGGCGTGCGGATCGGGCGTCTCACCCTCCGCGAGGATCTCACCGCCGCCAATGCTGTAAAAGCGCTCGGTGCGTAGGACCGCACCGTCCTTGTGCGCGATCAGATCCATGGTGTTCGGATGGACGTCGGTCGGCTGCTCGGTATCAAAGACGATGGTGCACCGATCCTCACCGAGCACGTGCCGCAGGGCGGCATCCGTTCGGTGTCCCTTGCCCGTTTTGGCCAGCGAGCCGTATAACACGGCCGTAAAGGCGTCGGCCTCGGGTACCTGCGCGAGGAACCGCCTCGCCGCCGCCACCGGCCCCATCGTGTGCGAGGAGGAGGGGCCTGTTCCGATTCGATAGATGTATTGCAGGGATTGCATAATGGTCTCCTTTCAGAGGTGCTTTCTTCGTGCCGAACGTTCCCGTCCACGAGGCGGTGATATCGCTCCGCAGGCATAGGACTCGCTCAATCAAACATCGATTTTCCTGACATGAAGGCTTCAATACAGTGTATGGCGTCTTCTACATCATAAGGGTGAGTGTGAGAATACTTGCCGTCTCCTGCTTTATCAAAAAATTCAACAGAGAAAACAAACATATCTTCTTCTTTATACAAATCAAATCGCCTATCTGCTGCGGTCCCACGGATAACCGGTACATCGATGGTGTATCCATCGTTTAACGAAAACGTGTTGGTTCGCGTTAGATTATATGTGTTTTTTAATTTTTCATATATAATGTTAAGTTCGTGCATGGAATCTGTGCAGGGCAATATTTCCGTTGGCAAATGTAAATAATCAAAGTCAATACATTCAATTTTGGAGATCCGATCCCAATCGTTTTTCAACACGATGCCATCGTAAACTTCTGCTGTATAAAGTTCATCGAGGGAGGCAAAGTTCAAAACCTTCATCGTGCCATCGCATGTTTGAAATGAGCAATAATCATCGTAAAGAATGATCATATATTCTCGATCCTTGATCCATAGACTCAATTCAGGCTCACAGTATGTTTCAAGAAGCTCTTGTAAGTAGCTTTTTATTTGTTCAAACGAGTATTTCATATGTTCTCCTTTTCCGCGAGGAGCATGCTCCATTCCGCACGGGGATCACGCGACAGGCACCTTCGGTGCGCCGGATCAAACCTTTCTTTTAAAGTTTCCGAACACCTCGTTTACCTTTTCAAAGCTGGCAAAGGTGTCGGGATGGCTTTTGAGGATCTTCATCATGTCGCCGATCTGTCGTTTGTTTATGATGCAGATGAGCATATACTTGTCGGTGTCGGAATACATGCCGTGGACGTTTATGGCGGTTATGCCGTGCTTTAAGCGCGTCATCAAGTCTTCGGACAATTCGTTCGGATGGCTTGTTATGATCTCAAATTTATAGCCGTTTTTAACGCCGCTGAGGCCGTGATCCACAATGACGTCAGCGATAAACAGATTGAGCAGCGTACACATGACGGGGGTGATCCTCATGCCGTACACGAAAAACGCGATGACCACCACGCTCGCATCCATGATGAAGGACACGTAGGCTATGTTGGTTTCGGGACGCACCTTTTTGATCAGGGCGGAGATCCCGTACGTGCCGCCGCTGGCGCCAAAGCGTTTGAGCATAAGGGAAAAGCCAAAGCCGGATATAACACCGGTGGCTATACAAGCGAACACGATGTTGAAGTCCGCTTGATTGTACGCGGCACAATAGGGCAAAGCGCCGAGAAGCTCGTACAGCTTGGGCAAAAACGACTGGACGAGCATATAGATGCTCAACATGATACCGAGCTTTTTGTTGACGATGGCGCTCACCAGAATAAAGATCGGCAGATTAAACGCAACCATTAAGATCGACCAGCTTACCTTATCGGCCAGCAGATAATGGGTAATGGTCGCGAGTCCGCCGACACCGCCCGGTGCAAATCCGTTGCTGTTCTGAAAGAAATAATAGGCAGTACCGACGATGCAGCCGGCAAGAATGGCATATAATAGGTCGATACACAGATCCCTGACACGCGTTTTGCTTTTCATACGTCCTCCTTGACGGACTCATAATAAGAACCATGTTTAGTCAAAAGTTGTATTGTGCAGTGGTTTCCCAAAACCATATTTTCTGATAAAATACGTTGCCGTGCAACTCCAAGCATGGCACATACTGTTAACCTTTCTGTCTCCGTATGGCGAAAAGTCAGGATCGCTCGGTACGTACACCTCAAAAAAGGTGTCGGCTCCCATTTTCACCATACCTCCCCAGATGTTGCGAATATATTTTTCTGCTTCCTGCATCAAGCCGGCTTTTATGAGTGCATCGACGGTATAGTGATGCATATAAGGAGTAAACGGCTTAACGGAATCGGGAGAGGAGATGACTTCTTTTAGAATGTGTTTTGCTTCATTCCCTTTGACAACCCCTCCTAAAACCATCCACGTTGCTGTATGGACACTGTTTTGATATTCGTCGCGCTTGTTTATGAAAGCACCTTTCTTTTCATCGTACAAATATTTGCGAGAAGCGGCTCTTCCTTGCTCAAGGCGCGCTCTGTACAGTGCCGCATCGTCTTCATTGCCGATGGATTCTAACACCTCGCACCACCTGTCAAGCGTATATAGATATATTCCCTCCAGCGCAGAGCCTTTTTTCAGCCCTTGGCACCAATCTATAAATACATCACCGCTACGGGTAGTAACAAGTCCCTCATCGTCTTTTGTTGCATCCAAAACATCCAAAATAGACTTTGCGATTGGATAGAGGTCGTGAAAGGTTTTCGTGTCCCTCGTGTGAGAGTACAGATCGCACAAGGTGCATACAAACATCAACGAGTAATCAATCAAGAACCAACTACCCGAGCAAAAGATTGGATTTTCATATACGAAGCCGGGCAGGATCCCGTATTCGTTACGTTCAGCCGCTGCAAATAAGTACAAACACCTTTTTACCAACGAAATATTATCAAATGTGTAATAATTTGCAAGCGCCTCAAGACGCAAATCACCGATCCACAGCCGCCTGTCTCTTTTGGGTCCGTCCTCAAAAACACGTTGCATACAGTTCTTGAGTGTGTTGACCGCAACTCTATCAATCGCGCCCAGCTCGTCGTCCGTGATTTCAAAGGGCTTGAGAGCAGCCGTATCCGCGCCGGACTCGGCTTCAAACTTGAAATCGGACAAGGATATTTTTTTTGGTGTGCGCAGAATATTAACTTTCACGTACCTTGCGGCATATCTTCGCGGCATTCTATATTCTCCGGGGAAATCGACGTTGATGATCTCCTCTTGCAACCACGACTCGCAAAGCTCGCCGTGATAGTCAGTATAATCATCCTCCAACTCGCGCTTTGTTTCACAGAAGCGGACCGACATTCTGACCGGCGCGTCAATATATGCATCCGCAAACCACATGTTGAAGGAAAAATATCCGACATAATGATTGCCCAAATCTAACACGAATGTATCTCCCCTATTCAATGCAGACGCGCACACATTAGGGACTATTAATGTTTTGTTGAGCTTTGGCAAATTTTCGTCCGCTTTTTGCAAATAATAGGATTTTATATCTTCTATATTTTGCTTTTTATAATCGTTTATCATCCGATCTTGTTCCATCTGTATAAAGTCCTTTCGATATGTTGAACCTACTGCTGTAAAATGGCATTTTGAGTTTTGCTCGAAAATCACATTTGTCCTTGCGTGTATCTCGCCTCGCCCGTGTCATCCTCGAGCGAAGCGAAGGATCTCGGGCGAATTGCTATGCGAAAACACCCGGAAACAATTTGCCCGTCAAATCTATCCACTCGGGATTCCATACAGCCGACGTGGCAAGTCGTTTGTAACTCCTATATACATAACCTTGTCCGATTTGTTCGTCAGCATATAAACATAATACATAGCGCTCTCCTTGTTCGGTCCGCCGAGATCCTTCGCTTCGCTCAAGGATGACACGGCGGATGGGACGCTTTCATTCGCCGCAGGCGAACTTAGTTGTCGAGTCGTCGTGCGAGACACACGACGGATTCGACGTAGGTCATAAGAGCAAAAGGTCTCAATCTACTCTTTATCTGTACGCAATTGATAAGTTTTTACGCAGTTTGTATTTGCATAACAAACAAGGAAAACTTTTGCGTTCAAGAGTTCCTCTTTTGTTCCTTTTTTTGCACAATCCAAAATGCTATTTGTTATATCATAATATTTTTTGCCGTTTTCATCTATAAGAATAATACATATAATTACGGCTGAATGTTTTGATATCGGTTGAGTTAAAAATGTCACCTTTTTGCATGTGATTTCGATGATTTGTTCTCTTAAAAAAATTATTTTATTTATTTTTAAAAAATTATAAAACGGCGTAGGAAAAGGAAAATAAAGATGATCGTTATGCAGAGAATAATGGGCGTAGCAACAAAAATAATTTGTTTAGAATGTGAATCATCATCGGTCAAAAGCCCAACCGCAAATACGATAAGTGTCATTGCAAAAAACATAATTGCAGCCCATAAATAATCGAAAAATGCTTTTTTCATTGTCTGCTTTTGCATTGATAAAATATCAGATGATTGCTTATCTATGTTTCGTATCTCTTTTCTTCTGCGTGATTTGGTAGACATTTTCTATTTCCTTTCTTCGATATGTTGAACCTGACTGCTGTAAATGAGAGTTTTGAGTTATGCTCGAAAATCACATTTGTCCTTGCGTGTATCTCGCCTCGCCCGTGTCATCCTCGAGCGAAGCGAAGGATCTCGGGCGAATTGCTACGCGAAAACCCCCGGAAACAATTTGTCAGTCAAATCTATCCACTCGGGATTCCATACAGCCGACGTGGCAAGTCGTTTGTAACTCCTATATACATAACCTTGTCCGATTTGTTCGTCAGGATATAAACATAATACATAGCGCTCTCCTTGTTTGGTCTGCCGAGATCCTTCGCTTCGCTCAAGGATGACACGGCGGATGGGACGCTTTCATTCGCCGCAGGCGAACTTAGTGTTGCAAAAGGTCTCAAAATCGGTCGAAAACGGGGGTGTAAGGCCAAAAGGTATATTTATTTATACGCTTTCACGTCACCAAGCAATTTAACAACTCCATTGTCAACAAGTATGGCACCGTTCATTAGAGCGGTTGCATATACCGTTTTCTTGCGTTCTTCAAGCACCTTTTGAATTGCCGCGTTTTGAGAGAAAGTGCCCTCATAATGCACTTCTAAATAAAAGTCATTCAAATATGGCAATCCCTTATAATATTTAAATTCGGGATAATCATCATCAGGTGATAAATGGTATTCGGAAAGCTGAATAACAGCACCAGCGCTATAGCCCATAACAATTCCGTCGTGGCTCATCAGAACATCTTGCAAATCAAACTCTTTGATGCGCTCCATCATCCTGTCCGGTAAACCGCCGAGAAAATAAATAATATCCGCATTTTCAATTTTTCTTTTTGCAGACTCCTTTGTATCCGTAAAATAATTCACAAACGAAATATTATCATCGGATACTCCATACGCAGCAAAGCTACCGACAATACCGCCGTAAAATCTACCGTTGTCCTTACTATACAAGACGTTCCAGTCATCAAGAGATTTTACACGGCTATCTCGAAAAGAAAACGCAATGACCGCTACTCTGTGGGTAGGTTGTATGTAGTTCTTTAATTTGTCATAAAGCCATGGTGCATCTATGTCATAGCCCTCAAGCAAAATGTTGATCATATTTCTTTGCCTTCTTTTGCGGTGGTGATGGACTTTACAAGCATACGGCGAATAGTGCCACACTCTTGCAAGAGAACTTTTGCGGTTTGTTCGCTTATAGCGTTTGAGCCGACAAGCATTTCAATCCAATATTCCGTCTCGCCACATTCCTTGAGTGCTATATGAAATTTATTGATAAAATCCGCTTTACTTGCAGCATAGTTGGCTTCGTGAATATTTGCTCCGATAGATGTTGCACTTCTTACAATTTGATTTACGAGCACACCTCTGCCTTTGCGTGTGTCCACCTCATCACAGATGGCAATTATATGTAAAGCCAATACTTTGGCTCGTGTACGTAATTCTGAGTCTTTCATAGCTTTCTCCTTTTGATATCTGGTGAAGTTTTTGCTTCGCAAAAGTGAAGTTGTTCGTCAATTTGCTTTGCAAATTTCCTCACAGTGAAGTTTTGCTCCTTCGTCGCAAAGTGAAGTTAAGTTTGCCCCACTTCGCCGTCAGGCGAAACTTCACTCACGCAGTGAACTTCACTGCCGAAGGCAACTTCACTTGCCCGCAAGGGCAAACTTAGTTGTTGAAACTATTGTTTGCTAAGACAAACAATAGTTTCAACATGGGTCAAGAGTACAAAAGGTATATTTTCGTGCCAAAAACGGGAGTTGTAAAGCCAAAAGGTATATTTCTCAACTTCAAAGTTCATAAAAAGCAGAACGTTCAAAGTCTGTTTTGTTTGGCGTGTGAAGCGAGATCATTCTTTTGCCTTCAAGCGTGGTAAATATCATTGCATGGCCTCCGTCGAAATCAAACTTGCTGCCTTTATGCGTCCATTTCCCTCGCAATGAATCACTTTGCGCCTCAAGGATGAGATATCTTCCATTGAAAAAGCTTGACCATATCATCTTTACCTTGCCGTCCTCGCAATATAAGAATGGGCCGTCTGTAACATAGTTCCCCGTTTTCGGTTTTAGCTCACTCACGCCGGGATTATCCGATGCCTTGAATAGCCTAAACGGGTCACCTACTGCTTGCGAAAGGTCATTTGAAAGTTCCACCGCCCATATTTCTCCGTCTTTGATTTGTACCCACTCGTGACAGAATATCATATAGGGTGTGCCATCCTCAACAAAGAAACTTCCATCAAGGCATTCCCAATCGGGCGGAGTAATTGGCTTTTCTGACACAGGTGTGAATTCTCCGTCAGGTTTATCACACGAAAAAATGTGCGTAGCACGGCATTTACCTTCTGCCTTGCAACTTCCAAAGAGATAATATCGGCCATTGTATTTATGCACTTCAGGAGCCCAGAAATCCCTATCTGCCCAAAAGTCTATTTTTCTACCGTCAAAGATAACCTTGGGTTCCTCAAAATTTTCAAGATCATACGTTTTGCAAACCGAAAAGGTGGGGGCGGTAGCGTACGAGCCGGGCTTTAGGTCAATAGTGCCGTACATGTAATAGCATCCTGTTTCAAAATCTGTAAGGATAAATGGATCCCTTATTCGCAATTCGCTTTTTTTAATCAAAATTTTAATCTCCTTTTCTTTCAATGTGTTATACTGTACTGCTGTAAGACTAACTTTTGAGTGTTGCTTGAAACTCACATTTGTCCTTACGCGTTTTCCTTTGCGGTGGTGATGGATTTTACAAGCATACGGCGAATAGAGTCGCACTCTTGTAAAAGATCTTTTGAAATTTGTTCGCTTATAGCGTTTGAGCCGACAAGCATTTCAATCCAATATTCCGTCTCGCCACATTCCTTGAGTGCTAAATGAAATTTATTGATAAAATCCGCTTTACTTGCAGCATAGTTGGCTTCGTGAATATTTGCTCCGATAGATGTTGCGCTTCTTACGATTTGATTGACAAGCACGCCTCTGCTTTTTCGCGTATCCACCTCATCGCATACGGCAATGATATGTAAAGCAAGAGTTTTTGCTCTTGTACGCAGTTCTGAGTCTTTCATAGTTTTTTCTCCTTTTGGGTGAAGTTTTTGCTTCGCAAAAGTGAAGTCGGATTGAGTGAAGTTTTGCTTCTTCGTCGCAAAGTGAAGTTAAGTTCGCCCTAAACTAATCATCACTTGCGCCGCAGGCGGCGCAAACTTCACTTCGGCGATAGACGAAACTTCACTGCTTGCAACTTCACTCGCCGTAGGCGAACTTAGTTGTCGAGTCGTCGTGTGAGACACACGACCGACTCGACATGGGACATAAGGTCAAAAGGTATATTTTTATGCCAAAAACGGGGGTTGTAAGGCCAAAAGGTATATTTCTGCGTTATCTGAACACAGAATTTACCGCTTTGATTACGATGTCCCTCTCTTGTTCGGTTACGGGCATGTCAAAATCGTTAAACGAGTTGCCCGTGATATCCTTTTTTGTCAGGGCTTTATACCAGCAAAGCGCTAACAAATACCTGCCTGCGCCGAGAGAGGCATGGAAAGTATCTCGATGTATCTTTTCGATACCCATATCCAAAGCCATCATCATGGCTTCGCCGCAAGGGATGATTCCGTAGGAGTTTATATTCTGCGCCGCTTTACTATAGCAATCGCAAACGGCAGATAGCATTTCTTTTGCAGAAGCATATTCCAGATTCCCCAGTTTTTCACTGCCATCTTCATACGCCCACGTTTGATGTATCAAAATTTTTGTGTGAGGGCAATACTTTCTGACGTATGCAGCAAGTGCTTCGATATACGGCGAATAGGTTTCGTATTTCCCGCTGAAATGACTTGCCTGCTGCAACGTGATAAAATCCCAAGAATCGCTGACAAGTGCTTGTCTGATAGAAACCTTGATGTCCGTTTTTTCTCCGTTAAATTCAAAATCATAAGCGGCATTGTCATCCAGCATATTAAGATAATGCTTTTGCAAGGGGCAGCCGCCGATATAGAGATTGACGGTTTTCAATTCCGTACCGTCTTGCTTCGCAAGGCGGTGTAAATATCTTTGCGCATCTTGCGAAAAGCTGTTCCCAATTGATAAAATTTTCATAACAAACTTCCTCTATATGTTGTTTTTTGTAAGACAAACTAAACTTTCAACGTGGGTCAAGAGTACAAAAGGTATATTTTTATGCCAAAAACGAGGGTTGTAAAGCCAAAAAGTCCTCAAAACATAGGTGAAAAAGCACTTTTGTCCCTGATTTTTAATTGGTACTTGGAAACATATCAATAATCGTATTTTTCCTCGCGTATTATCTTTATGCGATTATATTTTAACGATTTTAAAAATATTTCATTTTCACTTAATGTGCCGTCGTCGATTATCTTTATTATAATGTTCTTTGAGTTGTCATAAAAGAAAATTCTTATTTTACTGCGTATACCACCATATTTGATATGATAATAAAAAATTAATACTTTAACCAAGCCGATTTCTTCAACAGGGGCAATTCGATTTTTGCCGAAAGCCCGATAATACTTGTAATCTCCGTTTGAATAGGTAAGTTTCTCGCAAACCCAAGCATAAACACCAACCGCCGATAAGAGTGATAAAACCAAAAAAATGTATCCGATATAAAAAGTATCCGTGGCTATTACATTTCGTGTTTTAAGAAAGAGAAACACAAAATAGGTTACAAGGCAACCTATCATCGCTAATAGACAAACCCAAAACGCCCAAACAGGATTTTTTATCTCAAAACCCAATTTAGGATCAAATTCATTCTGTTTTGAAACTTTTGATTTCACTGTTTTTCCTTTCGTCTTGTTTACTAAACTGCTGTAAAAGAACTATTGAGTTTAGCTCGAAATCATTATTTGTCCCTGATAATAAGTGAAGTTTTTGCTTTGCAAAAGTGAAGTTGTTCGCTACGCTCAAAGTGAAGTTTTGCTCGTTTTACTCGCAAAGTGAAGTTAAGTTCGCCCTAAACTACTATTAACTTGCGCCGCGTGCGGCGCAAACTTCACTGCCGATAGGCAACTTCACTTTCGTAAGAAAACTTCACTCGCCGAAGGCGAACTTAGTTGTCGAGTCGTCGTTCGAGACGAACGACGGACTCGACGTGCCCCGTCCCCGGGAACAGATCCACGGGCGTGACCGTGCCGCAGGTATAGCCGAGCGGCGCGAGGTGCGCCGCGTCGCGGGCAAGCGTTTCGGGATTGCAGGAGATATAGACGATGCGCGAGGGGGCGAGGGAGGCGATATAGGTGAGCAGGCGCTCGTCGCAGCCCTTGCGCGGCGGGTCGAGGATGACGATATCCGGGCGGATGGCGTGGCCGAGGGCACGCTCGGCATCGCAAAGCAGACGCTCGGCATCGGCGGCATCGCCGGTAAAGAAGCGCGCGTTTTGGATGCCGCTCTGCTTGGCGTTTTGCTCGGCACAGCGCACGGCGCTTTCGACGATCTCAATGCCGATGACCTCGCGCACGGCATCCGCCATGCTGAGGCCGATGGAGCCGGCGCCACAGTATAGGTCGAGCAGCAGCTCGTCCCCCTGCGGGGCGGCCAGCTCGCGCGCCTTGCGATAGAGAAGCTCGGCGGCATCGTGATTGACCTGATAGAAGGCGGGGGCGCTGAGTGACAGCGTGACGCCGCTGAGCGTGTCCGTCAGGTAGTCGCGGCCGAAGAGCGTCAGATAGGTGTCGCCGAGGATGACGTTGGTGCGTGCGCGTTGAAGATTAAGGAGAATGCCGACGATGGCGGGATGCGCTTGCGTCACGCATTGGACGAAGTCGCTCGCGAGAGGGAAGTGCCGATCGGTGACGACGAGGGTCAGAAGGATCTCACCGCTGACCTCGCCGCGGCGCAGGTAGATATGCCGCAGCCAGCCGTCGCCCGTGGTCTCGTCGTAGGCGGTGAGGGCGTGCGCTTCGGCAAAGGTGCGGATGGTTTCAAGAATGTCGGTAAAGACGGGCGGCTGTAACGGGCAGGCGGCGGCTTCGCAGACGCGATGACTCTTGGGGGCGAAGAATCCGATGGCAAGGCCGCCGTCGGCACGGCGCGCGACGGGGAACTGTGCCTTGTTGCGATAGTGCGTCGTTTGCTCGGTCGAAAGAAGCTCACCGACGGCAACGTCGGAAAGCCCCGCCTTGCGAAAGGCGTGGATGACTGAGGTGCGCTTGACGTCCTTTTCGTAGGCATAGCGCACGTTTTTGTAGGCGCAGGCCGAGCAGGCGCGGATGGGGCAACGCTCGGTGTCCGCGCGGTGCGGCGAGGGGGTGAGCAGACGCTCCGTGCGCGCAACGGCGTACGAGGCGTTGACCTTTATGATCCTTGCCTCCACCGTGTCGCCGGGGACGGTGCCGCCTATAAAGACGACGAAGCCGTCGGGCTTGGCAACGCCGAAGCCCAAATGATTGATATCCACCACCTCAAGGATGACAGTCTGATTCTTTTTAAAAGCCATACAGCACCTTTTGTAAATAAATATAGTCAAATATAGTCTTTTTCGAAGGATTTACGATAGTCCTTCGGCGTTATGCCGAAGGCGGATTTGAAGCTCTTGGTAAAATACGAGGCGTCGGAGAAGCCGAGGCTCGCCGCAATATCCGCGATGGGAGCGGCGGTGTAGCGCAGGCTGTCGCGCGCGGAGCGCAGCTTGTAGGAGAGGATGTACTGATGCAGGGTGACGCCGCGCTTTTTCTTGAGAAGCTGGCTGATGTAGAAGGGATGATAGCCGAACATGGCGCCGAGCTCGGTGTTGGAGATCTCCTCGTCGGCGTGCTCGCGGATGTACTCGTCGAGCGACTCAATGAGGCGCGAGGGAAGTGCCTGCTCGTCGCAATTTTCCGCCACACGCACCAGCACGCCCTTGAGCATGACGCCGACGCGTGCCTCGGCGTATTCGCCGCCTGTGCGGAAGGTCTTTAGCATCCCGAGGAAGGTGTCGCGCTCGGCAGCGAGGTCCTCAAGAAGGATGGGCTCATCAAAGGGAGCGCTGTCTGCGGGTGCGTGTACGTCCTCCGGGCGCAGTGCCTCGGGGGCGGTAGGGAGCATGTCGCCCTCGGGCTCGGGGCGCTCGTCGGTCAGATCAAAGCGCACGACCAGCAGACGTGCGTACTCGCACCGCACGCGAAAGGGATGCCCTGCCGGCAGGTATAGAAAGGCGCCGGGCGAGAGCTTGCAGGAGATGGCGTCACCATGCTCGAAGGTCACGCCGCCCGACAGGACGAATACGCACCGTGCATCGGGTGCGCACAATCGTTCGGTATGTAACGGTTTTTCATAGCACGCGACCGAGCGTACCACGGGATTGATGTGAGCGATGCGCATAGCAGACTCCTTATATATTTCATAAAATATTTAAAACTATATACTTTTCCAGTATTTATTTTAGCATGGAGCGCCACGAAAATCAATAGAAAGACAAATTTTTTTAAAAACCACTTGACAAACCGCTTTCCTTATGTTAGAATAGACGGGCAACCAACCATGGCCCGTTGGTCAAGCGGCTAAGACACGGCCCTCTCAAGGCTGAAACATGGGTTCGATTCCCGTACGGGTCACCAAAAACAACCTAAATCGAATTTTTCGGTTTAGGTTGTTTTTATTCAAGACCGAAGGGCTTGTGTATGGCATCAATTCGCTTTGCGAATTGTATGGAATTGCCCATCTGGCGTATGGCATCAGTCGGCAGACTGCATCCCTTTTACCTTCGGTCTTGATTCCATACAATGCTATGCATTGATTCCATACTCGCTAAAGCGAGATTCCATACCGCAACAAGTTGCGGATTCCATCCAGACCTGTCGTCTGATTTGGTACGAAGGAGAACGACTATGAAGCGCAATTTGCTTTTAGAGTATAGCGAAGAATTGGCTGTTAAAATCGCTAAACTTTGCGCTGAACACAAAATTGAGTCAAACACCGTTTTTCAAATAAAGAAATCCTCGTCAAGTGTATTTGCCAACATAACGGAGGCACAGTATCCGCAGAGCCTTGCGGATATGCTTTCCAAATTTGAAATTGCACGCAAGGAATGCGCCGAAACAGAGTCTTGGCTCAAGCTTATTTTTGCATCGGGAGCAATAGATGAAGAAACTTTCAAATCTCATCGCAACCTTTGCGGAAGAATTAAAAGAATGCTTACCGCATCGTGTATAACCATAGAAAAAAAGTTAAAACAGAGTTGATTTTTTATTACGGAGGTTATTATGCAAAAAGATATTGGCTCATTAATCAAGACTGCCTTGATAGAATACGTTAAGTGCCACGATGAATATAGTGGTAATATTATGGATTTTATCAATCACATCGATGAAGCAATCAAAGCTATTCAAAATCTGCCTATTGATGCACAAAACGAGTTAAAACAGACAGTTTCAAATATCTTGATAGCGAATGGTATTTCGTCAATATTTTTCAGATAATTGTCTGAAGGCGTTTTATGCCGCGAAAGACTCTTTACACGAGCAGGGAGTGTGGTAGGCTCTCGTGCCAAGGCAAACAATCAAGCCCCTCGGGGCTTGGGTGGTTGGCTTCTTTGCCTTATACCCACACTCCCGAGAGGCTCGTGTCAAGAGTACCGTGGAATAAATCGCCTTTTTGTTTTAGATTGTTATAGTTAGTCTTATGGTTTTCATTCTCATTTCAAGCGAATTTTGTACGTGTACGGGTATCAAAGTATCCTTGTCGCATAAAGAAAAGCCCTGACTATCGTCAGGACTCGTCTGTAATGGGCTATTAAAGTAAATGTGAATTTCATCGTCAAATACGATTATTTCTTTCACAAGATAGTTTAGTTATTAGCTAAGAACTTTCTAAAGCACGCCTTTATTTTCAAACCAATCTGTTATATTGGCAAATCTGGTAATACGTAACAGAAAATGCTTGATGAAAAGGTTCGATTAAGCTTCATAATGGCTCACCATCCCGAAAAGCACTCCAAAAGGAGTGCTTTTTCATTTTCGGGATGGTGACCCGTACGCATCGACCCGGCGCATGCGCCAAGGGCGCTATGTGCCGGGTTCGCACACCGCCGAGAGGCGGTGTATAGCGTCGTGCGAGCAGAGAGTGCGTAAAGCACACCCAAAAAGCATGGAAGAAAGACTATCATCGCACAGCGTCTACCCGTATTCTACCTAAAGAATAGGACACCACATTTGTGGTGTCTTTTTCTATTCTGGTGACCCGTACGCATCGACCCGGCGCATGCGCCAAAGGCGCTATGCGCTGGGTTCGCACACCGCCGAAAGGCGGTGTATAGCGTCGTGCGAGCAGAGAGTGCGTAAAGCACACCCCAAAAGCATGGAAGAAAGACTATCCTCGCACAGCGTCTACCCGTATTCTACCTAAAGAATAGGACACCACATTTGTGGTGTCTTTTTCTATTCTGGTGAGCCGTACACTCATCGATCCGGCATCTTTCATTTTCCTATTGATAAAGCGGGGCATGTGTGATAGAATGGAAATAGAATAGAAATAGAATAGAATAAGAACCGACCGCCAAGCCGGGCACAGCCGAGGAGATGACGTGCTGTGGGCGTGCTTGGCAGAGGTCATACCATCATCGGGGAGGACCGTCCATGGGACTTTTACACGCGATCGCGCATTACCGCGAGATGAAAAGCGGCGTCAAGCATTGCACCTTTAATCCAAACGGGCCGGGGGTCGTGCGCATTCATCTGATCCCGCCTAAGTTTCGCCTGCTTCGGCGCGCGAGCTACGTGGTCATTTTAAACGGCTATTATCTGTTGCCCTTGGGCTATTCGTGGGCCGTTATGCTCTCGGCCTTTATGAAAGAGGTAAACGCCTATGATGGCAGGGAGATTGGCGAGCGCGAGCACGAGGCGATCATCGAAGCGACGATCCGACAGACACGACGGGTGTATCCCTTCGTCGACAAGGGCGAGCTGCGCGAGGATCTTTTGGCTATGCTGGACGTGCTGTTTGCTGTGGCGAGAGGGGAAGCGTCGCCCGAGGATATCGAAGCCATGTCCATCCGCGCTTACCGCGCGCATATGTACGCGCCGCATCGCATGGATCTGATGGTGCGTGCCATGAGCGACGGCGAAGGCCGATGGGCCTGCAATCAGAAGTGCCTGTTCTGCTACGCGGCGGGAGAACCCCTTGCCAAAACGAAGGAAATGTCCACCGAGCAGTGGAAGGCGGCGATCGACAAGCTGAAGGCGGCCGGTGTGCCGATGCTGACGTTCACGGGCGGCGAGCCTACGTTGAGGGAGGATCTGTGCGAGCTGATCGCCTATTCGCAATGGTTTGTCACGCGATTGAATACGAACGGCGTGCTTTTGAGCGAGGCGCTGTGTCGGGAGCTGTGCCGAGCGAGCCTTGACAGCGTGCAGATCACGCTGTATTCCCATAGGGAGGACGTTCACAATACGCTCGTCGGAGCGTCTCACTTCCACGAAACGGTCGCTGGCATTCAGCACGCGGTGGCGGCGGGGCTGGACGTCAGCATCAATACGCCGCTGTGCAAGGAGAATGCGGATTACGTGCAGACGCTGTCGTTTATTCATTCGCTGGGCGTGCGCTTCGTGACTGTGAGTGGCCTGATCTGCACGGGCACGGCCGAGGGGCGGCATGCCGACTACGACCTGAGCGGCGACGAGCTGTTTGAGATCGTCAAGGAGGCCAAGGCGTTTTGCGACGCGCACGGGATGGAGATCGATTTCACCTCCCCCGGGCTGATCGAAAAGGACAAGCTGGAGCAGCTGTCTATGCACGTGCCTATGTGCGGTGCGTGCCTGTCCAACATGGCGATCGCACCCGACGGAACCGTCCTGCCCTGCCAAAGCTGGCTCAGCGCGGAGGGCGGGCTCGGCCATATTCTCACGGATCGGTTTCGTGACATATGGGAGCATCGGGCGTGTCGGTCGCTTCGCGACATGAGCGAGAGGGAAGCCCTCGGCTGCCCGTTCAGAAAGAGAGGTACCCATGGCAAAGCGTAAGAAAAAGGCTTTCTACGATTTTTCCGAGGAAGCCATCAAACGGCACAGAAAATTCCCCGTTGCCAAAACGTTGGGAATGATGGCTCTTGTGCTGGTACAGGTCTTTTGCGTGCTGTTCATGTGCTTTTGGGAGCCGACGCCGCAGGACGTCATTGATACGTACGAGGTGTACGTAACGCCTAAGGATGACGGCTCGCTGGATATCGAATACCGCTTCGTATGGACGCCGCTTGACGACGACGAGCCGCTGACGTTCGTCTATGTCGGTATCGCCAATTCGGACTATACCGTTCTTTCACATTCCGCGAATATCGTGCGCATTGAGGACTATGCCGACGAGGACGGCGAGTGCCATATTGACCTGTATTTTAAAAAAGCATATACCAAGGGAAAAACCTTCACATTCTCCTTTACCGTGAACCAAAGGAACATGCTTTGCAAACAAAAGGATACATATTTCTATGAATTCGTGCCTTGCTGGTTCAATGCAACCCCGATCTCGCAGTACACATTCTATTGGAAAGACACGGGGAATATCACGGCCTTGAACGCCGACGACCGAGAGGACGATTGGTATATATGGCGCGGCGCGATGGAGGCGGGCGAGTATCGCATGATGTGCGTGACCTACGACACCTTTGATGCGCCCGTGGTGGCGTACCGCGCGTGGGATGACAGCCACGCGTACAACGATCTGCAAGCGGACAAGATCGGTGTGATCATCCTTTTGAGCGCGGTCATCCTTGTCCTGCTGATCGTCGAGCTGTTTTTTGCCGACGTGATCGTTTCGTATTACCGAGGCCGCGGCTTTTTCTACGGGTACGGCCATCCGATGCATACCTACGGCCGAACGAACAAGCGGTACCAAAAGGCCGCCGACAAGGCCGCACAGACGCAGGGCTCCGGCTACGGCCACGGGCATCACGTCCGCGGAGGCGGCTGTGCGTGCGCTTGTGCGTGTGCCTGCGCGTGCGCCGGTGGCGGCCGCGCAGGGTGCAGTCAAAAGGATACCTACCGCTCGGCGTCGGCTGCCGCGCAGAACG
Organism: Clostridia bacterium; assembly: GCA_017455905.1. Taxonomy (GTDB): domain Bacteria; phylum Bacillota; class Clostridia; order Oscillospirales; family CAG-272; genus UBA1740. The sequence goes on along the minus strand of JAFTLQ010000010.1, from coordinate 10,750 downwards.
ATGTCGATGAATAATTCCGCGTACATCGATCGTGTCGCCATCGATCCCGCTGCGTATAAAGCGGCGACCGATGAATAAAAACAAATAAAAATAAAAACGAGGCTGCCTCACATGCGTAGGAGGCAGCCTCGTTGTTTTTTTTACATCCGCCGCTCGTCGCGCGCGTCGTCTGTCGCCGATGAAGCTCGGGCAGGAGCGGGCGGCGACGGGCTTTCGTGCATTCGGCCGAGTATGCTCGGCTTGTCGAGCAATATGACGAGGATGGGGACCAGGATGATTTGTGCGATGATACCGACAGCGGCGTTAGTGAGGGCGCCTGCCATAAAGGCGGCCAGCGTGAAGCCGGTGCCGCTAAGGCCCATGCAGATATACATGGCAGCTCCCCACACAAGTCGACCGGCGATCATCGCCACCAGCAGTGAGACGTAAACATACACCTTTTTGCGCGGAAGGACCTTATACAGGATCCCTGCTACCGCACCGTAGGTGGCCAATTCAAACGCCATACAGATCGCCGAAGGAAACAGCGGCGGCATGCCGAGCGTCAGCGAACGGAGTATCGGTGCGGTGGCACCTACGATCAGCCCCGCAGTAGGACCGCAGAAAAATCCGCATAGCAAAACAGGCAGGTGCATGGGACACAGCATGGCACCGATTTCGGGAATTTGCCCTGTTAAAAACGGCAAAACATAGGCAAGTGCCAAAAAGAAGGCACAAAAGGTCATGCGTAAAATACGGGTTCGATTCTTCATACACGTGTTCTCACAGGCTTCTCTGTGTTACCTCTATGGTAAGGCGTAAGGTAAGGGACGGCAGCCGGGCGTTTCGTATTACATCAGCCGCTCGTCGTACACGGCGCGCCCACCGCCGATGAACCTTGGGCGGGTGCGGGCAGCGACGACGGTCGCCTCACCGATGCGGTTGTGCTCAAGACGCACGGGAACGGCGACAGGCTTCAGGTGCATGCCGATGAGCGTGGAGCCGATATCCAGGCCCGCGTCGGCGCGGACCTGCTCGATGACGATGGGATGCTTAAAGTGCGCGTACGCCTGCGTGGCCATGGAGCCGCCTGCCTTGGGCTGGGGAATGACGTTGACGGCGTCGGCCAGCGGGGCGGCGTCCCGCTCGATCACAATGGCGCGGTTAAGATGCTCACAGCACTGTACCGCAAGGTGCAGACCGTGCTCCGTCGCATATTCGTACAGGCCCTCAAAGACGGCCTTGGCGGCGTCGGGGCTCGAATTCGTGCCGATCGCCGAGCCGATGATCTCACTGGTCGAGCAGCCGATGACGATGATCTGTCCCTCCGTCAGCTTGGCTCTTTGACTCAATTCTTCTATCGCGGCGCGGGCTTGTGCATGCAGGGTATCAGCCATTTTTATCTCCTTTATCGGTAAAATCGTCATAATATGCCAATAATTATTTACATTAACTTGCCTTTGGCATACGTAATGGTTTTGTAAACGGAGGGGGATATGCCTCTTCGTTTTTTGAATATTCGATTAAAATAGGAAGCGGAGGAGAAGCCGACGTTCATGGCGATCTCCAAAATGCTCATGTGCGTCGTCGTCAGAAGCGTTTCCGCCTTGAGGACGCGGACGTAGTTGATATATTCGATCGGGGGCATGCCCGTCGCCTCCTTGAACAGGCGACAGACGTATTCGCGGTTGAGATGCAAGCACTCGCTCAACGTGTCGAGGGTGATGGGCTCGGGGTAGTGGCGGTCAATGTATTCGATCAGCGGCCAGACCCGCTTGACCGTCTCCTTGTTATAGCCATCCTCCAGACGGTAGAGGATGTTGTGTCTATATAAAAGGCCGAGCAGGACCTCCATGTAGCCCTTGATGACGATGCCGTACGTGTCGCGCTCCTGCACGCTCTCCTCGTGGATGTGCGCGATGATAGAAAAGAGCTCGCGTGTGACGGAGCGCTCACTTGGCAGGAAGGTATATTTCTTTTCCGTGTCGGCTAAAATGAGCGAAAGGTACTTGTTGACATTTTCAAATTCGTCCGCACGCAGCTTTTCAATGCGGAACTGAAGGAGAATGCTCGTGGTGTACGGAAGCACTTGCGCGGTGCTGTGGGGGACACGACGGTTGATGATAACGACATCTCCCTCTCGGAGGGGGATGATCTGCTCGTCGATCATGATATCGAGCTGACCGCCTGTCCCTGCTAAGATCTCAATATCATCGTGAATATGGATGGGACAGCACGCAAGCGATTCGGAGGGAATAAGCTCCTTTGAGATGCGTATGGGCACGCCCGGTACATTATTTTCAACCAACTCAACGTTCATGTGCCGCCCCTATATGTCAATATTGTGCAAGTGAAAGTCAGTATCGGTATAGATGTCGGTGCCCCGATATGCTATAATTGTATCACAAGCGAACGTGTAATGCAATAACCGTTCGAAAAAAAGTGGAGGAATACATATTATGAAGATGCTTATAGCATTGCAGGTGTACTCGGTCCGTCAGGATGCCGAGGCCGATCTCAAGGGAACCCTGCAAACCATCAAGGACATGGGCTACGACGGCGTGGAGTTTGCCGGTCTGTACGGCCATACGCCCGAACAGGTACGCACATGGTGCGAGCAGATCGGGCTGACGCCAATATCCGCGCACGTGCCGTATCCCGACATGATCGCCGACCCCGAAGGTGTGCTCTCGGACTATGCGTCGATCGGCTGCTCCTATGTGGCCATTCCGTGGCTGGGAGAGGAGGAGCGTCCGGGTGGGGCAGGCTTCTCCGAGGCGCTGGCGCATATACGCACGTTGGGGGCGGTTGCCAAGGACAAGGGGATGCAGCTGCTGTATCACAACCACGATTTTGAGTTTGTCCGATTACAGGGTGTGTACGGCCTGGATATGCTGTACGACAGCGTACCCTCCGAGCTTTTGGCTACGGAGCTGGATACCTGCTGGGTCAACGTCGGAGGCGCCGATCCCGTGGCGTATCTGCGCAAGTATACCGGTCGCGCGCCGGTCGTGCATTTAAAGGATTTTGTCGGTACAAAGAACGAGCACATGTATGAGTTGATCGGCACCGATGAGAAGGCACCCGAGCGTCCCGGCGATTTTGAATTTCGACCCGTCGGACACGGCGTGCAGGATATGCCGTCGATCCTTCGGGCGGCCGAGGAGGCAGGAGCGAGCTGGTGCGTCGTTGAGCAGGACAGCCCGTCCCTTGGAAAAACGCCGATGGAATGCGCGCGGATGAGCATGAGCTATCTGCGCTCCATTGGTGTATAACCGATATAAAAAATAGGAAAAAACAAAGAAATATCGAATATAAAACAAAGAAAAAACGATAAAGGAGACCCCGTTATGACAGATAAGAGTATGGCAGGTCTTAACGACCTGGCTGAGAAGCAGACCGTACATATTGATGCAGACAAAAAGGTCCGTATCGGTATTATCGGTACAGGATGGATTGCCGACGCACACCTTCGTGCGTATCTGCATCAGCCCGACGTCGAGATCGTCGCCGGCTGTGACCTGATCGAGGGCAAGGCGAAGGCGTTCTTTGAGAGCCACGGTCTGTCGGGTGTCAAGACCGATTATAAAAATGATGAAGAGATGCTGGCCGACACGTCGCTGGCGCTTGACGCGGTGTCGATCTGCACGTACAACCGTCAGCACGCCGCCTGTGCCATTCACGCGCTGAAGGCAGGGGTGCACGTGCTTCTTGAAAAGCCCTTTACCGTTACGCTTGACGAGGCGGTCGAGGTCATGCGCGCCGAACGCGAAAGTGGCAAGGTCCTCTCCATCGGCTTCCAGCCGCGTCTGGACGAAAACATGCAGATGATCAAGCGCATCGTTGATTCGGGTGCGCTTGGTAAGGTCTATTACATCCAGACGGGCGGCGGTCGTCGCCGCGGCATTCCCACACCCTTTGGCACGAGCTTCATCGAGGATGAAACGGCGGGCATCGGTGCCCTTGGTGATATCGGCTGTTATTCGCTCGATATGGTGCTCAAGGCCATCGGCTATCCAAAGCCTCTGACGGTATCTGGCTATACGTCCAACGTCTTTGGTACGTCCCCGACGTATGTCGGCTATCCCGCCGACAAGCGTGAGGCATACGCCAAGCGGTTCGGCGTAGACGATTTTGCCGCTGCGTTTGTTCGCCTGGAGGGCGGTATCATTCTTGACTTCCGTATCTCCTGGGCGATGAACATGGACACCCCCGGTGATACCATCATCCTCGGAACTGAGGGCGGCCTGCGCATCCCCTCCACCGAGTGCTGGAACGGAACGGTCGGCGGCCCGATGAAGCTGTATCACGAGGTGTGCGGCCAGCAGACCGAAACCGTCATCCCGATCATAGAGCCGGGCGAGGTCGGTCTGTTTGACAAGAAGATCCGTTCCTTTCTTGACGCGTGCAAGAACGGAACGCCCGCGCCCGTTCCGTCCTTCGAGATCCTGTATAACCAGGCTATCATCGACGGCATTGCAAAATCGGCCAAGCTCGGCCGCGAAATTGAGATAGACATACCGAAAGTGTAAACCATTCTTATCAATTTTAGCAAAAATGAAGACCTATGACGGATAAAAGGCGTCACAGGTCTTCGCTTTTTGTATAAAATTTAGACCAATTCTTGCTCAAGATCTTTAAACTTCAAGTATATATAGGAATTCTTTTCCTTGCATGAATAGGTTCAACGCAAGCGAACGAGGCGGTGCATCACGGGGCGTCGAACATCGCGGCGAGGCGGCGGGCGGCGTCGGCCATGACGCAAATTTCTTTCGCTACGTCCTCGGCTTGCACGCCGTCGAGATGGCGGTCGGCCTCCAAGGTCAGGTAGCCCATGTAGCCGATCTCACGCAAAGCTTCGACGATGGGGCCAAAGTCGATGTCCATCGTGAAGGGCAGGCGGTGGCTGTCGTACTTGCGGTCGTTGTCGTGGATGTGCAGGGCCTGCAGGCGCGGGCCAAGCGTACGGATCATATCGCAGGCCGAGGTATCGAGGCCGCGCATCTCGGCGTGGCCGATATCCAGGCACGCGACGAGGAAGGGATCGCCGACGACGTCGATGTGCGCCTTGAAATCGTCGTGATGGGAGCAGGCGGCGGCACTCGCGCAGTCGCGCTCGTTATCCCACAGCCACATGTTTTCCGTAGCGATGCGCACGCCGTGTGCCTTGGCAAAGGGCAGAAGCTCACGGAACAGCTCGGCGTTCTCCTGCGCGCTCTTGTAGTTATCGGGATGGATGACGCACACGTTCGCACCGGCGATGGCGGTACATTCGATGGCGCGCTTCAGATAGTCGCGGATCTCGGGGCAATAGACGGGGAAAGGCGCGTGCGATTGGTTACAGACGATGCCATTCTCGTGCGCGATCGTCGCCAGGCGCTTGGCAAAGGCGGCGTATCCGTCGCCGTGCAGCGGATGATCGGTTGGGCGCAGCGTGCGGCTTTGATAGTCGTAGGGGGCCATCGCAAACATGGAAAAATCAAAGGCGTCAAAGCCCGCCCGTGCGACGAGCTCTACGGCGCGCTCCTCACCTACGATGCGGGCGGCTGAGTCGATTTCGGTGGAGATCTTCATAATATCCTCCTGCTGGAAGGTCAGTATGTAAAAAAGGTGGGGGTGTCTGACCCCCACAAAAAACAGTATACCACAACGCATGGGCATTTGTAAAGAGTTTTTTTGCTCTTCGACAAAAGTTCTTGCACATTACACAAAACTTGCCGAAAAAGTTTTTGCACTTTGTCATATTGCAATCCTGACGGTGGTGTGCTATACTGTAGGTGAAGAAAGGAAGGTATCGTCCAATGGGCTGAACAAGCACATCTTCAACAAACGGCAAGCGGCCGTCTGGCGGAATGGGTAGAAGGTTCAAAGAGCACGGCGGTGTTACGCTGAATATAGATCGCCAAGGTTTTTGAATATAGATCGCACATTCCACATAAAGGACGACGTTAGGATCTGAACCTTGCGTTCCGTAGATGAACGCCTTGTCGGTACCGAAAGGTATAGTGACGGAAAGGGTATTTCGCCTTACGTTGATACGAAACGAACGGATTTCTTGTTAAAGAAAAAAGAATGTCGAATGGTTTGAACCGTGAAGATGACGTGGGGCAGACAAGGAAAGCGAGGAGTAAAAAGGATGTTAGATACGAAGAGTGAACAGTTGTGACCCTTGATCGCAGGATAGAGGATGCGGTCAAGGGTCACATTTTTTTATTTGCGGTTTTTATGCTTTGTGCGGCCGACGGCCGCTTTTTTATTGCCCGGCGTTAGCCGCCGAGGGCGCACAGACGCCGATACAGCCGCCACGGCAGGCTCTCCTCGGGAGAAAAGGCAACGACCTCGGGTGCGGCACCCGTGCATAGGCGCACGAGGTAGACGGCCAGCAGTCCCAGCGCCATGACGAGCAGCGAGATGCGCAACGCACGCGTGCGGCCCGTGCGCCACAGGACGAGAAGCCATACGGCCGACGGCACGAGCGCGACCCACAGGGGATGGTACGCAAAGGCCTCGGCAAAGCGTCCCGTGAGGGCGCAGAGGCAGGCCCGTGTCATGCCGCAGCCGGGGCAGGATATGCCGAGGACGTAGCGGATGGGACAATGGATGCCGAGGGCAAACAGCACGGCGTAAAATGCACCGATCAGCAAAAGGATCAGAAGCGTGCGGACGGGGCGCTGCGGGCGGGACGTCGGAGAGGATCTCATAGCGGTCTTCACGGCGGCACCGTCAGCGCATCAGCTGCTCACGCTCAAACTGCATGCGGTACAGGTCGTAGTACCGTCCGCGGTGGGCGAGAAGCTGATCGTGGTTGCCCTGCTCGACGATCACGCCGTGCGAGAGGACGATGATCGTATCTGCGTGCTGAATGGTGGACAGACGGTGGGCGACCATGAGCATCGTTCCGATGTTCATCATCTTTTCGAGCGAGTCCTGAATGAGAATCTCGGTCTCGGTGTCGATGTTGGCGGTGGCCTCGTCAAGGATCATGACGGAGGGGCGGTGGACGATGGTGCGTGCGAAGGACAGCAGCTGACGCTGACCGGCGGAGAAATTGTTGCCGCGGTCGCGCACCGGCTCGTCAAGCCCTGCCGACAGCTTATTGATGAAGTGGTCCGCGTTGACGTAGCGACAGGCCTCTATGACCTGCTCGTCGTCGATGCCCTCGGCGTCCAGGAGAATGTTGGAGCGAATGGTGCCCGAGAAGAGGAACACGTCCTGCAGCATCTGACCAAAGTGGCGGCGCAGCGAGGACAGGCGGATGGTGCGGATATCGTGTCCGTCGATGAGGATCTGGCCGCGCTGGATGTCGTAGTTGCGGCACAAGAGGGACAGGATGGTCGTTTTGCCCGAGCCCGTCGCACCGACAAAGGCAACGGTATCGCCCGCGTGTACGGTGAAGGACACGCCCTTGAGGATCCATTCGTCGGGCTTGTAGGCGAACCATACGTCACGGAATTCAATGTTGCCCTTGACTTCCGTCAGCTCGATGGCGTTGGGCGCGTCGGTCACCTCGGGCTGCATATCAAAGATGGTGAAGATCTTTTCTGCCGAGGCGAAGGCCGATTGCAGCCAGTTGAACTGCTCGGCGAGGTTCTGAATGGGGTTGTAGAACTTGTTGATGTAGGAATAGAAGGTGACGACCAGGCTGCTCGTCACGGTCTGTCCGAGGAAGGAGATGTCCTTGATGTAGCCCATGCCCGACAGGTACAGCAGGCACAGCACCGAGCTGACGTAGAGCATATATACCAAGGGACGGAAGACGCTGAACACGAGCATTTCACCCGTTTTGGAGCGGCCGAGGGCACGGTTCTTGCGGTCGAATTCGTCCTTTTTCTGCTCCTCGCGATTGAAGCTCTGAATGATCTTCATGCCCGAGAGATTCTCCGACAGGAAGGTGTTGATATCGGTGGTGCCGTCCTTGACGCGGCGGTAGGCCTTGCGCGAGAACTTGCGGAATACGACGGTAAAGAGGACGATAAAGGGCACGAAGCACAGCACCATGAGCGTCAGCATATAGTTGAGCGCCAGCATGGCGACGAGCACGCCGATGACGATAAAGCAGTTCTTGATCAGATTGACGATGAGGTTGGTAAACATCATCGAAATGGCCCCCGTGTCGTTGGTCACGCGGGTAACGAGCTTGCCGACGGGGATGCTGTTGAGCTGGTTATGCGAGAGGGATTCGATGTGGGTGAACAGATCCTCGCGCAGATGGGAGATGATGCGCTGTCCCGTGCGTTGCAGCACGATGGCCTGCACGTAGGTGCAGACGAGGGAGAGGATGAGGATGCTGCCGTAGAGGATGACCAGACGAAGCAGGTCGCTCATGGCGAAGTCTTCCTCGATCAGGTCGACGATGTTACCCATGAGGATGGGCGCGACGATATCGTAGGATACCGAGAACAGCATGATGAACAGCACGAACAGGAAGCTTTTCCAGTACGGCTTGGCGTAGCGGAGCAGGCGACGGGTGATCTCGCCGTCGGCCATGCTTCGGTCGAACCCGATGGCTTCCTTTTGCTTGCGGATGCAGGCATAGGCGATGATAAGGATGGTGGACAGGACACCGAGGATACCGCCCAGGATCAACAGAGGCAAATACTCATACATGGGATGCGGCCTCCTCTTCTTCTTCTTGATGCTTGCGCTCGTCGTCCAGCCGCTGCAGCTCGACCATGTGTGCGTAGGCAGGGCAACGGTCGATCAGCTCGGCGTGCGTGCCGACGTCCACCAGACGCCCGTCGTCGATAAAGACGATCTTGTCCATGCTCTCGATCGTGGAGATGCGGTGGGCGATGAGAATGGTGGTCTTGCCCTCGCGCTCGCGGCGAAGGTTTTCAAGAATGCTCCGCTCGGTCTTGACGTCCACGGCGCTGACCGAGTCGTCAAGGATGAGAAGGGAAGCGTCCTTCAGCAGGGCGCGGGCGATGGAGATGCGCTGCTTTTGTCCTCCCGATACGGTGACGCCGCGCTCACCGAGGACGGTATCGTAGCCGTCGGCAAATTCGGTGATGTTGTCATGAATATCCGCCATGCGCGCCGCGTGCTCAACGCGTGCGCGGTCGCCTCCGTCACAGGCAAAGGCGATGTTATGCTCAATGGTGTCACTGAACAGGAAGTTGTCCTGCGGCACGTAAGCGGCAAAGGCGCGAACGGTACGGATGGGCAGGCGATTTACGTCCATGCCGTCAATAAACAGCGTGCCGTCATCGACGTTATAGGTACGAAGGAGCAGGTCGACGAGGGTGGTCTTTCCCGCGCCCGTCTTGCCGATGAGGCCGACGTGCTCGCCCGCCTCGATGGTAAAGGACACGTCGCTCAGCGCGTCGTACTCGGCGCCGGGATGACGGAAGGTGAGGTGACGGAATTCGATCTGTCCGCGCAGCGGCTCCTTCGGCTCCTCGACGTCCTCGCGGTCGACGACGTCGGGCTTGGCCTCTAAGAGAGCGCCGATACGCTTGAGCGACGCCTTGCCGCGCGAGCGCATCTCAATGAGCTGGGACACGGCCATGATGGGCCAAACGATGGCGGTGAAGTAGCCGATGAACTCGACGAGCTGACCGGCATCAAAGCGGCCGAGGTACACGAGATAGCCGCCGTAGCCGAGGATGACGCAGATGACCGACTCCACGAACAGCGTGACCAAAACGGACAGCAGGGTCGAGAGCTTGGTGTGTGCGACGTTGGTATCCTCGTTCTCTTTGTTGAGGCGGCGGAAGGACAGCAGCTTGGCGGTCTCCTTGACGAAGGCCTTAACGACGGCAATGCCCGAGAAGGTCTCCTGTGAAAAATCGGACAGGGACGAGAAGGCGGCCTGCCGTGCGTCCCAGCGACGCTCCAGATGGTGATCGAGCACCGCGCCGATGGACAAAAGAAAGACCATGGGAATGAGCGTCAAAAGGGTGAGCAGGGGGTCCATCGCATACATCTTGCCAATGGCAAGGACAAACAGAAAGACGGCGTCACACAGCATCAGAACGCCCCAGCCGAAGCAGTCCTGCACCGTTTCAAGGTCGTTGGTAAAGAGGGTCATGAGATTGCCGACCTTGTTGACCTGGTAATACTGCTGGGACAGATCCTTGCAGTGGTCGAACATCTCACCGCGCATGGAGGTCTCCATGCGCACCGCCGCGCCGCGGAAGCAGACGCGCCAAGCAAATCGGCCGACGACGATCAAAAGGATGACGAGCGCCAGGGGCAGACAGACCTTTTCGAGAAGGAAGGTCATGTCAAAGGGCACCGAGGCACCCCCGTCGGTGACCTCGCCGTAAATCAGACCGTTGACCACCGTGCGATAAAATTCGGGAAGGAGCAGCTGGGCGTAGTCGACGACCACCAGCGCGATCAGGCCGAATATAAAGGCCGGCAGATAGCGCACGTAATAGCGATTGATATGCTTACCGAATAACAAGCGGAATGCACCTCCGTTTCGTTGGAATGACAGCGTATACATCCATTATACAATAAGCGCGGTCAAATGTCGATACTTTTTTAAAAATTTATACGGTTATATTTTTGCGGCGGATGCGCAGCCGTTCGCCATCCGCGATGTGTGAAAAATAAACAAACGAGAGTCGGTACGAAATGAGATATGCCCCATCCGTTTGTGCAAATGGTACATTTTACAGCACGTCGCCAAAAATTTCTTGCAATCGTCCGTGAAATGTGATATAATTTTAACAGGAATGTAAAAAAGAGGGAAAAATCGCATTCCGTATCCACCCATCAAACAAAAGAACAAAAGAAAGGAAGGACATGTGTATGAAGTATCTGA
>JAFTLQ010000009.1 GCA_017455905.1 Clostridia bacterium | reverse complement strand
TCGTTACAAGCGAGCTTATCGCTGAGGATACCAAGCGGTTGCCTTCCCAGACAAGGCTTTGGTTGCCTTTGCTTAGATTTAACGGATTGCCGTAAGCGTCGTAGGAGATCGTCTTGCCGTTGTAGGAGATGAGACGGTCGCTGTACATCTGCAAGAGTGATTGATATAATTGCTTCTATGTTTGTAATATCATATACATTACCGGTTGTTCATAAGTATCCAAATCCGTGCTAATTATAGATTCTTGCCGATCGATATATACGTGAATGTTTACATTTCTGTGTTTTCCAAATTGAACAGAAGCTACAATACGAAAGCAAATGTTTGGGAACTTCTCGGACAAAAGTGATGCAATTTGTTTGAATGCTATTTCAATTGATTGACGGTATCCTCGACGAATCATTGATTTGTTGAAATATATCTCATTATGTTCCCATTCGAGTTCAGTCAAAAAATGGTGTTTGTTTTCAAGCAGACAGGCTACATTACTTGGTGGATCTGTCAAAAAGCATATTCCTTCCTTGCACGGATACATGGCGGCTCGCTCAAAAAAAGAATTGATCTCGGCTAATATTTTGCGTTCGTTTGGGAGAAACAATGGCATTACTTGAACGGCAAGTTTTTTCATGGGAGCATTCATATGTATTTCTTTTGTCATAGTCTTTCTCCTAAAAGTCTTAATGCCTTTTTTAGACCTTTCAGAAAACCTCTATCTGAAAGAAGCTCGTTTAATCTTTTTGTTGGATTATTAAAAGTACCAGTTGAAAGATCATATAAATGTTTCCCATTCTTAAAATCATGATAATGAATTTGTCCTTTTCGAACACCTGGTGCAGGGTTTTCCACATCCAGTCTTTCTGTACCTCCTCGCCCGTTCCACACAGTTTGGCTTGGTGTCTGTGTTCCGTTTTCGCCAACGATTTTGGAAACGACTGCACCAGCCTCGGCTGAAACAATCGTCGTTACTCCAATTGTAGCGACAGCTATTGAAGTGAATAATGACGGTACTGCATACCGATGGGGGCGGTTTTGTATGTACGGTTTATCTCACTTTCAGTATAGCACGATCCGTCCTCCGTTGCAAGAAATTTTTGGCGGCGTGGTGTAATTTTTACCATTTGCACAAAAGGAGGGGGCGCCTCCTTCTCGGATCCTTCTTCCTTTTGTATAGTTTATACACATGGGATCCGAAAAAGAGAAGGAAAACCAAAGCGGCTGTGCCACCGTGGCACAGCCGCTTGGATACAAGACAGCTTTGGTAAAAGAGATCGATGTCGAGCTTGCCCCTGCGTCAGCGGAATTTGACGGGTGGGGAGGCCGATCCTTTTTATTTTTCCTTGTCGGGATCGGGATAGCGAAGACGGAAGGCGTCGCGCAACCGCAAAAACAGGAAGGCGGCCGTGATGACGGAGAAGATCGTCAAAAGCGAGCTCAGCGTCGAAAACCACGGGATAAGGCCGACGACGGTCGTGTAGGAGAAGGCGCTTTCGGGGTTGGAAAATACGACGGATACCTCGCCTCGCTGGATGACGTCCGTCAGACGTGCGAGCGCGGCGGCGATGAACACGCCGATGCAGATCGTGCTGTACCGACGCGCGTCCTTTTGGTAATCGCGATCTATCGCGGTAAAGGAGCCGCTCTGCTCGTCGCACACGGTATAGGTGCGAATAAAGGCGAAGACGACGCGCAGGATCGCAAGCAGAAGCAGGATCACCAGCACGGTATCTGCGGCATGGACGGCCGTATGGATGGTATAGAGGCGGACGGCCTTGTCGTTATTCATAAGATCGATAAAGGAATAGGTCTCAAAGAAGACGGCCTGCGAGACGTACGAAGCCAGAGAGGACAGCGTCGTCAGCAGCGCGACGAAGCGCCACCGCTTGGCCTCGGTTACGTACGGCCTTATCATATGAAGCGCTAAGAACAGCAAAAACGGGAAGAGGAAGTAGGGCATGATGTTGAGTCCGCCATATGAATCCAAACGTAGCGGAAGCAGTATGACCATGGCGGCAACAAAGAGGTAGCCTGCCGTACGGAAGGTATGACGGCGCACGCGATCGGTATAGAGCGCCAGCTCCTCGGGGAGCAGACGGTCGCGTAGAGCGGCGTGGGCGCGGCCTTCCTTAAAGATGGCATGCTTGTATCGCAGACACAGGAACAGCCAGATAAGACCGAAAACGGTTATCGTAATAAAGCAAGCCAGCGTGGCTTGTCCGTAAAAGCGGGCGGGATCGGGGGAGGTGTCCGCCGGGTCGCGCGACAGGCGCAAAAACTCGGGGACGGTGCAAAGCAGATGCTTGCAGGCAAGAAACACGAGCGTACAGGTCTTTAAACGGTCGGGGTCGAGCACAGGACCGCTTTTTGAGAAAAGAGGGAAGGGTGCATACAGCGCTTTCGCATCGCTGCGCTCGCCGAGGTAGAACAGACCCTCGAACAGGTAGCGTACCGCCGCAAAGGCGAAGACGGTATCCAGCACGAGGAAGGTCATGGAGAACATAGCGGACATATCACCTTGCACGACGGCGTTGCTTCGGCTGAATACCGAGAACTGACAAAAGAACTTGCACAGATCGCAAAGACCGAGCTTGAAGAAGGCCGCCCGTGCTTCGGCAAAATACGGCGACAGATCGGCCGCCTCCTTGAGCGTCAGCACGAAGATGAGCGAGCCGATGAAATCGGGCAGAATGTCGATGACGCCGATATTTGCGTTGAAGAAGCAGAGCAGGGCTATGGTGATCCATATGCCTCTCGGTTGCTTTTTTTCTACGATCGACATGGAATGACTCCTTTTGGGGAGGATTATTTCTTTTTTCTTTTTTCTTTTTTGCGGCGCATCTTTTCGTCGAACGCCGCCTGCTTCGCCTTGGCCTGTCGGGCTTCCTGCTCGGCTTGCTTTTCACGCATGGTGTTGATAAAGGCAAAGCGGGAGGGCGGCTTTTTCATGTTCATATCCACGTCCTCGGGCATGCAGATGCGCGCATACGCCTTGTAGATCGTAACGGCGTTGACGGCGTGCATGACGAAGGCGAGCAGCAGAATGATCGCGGCAAAGATCTGCGCTCCTCCGTTGTCGGAGGCAAACAGGCCGGGGATCTCCAAAACGAACTGCGATGCGTAGACGATCAGAGGCATGACGAGCGTGCTTTCACACCGAACGGCGAGTCGGCCGAGCCCGACCTCCTTGGCCGTTGCACGAATGCCGAGGAGGACAAGACCGGTGATCGCGAGGAGCAGGACGTTTCGCGCCATGGCAAGATAGGAAAGCGCGTGCGTGGTCATATGGAAGCTTTCATATATAGAAAAGCCAAGCTCTGCCGCGCCGAGGGCGGCGAAGAAAAGACTGACGTAGGAGGCGGCGCGAAATTCGCGCCGCACAGGCGACAGCTTGACCAAAGCCAGTGCCATCAGCAGAGCACAGATCAGGTCGGTATATTCGACGTAAATAAAATTAAACAGGAGCAAAAAGGCGACGAACAGCGTTCCAAAACCCATACGTTCTCCTTTCGGGCATCGGTACCGAGGGTTGGCACCGCTTTATGCACCGCAGCATTTTTTGTATTTCTTTCCGCTTCCGCAGGGGCAGGGATCGTTGCGGCCGACCTTTTTGGAGGTCGCGGGCTTGCGCACGGGGCGTGCGGAGCCGTCGCCCACCGGCATCATCGGCTTGGCGACCTGGACGCGCTCGGTGGATTGCACGCGCGGAACGACGGAGAGCACCTTGCGTACCGTTTCCTCGCGGATGTCGTCGATCATCTGATCGAACAGCTCACCGCCCTGGATACGGTACATAGCCATCGGGTCACGCTGTGCGTAGGCGTTCAGGCCGATGTATTCCTTGAGGTCGTCCATCGCGTCGAGGTGCTCCATCCACTTGTTGTCGACGTTTTGCAGAAGGATGACCTTTTCGATCTCGCGCATGGCGCCCTCGGGCATGCCCTGCACCTTGGCGAACAGCGCGTCCTTTTCGTGGTATAGGGAAACGGCGCGCTCAATGACGGTCTCACGCAGCGTCTCGCGGTCGTCCGAAAGCGCGACGATGGCCTTTGCCGAGCCGAGAATTCCTTGGAAGTGTGCGGCAAAGCCGTCGGCATTCCACTCGGCGGCATCCTCACCGGCAAAGTATGCGTCAAACGCCTCGCCGACGGTCTCGCGGATCATCGTTTCGATGCGCTCGCTCATGTTTTCGGTAAAGAGGATCTCGCGGCGCTGACCGTAGATGACGTTTCGCTGACGGTTCATGACGTCGTCGTAGGATAGGACGTGCTTACGGCGGGCGAAGTTGGTCGATTCGATCTTGCGTTGCGCGTTTTCGATCGAGCCGGAGAGAATACCTGCGTTGATTGGTGTATCGTCGTCAAGGCCCAGACGGGCGGTGATGCCCATCAGACGTTCGGAGCCGAACAGGCGCATCAGATCGTCCTCCATGGACAGGAAGAACTTGGATTCACCCTCGTCACCCTGACGGCCGCTTCGGCCGCGCAGCTGGTTGTCGATACGGCGGCTCTCGTGCCGTTCCGTACCAAGAATATACAAGCCGCCGACGGCACGAACCTGATCGGCCTCGGGGCGGATCTGCTCCTTGTGCTTGTCGTACGCCGTGCGGAAGAACTCTCTTGCTTCAAGGATGAGCTCGTCGTCGGTCTCCTTGGTTCCCGTGGCGGCGGCAATGACTTCCTCGGCATATCCATGCTTGCGCATGTCGGATTTTGCCATGTATTCGGGGTTGCCGCCGAGCATGATATCGGTACCTCGTCCTGCCATGTTCGTGGAAATGGTAACGGCGCCGAGGCGGCCTGCCTGGGCAACGATCTCTGCTTCCTTTTCATGATGCTTGGCATTTAGGACGGTGTGGGGAATACCGGCTCGCTTGAGCATATGGGAAAGCTCCTCGGACTTGTCGATGGATACCGTACCGACGAGCACGGGCTGTCCCTTTTCATGGCATTCGCCGATCTGACGGACGATGGCGCGCAGCTTGCCTGCGCGGGTGCGATAGACGGCATCGTTGTGATCCTTTCGGATCATCGGGCGATTGGTCGGTACCTCAACGACGTCAAGGGAATAAATGTCGCGGAACTCATCATCCTCCGTCAGCGCCGTTCCCGTCATGCCCGACAGCTTGCCGTACATACGGAAATAGTTCTGGAAGGTGACAGTCGCCAGCGTGCGCGATTCCTTTTGGATCTTGACCTTTTCCTTGGCCTCGATGGCCTGATGCAGGCCCTCGTTGTAGCGACGTCCCGGCATCAGACGGCCGGTAAAGGTGTCAACGATGACGACCGCATCGTCCTTGACGATATAGTCGACGTCGCGCTTCATAACGCCGTGCGCACGAATGGCGGTATTGACGTGGTGATAGATCGTATTGTTTTCGGGATCGGACAGGTTGTCGATGTGGAAGAAGCGCTCAGCCTTTTCGATACCGTGCTTGGTAAGGATGGCGGTACGCGCCTTTTCGTCGACGATGTAATCCTCCTCGTATTCGTCGTTGTCCAGCTTGACGTCGAATTCCTTGATCACGTGGTGGGAGAACTGACGCACCAGACGGTCGGCCTGATCGTACAGCTCGGTGGACTTCGCACCGGCACCGGAGATGATCAGCGGCGTTCTGGCCTCGTCGATCAGGATGGAATCGACCTCGTCCACGATGGCAAAGGCGTGCCCGCGCTGGACCATCTGCTCCTTGTAGACCACCATGTTGTCACGCAGATAGTCAAAGCCGAACTCATTGTTGGTTCCGTAGGTGATATCGGCGGCGTAGGCGGCGCGCTTTTCCTTGGGATCCTGTCCCGAAACGACCAGACCCGTCGTGAGGCCGAGGAAGCCGTAGACCTTTCCCATTTCCTCACTGTCACGCCGTGCCAGGTAATCGTTGACGGTGACGATGTGTACGCCCTTGCCCGTCAGCGCGTTTAAGTAAGCGGGAAGCGTGGCCACCAGCGTCTTACCTTCACCCGTCTTCATTTCGGCGATACGGCCCTGATGCAGCAGGATACCGCCGAGGATCTGTACGAAGAAGGGACGCTTGCCAAGGACACGCGCATCGGCCTCGCGTACGAGCGCAAAGGCCTCGGGAAGAATATCGTCGAGCGTCTTGCCCTCGGCGAGCTTTCCCTTGAGTATATCGGTATACGAGCGCAGCTCGTCGTCGCGCATCGAGGCGAACTGCTCGGCGAGTGCGTCCGTCCGGTTGGCGATGGGAAGAATGCGCTTGATCTGTTTTTCACTGTATGTTTTAAAAAGCTTCATCGAATACGATCCTTTCGATCTGCATGGTTCATCCTATATAGTATAGCATATATTATTTTGAAATCAAAGACCAAATTGTAAAGTTTTTCTTCTTTTTTTCGATTTTTCTTGACAAAGGCGTGAAAAAATGTAGAATAAAAGCATCCAACGGACATATTTTCGCAAAAAAAGGAAAGAATGACTATGAAACCCATCAACATCGTCCTTTATTCACCCGAAATCCCACAGAACACGGGAAACATTTCCCGCACCTGTGCGGTGACGGGCGCGGCGCTCCATATCATCCGCCCCATTGGCTTTGAGATCTCCGACCGCACGCTCAAGCGCGCGGGGCTGGATTATTGGGACAAGCTGGACGTCACCTATTACGACGATCTCGCCGATTTTGAGCGGCAGCATGCAGGGGCGACGGTCTATTATTTTTCCTCCAAGGCAAAGAAAAACGTATACGACGTTGTCTATTCCGAGCCGGTGTTTCTGATGTTTGGGCGCGAGACGGCCGGGCTTCCCGAGGAGCTTCTGCGCGCACATATGTCGACGACCGTTCGGCTTCCGATGCTTCCCGACAGACGCTGCCTCAATCTTTCCAACGCCGTCGCGGTGGCTACCTATGAGGTCCTGCGGCAATGGGGCTTTCCCGGTATGCTTTGCGAGGGATCGCTCGAATAATACGGACAAACGGGCAAAAGAGATACATAGATGGCAGGGACACGCGTCCCGGAAAGGATATCTATGATCGACTCTCTTTTGCCCGTTCTTATCGGAGGGGACCTCGGCGCGTATTCGGTGGCGCTTTCTTTTTATGAAGCGTACGGCGTTTGCTCGCACGTCTTTTTCGATCGTGCAGGCACCGCGCCGCCGCACGCCCCCTTTTTGCGTGCGCACGCCGTTTCGTCCTTGACGAGCCGCGGCAGGGACGCACTTATGCGCTTTGCCGATGCCCACGGCGATCAGGTACTGCTGCTCGTGCCTTGCACGGAGGCGGCGATGGCCTTCGTCATGAACGAGCGCGGCACGCTCTCGGCTCGCTATCGCATGCTGTTGCAGGATCCGTCGGTGTTTGCCGTCGTGCGCGACCGTGCGGCACTTCTCGCCGAGCTGTCGCACCTCGGTGTGCCGGTGGTACCGCATCTTTGCTTTTCCTCCGTCGGGGAATTTGCCCGCAAGCAGGCCGCGACTCCCGTCGCTTATCCGGCGATCCTTCTGCCCACCGATCGGTATGCTTCACCCACCTGTCGGCCCGTGCGGGTCGACACACGCGCTGACGTTCTTGCGGCGGTGTCCGCGTGCTTTAGCACGGGGTATCGGGGAGAGCTGATGCTTCGCTCGGTCATCGGCGCACAGGCACCGCTGCTTAAAACGCTCGTCGTTATCCAGGACCGCGCCTGTCGTGTCGTCGCGGCGGTACAGGCGCGCTCCGTCCTTCGCGGGGAAGAGGGGAACGCCTGTGCCGCCCTGTTGGCCGAGCCGCCGGATCGCGCCGCTCTCGCCCTTTGTCGGGCGAGCGAGCGCTTAGGCTATTGCGGCGTCGCCTGCTTTGACCTTGCATACGACGGACACGGTCGCGCGTACGTCTTGGATATGCATCCGTGCGGCGGCCGACACGTGGACCTCCTTCGTGCCGCCGGTATATCACTCGCCCGCCTGCTCGTAACGCAGGTGCAGGGCGGGGAATCACCGCCCTGCCTGCAGTATCCCGAGGTGTATTGGCGCTGTATTTCCGACCGTACCGTCGTTCGCGAGGGGACCTCGCGTGAGGTGGCGGAGGCGATGCGCCGCCTGGCGCACGGCTTTGCCTTTTCTCCCTTTTCGTACGAATGGGGCACGCGCGGCACCCCTTGGCACGCGCGTGCGTCCCGCCTTTTACGCACGGTGTGTCACCGACGGACAAGACTGTCGACGGATGGCATGATTTGACGCATTTTGCGAAAAAACAGAGAAAAATAACGGCAGAATAAGACCGAGGGCGATTGACAAAGACGAACGGCGTGTATGTGAGATGACACGGCGGAGCACCGGCTGCCTTAGCACACAGGCGCGTGCAATGTGTTTTTAAAAAGCCCCTTGACAAAAAACGGCGAATATGGTATAACTATACTAATGAAATATGCATACCGAAAGGAACGTTTTTATGTCAAGATACGATGAAGCAAAACAGATGTATGCAGCCTACGGTGTAGATACCGAGGCGGCGCTCAACACGCTGAAGAACATTCCCATCAGCGTCCATTGCTGGCAGGGCGACGACGTTATCGGCTTCGACGGAGCCGACTCTCTGTCGGGCGGTATTCAGACGACGGGTAACTATCCCGGTCGTGCCGTAGGTCCCGAGCAGCTGATGGCAGATATCAAAAAGGCCTTCTCCCTCATGCCCGGTCCCAAGAAGCTCAACCTGCACGCTTGCTATGCCATCCTCGGTGAGGATAAGGGCAAGGTGGACCGCGATGCGTATACCTATAAGCACTTTGAGCCCTGGGTCAAGTTTGCCAAGGAGAACGGTATCGTCGGCATCGACTTCAACCCCACCTTCTTTGCTCATCCCATGATGAAGGACGGTCTCAGCCTGTCCTCGCCCGATGAGGAGGTCCGTACCTTCTGGGTCAATCACGGTAAGGCATCCCTTCGTATTGCTGCCGAGCTCGGCCGTGCGATGGGCACCAAGTGCCTTGTCAACATCTGGATCCCCGACGGTTTCAAGGATATTCCCGCCGACCGTCTTGGCCCTCGCGCCCGTCTGAAGAAGTCCTTGGACGAGATCCTCGCCGATTACGATCGCGAGTGGGTCATCGTCGCTGTGGAAAGCAAGGTCTTCGGTATCGGTGTGGAAAGCTACACCGTTGGCAGCAACGAATTCTATCAGAACTATGCCGCAAAGTCCAACATCTGCTGCCTGCTGGATACCGGTCACTATCATCCCACCGAGGTCGTTTCCGACAAGGTTCCCGCGCTTCTCGCCTTCTACGATCAGGTAGCCCTGCACGTATCCCGTCCCGTTCGTTGGGACAGCGACCACGTCGTCGTCCTTGACGATGAGGTTAAGGAGATCTGCAAGGAGATCGTTCGCAACGACGCCGTTGACAAGGTGATGATCGCTCTCGACTACTTCGATGCATCGATCAACCGTATCGGCGCATGGGTCACGGGCGAGCGCTCGGTCGAAAAGGCGCTGCTGTACGCGCTGCTTCTTCCTCACGAGGACCTCAAGGCTCTTCAGAACAGCGCCAACTACGGCAAGCTGATGCACATCAACGAGCTCTTCAAGACGATGCCTCTTGGCGACGTTTGGAACGAATATCTGTCCCGTCAGGGCCTGACCGACGACTGGTACGCGGAGGCCGAGGCATACGAGGCAGAGGTGCTTTCCAAGCGCTGATGCTTTTAAAAGAAAAAACGGCTTCGATCGAAGCCGCTTTTTCTTTCGCTTTGCCTTGACTTTTTTTGCAAGTTGTACTATAATATTTTATACTATATTTTCAAAGGAGAGGTCCTTACAGGACTCACAGGCATGACCAAGATCGATATCATTTCCGGTTTCCTCGGTGCGGGGAAGACCACGCTTATAAAAAAACTCATTCGCGAGGCCTATACGGGCGAGCAGGTCGTTCTGATCGAGAACGAATTTGGCGAGATTGGTATTGACGGCGGCTTTTTGCAGGACGCCGGCATTCAGATCACCGAGATGAATTCGGGCTGTATTTGTTGCTCGCTCGTCGGTGATTTTACCAAGGCACTCGCCTCGGTGATCAATGACTATCACCCCGACCGCATCATCATCGAGCCCTCGGGCGTCGGCAAGCTGTCCGACGTCATCCGCGCCGCCTCCGGCACGGGCTGCGAGCAGGCACAGCTCAACGGCTTCACCACCGTCGTTGACGCGAAAAAGTGCAAAATGTATATGAAGAATTTCGGTGAATTCTTCAATGACCAGGTAGCCCACGCCGGTGCGATCGTTTTGTCGCATACGACGGGCATGGACGAAGGAAAGCTTTCCGACGTGGTAGCGCTCCTGCGCACGAAGAATGCCGATGCCGTCCTCGTTACCACACCGTGGGAGGAGCTGACGGGGGCGGATCTGCTTTGCGCCATGGAACGCCGCGATACGCTGGCGGCCGCCATGGAGGAGCTGGCGCATACGCACCGCCACGAGCATGAGCATCACCATGACCATCATCACGATCATGACCATGACGAGGATTGCACCTGCGGTTGCCATGATCACGACCATGACCACGATCACGATGGCCATGACCATGAGCACGATGAGGAATGCACCTGCGGCTGTCATGACCACGAGCATGACCATGAGCATGAGCATCACCATCACCATGAACACGAGCATGACCACGACCACGACCACGATCACGAGCACGATGAGGAATGCACCTGCGGTTGCCACGATCATCATCACCATCATCATGCGGACGAGGTCTTCACCAGCTTCGGCGTTGAAACGACGCGTCACTTTACCGAGGACGAGCTTACGTCGATCCTCGAGACCTTTGCTGAGGATCCTTCCTACGGCATGATCCTTCGTGCCAAGGGCATCGTTGCCTCGACCGACGGACGCTGGTTGCATTTTGACTACGTTCCCGACGAGCCCGACATCCGTTACGGCTCGGCCGCGATCATCGGACGTCTGTGCGTCATCGGCTCGCAGCTGGATAAGGATAAGATACGCGCCCTCCTCGGCGTGTAAGGCACCGAACAGAGAAAGGAACCCCCATGGAACAGATAAAGGAAATTCCCGTATACCTGTTTACGGGATTTTTGGAGGCCGGAAAAACGAAGTTCATCCTGGATACCATGCAGGACGAGAACTTCAATGACGGCAAGCGTCAGTATCTCATCATCCGCTGTGAGGATGGGGAAGAGGAGTACGAGCCGAGCGCCTTTGGCGACAACGTGTCCCTCGCCTCCGTTGACGACGTGCAGTCCCTGACACCCGATCGGCTGAGCGCTATTCAAAAGCGTGCGAAGGCCGACGTGCTCGTCGTGGAATACAACGGTATGTGGATGCTCGACGCCTTCTACAACGCGTTGCCCGAGAACTTCCTCGTATATCAGGAGATCTTTCTGGCAGACAGCACGACCATTCTGTCCTACAACGCCAACATGCGTCAGCTGACCGTTGACAAGCTGACGAGTGCGGAAATGGTGGTCTTTAACCGCGTCAGCGAGACGACGGACAAGCAGGAGCTGCACAAGCTGGTGCGCGGCGTCAGCCGCAAGGCCAACATCTGCTACGAGGACGTGACGGGCGATATCACCTTTGACGATATCGAGGATCCCCTTCCGTTCGACGTAGAAGCTCCCGTCGTGGAGATCAAGGATGACGATTTTGCCGTGTTCTACCGTGACATGACGGAGGACACCGAGAAATACGTCGGCAAGACCCTGCGCTTTAAGGGCATCGTGGCGCTGGACGCGTCGCTTCCCGCCGGCGAGTATGCCATCGGCCGTCACATCATGGTGTGCTGTGCCGACGATATTTCCTATCGCGGTGTCGTAGCACGCGGCATGGGCTCGTTGAAGCTCAAGACGCGCGATTGGGTCACGGTGACGGGCAAGCTTTCCATGGAGTATTCGAAGCTCTATCGCTCGGAGGGCCCCGTTCTTACGGTGAGCGCGATCGAGCGCGCCGAAAAGCCGCAGCAGGAAGTAGCGACATTTTATTAATGACGATTCCGGAAAGGGACAGATCATGTGTGCAAAAGTAAGTGAAACGGGGCCGTTTTACGTCCTCCGCTGTGAAGGCGACGGACGGATCCTCTCGCCTCTTTGGCACGACCGTGCCATGGCGATCTGGCAGGTCGTCGAGGGGGATATACGCCTGAGCGTCGGAACGGAGTTTTTGCAAGCGCACGAGGGGGATATTTTCTTCGTTCCCTCGTCCGTCGTATACAGCGCAAGGGCAGAGAGCGCGCATGCCGCAATGCGCGGTCTGGTGTTTGAGGCCTCCATTCTGGAGCAGAACATGGCCAGCCTCGACAGCGAGCTTTTATATATGTTCGAGGTGCAGTCGCGCATCCGTGTGCCCATGTTCCGCCGTGACCATCCCGTTTACACCGCGCTTTTTCGCTATTTCTCCGATGCACTGGAGGAATATGCCGACAAGGACGTGTGCTACAAGCTGCCGATCCGAGCCGATATCTATCTGCTCATGACCGTTTTGCTTCGTCACTACGGGATCGCTCGCGATGAGCAGGACCGTATGATCTATCACAACGTCCTGCGTCTGCGTCCCGTGCTGGAGCATATCAAAAAGTATTACAGCCAAAAGCTGCCCATCAGCGAGCTTTGCTCCATGATCCACGTGTCCTCCGACCACTTCACGCGTATGTTTAAGGAGAGCATCGGACGCACTCCCGTCGATTATATCAACGGCGTGCGCGTCGTGAGCGCCCAACGCCTGCTCTGCGGCACCGATACGCCGCTTGCCGACATTGCCGAGTCCGTCGGCTTTTGTAACGCCAACTATTTTCACAAGATCTTTAAGCAGTATATGGAGGAAAGCCCCCTGTCTTATCGCAAGGGTGCCAAGGCCACCGAGTGACAAAGGGACGGGTTCCATTGCTGACATTGTCCGGCAAACATGGCACGCTTCCTTTCTGTACTACCTGTCAAAAAAACAAAAAGGCTGTCTCGTGCCGAGGCAGCCTTTTTGCTATAGAAAATATCCGTTTTGTAAATAATTATAGTCTTTTTGCGTTATGCCGAGGCGGCGGAATCCTTGAGGATCAGTGTCAGCGGGGCTTTGCCGTTGACAAAATCCGCGGTGACGACCACACGCGCGACGTCGTCGCGTGAGGGAAGCTCAAACATGGGCTTCATCATGACGCCCTCCAGAATGGCACGCAGGCCTCTGGCACCGGTCTGCCGCTCAATGGCCTGGTGCGCGATAGCACGCAGGGCATCGTCCTCAAAAACAAGCTCGATCCCATCTAAGGAGAGAAGCTTTTGATACTGCTTATACAGCGCGTTCTTCGGCTCACGCATGATGCGCACGAGCGCTTCCTCGTCGAGGTTATCCAGCGCTACGATGACCGGCAGACGGCCGACAAGCTCGGGGATGAGTCCGTACTTGACGACGTCGTGCGCGATGACGTCCTTATAGACGCCCTTCTTGACCTTTTCGGCCTTGGTGATCTTTTCGGTGGAGAAGCCGATCTGCTGATGGCCGCTGCGCTGCTCGATAATGCTTTCGATACCGTCAAAGGCACCGCCGCAGATGAACAGAATGTTCTTTGTATCAATGGGGATAAATTCCTGGTTGGGATGCTTGCGGCCGCCCTGCGGAGGTACGTTGGCCACCGTGCCCTCCAAGATCTTGAGCAATGCCTGCTGCACGCCCTCGCCCGATACGTCGCGCGTAATGGAGCGGTTTTCTCCCTTGCGGGCGATCTTGTCGATCTCGTCGATGTAGATAATGCCGTGTTCAGCCAGCTCGACGTCGTAATCGGCTGCCTGGATCAGACGCAACAGGATGTTTTCCACGTCCTCGCCCACGTAGCCGGCCTCGGTCAGCGTCGTGGCGTCTGCGATCGCGAAGGGAACCTTGAAGCTTTTGGCAAGCGTTTGCGCAATATACGTCTTTCCGACACCCGTCGGGCCAAGGAGAAGCACGTTGGACTTCTGAAGCTCGACGCCGTCCTCGCTTCCGTCGGAGGCCGTTTTTTTCTTCTTGCTCTTGCGGCTTCCCTTGTCCTGCTGCTCCAGCGTGAGAATGCGCTTATAGTGGTTGTAAACGGCCACGCTCAGGGCGAGCTTGGCTTCATCCTGCCCGATGACGTATTCGTCAAGTCTTTCCTTGATCTCCATCGGCTTCGGCAGCGTCTCGAAGGAGAGTGCGTCCTCGGCATCCTCCGCCGTCTTGGGCGTGAAATGCGCGTCAATAAAGTCAGAGCATACGTCGATGCAGCTGTCGCAGATGTAGCTTTTCCCGTCCTGCGAGGGAATGAGCAGCGACACCTCTTGCTCGCTTCTTCCGCAGAAGGAGCAGGTGCATCGGTTGTTGGTGTGTTCAGCCATGATCAGTTGAGTTCCTTTTTCGTAATGACCTTGTCGATAAGACCGTAAGCGGCCGCTTCGTCCGCCGTCATGAAGTTGTCACGCTCGGTGTCCTGCTCAATGACCGAAAGAGGCTTGCCGGTCTGCTCGGAGAGGAGCTTGTTGAGCTTTTCACGGATGCGAAGGATGTGATCGGCGTGGATCTTGATATCCGTCGCCTGACCCTGCATACCGCCGAGAGGCTGATGGATCATGACCTCGGCGTTGGGCAGGGCAAAGCGCTTGCCCTTGGCGCCGCTGCTGAGCAGGAAGGCACCCATGGAGGCGGCCATGCCGATGCAGATGGTCGAAACGTCGCACTTGATGTAGTTCATCGTGTCGTAGATCGCCATACCGGCCGAGATCGATCCGCCGGGGCTGTTGATGTAGAAGTAAATATCCTTGTCGGGATCCTGCGCTTCGAGATAGAGCATTTGCGCGACGACCAGCGATGCGGTAACGTCGTTGACCTCATCGGCCAGAAAAATGATGCGATCGTTGAGCAAACGCGAGTAGATATCGTACGAGCGCTCTCCGCGAGAGGTCTGCTCGACGACCATTGGTACCAGTGCCATAAGGAGGTTCCTTTCCATAAATAAAAATTTAAAATGCCGACAGCAAAGGGAATTCACTCTGACTGTCGGCACTTGTATTGGTTACGCCTTAGCTACCGTGTTCTCCTTGACGAGCTTCATGGCAGCGCCGACAAGCAGATCCGCCTTGATATCCTCAGCGGCGATCATGTCCTTGACCTTGTCGAGCTCGACGTGATATGCGTCAGCCAGGCGCTTGTATTCTTCATCCACTTCCTCGTCGGATACCGTGAGAGCTTCCAGCTTGGCGATGGTTTCCAGCGCAAGACGAAGCTTGACCTGCTTTTCAGCCTGAGGACGCAGCTGCGCACGCAGAGCATCCAGCGTCATGCCGGTATACTTGAAGTAGGTGTTGAGATCCATGCCGTTCATACGCAGACGGTTGTCGTAATCACGGACGTAGTTTTCCGTTTCCTGAACGAACATGGGCTCGGGAATGTCTGCCTCGATCTTGGACAGCAGAGCATCGACGATGGCGTTGTCAAATTCCGTCTCGGCTTCCTGTCCCTTCCTCTTTGCTATTTTATCCTTCAGGTCGGCTTTGTATTCATCAAGGGTATCAAATTCGGATACATCCTTAGCAAATTCGTCGTCTGCCTCGGGAAGCTGCTCCTCCTTGATCGCGTTGACCTTGGTCTTGAAGACAGCGGCTTTACCGGCGAGCTCCTTGGCGTGATATTCGGTGGGGAAGGTAACGTTGACGTCGAACTCGTCGCCGACGCTCTTACCGATGATCTGATCCTCAAAGCCGGGGATGAAAGCCCCCGAGCCGATGGTCAGGTCGTGATCCTCGCCCTTACCGCCGTCAAAGGGAACACCGTCGACGGAGCCCTCGTAGTTGATGTTGGCGATGTCGCCGCTCTTCACGGGACGATCGGTGACCTCGATGGTTCTTGCATTTCTCTTGCGCACCTGCTCAAGCTCGGCGTCGATCTCCTTCGCGGTAACGCGAACGGCCTTTTTCTTCGCAACGATGCCCTTGTAGCCCTCGATCTTGACCTCGGGCTTGACAAAGCCGGTCGCCTTGAGAACGATGTCGCCGCCGTCCAGACCGTCCGTTACGATGTCAAAGCTCGGACCGCCGACAACGTCCAGCTCGGCTTCCTTGACAGCCGCCTCAAAGGCCTCGGGCAGGCAAGCATTGATGGCATCTTCAAAGAAAACTCCCTTGCCGTACATACGCTCAATGATGTGCTTGGGCGCCTTTCCCTTGCGGAAGCCGGGTACGGTGATGGACTTCACCTGCTTCTTATATGCGTCCATTTCTGCTTTCGCATAGGCTTCCTTGTCGATCGAGAATTCGATGGTAAAACCGGATTTCTCGGTGAGTTCCTTTTTCATAAGGCTCATAGTGTGTGTTTCCTCCGAAGAATGTTGTTCTTAATATATTACATGATATGCATGCGTTTAAACTGCTTTATTTTACACCAAATAAATGGGTTTGTCAAGTATTCTTTTTTAAATTTGACCAAAAAAGGAGATTAATGAATGATTTTCGGCAAAAAGTCCAAAAAGTCCGCCGAAACAAGATGAAATTCTATATTTCTTGCGGTCATGACGGGCGGGATGGCGTATTGACCGTGGATGTGACCGAAAAATACGCGGCGGATGCCGAATTCCTCCAGCACATCGAGAAAGGGCGTCCATTCCCGATCCGCCCACAGAGGAGGGAAGTGTGTGAAAACGAGGATCTCCCGCTCCTTGTCCTCGGACGCCTCTCGCAGGCGGACCGCCTCGGACAGGCTGGTGCGCAGACGCAGCAGCTCGCGGTTCTGTATCTTTTCGGCATCGGCTCCGTTGACACTCGGTGCGTCGTCGTCCTGAAACCAGCCGCGCGTGCCGGCGACGATATACGGTCCGACGTCGTGTGCATTGTTAAAAAGAAAGGATATGGTGCGTATGCCGTGCGCTTCAAAAAACAGACGGTGCTTTTGCATGGTGCACCACCAAAAATCGTGGTTGCCCTTGAGCAGGATCTTTCGTCCGGGGAGCGCATCAATAAAGGTCAGGTCGGAGAGCGCCTCCTCCAGAGAGAGCGCCCAGGATATGTCGCCGCCTACGATCACCGTATCGTCCTCGCCGACCACGCGCTCCCAATTGGCCTTAAGACGCTCGGTGTAGTGATCCCAGCGACGGCCAAAGACCTCCATCGACTTGTTCGTCGATGCCAGCGTGGACAGATGAAGATCGGCTATGGTAAAAATTGCCATGTTTGTAAAATAACCTTTCGGGATAAATGGTCGCTCGGTGGGAATGCTACGGTATAGACCGTCCGTAGCCTTTGAAATTTTCGGGCTACAGAAAGGAGAGCGTTATGGAAGAGAAGCTGCATATGACGGACAGTGCTTGCCAAAGCGGTAAATGCCTCAAGGGCGTATCGTGTGACGCCGAGCATTGCACCTTCAACGACGGGCAGACGCACTGCTTTGCCTCGTCGATCAGTGTAGGACCTCACAGCGCCGACTGCTCGTCGCAGACGGTGTGTGCCACCTTCAAGCCGAAAACGTATTAACTTAGTGCGCCCGACCGGGCGGATAAGCGGTATCGCGGGTAAAGGCACCCGGCATATGACAAATACGCACGGTGTGCGGCGGCTGTTTGCCGTCGGTATAGACCTCAACAATGTCAAAGCGTTGCCGCTTATGTACATGATGGCGCGGCTTATAAAAGCGCGAGGCGCGCAGGATCTTTCTCTGCTTTTCGGGCGTGACGGCGGCCGCGGGACGGGATGCTTCGGTCGCGTGCCCCACCGTGCGCGTCTTTACCTCGACGTAAACGATGGTGTCGGCCGATTCGCAGATGATGTCGATCTCGGCGTCTGCGGCGACAAAATTGCGCTGCCGTATTTTGTAGCCCTGCTTTTTGAGATAGCGGGCGGCGACGCGCTCGCCGTAGCGACCGAGGCGGTGACGCTCGGTGTCCGCCTTGAAGATATTAAGAATTCTCATCGGATTCGAGAAAGCGCAGGAAGGTGCGTCGGTGTATGGGACTCGGCCCGTACGTGCGTACCGCATCCATATGCGCCTTGGTCGGATACCCCTTGTGCTTATCAATGCCGTAAACGGGATACAGACGGTGATGCTCCTCGCATAGGCGGTCACGGGTGACCTTGGCGAGGATGGAGGCGGCGGCCACGGAATAGGACAGGCTGTCCCCCTTGACGAGGGGAAGCGTATCGATCGCAAAGCCACGGCTGTGATTACCGTCAATGATGGCAAAATCGGCCGGTATCGCCAGCTTTTCCACGGCACGGCGCATGGCGAGCATCGATGCGTTGAGAATGTTGATCTCGTCGATCTCCTCGGGACTTGCCTCGGCAATACCGTACGCGACGGCACGCTCGATGATGACGTCGTACAGCGCCTCGCGCTTCTTCGCCGACAGCTTTTTGGAATCGTTGAGGCCCTCGATCACCGCGTCGCGCGGCAAAATGACGGCGGCCGCCACGACCGGTCCGCAAAGAGGACCGCGTCCCGCCTCATCGCATCCGCACACGGCGGTGTATCCCTTCAGATACGCCTCGTTTTCATAGTCAAAGCTTGGCATATGCTACCTCTTGTTTACATATTATGTGCTTTTTCCAGCGTGATACGGCCGATCATGCCTCCACGGAATTCGTCGAGAAGCATCGTGGCAACCCTTGCATGATCGATCTGACCGCCGCTCATGAGCATGCCGCGGCGGCGGCCGACGGTCTCAAAGAGATCGTAGCTGTCAAGCCCGTCGACCTCCTCCTCCGTCAGCTTGTAGCGCGAAAGGAAGGCGTCCTTGGCGCAGGTGAGCAGGCGTGCGCATAGAAGCATCGCCAGCTCCTCGGTGTCCAGGATCTTATCCCGGATGGCACCGGTCATGGCAAGATTTTCCCCCACGGTCGCGTCCTCAAACTTCGGCCACAGCACGCCCGGCATATCCAGCAGCTCCAGACCGATATCGGTAACGACCCATTGCTTGTTGAGCGTCACGCCGGGGCGATCCTCCACCTTGGCGCGCTTTCCCTTGGCCAGGCGGTTGATGAGAGAGGACTTGCCGACGTTGGGGATGCCGACGATCATGGCGCGAAGCGCCTTGCCCTCCATGCCCTTTTGGCTGTATCGCTCGCGTTTGTCCTTCATCAGGACGTTGATCGCGTCGGTCAATGCCGAAAGGCCCGTGCCCGTCAGCGTGTCGATGGCGACGGCCGTACGGCCAAGGCTGCGATAATGATCGATCCATGCGCGCGTGGCGTCGGGATCGGCGAGGGAGGATTTCGTCAGCAGAAGCATATGCGGCTTCTGTCCGATGAGTGCCTCGGTCTCCGGATTTTTTGAGCTATAAGGGATACGCGCGTCGAGCACCTCCAGCACGAGATCGACCTCGCTGAGGCTTTCCTTCATCAGGCGACGCGTTTTTGCCATATGACCTGGGAACCATTGAATAGGATTTTTTGCCATAAGAGCTCCTTTATTCGTACGATCCCTTGGGAAGCTCGCCCGGCGTGCCAAAGGAATCAAAGGGATAAAACCGAATGAGCACCTTACCGAGGATGCATTCGACGGGAATCTCACCAAAGCGGCGCGAATCCGCGGAATTGTTGCGGTGATCGCCGAGGACAAAGACACAGCCCTCGGATACGGTACAGGTGATGGGATAGACATAGTCGGAAACGCCGTCGACGTAGCCGCCGATGACGGGCTCGCCGTCGACGTATACCTCAGTATCGGAAAGGATCTCGACCGTTTGCCCCTCGGTAGCGATGATACGCTTGACGAGCGGACGGTTGTGTGTGGACGTCTCCTCAAAGACGATGATATCGCCCGCCTCGGGCGTATAGAAAAGGGAAGAGATGAGGAGATGATCGCCGTCCTGCAGCGTCGATTCCATGGAGCCGCCATCCACGATGGAGTGACGGAACAGGAAGACGGTGAGCGTCAGAACGACAATGAGCGTAAAAACGGCGAGCTCAACGAAGTCAAAGACGTTGTCAACGCGCCGTCCCTTCGCCGCCGTGGCAGGCTCGGCCGTGGGCGTCAGCACCTCATCCTCTGCGGGCGGCTCGTCCGGCGCGGCCACGAAGAAGGCGGGATCCTCCTCGTCGGTCGACGCTTCAGCGACCGCATCGCCGGCGTCCTCGTAGGCTGTTACGCTGTCGCTGTCGGACGTGTCGGTAAACGCCGGTGTATTGTCCTCCTGCACGAAGGAAGGGATATCGCCGTCCTGCGTCGGCATCAAGGCATCCTCCTCGGGCATGGTATCCACGGGAAGATCCTCGAACACGGGCGTCAGCGGCAGCTCCCATTCCTGCGGGACGGATTCGTTATGTTCATTTGCATTCGTCATATAGCAGATCCTTTCGGGGGCATCGTATGAGAATATTTTACCACAGGTTTGCTGCGAATACAAGACTTTTTCCTTAAATTTCAACTTTTTTAAAAAACTACTTGATTTTTTGAAACATATGTGGTATTATATTTATAACTGTGCGTATGCCTATCGGCGGTCGGACAGCATTCAGAACAGTCCTCTGCAATGCTCTGCATGAATGTTCGTAGTTTAAGGAGGGCCTTATCATGGAAAAGATCCAGGCTTTTGTGAATGAGCAGTTGAAAACAGAGGTGCCGAGCTTCCAGATCGGTGACACCGTCAAGGTGTACGTTCGCATCACCGAGGGTGAGAAGCAGAGAATTCAGCTTTTTGAAGGCACCGTCATCGCCAAGCGCGGCGGTGGTATCTCCGAGACCTTCACGGTCAGACGTGTATCGTACGGTGTAGGTGTGGAGAAGACATTTCCGATTCACTCTCCCAACGTGGACAAGATCGAGATCGTCCGCAACGCCAAGGTGCGTCGCGCGAAGCTCTACTATCTGCGTGACAGAGTCGGAAAAGCAGCAAAGGTCAAGGAAAAGATCTGATCGTATCCATCCTTTGCGTTCATACGAAAAAATAACCTCTGCTATGCGGAGGTTATTTTTTCAGAATTTTTCGGTCGTATCCCACCGCTTTGGGCGTACGGTTACGACATTTGCTCGGAGAGCTTCTTGCCGCCGAGAATATGGAAGTGCAGATGCTTGACGGACTGACAGCCGTCCTCACCTACGTTGGAAACGATACGGTATCCGTTCGTAAGACCGAGGGTGCGTGCGATGGTCGGCAGGACCGTAAAGATATGCGCCACGGTCGCCGCCTGTGCCTCCTGTACCTCATTGGCCGAGGGGATATGCTCCTTCGGGACGACAAGCGCATGAACGGGTGCCTGCGGGTTGATATCGAGGAACGCGTAGCATACGTCGTCCTCATAGATCTTGTTCGACGGTATTTCGCCCCGTACGATGGCGCAGAAAAGGCAATCCATAAAAGCTCTCCTTATATAAATAGATGTATGTGCTTGTATTGTAGCACAAACCGACGGCAAATGCAACGGGATTTTGTAAAAATGTAGGCAGGAGGTGTCTTATGCGTCCCTTTGAATATGCGAGCGACCTGTGGGATACCCTGCGTAGGACGGACCGTCCGATCGTCGTATACGGCATGGGCAACGGAGCCGATAAGCTCTTTGACCGCCTGGCGGATATCGGATGCGCGGTGCGTGCGGTGGTTGCGTCGGACGGCTTCGTTCGCGGCCAGTCCTTTCGCGGTATGCGCGTGATGCCGCTGTCCGAGGCACGTACGCAGTATCCCGACGCCGTATGTCTCATCGCCTTCGGCACGCGTCTTCCGTCCGTCCTTGCGTCCCTTGACGAGCTTCGTCACACGTGGACGGTGTACGTGCCCGATATGCCCGTGTTCGATACGCTGTTTTTTGACCTTGCCTTTTGCCGTGCGCACGCCGAGGAGCTGGCGGCTGCCGCTGAATGCTTCTTTGATGCACCGTCGCGCGACCTGTTTTCCTCGCTCGTTCACTATAAGCTTACCGGCGAGTGGGACGCGCTTATGGCGCATACGACCCCCGCGTCGGATATCTATCGGCTGATCGGTGAGGATATCACGTGTGCGATGGATCTCGGTGCCTATCGCGGCGATACCGTCGCCGAGATGATCGAGCACTTTCCGCGCCTTTCGCGCGTGATCGCCGTTGAGCCCGATCGCCGCAATTTCGGCAAGCTGTCGGCCTACGCCGCAGGGACGGCCTTTCCCGTGATCGAAGCACACCGTGCCGCCGTGGCGGATACGGAGGGGGAGGCGGTGTTTTACGGCTCCGGCAATCGTAACGCATCGCTCGCTGCCACCTCACACGCGTACAGAGAAGAGAGCATACCGCTTGCCACGGTCGACGGCCTTTCGGCTGATGCCACCCCCGACTATATCAAATACGACGTCGAGGGAGCGGAGGCACGTGCGCTGCTCGGATCGGCGCGTACCATCGCGCGGGCGCGTCCCATCCTGCGCGTTTCGGCCTATCACCGAAGCGAGGATCTGTACCGTCTGCCGCTCCTGCTAAAGGAGCTTTGTCCCTCGTACCGTATGTATTTGCGCCGCACCCCCTGCATTCCTGCATGGGAGGCGGATATTCTGTGTATTCCCGAGGAAAGGAGCCGTGGTGTATGATGTGTCCTGAGATCTTGTCGCCCGCGGGAAATTTTGAAAAAATGAAGGCGGCGATCCTGTACGGAGCCGACGCCGTGTATCTGTCCGGCCGTATCTTCGGCATGCGAGCCGCTGCGGATAATTTTTCCGTCGAAGAGCTGCGCGAGGCTACCGCGTATGCCCACGCACGCGGCGTAAAGGTCTACCTGACCGTCAATACGATGCCGCGAGAGGGAGAGTATGAGGCGCTTCGCCTGTATTTGGAGGAGCTGCGCGACATTCCCATCGATGCGTATATCGTAGCCGATATCGGCGTTCTTATGCTGCTGCGTGAGATCGACCCCGAGCGGTGTATCCATATATCGACGCAGGCCAACGCCGTCAGCGCCGCCGATTGCCGTGCATGGCACGCCCTCGGTGCGTCGCGCATCGTTCTGGCGCGTGAGCTGACGCTTGAGGAGATCCGCGCCATTCGCCAAGCCACACCGCCGTCGCTGGAGCTGGAGGCGTTCGTTCACGGCTCGATGTGTATTTCTTACAGCGGCCGTTGCCTGTTGTCGGGGCATTTCGTCGGTCGGGATGCCAACCGCGGCATGTGCGCACAGCCGTGCCGTTGGGGGTATACCATCCGCGGCTACGAGATCGCGGAGGAAAAACGCCCCGAGGACGCCCTTCCCCTTGAGGAGGTAAACGGAGAGACCTTCATCCTTGCCAGCCGCGATACCTGCATGGTCGAGCATATGAAGGAGCTTTGCGAAGCGGGGATCAATTCCTTCAAGATCGAAGGACGTATGAAATCGGCCTACTATACCGCCGTCGTCACCAATACGTACAAGATGGCACGTGACGCCTATCTGCGCGGCGATACGACGGTGGATCCCGCCTGGCGGCGAGAGCTGGAGAGTGTCAGCCACCGTGCGTACGCGACGGGCTACTATTTTTCCGATTCCCATATCGACGCCAACGTCGTACGCGAGAACGGATATATAAAAGAAAAGGCATATCTCGGTGTGGTCCTGTCGTATGATAAGAGTACAGGACGTGCGCGCGTCAGCCAGCGCAACAAAGTGTCCCTCGGTGAGCGCGCGGAGCTGCTGACGCCGGGATGTGTCGGCCGCCCCTTTGACGTAACGGCGCTGTTTGATACGGACGGTACGCCGATCGAAGCGGCACCACATCCGTATATGGAATACGAGATCGCCCTTCCGTTTGAGGCCTCGTGCGGTGACATTCTGCGAGTAGCCCTTTGACTTTTGCAAACCTTTATTTACAAAAACTGAGAAAAGGGGATAGATATGAAGATCCTTGAGTTTATTAAAGCAATTATCCTCGGCATCGTTGAGGGAATCACCGAATGGTTGCCCGTCAGCTCGACGGGGCATCTCATCCTGCTCGATGAGTTTCTGACCCTTGGGGTGAGTGACGAGTTCATGAATCTGTTTCTCGTCGTTATCCAGCTCGGCGCCAGCCTTGCCGTTGCCGTTTTGTTCTTCTCAAAGCTCAATCCCTTCAGCCGACGTAAAACCGTGCAGGAGCGCCGCGCCACGTGGAGCCTGTGGGGCAAGGTCGTCGTCGGTATGCTTCCCGCCGCGCTGATCGGCATTCCGCTTGACGACCTGTTGGAGGAGCATCTGTATCGCTACGAGATCGTTGCGGCGGCTCTGATCGTCTACGGTATTGCCTTTATCGTTATTGAGAAGCGCAGAAGGAACACCGCGTTCCGCGTAGAGCGCGTGGAGGATCTATCCTACGTCGATGCACTCAAGATCGGATGCTTTCAGGTGCTTTCGCTCATTCCCGGCACCTCCCGCTCCGGCTCAACCATCCTCGGCGGTATGCTGACGGGCGTGTCGCGCACGGCCAGCGCGGAATTTTCCTTTTTCATGGCTATCCCCGTCATGCTCGGCGCGTCGCTTTTGAAAATTGCCAAGTTCGTCCTCGACGGCTTTACCGCATCGCCCTTGGAGCTCGGCCTTCTGGCGGTCGGTACGGTCGTATCCTTCGTCGTTTCGCTTTGCACCATCCGCTTCCTTATGGATTTTGTCAAGCGCCACGACTTCAAGCCCTTCGGCATCTACCGTATCGCCCTCGGCATCCTCGTCCTCATCGTCTTCCTCGTTCGCACGGTAGCGTAACAAAAAACGTACAGCGCAGCATCCGACAGCATCGGGTGCCGCGCTTTTTGGTAATTATATGTATTTTTTTGTTGACATTTTAAAAGAGATGTGGTAGAATATGTATTGTGTGTACATCAACCTTATATCATCGGAAAAGCGAGGACACGATCATGCGCTATCTTGTTTATTTTCTTACTGTCTGATCGCAGCCGAAAAACGGCTGTAATCTCCGAGACCGTCTGTGATCCACGGGATCGGTCATCCACCCCTTCGCCCCTTGTCTATGTAGAAAAGGAGTTACAGCGTTTTCAACATGAAAAGCACAACCAAACAAACCACCCACCTGCGATGGGTCGCCGTCTTTTTGCGCGGCAGCCGTCGCTTGTTCGCTCTCGGCATCCTCGCGGCGATGCTGACGGCGCTTTGTGATATGATCACGCCGCAGATCCTACGCGTAGCCGTTGACTATCTCCTCCTTGGAGACGATACGGATATCTCTCCCCTCGTACAGTCCTTGATCGGCCTTGCCGGCGGGGCAGAGCACGTACGGCTGAACCTTTGGATCCCCGCGCTTGCGCTGTTAGCGGTAGCGGTGGTCAAGGTGCTGTCGCAGTACGGCTTCCGCGTATGGAATACCAAGGCCTCCGAAACCATGGTCAAAACCATGCGTACGACCATGTATACCCATATCGGCCGCCTGCCGTACGGCTGGCATATGAAGAATCGCACGGGTGATATTATCCAGCGATGCACCTCGGATATCGATACGGTCAAAAACTTTGTGTCCGAGCAGCTGACGGCGATCTTCCGCATCGTCATCCTGCTGGTCTTCTCGGTCACGTTTATGTTTTCAATGTATGCTCCCCTGACGTGGATCGCTTTGATCCCCATTCCCTTTGTCCTTGCCTACTCCGTTTTGTTTCACCGTCTGATCGGTAAGAGCTTTCGCAAGTGCGATGAGAGTGAGGGAAAGCTGTCCGCGATGGCACAGGAAAATCTCACGGGTACGCGCGTGGTGCGCGCCTTCGGCCGTGAGCGGTACGAGCGCGACCGCTTTGAAGCGCATAACGAGCAGTACACGAGCCTTTGGAGCCGACTCGCCAAGATCATGAGCGCCTATTGGAGCTCGGCCGACATTCTTTCGGGCACGCAGATCCTGCTCGTCGTCGTCTTCGGCGCCGTCTTTTGCGTGCGTGGACAAATGAGTGCCGGTGAATACATCGCCTTTATTTCGTATAATTCCATGCTTGTCTGGCCGATCCGTCAGCTGGGGCGTATGATCTCCGAGCTCAGTAAGGCCGGCGTTGCCATTGAACGCTTGGCCTACGTGCTGGATTCCGAGCCCGAGCGTGACGATCCCGACGCACTGGCACCGCCGATGAACGGCGACATCGCCTTTGAGCACGTCAGCTTTGCGTACGACGGCTGTCCGACGCTGCTGCACGATATCACCTTTACCATGAAGGCGGGTACCACCCTCGGCATCCTCGGCGGAACGGGCAGCGGAAAGTCGACGCTGGTGCAGCTGCTCGACAAGCTCTATCCCTTGGCACCGGGCTGCGGCCGCATTACGATCGGCGGCGTCGATATCGCCGATATCCGTACCTCGCATCTGCGCTCCTCCATTGGCATGGTCTTGCAGGAGCCCTTCCTATTTTCCGATACGCTGGCAGGGAATATCGCCATTACCTCTGAGCAGGTATCGATGGATGACGTGCGCGAGGCGGCGAGGATCGCCTGCCTTGACGACACGGTCACCAAGTTCGCGCAAGGCTACGATACCTTCGTCGGTGAGCGCGGCGTGACGCTGTCCGGCGGGCAAAAGCAACGGGCGGCGATCGCTCGCATGCTGACGCAAAGGACGCCGATCATGATCTTCGACGATTCGCTCAGCGCCGTCGATACCGAAACGGACAGCAAGATACGAAAAGAGCTGCAAAAGCGCTTTGGCGATGCCTCCGTTATTCTCATCTCCCATCGCATTACCACGCTCCGTAAGGCCGATAAGATCCTCGTGCTGGATCATGGCCGCATCGTGGAGGAGGGCACGCACGAGGAGCTGATATGTGGCGGCGGCATCTATCAGCGGATCTACGAAACGCAGATCTATTCCCGCGACGACGCCGAAGCCTCGACCGAAAGGGAGGAGGTGGCGTCCGTATGAAAAACGAGCGTACAACGTCGACCCATCTGCCTTTCTTTGGCGTCGGACGCGTTCTGCCGTACATAAAAAAATACCGCGCCGCGATCCTTCTGATGCTGTCCTGCGGTATACTCGCCAGCCTGATGGATATCGCCTTGCCCCTGTTCCAGCGGTATGCACTTGACCATTTCGTACAGGGCCGCACGCTGGACACGCTGTGGCTGTTCATTACCATCTATGGCGTCTGCATCGTGCTGGCGGGCGCTGTCAACTACGTGTCCTGCAGCCTGGCGACCATCCTGGAGGTTCGCGTCAACCGCGATCTTCGTAACCGTCTGTTTTCGCATTTGCAGTCGCTGTCGCTGTCGTATTACAACCGCAACAGCGTCGGCTATATCCATTCCCGTGTGATGAGCGATACCTCGCGTATCGGCACGCTGGTATCCTGGACGCTGATGGACGTCGTGTGGCATTCCTCGTACCTTGTCGGTGCGTCGATCGTCATGCTCGTTATCAATGCGCGCTTAGCGCTCATGGTGCTGTCCATCCTTCCCTTGATCGTCATCATCTTCTCCTTCTTCCAAAAGAAGCTCATCCGCGTCAATCGCGAGGTGCGGGAGATCAATTCGCGTATCACCGGCAGCTTTAATGAGGGCATCGTCGGCGCCAAGACCGTCAAAACGCTTGTCATCGAAGACAAGATGCGCACGCGCTTTGAGGAGGAAACGGGGCAGATGAAGAAAAAGGCGGTTCGTTCCGCCCGTCTGCGCGGCGCCTTTGCCGTAACGATGAATCTCGCGTCCTCGCTGGCGCTTGCCATCGTTCTTTGGCAGGGTGGCTACCTCGCAGCCTCCGAGGTCGGTACCTTCTCCATGTTTATGTCCTATGCATCTGGCATGATGGAGCCCGTCCGCTGGCTCATCGACTGCATCTCCGACCTCATCACGACGCAGGTCAATATTGAGCGTGTCACCGACCTTTTGGCCGAGCAGCCGGACGTGGTCGATTCGCCGGAGGTCATCGCACGCTACGGAGATTCCTTCTCGCCGAAGCGGGAAAGCTTCGAGCCGATGCGCGGAGATATCGAGTTTTGCGACGTCACCTTCCGTTACCCCGACGGAGAGGAAACGGTGCTGGAGCATTTCTCTCTGAACATTCCCTTCGGCCATACCCTCGCCATCGTTGGCGAAACAGGCGCGGGAAAATCCACCCTTGTCAACCTCATCTGTCGCTTCTATGAGCCGACCGACGGCAAGATCCTGATGGACGGCGTCGATCTTCGTGAGCGCTCGCAGCTGTGGCTGCATTCGTCCATCGGCTACGTATTGCAGACGCCGCACCTGTTTTCGGGCACGGTGCGTGATAACCTTTTGTACGGAAATCCCGATGCGACGGAGGAGGATATCGCCCGTGCGCTTCGCATGGTGTCCGCCGAGGAGGTCGTCGCGCGGCTGGAGCATGGCCTGGACAGCGACGTCGGAGAGGGCGGTGACCTTCTTTCGACGGGTGAAAAGCAGCTCATCTCCTTTGCCCGCGCCATCCTGGCCGATCCGAAGATCCTGATCCTCGATGAGGCGACCGCCTCGGTCGATACCTTGACGGAGCAAAAGATCCAAAGCGCCATCGGACAGGTGACGCGTGACCGCACCTCCATCATCATCGCCCACCGTCTGTCGACCGTTCGGGATGCTGACTGCATTCTCGTCGTCCGTGACGGCCGCATCGTAGAGCAGGGAACACACGATGCGCTCTTTGACGCCAAAGGCTACTATTATCGTCTGTATACCAGACAGTATGAGGACGAGGCGACCGGCGCGATCTTAGGCTAATACAAAATTTAGCATGTTATCTTTAACGGATAACACGCTAAAACCAAGTTTGCCCTTACGGGCAAGTGAAGGTATCTGCGATCGTGAAGCTCACTTTGTGAGTAAAGCTTCGCCTGACGGCGAAGGGATGAAACGTACAGTCTTCGCTAAGAACGCCATCCCCGAAAGGATGGCGTTCGTTTGGGTGCTATAAGGGGTTAGTAGTTCATGGATAGTCATTCATAGGTCGCTTGAACACGGGAGCACGCGAGGTGCTCCTTTTTTCTTTAGAATTATGGGTTTCGGTACTCAATTTTCAAGGTATCGCAGAATGCTTTTATCTCATGAGGGAAGTGGTAGTCAATACATTCACAATATTCTGTTTCTTTCTAAATTCTGCTTAGATTTTATAAGATATGTCGTGCAGATGACAATGTCTTCACTTTTTTCGCCGATAATGAAATTTCCACCA
Source organism: Clostridia bacterium (assembly GCA_017455905.1). GTDB lineage: Bacteria > Bacillota > Clostridia > Oscillospirales > CAG-272 > UBA1740. The sequence goes on along the minus strand of JAFTLQ010000009.1, from coordinate 1,791 downwards.
TTTGCTCATTTTTGTTTTCTTTATAGTAAATCACTAACATGCCTCCCCTTGGATGACCTAACAGTAAATGGAAAAAAGTCACATATTCGCCCCTCAATATTTGGCTTAGAACTATGCGTTTACAAATAATGTTCTTTTTTACCAAAACAATTTCGTTGTTAGTAAATTCCCAATATGTGCGACACAGCAAAGCATACGCACAAAATATCGACACACCGATCATGAGAACGCCTAATACGCAAAACGCGTATATAAGCAAATTTTCTTTTGTCGGCTCAAATCCAAGGAAAAAACCTATTGATATAAGAAAAATGAAAATGAAGCTAAAAAACACATCAAAAAAGATAACATGATATATATTTTTTTTGATTTTCATGGTAGCCTGCTCCTTTAATGGACATCTGGAATAAGCAAATCAATCAACCATCTAACAGCTGCCGCTGATCTGTCCCCCTTATATTTCTTTTATATGTGCAATCTTTGACCTACAAATAAGGTAATCTTTATATAACAATTTAAATTGTATTCTTGTTCCGTCTTGCAACTTCAAGTAAATCAATCCTGCTCTTTGCTGCTTATATATAAAGGCAATGGGAATGGCATACCATTTACAGACATAATATTTACAAGAACATATACAATGATACGGATATGCTTTGTTACAAACGATAAAACACGTATCATCCATGCAGAATACGCTTTTACTGTATTTGTTTTTTACTACACATATCAATAATGAAACACTAAGCAAGAAAAAAGATGATAAATAAGAAACTCCAATACAAAGGTATACAATCATTTGTTGTTTAACAATCAAGGACACAATTAAAATTATTGTGGTAAATATGATGCCCATATTAGGTAAAATGGTACAAGCAACTATATTTTCGAATAAATGCATTTTGATTTTTTTCATGATTATTAAAATAAAGTTTCTAAAATAGCATTAGGAATATAATTTGCCACAAATTTTCCCATGGCTCTACCAACCATAGATGAAAATGTATTTTGGGCTCCAACACCTACATTCCAGCCCCCGGCACCAACAAACATTCCGCCTGTAAAAAACGATATTCCTCCTTTTCCAACTTGTCTAATTCCTTTAGAAATTCCTTTCAAGAGACTAAAATTTTCATTAGTTGAGCCGATAGTATGTAATGCATAGCCGCCAACACCAACTGCAAAATTGGTCAGGACAGTTGTTCCTAACAGCACTCCAATAGATTGAGAAATACTCAACGTTTTTCCGGCTATCGATAACGCACTAAATGACCCTTTCACAATTCCGCCAGCAACTCCGCCAAGACCATAAGCCAAGCCAGTTGCCGCGCCAGTTAGGGCAGCTGCTCCAATTCCCCACCAGTTCCATGTGCGAAGATCCCAATTTATAGCACCTTCGTTATATACCTGTTTGACTACTTCAATGCCTGTGCTAATTGCCATGCCTATAGCCGTAGCAATCAACAATGTAAGAGCAATGCCAAAATGCCCCGTCGGATCCGTGAACATCACCGGATTGTTGCTGCAATACGCATAGAGGTTGTAGCTATTCAGGTCGCCGTTGGCGCCGAGGTAGGAGATATCATCGGGAGAAAGGAACCGGCGGAACTGGCTAGAATACCAGCGGGTGCCGAGGCAATATAAGCCGATGTCACGGTCATAGTAGTATCCGCGATAACGGAAGGGATTGTACGAAGCCGCTGTGTAGTTTGCGTGCCTTGTTTCGGTCGTATTCCCCCATGCGTCGTATGTATATGACACGTGTTTCACACCATTGTTGTCATAAACGGC
>JAFTLQ010000008.1 GCA_017455905.1 Clostridia bacterium | reverse complement strand
GCCGACGTGCCTTCGGGTGTGAACGGCCTGCCGAATGCTAAAAAGAACGCCATCCCCGAAAGGATGGCGTTCGTTTGGTGCTATATTTCATGGATATCCATTCATAGGTCGCTTGAACACGGGAGCACAAGAGGTGCTCCCGTATGTTACGGTCCTAAGATGCACCATGTTACCTATGTGAGCATACTTGGTCTACAATAACACCTTAAAAATGTATGCCACACGGTATACGCCATTCGCGTCGATATCGTATACAAATTCGTACAGGAACCCATCGCTTGAGATATGCGTTGTTATATACTGAGGATTGTGATTCTGATACTCGAAATTCGGGTCAAGCTCTGCGACATGCTGTTGCGAATCGCCTATCTGTATAGTGTCAAGTGTCGCATTGTTTGTGTCAAATGTGTACGTACCTATCGTGTCTTGTATTCCGTTTGCATCAAACATAACGGATAAAATGCCGGATTCTCCTAAATACGATACGCGGTATTGGCTTGTAAAGGAGATCCAACGGACACATTCGATCGGATATTGTGCGTTCAGTGCCTCGATCGTCCGATCGTTTATAGAATCGATGCTATACATATAGGTTTCAATTTCGCTTAGCTCATCGTCCGTATAGGTGATGCTGACTAGGTCTGCAATGGGAATCTTAGATGACGGTGTGATCAACAGGTCGTCGGGATATTCTTCCGCCGGCGGTGTTTCCCCGGTCGGTGTATCCCCCGTGTCGGGCTCCTCGGGCGGCACTTGGTTGCAAGCGCAAAGCGAAAACAGCAGACAAAGGCACAAACATAGAATAAAACATCGTTTCATATGTACACCTCCTTTGCGATGACTACAATAGACTTTTATATACAGATACAACGATCCAACCGTTAAAGATCCAACTATATCCGTATGTTACAGAGTATATATAGCCGTCGGAAGAAATGTGTGTAGAAATGACGTCCGAAGAAAGCATGGGAAAATCCCCATACGGATCAAGTTGTTCCATAGCATCATATGTTTGACCGACATATAAAAAGGATTCGAGCTCTTCGCTGGACCAAGCATGTGTATATACAAGAGATTCGACGTCCGTAGGATGACTGTATAAATAATCGAGATCGATATAGGCGCGTTCGTCATCCCAAAAATACAAAAGAGCCGTTTGCGTTTTGCTGCGAAAAGCGATTCTATACACGTTCGTATATGTGTCATCGGACAATTTCCTCTTAAAAACTCTGACACATTCGATCGGGACAAGATCCTTTAACTCGGACAGTGTACCTTTCCAAAACAGAAGCGACCGCAGATCCTCGTCTGTATATATATGGGTAATCAGCTCCGTAGCGGGGATATCCGGCGATGGTTGCAGAATCAGATCCTCTGTATGCTCGAGGACAGGATATGGTGTTATCGGATATCCGCCTTCCGAAGGTCCTACGACGATCGGTCGTTCCTTGAACAGATCGTTTTCGGGCGTTTCGTCCGAGGGAAGATCATCCGTGTCGGGATCTTCGGGCGGCACTTGGCTGCAGGCCAAAAGGGAGAACAGCAGACATAAGCATAACAAAAATGCAAATACTTGTTTCATGTGTAGCTCCTTTCATGAATAAGGTCCGCTGATAGCGTAATAGAGGATAGCGCTTGAATAAGAATTGTTTGCTTACAGCAGTACTTTTAAAACATGGGCAACCTTCCAACCGTCATCATAATACTCATACAAGAATTCATACATATATCCGTCATGCGTTACATGGTACGATATACAGTCCGGTGCCATCATATCATCTATAAAGCATGGGAATGTCTTTTCTTGAACGGACTGTCGGGAATCTCCTACACGTATTTCATCCAGCACTTCTTGAGAAAGCCCCATAGAATACGCAAAACTCCAATCAAACGAACCATCCGACGAGAAAAACACTACAAATACAGTCTCTTCTCCTAAATAAGAAACGCGATATTTCTCGTTTCTCGATAGCCATCGGACGCATTCCATTGGATACTGTTCATTCAATTCAAGAATGTTTACATCGTTCGCGTATATGTATTCAAAGATTTCGGTCAATTCCTCGTCGGTGTAAACAGCATGAACAAGATCTGTGATTGGAAGTTTAGCAGATGGTGTGATAAGAAGATCGTCCGGATATTCGTCAGAGATCGTTTTTCCATCTGACGGTGTAACGTCGGTTTCCGGTGTGTCTGACGGTATGATGGTACATCCGGACAGCAAGAAGATCAGGCATATGCTGATAAATGTTATAGTACAACGTTTCATACAAATCTCCGGGTGCTTTTATTACAAATCATTACAAATTTTGTTTTACGACACGCGCGACAATCACCCCACCATACGTCGCGCTGCTTCTATAATTCACATAATAGTAATAACCATCTGAGGAAACATGATAAGACGCAACTTCATAGCCGCCACTGACAAACCTCCCCGAAGGGACTAATTGCTTTACATCCTCATACATTTGTCCAATGCATAGGATGGCTTCCAATTCGTTGGAAGATAACGTATGCGTATACATTATAGCATCCATTTTGTTTCCGTTGGTATCATATCGTAAAATCGCTGTCTTTGTTGCGCTTCGGAAACAAGCTCGGTATACAATATCCTCCTCAGCGTATGGGAAGACTCTTACACATTCGATGGGATATTGTTCATTTAATTCTATAAGCGAACCGGCGAAAGAGCATATGGATTCCAATGCTGAATCTGTGTACACGGTTGTTATCAATTCATTGGTGGCAAGATCCGGCGACGGCTGTAACAACAAGTGTGGCCAATTGCTTGGTGCAACGTTGGATTGAGTGACATAATCCACAAAAATGAGATCTGCTTCGACAAGCGGTTCCACCAGTGGCGTATCGCCCATGTCGGGATCCTCGGGTGGTACTTGGGTGCAAGCACAAAGAGAAAACAGAAGACAAAGACACAACAGAAGTGCAAATATCTGTTTCATATAAAACTCCTTTCATGAATATGGCCCACTAATGGCGTAATAGAGTATGGCACTTGCGTATTGGCAATCGCCGGAGTACCATATGGGTTGATTAGGTGATTTACCTGCAGGCCACAAATATAATGCACCATGAAACCCCTGTTGTTCCGCCCATTGCCCTGTGTTTGTTTGCCGTAAAAAATGAAAATCGTAATAGTATTCCCAGCTGTTTTCGTTATAGTCTTTTGTAAGTTTCATACGAAAAGCGATTTTCCATTCATTTTCATATACAGGGGCATCCGGACCGGAAATGGGCCGTACAGAAAACCCGAGAGCTTGCAGATCGGAAACAACCACATCATTCATATGTCCTACATTATTCGGCTCAGATAACCTTACGCCGCTCGCTTCTCCTAATATTACACCATAATGAAATCCTACATAGAGCGCATAAGAATAACAATTGCTATTCTCTGTTTTTTGATTTATGTCAAACGCCCAAGCAGCACCGTAGGAATAGATAGGACCGCCCGGAAGAATCGTACGTTTGAGTGCGTTACCGGGAATATTCGTGGCAATGACTTGTGTTTGCCACGGTTGGACAGAGTCATCCACACGGTTGACAGGATCATTGCCACAATATACGTACATATTGTATCCTGTAAGTGCTTGTGCGCTATCTATATTCCCGGCAGGGTTGATCATTCGGTGCGTGACGGGATCATAATATCCAGACGGCAGTACGTACAGTCCAAGATCGGTATCAAAATAATAGCCTCTGAAGCGGAAGGGGTTACGAGCAGCGATGAGACGTTCGGAAACAGTCTCGGGCAACACGTTGTAGGACGTACTAATGAGATTTCCCCATGTGTCATATTGATACAACAGTATGTGCTGACCGGCGTTGTTGTAGATACCGATAATATCGCCATGAAGGTTCTTTTCAAACCAATATGTCTTCCACTCCGTCGAATTATAGGCATGATAGATCATGCCCATCGCAAGCCCTGCTCCGTCGTAAAGAAAGATGAGCACATCGGACGAAGTTACCTCAGCAATCAATCGATCGCCTTCATAATAGTAATCCGTCGTGACACCGTTTGCTTGTTTACTTTGACGTCGGTTTTGATCATCATACGTAAAGATGTATTGTGCGTCGCCCTTGGTCATCGAGATAAGGCGATGTCTATCCCAGAGGAAGGACTTGCCGCGATACTTCAGCGGATTACCCATCGCATCATAGGTAATGGTTGCTCCGCCATAGGATGTCAGTTGATCTCCCCATGCAGAATTCGTGTACTGTAAATTGGTAACGGAAATGGCTCCGACCTCGTACATGTATTCCGATGCTATAGAGACAAGGTTTCCTGCATTGTCATAGGAATAGTCATAATAAAAGCACATGATCTCGTTTTCTTCGCGGACAAGCTGACCGAGATCGTCATATGTGTATCGTATTTGATAATTTCCAGGTGTTGTTATCGTAGCTATGCGCCCGTTTCCATCGTACGTATACGCGTAAGTTTCTGTCTTGGTTCCTATTGTACTTGTATACGAGGACACCAAACTGCCGGTAGCACTAATATTTGTAAGGTAGGTGTATGTTACTTCGTTTGTAAAAGCTTTTTTGCCGGCAGACAGTGTTTTGCTTATCAAGCGGCGGAAAGCATCATATTGTTGCGATAGAGTACCGTTGGCAGCGGTGGACGTCAACGTCATGCTACTGAATAGTCCATCGGTCGTATACGTGTAATCGTATATAGCCGTATAGGCATCGGAGGCGTCGTAGGAGATTGCATGTGTGCGCTGCCGAATTTGCGACCATTCGTTGTACCGATAGGCCGTGTAACTATCATAAGCGCCCGATTGTGCGGTTGCCATGGATATGAGACGTCCGCTCGTATCGTACACGTAGGCCGTGGTGATACCCGTCGTATGGTCGACAAACCGTGACAGCGCACCGTCTGCCTCATAGATATATTCATAGGCAAGCGAGCGTGTGCCGTTTTCCTTCGTGTACCACACCTCGGTGAGTCTGTCAAGGTCATCGTAGACGTACTCCTCGATCGCACCGCCGGCGTAGGTGATCTTTTTAAGCTTGCCGTTCCCTTCATTATATTCATACGTAGCAAGGGCGGTGCCGCCGACCTGTGTAGCGGTGGTGTTGCCCCACGTGTCATACGTGAAGGTATAGGTCGTGGAGGCGGTCGTGATGGTCGACAGCTGGCCGATAGCGTCATAGGTATAGATGACGCGCTCGGCATTGTTTATCGCGCTCGGCGTGTTGCCTGAGGTATAGCTCGCGGGGGTGACCTTTAGCAGGCGACCTGTCGCCTCGTCGTAGGTATAATACAGGGCGTTGCCCTTAGGATCGACCGAGGCAAGCAGCTGGCCGTCGTCCGCGTAGAAGTAGCGCGTGACGTTGCCGTAGGTATCGGTCTCGGTCAGGCAGGCGCCGAACAGAGGTGAAGTAAGCGAGGTATCGTAGGTCGACGAGGACGCAAGCGTTGCGGTCACGGCCGTACCCGTGTCGGTGTCGTACTGCTGTGTTGTCGTGGACGTACACAGGCCGTAGGCATCGTAGGTGTAGGTCGTTTTTGTTTTCTTTGTCCGCAGGATATATTCGTCGATATTCTCTGCACCGTACGGATAGATCGCAATACCGTCCTGTAACGTATAGGTATAGGTCGAGCATTCGGTCAGACGGTAGGGATTGGTGCTACCGTAGGTGTACTCGGTCAGCTCACCGCGGTCGTTGGCGGTACGGATAAGCTGATCATGCGCATCGTACTCGTAGTAGGTGGTGTAATCTCTACCCTCGGTCTTGCCGAGCAGGCCGTCTGCGGTGTAATAGTTCTTGGCGGCGTCGTCGCCTGTGAGCATGACAAAGGTGACGTTATCAAAGAGGGCGGTGTTGGTGCGCGAGCCGTTGATGACGCAATACACGCGGATCTCTTCGATGCAGTGATAGACGTAAGGCTCTCCATCGACGGCAATATACTCTGTCGGAACGACGAGCATGGCGTACTGCCAGCCGACGTAGTCCTTGATGTAGTTTGCCGTGTAAGAGACGGTTTTGCTTTCTGCGCCTGCGCCTTGATAATAGATGACGTCGACGCGCAGCTGCACGTCTTTGAGATACGAGGAGCTTTTCGTTACCGAGGCAAAGGCGGCGGCGAGATATTCCTCGCCCGTGACGTTGCCCGTGGAGGGATTGTTGGCATTGAATGCAGCAAGCTCAGCCTCCGTGGCGCGGTAGACTGTCTGATAGATCTTGTCGGTTCGGCTGACCGAGAGCGACGTACCGAAGACGTCTGTACCGTTGTAGGTGCTGACAGCGGTGCTGTCCGTGCCGTCGGCGTTTTTCCATACGTCCGTGATCGCATACTCCATATCCGTATCATAGGACAGGAGGTTGGGATCAAAATCGCCGAAGGTCACAAGGCTGTAATCCGAAGCGCCGATCTGCCGCTCCAGCTGCACGTTGTCGATTTCGATGACACCGTCAAAGGCCTGCGCTGCTGTAAAGTTCCATTCAACGTATATCAGGCCGACGGCGTCCTCGGCACGCAAGGTGAATTTGGTAACGAAGGAGGTGACACCCGCGACGTCGCCCTGCGCGTTGAGGGGCACGGTGGCGGTATGAATGACGGTGCCGTTAAAATTGTGGATCTTGACTGTGCCCGTGATACCTGTGCAGTCCTCGCTGTACACAGCCGCGGAGAGCGTATACTCACCGGCGGTAGGATAGAACAGCTGTTGACGAAGGATGGCGGGCGTTGTCGTCGTCGGGGAGAAGGCAAGGCTTTGCTTGCCGCCGGTCGGGATATGCGTTTGCGGGACGACGGATACGGTCGTTGAGTAAAGGCGTCCCCAGCCGCTGAGGCCAAGCTCAAAGCCGCTGTTATACAGCAGTCCCGTCGAGCCGCCGCCCGAGATGACCTGTGTCAGATTGTTCTTGGAGTTGGTCTGCTTATCGTAGATACCGGTGGTCGCACCGTACAGCTTGGTTCCGTCGGCGCTCATCGAGTAGATGGCGACCGCGCGTCCCTCGTTATCAAAGGCGTAGTGCGTGACGGTATCGTCCGAGGTGTTCAGCACGTCATCGGCGCCGCCGGAGCGCACGTCGGTGTAGCCGATGCCATAGGTCAGAGAGATGCTTTGTCCCGTTTGGGTACCCGATACCTCCGTCAGCGTGCTGACGGCGTAGGTGTTGGTGGCATCGTAGGTATACGCGATGCCGCGTCCTGAGGTCACATCCGTCGCACTTGTCAGACGTTTGTCAGTATCGTAGGTGTAGGCCGACGTACGGTTGACGGTAATACCGCTCGGAGCCGCCTCCGTATTGCCACTAAGATAGCGATAGAAGGTGACCCATGTGCTCGCAGTCGCCGTAGCGGAATAGGCGTAGGTAACACGGCGCAGATATGCCGTCGCGGTATAGGTAGGCGTGTTCTGCGGGCCGCTGCTGTACGTAAAGATAACGGCATCCCCCGTGACCTCGCTCATAACACCGATCGGTCGGGTGCCATCGTACAGGAAGGTCAGCATAGGGATGGCCTCGGTCGCACCGTTTGGCAACAGCTTGACCGATGTCGGCAGATATTGGCTGTTGACCGAGATAAGGACCGCGTTACCGTTGGCATCCGTAATCTTGCTTAAATACCACGTACCGTACGTGCCGGACGGGGTCGTCGATGTCTTGGTGAAATATTTGACGGTGCCGTCGCGATAGGTGATCGTTATCGTATTGCCGCTTCTTACGAGTGTGCGTCCGAGAGCGGAGGTGTCTATGTAGCCATTGGGAGAATTATCTATAAATATGTGATCGGTGCCGTCGGAGTCGTTGAGAATGATATAGTTTTGATCGGTATGACCGCTCGATACTCCTTGCCGCAAGACGAGCGTTTCCTGCACATTCCACTTGAAGCCATAGGGCATAAGAGACGATGTGCTTGCCGCATTGGAAGACGAAAGGGCGAAACGAGTGCCGGACAGTCCCGAATTGTAGACAAGAGACGTCGATAGCGGAAGCAGGCTGTCGGTCGTGGACAGCGCACCAATGGCGAAGGTCAGGTTGCCCGTCGCATGGTTGATACTGCCTTGGCCGGCCGTACCGGCAGAGTGTGAGGAGGTAGAGTAGTAATCCTCCAAGCCCATACTCTCGACGTAATGGACCTCCAAAAAGGGGCGGAGCCAATTGGCATCATCCGAGCTGACCTCCTGCGAGGCAAAGATGACGGAGCTTGTCGTTGTCTCCTCCGCACTGAGTCGGAAGCCGATACCGTAGTTTGGCGTGCCGGAGAACCAGCCTTTGACGAGCGACGTAACATCCCATTGATACAGGTCGCGGTAGCTTGTATTGACGGTGACCGTATCAAGCGGCGTGGTATCAAAGGCGCCTTGCGGCGCGGTGGCATGGGCCTGATTCCACGTCAGCGTTTCCCCCCACGCGGACGTAATGCGGTAGGCGTCGACGTCCACGCCGGTACCGGCGTATGTTTGGCCATGCAGACTGATATATGCCTTTGATATGTAGATACCACGTGTGTTTGCCATAAGCCAATAGGTCGACACACTGACATAGGCATACGAGCCGTTCGCTACGATGAGGTCGCCGGAACTGCTATAGGATGTGTTGGGAGCAGCCTCGCTGATATACAGGTCGCTCATGGACTGGCGGTCGGCGCACACCGTCGGATCGACGGTCACGGGATACACACGCTCGTCGTCGTTCATCCATGTGTCGCTCACAGTGACGGTGAGGGTATACTTGCCGTTGCCGCTGTCCGTCAGCGTATAGTACGCCGCATCGGTCGGCGCATAGACGCCGCTTGCGTCATGGACGACGGGTGCGGGGATACGGTAGACGACCGCCTCGGTCGACGCGTCCGTCAGCAGCACGTTGCCCGATGCGTCAAGGGTGGCGGCGAGACCTTTGAGCTTCAGCTCAAAGGAGAAGGTGTAGCTGTCAAGGCGTTCCTTGACGAGAATATTTTCCTTGATATTCAGCGATTCGACGATGTATTCGATGTCCACGCCGTCCAGGATGTCGGCGTACAGCACGCG
>JAFTLQ010000007.1 GCA_017455905.1 Clostridia bacterium | reverse complement strand
GACGGTTCGGAGGGCGTTATGACCTTCAGCTACTACGAGGACGACGCGCTGAAATATCAGGGCGGCTTCAGATCTATATACAGAAGCTCCGACGATGCAAAGACTCCCCTGACCTTCATTCTCACAAGAAGCGACAAGGAGAATGAGGACTGGATCAGCTGCTACGCCGAGGGCGTTGACAATGGCTTCACACAGTTCAGCATCATCTACGCCGAGGAGGACCTGGGCTTCACAGACGGCACGGTCTATACTCACGTTTACCGCATAGGCGAGATGCCATACAAATTCGGAACCTACGTGCTGGAGGGCAATTCTCATAAGTCCTACAGTAAGGACATCTATAACGACGGACAGTACCGTCTGCCCGAGGGCACCTACACCGCAGAGAGCAGCCAGAGCTTATTTGTACTGCCTCTGATAAATCAGAGTTTCTCGCTCTTCATCTACACAAACGGCGAGATAGTTATTGAGGGAATCTTCAATATTTCCGAGGATAGAAAAACGCTCTATCTCTATATTGAGAACGACATCTATGAGAAGATAAGAAAATCCGATAAGGATAACTACGACACCACCGTCAGCATCTATTATCCGCCCGATTTCTATCTCCGCGGTAGCTTCGATAACAATGACAACAGCATCGTTATAAACGGGCTCTATCATCATCCATATAGCCCCACCGAAATTCAGGACTCGGTCTGGGTATTTGATACATACACAAGACAGTAAGAACTCATTACACGTATTGGAGAAAGCAAAGAATAACCAAATTGTCTTAAGGTTTCAGCCGAATAATTAAAATTGAAACCGTTCGGGCAAAAATGCATCCGCTTTGGGGGTTTATATTCTATTCATCGATTACTCACAAAAGAAAAAGTCGCTTTGGCGGCTTTTTTATCCAAACCGCAGGCAACAAGCCTTCGGCTTGGTATATCATCACGCGCCAGCGTGCATCTACCTGCGGCTTGATGATATACAATGCTTCGCATTGATGAGATACTCGCCCGAAAGCGAGCTATACTCGTTTTCGGACGGACGATATACAATTCCTGCGGAATTGATGATATACACGGCTACGCCGTGATTTGGATGCGACCGCTTGCGTCAAAAGCATACCAAACAACATAAGACGAGCCCTCAGCGGCGGACCAAATATGCAGTAAAACAGGTTGAAAAATTCACAAAAACATGGTATAATACAGTTCGATAAATAAGAATTTGACGGCAATTTATATAGTACAAAAGGAAAAGCAACCGCCGGTTGACACATTGAAAGCTCTCGGTTGGTGGTATGTAAGCACGATTTATGTTACAATATAGGAACGATAAAGCACGATGCTTTACAAAATTGTCAAACGAGGTGTTTTTATGATTTTAGCTGACAAAATTATAAGGTCGCGGAAAAAGAATGGTTGGTCGCAAGAAGAACTTGCAGACAAAATGAACGTGTCCCGTCAAGCTGTTTCAAAATGGGAAAGCGCACAGACGATTCCCGATTTGGAAAAGATATTACAGCTTGGTACGCTATTCGGTGTTACGACAGACTATTTGTTGAAAGATGAGATTGAGGACGAAGAATTTACCGATGATATCTCCGAACATATCGTTAAGCGAATAAGTATAGATGAAGCCAACACCTATCTTGAACAAAGAAAACGCGCTTCTTGGCAAATCGCTGTTGCAACGTTCTTGTGTATTCTATCTCCCATCACACTATTTATATTGGGCGCGGCTATCGAAATCCCAAGCCTTGGTGTTTCGGAAACTGCAATGGGTGTTGTCGGACTCGTTGTGTTGTTTGCATTTGTGTTGACTGCCGTTTCGATATATATTTATTGTGGATTCAAGAACGAGCCGTATACTTTTCTTGATAAGAACGTTCCGTTTGAGCTTGAATACGGCGTAAAAGGTATAGTGACGGAACACAAACGGAAATTCAGAGATCTATATGTGAAATGGAATATTATCGCAACTTGTCTTTGCATTTTCTCGCCTATTCCGCTGATCGTATCGGCATTTAGTGAAAACGCTATGCTGTGCGTAATTATGCTTGCGGTAACGATGGTTATTGCAGGTATCGGTGTTTCAATTTTTATAGTCGTAGGCGTACGGAACGCAAGTATGCAAAAACTTCTTAAAGAAGGCGAATACACAGAAAAAGAAAAGAAGAGAAGCGGCATTCGTGAAGCCGTAGGATTTGCTTATTGGGGAGTATTAACTGCTATATATCTGACATGGAGTTTTCTCACAAACCATTGGCATATCTCTTGGATTGTATATGCCGTAGGAGGTATATTGTTTCCGATCGTGATGTGTATTTGTAATTACTTTGCTGATAGGCAGAATAAAGACTAAAGGATAATCAAAATCTAATTTGTCGAGCAGACACAGTCACACACCTTTTCGTAGGTCTTAGTCAAAAGAAAAAAGCCGCCCGAGCGGCTTTTTTCTTTTGGTGCAGATGCGGTGAGCTTCGCGCGATGACTCGCGCAATATTCTTTTGTATCATCGCATAAAATTTTTATTGATTTTTAGCGGCGGGCGTGCTATAATGGATTCAAATGCGATCGTCTTCATGCAGCGGCCGATAGCCGAGCGGCGAAAGCGGCCGAGCGGAGGCGCGATCGCACGAGCCGGAAGACGGAAAAGCAACATGCAAGGAAGGTATATGGTTGGACGTATGAAAAAATTAAGAGTTGGAGTGATCGGGTGCGGACGAATTTCCGTTATGCACCTTACGTCGATCGCGTTGTTGGAGGACGCGGAGCTCGTTGCCTGCTGTGATATCAAAAAGGAGCGGGCCGAGGCGGTCGCCGAAAAATACGGCGTGCGGGCGTACGTTTCGTATGAGGACATGCTGGATCGCGAGCAGCTGGATGCCGTACATATTTGCTTGCCGCATTATTTGCACTCGAAGGTCGCGTGCTACGCCTTTGAAAAGGGTGTCAACGTTTTGACGGAAAAACCGATGGACATAGACCTGGCGAGTGCCGAAAACGCGGTAAAAACAGCCAAAGAGAAGAACCTTTTGTTCGGCGTGATCTTTCAGTGCCGTTACAATAATTCCGCCCAGCTGGTTAAAAGGGCGGTAGAGAGCGGTAAGCTTGGCAACATTATTACCGCACGTTCCACGCTGACGTGGACACGCCCCGATAGCTACTATGCGGAAAGCGACTGGAAAGGCACCTGGGACAAGGAGGGCGGCGGCGTCGTGATCGACCAAGCCATTCATTCCATTGACCTGGTCAATTGGCTGGTCGACAGCGAGGTGGAAAGCGTTTCTTGCTCTATGGCAAATCGCGGGCATAAGGCCGTAGACGTTGAGGACAGCGCCGAAGGCTTGATCACGTATAAAAACGGCGTGAAATACGGCTTTTACTGTATGAATAACTACGGCTGTGATGAGCCGATCGAGATCCGTCTGTATTGCGAAAAGGGCAAGGTCGTGTTCGGGTATGATGATGCCTACATCACGTACAACGACGGCACGCACGAGGAAGCGCATCAGGACGAGAACACAACGGATTATGAGAACGGCAAGGACTATTGGGGTGTTTGGCACATTCGTCAGATCGCTCAGTTCTACAAGGCCTGCTTGGGTCTTGAGCCGCTCGATATCAGCGGTGAGAGGGCGCTGAGCACGCATCGACTGATCATGGAAATTTACAATCAAGGCAAAGCAAGCATGAAATGATCCAACGGTCTGGAACAGTCGTTTGATCGGCAAACGGACTAAAATAGCAACTATTTGTTTACAAAAAAACAAAAATAAGCGAAAGCCAACGGAGGAGTTATCGTATGAGCAAGAAAACTACCATTGCCGTTATTGGATGCGGACGCATCGCCAACGGTGCCCATTTTCCCGCCTTTTCCCGCATGAAAAACCTGCGCGTCAAGTATGCCTGCGACCTGATCGAGGAGAAGGCCAAGCGCGCGTGCGCGGACTATCCCTTCATTGAGCAGGCGATCACCGATTATCATATCGCTCTCGCGGACGAGGAGGTCGAGGCGGTATACGTTCTGACGCCCAACTACGCGCATTACACCGTCACGATGGATGCTCTTCGCGCCGGCAAGCACGTGTTCTGCGAAAAGCCCGTGACCGTCAACTACGCGCTGTCCTGCGAGATGGCCGAGGAGGCGCAAAAGCGCGGCCTTATCCTCAACATCGGTGTTTGCAACCGCTATCAGGCCTCGGTCGTCAAGCTGGCCGAGATGTATAAGGAGGGCGTGTTCGGTAACCTGTACCACGTCTATTGCTCCTTCCGTTCCTTCCGTTCCATCCCCGGTCTTGGCGGTGACTTTACGACGAAGTCGCAGTCGGGCGGCGGCGTTCTGATCGACTGGGGTGTGCATTTCTTGGATCTCATTCTGTATATTCTCGGCGGCGTCAAACTCAAGACCGTTACCTGTGATACCTATTGCGAGATGGCAAAGGATATGAAGGCCTACCGCTACGAGACTATGTGGGCTGAGGATACGGCCAATATCGAGAACGGAACCAACGACGTCGACGACTTCGTTACCGGTTATATCCGCACCGACAAGGCCAGCATCTCCTTCAACGGCGCCTGGGCGCAGAACATCAAGCAGAACGAGATGTTCATCGATTTCCTCGGTGACAAGTGCGGCGCGCGTCTGACGTACTGCGGCAAGTTTGAGCTGTACGACGCCAAGACGCTCGAAACGATCAAGCCCGAGTACGACATTCCCGATATGTATCAGTGTGAGAGCGAGGCCTTTATTGAATCGGTCAATACCGGTGTCAAGAATCGCTCCAACATCGCCGATGTCCTTGAGAGCGCGAAGCTTCTCGATGCCCTGTATGCATCGGCCGATCGCCGTGCGGAGATCGCTCTGTAAGACGACCTGTGCCTACCAAAAGTCCGCCCGTGTGCTTTGCCACGCGGGCGGGCTTTTTACGTCGCTTGGTGTAAAAATGCCGCTCGTTCATATTTTCTTCGTTGACAAGCAAGCAAACATTTGCTATAATGAATATAAAAACAAAGGAGGACAGGATGAACAAGCGCTCGCACGTTTTTAAACAAAATCGCACGATCATCTCGCAAAAGGTAAAAGAAGCGTTTTCGTCGGTATTACCCATCACGGTTATCGTGTTTATTCTATGCTTTACCGTCGTCCCACTGGACAGCGGCATGCTTCTTTCGTTTATTCTCGGTGCTTTGCTCGTGATCGTTGGTATCGGGTTGTTTACGCTGGGAGCGGATACGGCCATGACACCGATCGGTGAGTACGTGGGTACGTCGGTCATGCGAACCAAAAAGATAGGGTTCATCCTGCCGGTCTGCTTTATCGTCGGCGTGCTGATCACGATCTCCGAGCCGGATCTGCAGGTGCTGGCCTCCCAGCTTGCCAGGACCATGAATGAATGGACGCTGATCCTGACGGTCGGTGTCGGCGTCGGCGTATTTCTCGTTATCGCGTTTTTGCGCATCGTGCTGAAGATCCGACTGTCCTACCTGTTGATCTTCTTTTACGGTGTCGTCTTTATTCTATCCATCTTCGTCCCGGACGCGTTCGTTCCGTTGGCGTTTGACTCGGGCGGCGTTACGACGGGGCCGATGAGCGTGCCGTTCATTATCGCCATCGGTACCGGTGTGGCCGCCATGCGAAGCGATAAGAGCGCGGAGACGGACGGCTTTGGTCTGACGGCGCTGTGCTCGATCGGACCGATCATTGCCGTTATGATCCTCGGTATCATCTTCCAGCCGCAAAGCATCGAGACATCGACGGAGTCGATCGCGAATGTCGCCACGTCCCACGATCTTATGTACTTGTTTGGCACCGCCACTCCCGATTATATGGGAGAGGTCGCGCTCGCCCTGCTGCCGATCGTTGCCTTCTTCTTTATCTTTCAGCTGTTCGGTACCAAGGTCACCAAGCAGAATATCCTGAAAATTTTGATCGGTGTTCTTTATACCTACGTCGGTCTCGTGCTGTTCCTCGTCGGCGTAAACGTCGGCTTTTTGCCGGTCGGCAGCTATCTCGGAGACGCCATCGGGCGACTGCCGTATAATTGGATCATCGTTCCGATCGGTATGGTCATCGGTTATTTCGTCGTAGCGGCCGAGCCTGCCGTACACGTTCTGACCAAGCAGGTGTACGAGATCACCTCGGGTGCTATTCCCCAAAAGGCGCTGCGCTTCAGCCTGATGATCGGTGTTGCCGCTTCGGTCGGTCTTGCCATGCTTCGTATCCTGTGCAACATACCGATCATGTATTTCCTCATTCCCGGCTACCTTATCGCGCTGATCTTGACGTTCGTCGTGCCCGATATGTTTACCGCTGTCGCCTTTGACTCGGGCGGCGTTGCCTCGGGTGCCATGACGGCCGGATTTTTAATGCCGCTGGCGCTCGGCTTTTGCCAAGCCGTTGACGGCAACGTAGCGACGCAGGGCTTCGGTGTGGTGGCGATGGTCGCTATGACACCGCTCATTACGATACAGATCCTGGGCCTTGTTTATAAGATCAAGATGAAGAAGATCAAGGACAAGGAAGCGATGCAGCCTGTTCCGGAAGACATCATCGAATAGGAGGACGCGTATGAAAGGACTAAAATTTCTGATTGCTATAACAAAACGAGAATATTCCGAGGAGTACCTCGATTTTTTCCACCGACACGGTGTGCACGGCGTCATCAGCGTGCTGTGCAACGGCACGGCGCAGGAGCATACGCTCAGCCTTATGGGACTTGAAAAAACGGAGAAGATCCTGTTTCAAGCCATGATCCGTGAGGACAATATCGGCGAGATCATCAAAGGACTTCTCAGGGAAATGGACATCACGTCCGCAGGAAACGGAGTGGCCGCGTTTGTTCCGATCGACTGTATCGGCGGCGCGTCGTCGCTCAAATACTTTGCGGGGGATAAACCGATTGAAAAAAGGGAGGACGAACGTATGAGTTCGGCAGAAAGCAAGATCTCCATGATCGTGACGATCGTGGATAAGGGCAATACGGATCTGGTCATGGATGCTGCCAGACAGGCAGGTGCGGGCGGCGGAACGGTCGTGCGCGCCAAGGGCACGGGTGCCGAGATCGCCAAGTTCTTCGGTGTTTCGATCAGCGAAGAAAAGGAAATGGTGTACATCATCGCTCGCCGCGAAACGCGCGACGAGATTATGAAGGCCATCATGGAAAAGGCAGGCAGCCACACCGACGCCCACGGCGTCCTGTTCTCCCTGCCGATCGATAGCGTTGTCGGTCTGTCCAGCTTCGAACAGTCGGAGTGATACGCTCCTCGGCGAACGCGCCGAGGAAATAAGACAAAAGCAGCCTGCGGCGAAGGGTCAAGCTTCGCCGCAGGCTGCTTTTTATGTGCTGCTTTTACGTGGTTTTTAGAATGTTGCGGGCAACGTACACACCGCTGGCAGAGGCGTGTGACAGGGAGTGCGTGATGCCGCTGCCGTCTCCTATAACGTACAGGCCCTTGAGGCAGCTTTCCAGGTGCGCATCAACGTCTACCTCCATGTTGTAGAATTTCACCTCTACGCCATAGAGCAGCGTATCATCGTTGGCTGTACCGGGAGCCACCTTGTCGAGTGCGTAGATCATTTCGATGATGCCGTCCAAGAGTCGCTTGGGAAGGACCAGGCTCAGATCGCCCGGGGTCGCCTTGAGCGTTGGTGTGATAAAGGCCTCGTCGATGCGGCTCTGCGTGGAGCGCCGTCCGCGGATCAGATCGCCGAAGCGCTGAACGATCACGCCGCCCCCCAGCATGTTGCTTAAGCGTGCGATCGATTCACCGTAGCCGTTAGAGTCCTTAAAGGGCTCGGAAAAATGCTTGGCGACCAGCAGGGCGAAATTGGTATTTTCCGTTTGCTTGGCGGGGTCCTCGTAGCTATGTCCGTTGACCGTGATGATGCCGTTCGTGTTTTCGTTGACGACGGCGCCCTTGGGATTCATACAGAAGGTGCGCACCTTGTCACCGTATTCCTTTGTGCGGTAGACGATCTTGCTTTCGTACAGCTCATCGGTCAGATGCGCAAATACCTCGGCGGGGAGCTCGACACGCACGCCGATGTCAACACGGTTGGATCTGGTGGGGATGTGTAGCTTTTCGCACAGCTGCTCCATCCATTTGCTTCCGCTTCGGCCGACGGAAACGATGCACGTCTTGCACGTGTACGTTCCTTTGCTGCAGACGATCTCGTATCCGTCCGCAGCGACGTCTATGGTCTGCACGGGGGTATCAAAGAAGAAGGTCACGCGATGCTTGAGCTCTTCGTATAGATTGGCCAGCACCACGTAGTTGATATCCGTTCCCAAGTGGCGAACGGATGCATCGAGCAGGTGCAGATCGTGCTGCACGCATACCTTTTTCAGCGAGGTTCCTGCGGTGGAGTACAGCTTGGTTCCTTTGCCGCCGTAGCGCATGTTTATATCGTCAACGTAACGCATCAGCTCAAGCGCCTGTTGCTTGCCGATGTACTCGTACAAGGTACCGCCGAAATCGTTGGTAATGTTATATTTTCCGTCCGAAAACGCGCCCGCACCGCCAAATCCGCTCATGATCGAACAGCTCTGACAGCCAACGCACGTTTTTACCGTATCTCCGTTGATCGGGCATTTGCGTTTATCTAAGGCATGGCCTGCCTCAAAAACGGCTATGTGTAAGTCGGGGTTTTTCTGCGTCAGCTCATAGGCGGAAAAAATACCGCCCGGTCCGGCGCCTACGATAATCACGTCATATGTCATGCCTTTTACCTCCCGGGGAAACGGATGGCTGCGACGTATGCAACCATACCGTGCGTGTATACGTGTCGGATCTCCATACGGTATACAATATAACACAAAATGTTGGATTTGTCAATGCTCCAAGCCGATGTCAGCCGCATCGGCCGGCGCGCGGTCCTCATACATATTCGGGTAATCTCGTTGTACCCAAGGGATACCATATTTGGCTTCGTTCTTATGATAACGCGGCTTGATGCTCCTCTATGATCCTTTCGTAGTCCGCAAGGAGCGTTTGGATGCTGTCGTCCCAGGCGACGTACAGCTCTTTTTGCGCGTTTTGGCTTACTCGCTCGTACAGCTCCGGATCTTCGAAAATGCTGACGATCCTTTGTGCGTAAGCGACGGGGTCGTTTTCGCTCATAAAGGCGTTTTGGTTCTCTATACAAGAGCTTGCCGTCTTTGCTTCTCGGATAAACAGCGTGGGAAGTGCTTGGCTTGCGGCCTCGATCTGAACGAGCGAATTGGCATCGTACAGGGAAGGGAAGAGGAAAAGATCACTCGCGGCATACACCTTTTCCAGCTCGTGCCGATCCTGTATTTCACCGGCAAGGATGACGTGATCCTCAAGCGCATGCTCTTGGATCAGCTTTTTCAAGGCGTCCGCGTCCGCGCCGCTGCCGACGAAGACCATCTTAAAGGCAAAGCCCTGCTCCTTGAGAAGGGAAAGTGAGTCGATGATGAACGGTATATTTTTAATAAAGTTGAGTCTGCCGACGAACAAAAACAGCTTTTGCTCGTCCGAGACACCAAACCGCCCGCGAACCTCCGCTCGTGCGCTCGCTCGGTCTGCGATGGGCAAAAAGTCGCTGGCATTGTTCTTCACCCCGTTGCTTGCCGTTAAACCGTATTCGTTGACGTAGAGTAAACGGATGCCTTCATTGACCGCCCAGCATGTGTCACACCGATTGAACGTTTTCATCAAGCGGGCTAAAACGATATTGGTCAGCCAGTTGAGCTTGACGCTCTTTTTTACGTCTTGCTTGTATTGAGAATGCAAGGTAGCAACCACCGGAATGCGGTTGCGTTTGGCATACCATACGCCCATGGAAGAAACAGCGAAGGGTGAATGGATATGCACGATATCGAAGGCTTCCTTCTTCAGGTATTGCTTAAACCGTCGGTCAAGCCTTGGCATCGGTGCGACGTAGTCTAAAAAGAACGGCTTAAACGACTTGCATCGAACCACCTTATACGTATACTCGTCTTTAAAGTGCTTGTCCACGACGGGGCAAAGCACCGTTACGTCGGCAAATTCCTGCAACCGCTTCGCATAGTTGTCCACGACCATAGCCACGCCGTCGATCATAGGAAAATACGTATCAATACACAGTGCGATCTTTAGTCTTTTGTGCATGTTTATCCCTCTCATTATTGTCGATGGATCTTGTACGGGTATAGTTTAGCATACTTTAGCAAAATTTTCAATAATGAATTATAAATCTATTCTAAACGTCTTGCTTTTGTATCCAATAGAGTAAATAGGAATGCCAAACATGTTTTTTGTAAATAAAGGAGTTCTATTATGGCGTATAGCATTACGATCAAACCGATCGAGGGTGTTCTGCCTATTCTTCATCCCACCCTTCGCGCCTATCTTGAAGCGGGTTTTGAGGCGAGCGAGTGATCAAGGACAACAAGGTTTTAGGCTCGCCCTTAGGGAGAGCTCCCGCGACAGCGGGTGAGAGGGGAATTTTGATACAACTCAAAAAAGACTTTTATCCTTATCCATCATATCGACTATGTTTTTCAAACCGTCTTCAAAGTTCAAATACTCTGTACCATCGTATTCTACTTGGGCTATATAAAAGAACTCGCTATCCATATATATAGCTTGAAACCTTAACGCTGATTTTTTCTTCTAACGATACACGATTGCTACCTAAAAGTTCCTAGGGTATTTGAGTCTAAAAATTACTTTATTTCCTCACGAGTTCCATCATTATGAACTAATATCACGATAAATGAATTTGAATACTTATCATTGTATGCATGCTTAGCTTTTTTAAAAATTTTGACAACACTGTCCCACTCGCTTTTATATTTTTTTCGGACTTCTTCAAACCCAAAAAGCTCTATATATGATGGATCACCCAACATATCTGTAAGGCAATCCCATAACGCGTCGGTGTTTCCACCATAATAGTCAGGAAAATCCAAATCACGTTTTAGTACTTCATGAATTTCAATGCAGTACTTAACTTTGGAAAAATCAACAGAGTATTTATCCATCTTGTAACCTCACTTTGTTATTTCATAGAACGTTTGATAATGATCTTCACTAACGAACACCAATCCGTCATTTGAATATAAAATTCTTTTCAGATTTCTTCTTCCATACGTGTAATCAATATCTGCCTCATACCAAGTTCTGCCGGGAGCGCATGGCAATTTAACATTATCATTTAGGAACTCATCCCCACCTATCATGCATCCGGGAAGAACGCCTGCCAAATTGTTCTTTTTTCGACGATAGCCATTTGCTTTGGCTACATCTTTTGTAACATAATAATCCGGTAACCTATTACGATATAGTAGCCATGCATCAGCACCGTCAAAGCCTCTATTGGTTGCAGATCCAACCTCTTTTGTTCGCATTGGTATAACAGAACATCTGCAACGCTCATGCTCCGGCTGATAACGCTTTGCGTTAAAGCTGTATATTTTACCATGCTTTTTGCGGCAATCCTCACAGGTTTTAATATCGAGATATATTGCTTGCCAGTTTTTCCATCGTTTACTATCCCCCTCTAAATACAAATCGGGGATAATTGTCATTTCACTCATTGTACCTCCTTAATTATACATCAAAAATTAAAAGTTGTCAAATCGATTTGCACTATTATTGTAACAGATATTTTTGTGCTTGTAAGTATAGTTGTGTTCCAAAAAATCGCAAAGTTTGATATAATGTTTTGTTAAAATGAACAAAAAAACAGGGGGTAAAATATGAACATGCTTTAAACAGGGTTGTTTTTAAACATTTTACCATGCCATAGATGATTGCATATATTTTTATAACACACGCCGACCTCATTCAAAGATACAATACAAGACTCCTGAACAAAAAGAATGGGAATATGCGATGACTTTCGCGATAATTGAACTTGAATAATCGGACTGTAGGGGTTCAAAAGCGATGTTTTGATTTTGGCTTTTGGCAAATTTCACATTTTTCTATTTTCGAGTCCGATTAAAAACAAAAAATGCGACCTTGAAAAGCCGCATATAATGATTTATAAAGAAAACACCATTGTCATTAGAACTTTAGGGGTTCGGATTCCAATGGTGTATTCAGTCGCACGCACCTCACAAACATAGTCGTCTCGCTCCCTGTCGGTCACGATACTCCTTGTTTGCTCACTCGCTTTTGCTCCCTTCATCCGCCACCGGCGGCGGTCGCAACGCTCCCTCTCTCACCGGTCCCCGGTGCTCGGTTCAAATCTTTCTCAAGCAAAAACACAGGGGGGATAAGAACTATACTCCCTTGCGGCGCGAGGGTGCAAGCCCCCTCGATGCTTCGCATCAAAGCTCGTCTGCGACGAGCCGCCGCGGGAGGGGCGAGATTATCTAGCCGCTACGCGGCGTCGCACCTCACAAACATAGTCGTCCCGCTCCCTGTCGGTCACGATACTCCTTGTTTGCTCACTCGCTTTTGCTCCCTTCATCCGCCACCGGCGGCGGTCGCAACGCTCCCTCTCTCACCGGTCCCCGGTGCTCGGTTCAAATCTTTCTCAAGCAAAAACACAGGCATCCCGTAGGATGCCTGTGTTTTTGGCGGAGAAGGAGAGATTTGAACTCTCGCACCGGTATAGCCGGTCTACACCCTTAGCAGGGGCGCCTCTTCGACCTCTTGAGTACTTCTCCATAGCAAGCCGTCGTTTGGTAACTTGCCATAACATTATAGCAAGGTTTTCTTGGTTTGTCAAGGGATTTAAGAAAAAAGGTGAAAATTTCCCATAGAACGGAAAACGAGCGGCGAGCCTATCGATAGAAAGGCTCGCCGTGTCGTCTGCGGTACCGCCGCAGACTTATTCGCCGCCGCCCTCGTGGGTGGGGACGTTATGCACGTCAAACGGCGTGGACTGATAGACGAAGTAGTTCAGCCAGTTGGAGTAGAGCAGGTTGGCGTGTGCGCGCCAGCTGACGATGGGCTCCTTGGTATCGTCGTCGTTCGGGTAATAGTTCTTCGGTACAGTGATGGGCAGGCCGGCGCGTTTATCGCGCAGGTATTCCTTTTCCAGCGTATCGCGGTCGTATTCCGAATGCCCCGTGATGAAGATCTGACGTCCCTTTTTAGAGGATACGGCGTACACGCCCGCCTCCTCGGAGGAGGCTAAGATCTTGAGCTCCGGAACGCGCTCGACGTCCTCGCGCAGGACGGTCGTGTGGCGCGAGTGGGGAACCATGAAGGTTTCGTCAAAGCCGCGCAGAAGAATGGAACGGACATAGTCCGCATGATGCGGGAACACGCCAAACAGCTTGCTGTCCAGCGCCTTTTTCTGTATACCGTAATGGTAGTAGAGCCCGGCTTGGGCACCCCAACAGATGTGGAAGGTGCTGTGCACGTGAGTCTTGGACCATTCCATGATCTCACACAGCTCCTGCCAATAATCGACCTCTTCAAACGCCATCTTTTCAACGGGCGCGCCGGTGATGACGAGACCGTCAAAATAGTCATTGCGGTAGGCGTCAAAGGTGCGGTAGAAGGAGGTCAGGTGCTCCTCGGTCGTGTTCTGCGAGATATGCGTCGCGGTATGCATGAGATACAGCTCCACCTGCAGCGGCGTGTTACTGAGCAGTCGCGACAGCTGGGTTTCCGTGTCGATCTTGGTCGGCATAAGATTGAGAAGAAGGATCTTCAAGGGACGGATGTCCTGCGACATGGCACGGTGCTCCGTCATAACGAAGATGTTTTCATTCTCCAGCACGCGCACGGCGGGCAGCTCGTTTGGTATTTTGATCGGCATGATTTATCCTCTCAGCGCCTGATCCAGATCGCGGATCAGATCTTCCTTGCTTTCCAGTCCGCAAGACAAACGGACAAGATCGGGCGAAACACCGGCCGCTACCAGCTCCTCGTCGTTCATCTGACGGTGGGTCGCGGAGGCGGGGTGCAGACAGCAGCTGCGTGCGTCGGCCACGTGGGTCTCAATGGCGAATACCTGCAGCCGCTTCATGAAGGCTTCGGCAGCCTTGCGACCGCCCTTGACGCCGAAGCTGACGACGCCACAAGAGCCGTTTTGCAAATATTTCTTTGCAAGATCGTAGTATTTGTTGCCTTCCAGCGACGGATAGGTGACCCATGCAACGTTCGGATGATCCTGGAGGAAGGTGGCGACAGCCAAGGCGTTTTCACAGTGACGAGCCATGCGGACGTGCAGGCTTTCGAGGCCGAGGTTCAACAAAAAGGCGTTCTGCGGCGAGGGGGAAGAGCCGAAGTCGCGCATCAGCTGTGCGGTCGCCTTGGTGATGAAGGCAGCCTTGCCGAAGCGCTCGGCGTAGACGACGCCGTGATAGCTGTCGTCGGGGGTGGTGAGGCCGGGATACTTGTCGGCGTGTGCCATCCAATCAAACGCGCCGGAGTCCACGATGCATCCGCCGACCTGCGAGCCGTGACCGTCCATGTATTTGGTCGTTGAGTGCGTGACGATGTCGGCACCGTACAGGAAGGGACGGCAGTTGATGGGGGTAGGGAAGGTGTTGTCGATGATGAGGGGTACGCCGTGCGCGTGAGCTGCCTTGGCGAACTTTTCAATATCCAGCACGGCGAGGGCGGGATTGGCGATCGTTTCACCAAACACGGCCTTGGTGTTGGGACGGAAGGCGGCGTTCAGCTCCTCCTCGGTGCAGTCGGGGGAGAGGAAGGTAAATTCGACGCCCATTTTCTTCATCGTTACAGCGAAAAGATTGTACGTGCCGCCGTATATGGTCGAGGACGAGATGACGTGATCGCCGGCGGTGGCAATATTGAAAACGGCGTAGAAGTTGGCCGCTTGTCCCGACGAGGTCAGCATGGCGGCGGCGCCGCCCTCCAGCTCGCAGATCTTTTGTGCGACGTAGTCGCAGGTGGGGTTTTGCAGGCGGGAGTAGAAATAGCCCGACGCCTCCAGGTCGAACAGCTTGCCCATGTCCTCGCTGGTGTCGTATTTAAAGGTCGTGCTCTGATAGATCGGGATCTGGCGTGCCTCTCCGTTTTTAGGCGTGTAGCCTCCTTGAACGCAGACGGTTTCGATTTTCTTTTCCATAGGGATATCCTCGCGCATGATAAATTTATTGAATTATTATAACAGATTGACACGCGCTTGTAAATAGGTTTTCTATTTTTTTGGATGACAAAATATAAAAAATACTAGTTGAAAAGCGCCGTACGATATGCTATAATAAGAAAAACAGGACGATACGCTCGTAAGAAAGGAGATCTCATGCAACGATACCGTCTTCAGGACTTTACGCTTTGTCGCGGCGAGGAAGCACCGATCGCCTGCCGCGTACCGTGCTCGGCACAAGGAGTGCTCACCCGTGCGGGCGTGCTGGCCGATCCCTTCTTCGGGCATCAGCTGGACGCCGCCACCGAGGCGGTGGCGAGCGGCTGCCGGTTCGTTTGCACCGTGCATCCGACGGCCGAATGGCTGACGGGTGCGCCCGTCCGCCTGACCCTGCGCGACGTGCGGGAGGCGTGCGAGGTGCTCGTCAACGGACACGCCGTCGGTCGGCTGAGCCGTACCTACGAGATCGGCACCTATGATATCGCACCGCTGCTTCACGAGGGGGATAACGAGCTTTGCTTGTCCTTCGCACCGCGAAGCACCGGCGGGGAAATGTATTATCTCAACGACGGAACGCATCTGCCTGCTACCTTTGATCCCGCGATCGGCTTTGCCGAGATCGAGGTCCTGTCCGGTCCGTCGATCACGCACGTGACGGCACGCCCCGTCCTTCGCGACGGGCACGGTCACGTACATATCCAAGCGGAGCTGTTCGGCGTCCGCGGTAAGGCTAAGGTCGTTGCGACGCTGACCGCTCGTGACGGAAAGATGTATTATGCGGGTCTTCCCGGTGGGGAAGGGGAGTTGTACGTCGCCGATCCCTCGCTTTGGCATATGGGCGACGACAGTGAAAAGCACGTCTATCGCCTGTCGCTGACGCTGTATCGCGACGACGAGCCGGCGGACGAGTATACGACGTCTCTCGGCTTTGCCGATTTGCAGGTGGAGGGCGTGGCTGCCCACGGCCGAAAGGACATGCTCGTTTCCCTGAACGGGGAGCGCGTTCTGCTGAAGGGGTGTCGGTACACGGTGCCCGCCCTGTATCCGTCGGAGACGGACGCCGAAAAGGAAGAGGCGTGGGTGCGTCTTATGATCGACGCCGGCTTTAACCTGCTGTGCGTACCCTCAAACAGTCCGTTCCCCTCCGAGTCGCTTCTAGACGCCTGTGACCGATTCGGCGTCGCCGTTTGGCGTGAGCTGCCGCCCGCACCGACCGATGCGCAGGCACAGGCGGTCTTCCTTGACGCCATGCGTCGCCAGATCCGCCGCATGAGCGCACACGTGTGCCTGTTATTCGTAACGGCAAGCACGCCGTGCATAAGCGGCGAGCTGTTGTCCATTCTGCACGAGGAAGCCCCCACGGTGCATGGCTTTGCCTGCGGCGAGGCCGCACGTTCTTTGACCTGTGCCGTTCTGACGGACGTGACCGATGGCGCGGAGCTGGACGGTATCCTCGTTTGTCATCCTCCGCACGCCCTTCCTACCTTCGCCTCCATTTGCGACTTCGCGGGAGAGGACGCCAATCTGTACGGCCGTACGGTCGAGTATCATACGCAGGGGACGGATGTGCCGTCCGTCTTCTTGCAGGCCGCCGAAAGATACGCCTTCCCCGCTTGCCGGGAGGCGGCGGTATACGTGACCGATCGTATGCTGATGGATGCCGTCGTAACCCATATTGAAAAGGCGCGGTGCGCGTATCCTGCGACCTCGGGGATCCTTTTACCCGATCTCTTTGACCTGTTCCCGACGGCGTCGTCGGCGCCGGTGGATGCGTATGGCCGCCGAAGAGCCGCCTTTTACGGCGTTCGGCGCGCGCTTTCGCCCGTGCTGCTTGTTCCCGAACGGAGCGGCTACCGGATCACCTTCCGCGTGCACAACGATCGCAAAACGCCGTACGTCGGTACGCTGCAATATAGGATCGCCGACCGCAACAATCACGTTATCCTGTCGGCAGAGGTGCCGGCGCATATCGATGCGCACAGCGTTGCCACGGTGGAAACGGCGGATTTTTCCACGCGTGTTTTCCGTCATGAGTCGGAGTATTATCTGTCCGCCTGGCTGGATGACGGACGGGCGATCACATCCCACACCGTCTGTCTGTTTACCGAGCCCAAGCATTTCTCCTATGCACCGCCGTGCATCCGCACCGAGGTGACGGGAAGCGGTGGTGACTTTGAGATCCGCCTGCACGCCTCCGTCTTCGTTCACGGAGCCTATCTGTCCTTTGGCGACATAGCGGCCACGACCGACGGCAACCTCGTCGATCTCACCGCCGATATACCCGTCAAGCTGCGCGTCCGTACGCCGCGCGGCGTAACGGCCGACGACCTGTCTCACGCGCTGCGCATCGTATCCGTCAACCATATCGGATGCGCCCGAACGGACGGCCTTGATACCTGAAAAACGATAAAAAATATACAAAGGAGTCTTCGACATGAAATCGTTTTTTGAAGCATTCAAAAAGTTCATCACACGCGGAAACGTCGTGGACATGGCCATCGGTGTAGCCGTCGGTACTGCGTTCACTGCCATCGTGACCGCCTTCACCAAGGGCATCATCTCTCCCTTGCTCGCTCTCCTTTCCACGTCGGGAGATCTCGCGGCGATGAAATGGGTCATTCGCGAAGCAGAGGTGGAGATCGTTGATGGGGTTGAGACCATCATTAATGCCGAGGTTGCCATCATGTATGGCACGCTTTTGCAAGCAATTATTGACTTTTTGATGATTTCCTTCGTCCTTTTCTGCATTTTGCGCTTCGCTACTGCCTTTATGAATCGGGCAAACAAAATGGCAAAGAAAATGCAGGAAGCCCTTCGTCCGAAGGATAAGGAAGAGGCTGAAGAGGCCGCTCGTGCTGCCGAGGAAGCTGCCAAGGCTGCTGAGGAAGCCGCTCGTGTTGCCGCAGAGGAGGAGGCCCGCGCCAAGGCGGCCGAGGAGGAGCGCATGCGCCTCGAGGTTGAGGAAAAGGCACAGGCACAGGCCGAATCGCTGGCACTGCTGCGTCAGATCCGCGATCTTTTACAGCAAAGCAAGTAAGCCGCAAAAAAGCACCCGCGTGTAAGAGCGCAAGCCTTGAACGCGGGTGCTTTTTTGTTCTTTTTTTAAAAAAAGATTGACTTTATTTTTTTTTTGTGTTATAATTCCTTGAATATATAATTTATTAAAAGCTTTTGAAAGGGCCTTTTCGCCTTTGCGGGCGAAAAACGGTGTAGGTGTAAAGGAATGAAATGTCCTGCGTGCGGTTGCCGTGATTCCAAGGTGCTTGACTCCCGTCCCATCGACGACGAGGCAAGCATTAAGCGTCGCAGAGAATGTCCCGCCTGCGGTCGTCGTTTTACCACGTACGAGGTCGTTGATAACGTCCCCGTCACCGTTATCAAGCGCACGGGCGAGCGAGAGTTTTTTGATATCCATAAGCTGACGCGCGGCATTGAGCGTGCTTGCCAAAAGCGCCCCATTGACCCTTCGGAGGTGGCCGCCAGCATTGAAGCCGAGTTGCAGAACGGGCTGGTGACCGAGATCACCTCCAAGGAAATCGGCGATATGGTCCTTGACCGTCTGCAGGCACTGGATATCGTGTCTTACATACGCTTTGCATCGGTCTATCGCGAATTTCAGGATATCGATTCCTTTATGAACGAGATCCGCCGCATCAACCGTCAAAGCAAGAAAAAATAAAAAATAAGAGAAGAGAAGGGATATACGATGATCAAGAGCATGACTGCGTTCGGCCGCGCCAAGCGGGAAGGGGAACGCGCCGATATCACCGTCGAGCTCCGCTCGGTCAACTCCCGCTTTTTCGATTGCTCGGTCCGACTGCCGCGTGCATATGCGTTCCTTGAGGAAACGGTCAAGAGCTACGTGCAGAAGACCGCCATTTCGCGTGCCAAGGTCGACGTGTATATCACGGTCCAGGAGCATGAGAGCGCGGGCGGACACATCACCCCCGACCTCACCTATGCTGCCGAATATATTGCCGCGCTTCGCACCCTGCGCGATGCGTTTGCGCTTCCCGATGACATCACGACGATGAACGTCGCCCGTCACGCCGAGGTATTCACCGTTGTCAAGGAGGATACGGTCGGCGAGGAGGCGTGGGACGCCCTTCGTCCCGTCCTTGACGAGGCGCTTGCCGGCTATCGCTCCATGCGTGAGGCAGAGGGGAACAAGATCCGTGACGACCTGTTCGGAAAGCTTGCACTCGTTCAGTCGTTCGTCGACGAGGTGGAGACCATTTCCAAGACGGACACGGTGGGCTATCGGGATAAGCTGCAGGCGCGCCTGAGCGCGATCCTCGGTGACGCGGGTGTCGCGGTGGATGAAAACCGCCTGCTGACCGAATGTGCCATCTGGGCAGATAAGATCGCCATTGACGAGGAGCTCGTTCGCCTGCGCTCGCACTTCGGTGCCTTTTCGGAGATCGCCTCCCTGCCCGAGCCCTCGGGACGCAAGCTGGATTTCCTCATGCAGGAGATGAACCGCGAGACCAACACCATCGGCTCCAAGGCCAATAACGCGCGCATTGCGCGCATCGTGGTCAACATCAAGGGCGAGCTGGAAAAGATGCGTGAGCAGATACAAAACATCGAATAAGCAAGGAGAAAGCAATGAAATTCATCAACGTTGGCTTTGGTAATATGGTGGCGGCGGGGCACATCGTGGCCATCGCGGCACCCGATTCCGCGCCGATCAAGCGCCTTGTGCAGGATGCCAAGGAGGACGACCGCGTCATTGACGTGTCCTGCGGCCGCCGCACCCGTGCCGTCATCATCACCGACTCGGAGCATGTCATCCTGTCGGCGATCCAGGCGGAAACGATCACCAACCGTCTGTCCGACGACGCGTCCGACGCATCCGAGGATCCCGACGACTGACTTTGCATCGCAGCGCTTAAAAACGCATACGATAGGTAAATAAAAAAGAAATTATACGATAAACGGAGAAACCAAGATGATCTACCCTACCATTGAAGAACTGACCGCAGGCAAGCTCAATCGCTACGAGCTGGCCGTCGGCGTCGCAAAATGTGCGCGCATCGTGACCGACGAGTACGTTTCCATGCGTGCCAAGGCACAGCAGCTGATCGACAACCGCGAGACCGACAAATCGCTGGCCGCGCTCATCGATCCGCAGTACAAGGATGAAAAGGCCGTCAAGCTCGCCATTGCCAAGCTGTCCGAGGGCCGCTTCGAGCTTCACAGACACAGCGAGGACGTCTGAGCTGAGGAGATATACGGTGGTTTGCGAAGTCTATATTCTGGACATTCCGTATCCCATCGACCGTACGTTTGACTATATCTGTCCGCCGACGCTGTCTGCCGCCGTTCACAGCGGTAGCTTTGTCCGCGTGCCGTTCGGTCGGTCGGATATGCTGCGCACGGGTGTTGTCTACCAGGTCAAGGAACAAACGGATAAGGAACAGATAAAGCCCGTGCATGCGGTCCTCGATGACCGACTCTCCCTTTCGGAGGAGATGCTCGGGCTATGCCTGTTTTTAAAGGAATATACCCTTTGTACCTTCGGAGAAGCGGTGCGCACCGTGCTGCCGCCCAACTATCTGAAGGAAAAGCCCAACATCCGCTATCGCAGAGTCTACCGTCTGGCGCTGTCGCGCGAGGAAGCGATCGAGCTGTTGGAGGGAAAGCGCCTGCGCAGCGAGGGGCAGCGGCAGGTGATACGGTATCTTATGGATATCGGCACCGCCGACGAGACCCTCGTGCGTGCGTTGCCCTCGGTCAGCTCCGCGCATATCCGCGCCATGCTGGATAAGGGGTGGCTTTGCGAGACGTGCTCGGAGGACGTGCGCAATCCGTACGCCGCGCTGTGCCGCGAGGCGTCCGCCGAGCCGATCGTGCTGAGCCCCGCTCAGCAAACGGCATACGAGAAGGTGGAAAGTCTGCTTTTGTCCGGCAAGGCGCAGGGCGCCCTGCTGTACGGCGTGACGGGTAGCGGAAAGACTAAGATCATGATGTGCGCCATCGACCGAGCCATGGCCGAGGGGCGGCGCGTCATTTTGCTCGTGCCCGAGATCGCCTTGACACCGCAGACGGTCGGCTTGTTCTGCCGTCGGTATGGCGAGCGTGTGGCCGTCATGCATTCCTCCCTGTCGGAGGGGGAGCGGGCGGATGCCTACCGCCGCATTCGCGGAGGTGAGGTCGATCTGGTGATCGGTACGCGGTCGGCGGTCTTTGCACCGCTTGCTAACCTCGGCCTGATCGTTATCGACGAGGAGCATGAGCACACCTACAAATCGGAGAACGATCCCAAATATCACGCCAGGGACGTGGCCGCCTTCCGTTGCGGTCAGACGAGGGCCTTGATGCTGCTTTGCTCGGCGACACCCTCGATCGAGAGCTTTTATAAGGCCAAGCAGGGCGTGTATACGCTCATCCCCCTGCGGGAACGCTACGGCGGGTATCGCCTGCCCAAGGCCTATATCGTCGATATGCGCGAGGAGCTTCGCCTTGGCAATACCTCTCCCATCAGCGCCCGCCTTTTGGAGGAGCTGACGGGTACCTTGACGGATGGCAAGCAGGCGATCCTGTTTTTAAACCGACGCGGCTATAACAGTCAGATCAGCTGCAAGTCCTGCGGCGAGGTCGTCACCTGTCCGCGCTGCTCGGTGTCTCTGACTTACCATACGGGGCCGGGTGACGGCAAGATGCTGTGCCACCTGTGCGGCTATACCGATCGCGTGCCGAGGGTATGTCCCTCGTGCGGACACGATAAGCTGTCCTTCCTCGGATACGGTACGCAAAAGGCCGAGGGTGATCTGTCGCAGTTCCTGCCCGAGGGGCGTATCCTGCGCATGGATGCCGATACGACGGGGCAGAAGCAGGCGTTTGACCGTATGCTGGAGGATTTCAGAGAGGGAGATGCGGATATTCTCCTCGGAACGCAGATGGTGACGAAGGGCCACGATTTCCCGCGTGTATCCTTGGTCGGCGTTATTCTGGCAGATACCTCGCTGTATATCAGCGATTTCCGTGCCGCCGAGCGGACCTTCTCACTTTTGACGCAGGTCATCGGCCGTGCCGGCCGAGCGGGCGACGGCGCCGCCGTCATTCAGACCTATTCCCCTGATAACGAGGTCATACGTCTGGCGTGTCGGCAGGATTACGACGCCTTTTACGAGGGGGAGATCGCGCTTCGCCGCAGTCTGGTGTATCCGCCCTTCTGCGACATGGCACAGTTGACCCTTACCTCGGCGGACGAGGGGTGGCTCCTTCGCTGTGCCGAGGAGCTGACGCAGCTGATGAAAAAGCGATTGCAAGAGGATTATCGGGGCATACCCTTTCAGGTGTACGGCCCGTTCGAAGCACAGGTGTATCGCTTAAATGACAAGTTTCGTTTGCGTATCGTTGTAAAATGCAAGCTGAACACCGCGACAAGACGCTTTTTCCATTCGCTTCTTTGCTCATTTTCCTCAAAGAAAAACATATCACTGGCCGTGGATCTGAATCCGCTGACCGTGTAGAATGAAAGGGATATATATGGCTATACTGAACATTGTAAAGGAAGGCGATCCGCTTCTTAGGAAGACCTCGCGTCCCGTGACCGAGATCACACCGCGCATTCTGACGCTTCTTGACGACATGGTCGACACCATGCATCGGGCGAACGGGTGCGGTCTTGCCGCCGTACAGGTCGGCGTTCTTCGTCGCGTGGTCGTGATCGAGGTCGAGGAGGGGGTCGTATATGAGATGATCAACCCTCGCATCGTTGCCTACGCCGGTCGGCAGGAGGAGGTCGAGGGATGCCTGTCCGTGCCCGGTCGTTCGGGCTACACGACGCGTCCGTCGGCGGTCACCGTGCGATATACCGACCGTACGGGAGAAGAGCGCGAGCTGCGCGGAAAGGATCTTCTGGCACGTGCGATCTGTCACGAATGCGATCATCTGGACGGTAAGCTGTTTATTGATAAGGACATCTTCGTTCGTGAGTACGAGGATGAAGAGTAACGTATGAAGATACTGTTTATGGGAACCCCCGATATTGCGGTCTGCTCGCTCCGCGCCTTGCTTGAGGCGGGCGAGACGGTCGTCGGCGTCGTTACGCGCGAGGATAAGCCGCAGGGAAGAAAGATGGTGCTGACGCCACCTCCCGTCAAGGTGCTGGCGTGTGAGCACGGTCTGCCTGTATACCAGCCAAAGACGCTGCGTGACGACGGCGTGTACGAGCAGCTGGCGGCTCTCAAGCCCGATCTGATCGTCGTCGTCGCCTACGGACGTATTCTCCCCAAGCGCATGCTGGAGCTTGCGCCCTACGGGGCGATCAACGTGCACGTCTCCCTTTTGCCGAAATACCGCGGTGCGGCTCCTATGCAACGCGCGATCATGAACGGGGAAACGGAAACGGGCGTGACGATCATGTATATGGACGAGGGCCTGGATACGGGCGATATGATTTCTTCGGAGGCCTTTGCGATCCTGCCGGACGATGACCTGGAGACGGTTCACGATCACGCCGCTGCCGTTGGCGCCCGTCTGTTGGTCGAGGCGGTCAAGCAGCTGAAGGCCACGGGCGAGCTGCCGCGTCGGCCGCAGGAGCATGCGCAGGCCACGTACGCCGATAAGATCGAGAAGGAGGACTGTCACATCGACTTTTCCGCTCCTGCATCGACGGTGTACGCCCGTATGCGCGGTGTTACGCCTATTCCCATGCCGTATGCCATGCATCGCGGCGCGATGCTGAAGGTGTGCCGTGCGGCACTGTCTGAGGGGCACGGCGCCGTCGGTGAGGTCATTGACCTTTGTGCCGACGGGGACGGATATATTACCGTTGCCTGTGCCGAGGGAGCGATCCGTTTGCTGTCGGTGACACCGGCCGGCAAGGGACGTATGTCGGCAGGCGATTTTATTCGCGGACGAAATATTGAAAAAGGAGATATACTATCATGATGGATCCCGAATTTTGGGAGTTTGCCTTGTACGGCTTGTTTATTTTGTCGCTGATCGTAGCCTTCGTGGCGCAGATCCGCGTGTCGACGACCTTCCGCCGCTATTCCCGTCAGCAAACGGCTGCCGGCTTTACCGCCGCACAGGTAGCGCGTATGATCCTCGACAGCCGCGGTCTGACGTACGTACGCATTGAGCGTGTACGCGGACATTTGACGGATCACTTCGATCCCCGCTCCCGTACGCTGCGTTTGTCCGATGCGGTCTGCGATAGCACCTCACCCGCCGCGATCGGCGTTGCCGCCCATGAGGTCGGTCACGCTATTCAGCACGCGGAGCACTATGCGCCGATCACCGTTCGCAGCCGCCTGGCGCCCGTGACGAGCTTTGCCTCGTACGCCTCGTGGATCATGATCGTGCTGGGACTCATCCTCGTCGCACTTGGTACGATAGGAAACACCTTCCTTCTGATCGGTATCGGTCTATTTTCCGTGACCGTGCTGTTTGAGCTCGTCACCCTTCCTTGTGAGTTCAATGCATCCAACCGCGCGATGGCCATTCTGGTGCGCTCGGGATACTATACGAGCTACGAGCTGCATGCCTCGCGCAAGGTCCTGTCGGCAGCGGCTATGACGTACGTCGCCGCACTGATGACCTCTATTATCCAGCTTCTTCGTCTACTCCTTATTTTCAGAAGAAATAGTCGATGACACCGCGCGAGCTTGCTCTGAAATTGCTGATCGAGTGGGAAGAAAATGATAAATATGCAAACCTTTCTTTGCAATCTCCTGCTTTTTCATCTATGTCCGAACAGGACAAGGCGTTTGTAACCACGCTGTTTTATACGACGGTTGAGAGAAAGATCACCTTGGACTATCTCATAGGCGCCTTTACCGACGGTGCGGCTGCGCGCCTGTCGGTACATACGCGTGCCGTACTTCGTCTGGGACTTTCGCAGGTGCTTTTTCACGACCGCATTCCTTCGTTTGCGGCGGTCAGCGCGACGGTCGATCTGTGTACCAACGTCGGCGAGCGCCGTCTGGTCAACGCCGTTCTGCGTCGCGCCGTGCGAGAGCGCGGCGCTCTGCCGTTCCCCTCGCGTGATAAGAACGAGGCGCGCTATCTCAGCATCGTCTATTCCTTCCCTCTGCCGCTCGTTCGTTATTTTTTATCTTGCTACGGTGAGCAGACCGAAGCGCTCCTTTCTGCCTTTAACGGGGTAGCGCCCTTGACGGTAACCGTCAACACCTGCCGCACGACGCGGGAGGCGTTGATCGAGCGCTTTCGTGCTGTCGGCCTGTCCGCAGAGCCGGCGGGTCCCTCGCCGCTTGGCGTTCGCATCGCAGGCGATGCGGTCGTCAGCCGTCTTCCCGGGTATCGGGAGGGTCATTTTTTCGTTCAGGATGAGGCCAGCCGCATCGCCTGTGCGGTGCTGGCACCGAGGAGCGGGGAGCGCATCATTGACGTGTGCGCCGCACCGGGTGGAAAAAGCTTTTGCGCGGCGATCGCCGCGGGTGACGGTGCCGAGGTGTTGTCCTTTGACGTTCACGAATCCAAATGCTCTCTTATCCGTGACGGTGCGCGCCGCTTGGGGCTTTCCTCTATTCGCGTGAGCGCTCGCGACGCGACGGTGCCGGATACGGCTCTGCTCGGTACGGCAGATCGCGTGATATGCGATGCTCCTTGCTCCGGCCTTGGCGTTCTCGGGAAAAAGCCCGATCTGCGCTATAAGGATACAGAGTCGTGGAAGCGCCTGCCACCGCTTGCCCTGTCGATCCTGACCGAAAGTGCCCGTTACGTAAAGGCGGGCGGCGTGCTCGTGTATTCGACCTGCACGTTGAACGAGGCGGAGAACCGTGCCGTCGTGGATGCCTTTCTGCGCGAGCATGCGGACTTTTATCTGTCACCCTTTGCCGTCGGTACGCACGATGGGGCGGACGGCACGCTGACGCTGCTGCCGCATCGGGACCAAACGGACGGCTTTTATATTGCCAAGCTTTGCCGCCGTATGGACGGCAACGAACATAAGGATGCTTTATGATTGATACGTTATCCATGAATACAGCGCAGGTAAAGGAGCTGTTTGCCTCCCTTGGTGAGCCTGCCTTCCGTGCGACGCAGTACGTTGGCTGGCAGCTGAAGGGCGTGCCGCTTTCTGAAATGACCAACCTGCCAAAGAGCCTGCGTGAGCGGTTGGCGACGGTCGTCACCGACACGCTGCCAAGGGTGGAGCGCAAGCTCGTTTCGAGCATCGACGGAACGGTAAAATATCTGTTCCGCCTGTATGACGCAGAGGTGATCGAGAGCGTGTTCATGCGGTACAAGCATGGAAACACGCTGTGTATCTCCTGTGAGGTCGGCTGTCCTATGGGATGTCGCTTCTGCGCCTCTACGCTCGGAGGCAAGGTGCGCGATCTTCTTCCGTCGGAGATGCTGGGGCAGATCATTGCCGCCGAGCGTGACAGCGGCGAGCGTATATCCAACGTCGTTATGATGGGCATCGGCGAGCCGCTGGATAACTTCGACAACGTCTGTACCTTTCTGCGCCTGGTCGGGGATCCCGAGGGCTTGAATATCGGGTACCGCCATATCTCCCTGTCGACCTGCGGCGTCGTGCCGCGCATCTACGATCTGGCGAAGGAGGCCTTCCCGATCACCCTGTCGATCTCCCTTCATGCCTCCGACGACGAAGCACGCTCGTCGATCATGCCCGTCAACCGCAAATGGAACATTCAAGCGCTTCTTGACGCCTGCGTCTTTTACTATAAGACCACGGGACGGCGTATTTCCTTTGAGTATACCCTTATTGCAGGGAAAAACGATACCGAGGCCGACGCCCGTGCGCTCGGACGCCTACTGAAGGATGCGTTCCGCGACACGGGTGCGCCTCTGCACGTCAATCTCATCCGCGTCAACGAGGTCGTGGAAACGGGCATGAGGCAGGGAACGGTCGAGGGTGCCAATCGCTTTGCCGACATTCTTTGCCATATGGGTCTGTCGGCTACGGTAAGACGCCGTCTCGGCAGTGACGTCAACGCCGCCTGCGGCCAGCTGCGGCGCAGCGAGATACGGGAGAGATCGCAAGCAAAAGAAAAGGTGGAGCACGAGTGAAATTTGAAACCAATGGCAGAGTCGTAAAGGGCCTTGGCGGTCTGTACGACGTTCGATATACCGACGCGTCGGGTGCGGTACGGTACGTATCCGTACGCGCCAAGGGCGTTTTGCGCCTCGACGACGAGCGGGTGCTGGTCGGCGATCTTGTGACCGTTTCGGGCGATGACGCCGTACCGGACGGGACCGTCATCTCACGCATCCTTCCCAGGCGCTGTGCGCTGATCCGCCCGCCGCTTTCCAATCTTGACCTGCTGTTTGTCGTGTTCGCGGCGAGGAGTCCCTCGCCCGTAACAGAAACGATCGACAAGATGATCTGCATCGCCGAGCACAACCGCATCGAGCCCGTTATCGTCATTACGAAGGCCGATCTGTCGGACGAGGACGCACAGCGGTATGCCGCTATATACCGTAAGGCGGGCTTTGAGGTCTTTGTGACCTCGCATACACGTCCGTCGGATCTCGATCCGTTGAAGCAATACATACAGAGCCACGTGACCGACGGCCGCACGGCGGCCTTTGCGGGCGCATCGGGCGTCGGCAAAACGACGCTGATGAACGGTCTGTTTCCGTCGCTCTCCCTACCGACGGCGCACATTTCCCGTAAGATCGAGCGCGGTCGGCATACGACACGCCACGTAGAGCTTTTTGCGGTGAGGGGCGACGATCCGTCGACCGGCTTCGTGGCGGATACCCCCGGCTTTTCCTTGCTGGATTTCGAGCGGTTCGATTTTCTGGCAGAGGAGGACCTGGTCGCCACCTTCCGTGAGTTTTCTCCGTACGTCGGCAAATGTACGTATGCGGATTGCTCACACGGCGGAGAGGGAGCGGACAGCTGCGCGATCGCCCGTGCCGCCGAGCAGGGACGTATCGCACCGAGCCGTTTGTCCTCCTATCGCAGCATCCTTTCGGTATTGAAACATAAAACGACGTATTAAATACGAAGGGGGCTGCTTCATTTAGGCATAACCGCAAACAAAAAGGTAGAGGCGCTGTTAAATCAGTGCCTCTACCCTGTTTTTTATCAATTTTTATGGGATCAAGGTTGAAAACCTATGGTTTTCTCCTTTTTTTATTTGTTTTTGTT
>JAFTLQ010000006.1 GCA_017455905.1 Clostridia bacterium | reverse complement strand
AAGTTTGCCCCTCACTTTGACGAAGGCAAAACTTCACTATCCGCAGGATAACTTCACTTACATAGTAAACTTCACTTGCCCGTAAGGGCAAACTTAGTTAATGGGCGTACTCGAAAACTGCGTTTTCGGGCACGCCCATTCTGCATCCTTCCCTTGAAGCTATGATGGATCAGCGAGCGGCGGCGATACCGTCGGCGGTGCCCCAGTAGATCATCGCACCGGACTGCTTGATGGTCCAGCTGGAATCCTCATCATCCTTCTTATTTTCCTCGGCGTATTCCTTTACGGTCTCCCATGCGTTCTTCGCGGATTCGGAATCCTTGAAATACACGATGGTCACCGTCTGAACGGCATCGTTTTCATCGATCTTGCTTCCGCTGACGATGGTGTCTGCCTTGGCGTCTACGCGGGCAACCACCAGCAAGCCGTTCAGCACGGTAGCAAGGGCATCGGAATCGCCGGCTACATAGCCGTTGTCCTTCAGAGCGGCAAGCGCCTTGTCGGGATCGGAGGAGGGCGCGCAGGAGGCGAGTGCGCACATCGTCAAAGCAAGGACGAGTACGAGAGCGAGGATCTTAATGGTGTGTTTCATGAGATGATGTCTCCTTTTTTTATTTATCACACGTCCCGTGCGATATATTTGCTTTAATTATACTTAAAAAAGAACCAAAAATCAACAGGCCTCACGGCTTTTTTCTTTTTTTGTGTATGTTGCACAACGTGCAACGGTTCCATCTTGTGCAACATGATCACCTGGGCCTCCAAGAAATTGTGAAAAATTCTTAAACAGCCGTATTTTTCCACGTTTCGTGTTGTTTTTCACCGACAAATATGCTATACTTGTGTCATCTATCTGCCCATGTTCGCCCTCGCCGCATCGCTCGGCACGACCTATATATACGATATGCAGACAACCTATCAACCGCCCACGCCCCCGACAAAAAAGGGACGAGCCTCCGTCAAAAAGCGACTGCTGACGCTTTCGTTTATCCTACTGAACATAGCCGTTATCCTCTACACGGCCATCTCGGAATTTTCCGATGGCGGTAACGCCTCGCGCTTTGAGGACGTGACGATCCGCTACGAGCTGCTCCTGCCGGCGCTTCTCTGCTGCCTCGGCGCGCTTATGCTCGAGGTCGTCAAATACCTCGTGATGATGAAAAAGACCTGCGGCTTCGTGCGCGTACGTCTCGCGACGGAATCCGTCCTGCTGGGGCGCTATTACGACAACATCACCCCCTTCGGCTCGGGCGGTCAGCCCTTTCAGATCTATTACCTGAACAAGGCGGGCATCGGCGGTGCGCCCAGCGCTACGCTCCCTGTGGTCGGCTTCCTGTCCATGCAGTACGCCTTTATCCTGCTGGCCATCGTATCCCTGTTTGGCCTCGGACACATGATCGGCAGCGACTTTATCCGCATCTCGGCGTACGTCGGCCTCGGCTTCTACGCCCTCGTGCCGACGGTCGTTCTGGCCTTTACCTTCTTCCCGAACGTCACCTCGCGCATCCTCGGCGGCATGCTGACGCTTCTTGCCAAGCTGCGCATCCTCAAGCGGCGCGACGAGCTGGCCGAGCGCCTCTTCCGCTCCATATCGCATTACAGCACCTGCGTGCGCTCCCTGCTTCATTCCGGCTGGCTGGTCGTGCTCGTCATGCTGCTGTCCGTGCTGTATCAGATGGCACTGTGCTCCATTCCCTACTTCGTTCTGCACGCCTTTGGCGGAACGACGGATTTCCTCACCTGCTTCGTTACCACCGTGGCCATCTACGCCGCCATCACCTTCATCCCGACCCCCGGCAACGCCGGCGCCGCGGAGACCTCATTTTATCAGGTGTTCTCCTCCCTCGCCGGAGGACGCGTCTTCTGGGCCATGCTCGTCTGGCGCTTCTTTACCTATTATATCTTCATTTTCTTCGGCATCTTCACGTATATCGAGCGCTGGCTGACAGCCAAGCGGTCATCCGCGTCCGCCGAGCAAGCGCCGACCGTCGATCAACCGACCGCCGACGGATCAGAAGCCGAAGAACCGACAGTCAACCAACCGACCGATACAGCACCAAACGAATGACAAAAAAGAACGCAGAAAGCAAATAAATGTTTGCTTTCTGCGCTTTTTATGCTCTTTTATAAACAAGCAAGCCATAGCCCCAGCCGAGCGGCTTACCCTCACGAATGCGCGCAATATACGCGCGGCGCAAGGACGTATCGGCAGGAAGGGCGTCGGGATCGCCCTCGTAGCTTTGGTCAAAGAGGCGCCAAACCTGCGAATAATCCTCGTATTCTCCCGCCTTGGCGATATAGAAGCGATCCATAAAGGCGCGGATGTTGGAGCCCTCGGATAGCATGGCGCGGTTCTCGGGATAGAGCAGCCACGAGTTGATCTCGATGACGATCGGGGCAGACAGACCGTAACGCTTTTCAAGGAACGCACAGCCAAGGGCCAGGGATCGGTCGACCTCGGCAGGCGTCAGCCGCTTGCCCGAGCGCGGCACGTGAATGTTCACGGTCGGATCCCCGATGTGCATGGGCACGCCGTTCAGCGTGCATACAGCCTTACAGGTGGTGCATTCAAACTGCAGCAGGCCAAAGGCGAAGCGCTCCAAGCGGAAGAAGCGGCCGAACCACGTGGGAACGAAGGTCCCCGTCACACCGTAAACCAAACGGCATTCCTCGTATTTATAATAAACGTCGTTCATCGTCGCGCGGTACAGCTCCTCGCTCAGCCCCTCGCGCTCGTAATGCGCCCGCGCCAAGGCGGCAAACGCACAGACCAGCACGAGATAGCCCGTGTACGGGTGAATATCCGCACGGCGGCTAATGTCCTGCATCCTCTCGACCGCGCGGTCAAAATCGACCGCACCGCCTTCGCGGTAGGCGTCCGTCATGGCCAACAGGTCGCGCCGCGTATCCTCCTCGGCCGTCACGCGCTCGTAAGCCTCTATCACCTCGCGCACCGCCGCCTCCGGGAAGGGGTAGGTGCGGAGAAAGTCTTCGA
Source organism: Clostridia bacterium (assembly GCA_017455905.1). GTDB lineage: Bacteria > Bacillota > Clostridia > Oscillospirales > CAG-272 > UBA1740. The sequence continues at coordinate 108,208 of JAFTLQ010000006.1, read as the reverse complement.
TCAAGATGTTCATACGAGTTCTCCCCCTTTTTTCTTTTTTTGAATGATCTATGCAAGAAGGTGGGACGGCGCCGTGATCGGATCTTTATGGCGCCGTCCCTTTTCTTTTTTACTCGTCGTCGGCGACCTGCTCCATCTGCGCCTGAATGTCGGGATCGTTCGACAGAAGCGGCGGAATATCCTTTCCGAGAAGCTTACGGTCAATGTAGTTCTTGGTAATTTTCAGCACCAGCGGGAAGAGGGCCACGACACCGATCAGGTTGGGGATCATCATAAGGCCGTTGAAGGTATCCGACAGATCCCAGGCAAGGCCGCCCTCCATGATCGCGCCCGACAGGATCATGACGACAAAGATGACCTTATACACCTTGATCCCCTTGACACCGAAGAGGTATTCGACCGCCTTGGATCCGTACTGCGACCAGCCGAGGACGGTGGTGAAGGCAAAGAACAGCATGGCAATGGCAACGAACCACGTTCCGACCACACCAAAATACTGGCCAAAGGCCTGCGAGACCAGCGTGTCGCCGCTGATGCCGGCCGCGGGCGTTCCCGTCGCAAGATCGATGTATCCCGTGGACAGGACGACGATGGCCGTCATGGTGCAAACGACGAAGGTATCAACGAACACCTCAAAGATGCCCCACATACCCTGCCTGACAGGCTCCTTAACGTTGGAGGACGAGTGTACCATGACCGAGGAGCCGAGACCGGCCTCGTTGGAGAACACGCCTCGCTTGAAGCCCTGCGTCATCGTCTTGCTGATGAGAACGCCAAGCCCGCCGCCGAGGAAGGCCGCCGGACGGAAGGCAAAGCGGAAGATCGACGCAAGCATCGGACCGATGTTGCCGATATTGATGACCATAACGATCAGGCACCCGATGACGTAGATCACCGCCATAAAGGGGACGACGATCTCGGCAAATTTGGCAATGCGGCGCAAGCCGCCGATGATGATCAGCGCGGCGACCACCAGCAGCGCAAAGCCGAGGATCAGGTGAATGATGTTGATGCTCGTTCCGGGGATCACGGGTGCCTCAACATTGGTAAAGAAGGCGGCGTCGATATTCAGAACGATCTTGTTGATCTGCGCCATGTTACCGATACCGAAGGAGGCGAGGATCGCAAAGCAAGCAAACATAACGGCCAGCACGCGCGAGACGGGCTTGAGCCACCGTTTGCCGTAGCGCTCTCCCAAGCCGTTCGTGAGATAGTACATCGGACCGCCGGCCCATTCGCCGTCCTTGTTTCTGCGGCGATAGTAGATGCCGAGCAGATTCTCCGAGAAATTCGTCATCATGCCAAAGAAGGCGGCGACCCACATCCAAAAGACCGCACCCGGGCCGCCCGTTACGATCGCGGCGGCAACGCCCGCGATGTTGCCCGTTCCGATGGTGGCAGCCAAAGCCGCGCACAGCGCCTGGAACTGCGAAATGGCCTTTTTGTCGTTGCTCTTGGTGACTTGGCTGTTCTTGCGAAAGATACTGCCGATCGTCGTTTTAAACCAATGGCCGATGCGGCGCACCTGGAAGAATTTTGTTCCACAGGTCAGCAGCACGCCGGTGCCGATCAGAAGAATGAGACCGGGCAGGCCCCAAACGGCATTGTTGATCACGCCGTTGACCGACGCGATAAAATCAAGAAACGCTTGCATGTTTCCCCTCCAAAAAATAAAAAATGGTACATCGCGCAAGACGCAACGCACCAAAAACCATACAACAATCAAAAGATATTGGTCTTTGTCCTTTTGCCTGAGAGATTGGCGTGTTATACGCTTGCACCTTCGGCCCCCACGGTGTGGGTGTCTCCAAAGATCTGTCCGCATGCAGTCCTCATCCTATCGGACACCTGAGAGCGTTACTCCTTCGGCTGTGACATCACACTTTCCTGCATGCATCGACCAGATATATTCAATTCGGGACATAGTATACCAAATATTTCGACAAAGGTCAAGGGGTTTTTGAAAAAAATATGAATGTTTTTTTAAAAAGCAGGAATCGCTTTGCTTTTTCTTGCCACCGCCGAACGGCGACTCCGCCGCGCGGAGCGAAGCGCATAGCACGTCCGAAGAAAACATCACGCCCAAAGGGCACATCTCGTTCCGCGTAAGCGGAACGCATCGTTCCGAAACAAAACGCACTTCATACGAAGTGCGTTTTGTTTCGGAGGCGTGTTGACAAAAAAGATGCCACGCATAGTTTATTTTTTTAGTGCCTGTCTTAACAAATCGGGAGATTCAATTGGTGTGATTTCAAAATTTTCAATATATTCATCAAGTTTTTCCGTAGATCGATGTTCTAAAAAATCCGTTGCATCGTCTACGAAGAACTTACATCCAATCTGTTTCCCTATATAACTTACAATATCCAATGCCAACATATGAAATTTCGAATCAGCATACACGGTATGAGATTCACCATAAATGAAAGAATGCTTAGAATTAGGTTCTTGCTTTAACGATAAATAGATGATTTTTTCATCATTATTGTCAAACTGAATAAAACAATATTCGCCGTGATTTTGTATATTACTCGGAGAGAATTTCTTATTTATCAACGCAATCATAGACTGGAATCCAATATAATTACAATGCCTTAAAAATCCGGTTTTTTGCCAAAATATTATACCACATTTTTGTTTTCCAATAGCACCATTTGGTTGAATAGAATTGCCTTTGGAAGAAATCAGATTTTTCATATCTCCACCGCCTTTCTGAGTTTATTATAGCACATTTTCCAATATTTTTCAATAACTGCCGACAAAAAGGCAAGGCAAAGGTTCACTTCTGCTCCCTTGCCCCAAATGTCGATTGGCATCTTTTAATTAAAATTGCTTTTCGACCAACGGGAGAAAAGCTACCTTTTCTTTTCTCTTTTCTCTCTTATCTCTTCTCTGGAAAAGTCGCGTGGGAGAGATTAGAGAAAAGTGAAGAGTGAAAAGAGAATAGTGAAGAGTACAAAAAGAAAAAGCCGCTTACGCGACTTTTCTTTTTGGAGGCGCCACCCGGAATCGGACCGGGGATAAAGGTTTTGCAGACCTCTGCCTTACCGCTTGGCTATGGCGCCGTATTCATGTGTGCCTTGACATTATAGCAAATACGTGCACGTTTGTCAAGCCCTTTTTTAGGATTTTTTAAAAATTCGTGGCGGTATGCGATCCGCCGCGCGCGTCTTGTCGGTTTTCGGCGGCGCTGCGTTGCGTTTTTTCATATGGCTCCATGGAACGCGGTCACCCTCCGCGGAGCAAGCAACGCGCACACGTTTTTTTAATATTGTATAAAAATGCTTTCCCTTCATGATATACTAAACTCGTACGATCGGTGCCTGCATGGTTTCGGTGTGCAACGCTTCGGTCGGACACACGTTTTTACCTTTTACATTCGGAGGAGTATGAGATGGACAACAATAACCTGATTCGTTTCTTATTAACGTTTTTCCTCGGTTGGATCGGAAGCATCATCATCAACCACACGAGCCTGAGGCCCGCAGGATATACTTCCAGAACGTTAGCTTTCTTCTTTCTTTCCTTGATAACGCTCGGCATTTACGGGTTGGTTGCATCCGTCTGCAATCTTATATTCGCCCCCACAATATCGGCTATAAGAAAGACTGATACATCGTATTCCATACGCACATGGCATGCGTTTGCCATTCGACGGCAAGCAAGCGACATCCTTCACCGAAACAGGAGAGTCACCTTAAAACGATACGCGGCTCGTTTGGCTAACGATCCCCTCTGAAAGCGCTCGCTTTCGGAGGGGATCGTTATATTCTTCAAAAAACCCGCGCATCCGCGATACGCACAGACGGTAGTAAACATAGGACTCAACCGCAAGCCGTATGCCTCGGCTGCAAGATGCGTCCAAATGCTTCCTTTCGACTTTTTATCCCGAAATCATTGACTTTTACCCATGGTCGTGGTATACTTAGGCTGCCTGTTTATCACGTTCCGGTAGGTAAAACCGTTCCGGAAGCAAAAAGGAGTCTCCTATATGCAAGAATCTAAAAGCAGTTTTAAGGATATGGTGTTTTACGCCCTGCGAAAATGGCGTGTTCTGGTCGTGTTTGCCGTCATCTGTGCCGTTGTCGCCGGCTCGGTAACCGCCGTTATCCGTATCTTGGCTATAAACGACGAGGACGAGGTCGCGCGCTGGCAAGCGGAATACGAGATCGCGTATGGCGCTTACTGGGCGGCTATCAACGATTTTGACCGTCTGATCAGCGAAAACGACAAGCTGGCGTCGCAAGCGCAGATCGGGATCGAAAAGCTTGCCATCACGAAAAGCGATTACGAGGGCCGACTGGTCGACCTGGATGCCAAAATCGTCTACAACGAAGCACGCATTGAGGACTACACGGCCAATATTGAAGAGCTGCGCCTGGAGCTTGAAAAGCTCAACTATTACCTGACCTATCGCAGGGAGCAAAACGAAAACAGCCTGCTGATGGCGATCGATCCGTACGACGTCAACACGTACGACATATATCTGCGCGTCGACAGCGGATACGAGATCCTTCCCGACAATACCTATCAGAACATTGACCCCACCCCTGAGCTTCTTACCACATACCGCCTGCTCGTCAGCAATACCGCCTTCTACAACACCATGATCGACGATCTTGATTTGGATACCGAGGCGCGTTATCTGACCGAGGTGATCGCGGTGGGCAACTACAACATCAACTCTATGCGCATTCGCGTCATCAGCGACAGCGCCGATTGGGCAAAAGCGGTGGCCGAGTACATATCGGACGCCATTCTCTCCGCGCACACGCACGTGTCTGAATCGATTGCCGAGCACGAGCTGATCAAATATAACACAGCCGAATATTCGACCGTCGACCTTGCTACGTATTCCAAGCAGTACGAATACATTCAGGAAGCGATCGACTACGAATCCGACATTCGCGACGTCGGTGTTTCCATTCTGAACCTTGAGGCGGGCATCCGTGATATGAATACGGAGATCCGCGAGTTTCGTCAGGAGATCGATGATATCCATCTGGCCATCAACGAGCTGCCTCTGGAAGCGCAGGCCTTGGAAAACAAGATCGACGGATATCGCGATGCGAACTTTACCCTGCGTGCCGAGCAGCTGACGCTGCTGGCCGAGCCGGAGCCCGAATACGGCGGATATACCGCGCTCAGCGTGTGCACCGGATTTGTGAAATTTGCCTTGATCGGCGGTGTGGTCGGCGCCTTCCTTGCCGCTGTTTGGTTTGCTTTGGTTGGCATTTTGCGCGATAAAGTGCTGTCCTCCGAGCAGCTTTGCTCGACCGTCGGCAGCAAGTTCTTCGGCTTTTGGCCCAAGGAAGGTGAGCGACGCTTCGCTCGCGTAGACCGCTGGATCGACCGCATGGCCGGCCATACAGCCAAGGGAATGACCCCCGAGCACAACCGGGACCTTGTCCTCTCCAACGTTACCGTAGCCTGTGCCGACCGTACAACGGTGCTGGTGTGCGGCGGTGCGACGGGCGATGTGATCGCAACCATTGCCGATGCCGTGAAGGCACAGCGTAGTGACGTTCAGGTTCTCAGCGGCGGCACCGTCGCCTTTGACCCCGCCGTCGTGCGCGGTATGGCGGCGTGCGATGCCGTGGTTCTGGTAGAGCAGCTGGACGCATCCGACATGGGTGCGGCTGTTCAGCTGAAGGAGCGCGCCCAAGCGATGAATAAACCCGTGCTTGGCGTTATTGTCACGCGCTGACACGACGATCCTCTGAAGAGCCGCCGCAAGCATTCCGCTTGAGGCGGCTCCTTTTTTCGTATAAGCACTCCATGTTTGCTCCGCGAACGCGTATCACCCTGGGCGGAGCGGCGAAAGCCTTCCCCGGCGGATAGCGAAGCGGCAAAAGACGCCGGCCTGTTTTTGCAAGGTGGATTGACAACACGGCGGTTGTGTGATAGAATAAACATAGAAGGGCGGTGCCCTGCATAGCAGAGGTAAAGAAAGCAACGAGCGATCGATGCGATCATCCGTCCAGCCGCACAAGGAAAAAGGAGACTCGGGACGCATGAAGCTGTTATTCAAGCAACGGTATTTTTCATGGTTCGACCGCTATGACATATATAACGAAGCGGGACAAACGGTGTATACCGTCAAGGGAGAGCCCTCTTGGGGACATCTGCTGCGCGTATATGATGCCAAAGGAAAAGCGATCGCCGCCGTTAAGGAAAAGGTGCTCTCTTTTCAACCAAAGTTCGAAATGTACCTTGGCAACGATTACATAGGAAGTATCAGCAAAGCGTTCAGTTTTTTCGCGCCTAAGTTCAATATTGACTATAATGGTTGGCAAATCGATGGAGGCTTTTTCGAATGGGATTATTCCATTCACAGTGCCGCTCGCGGTCGTATCGCCACCGTGTCCAAGGAGCTTTGGAAGCTAAACGATTCCTACGTCATCGACGTCAACGATCCGCAGGACGCCCTTTGCGCCCTGATGCTGGTCCTTGCCATTGATGCGGAAAAATGTTCAAGACGCAAATAAAACCGTTTTCAAAGGGCGACTTGCCCGTATGGCGGTGCACCTTCACCGATGCCCCCTTCACCCATTACACAACACGAGAGGAGACCCCTTATGGCAAACATCTTTTCTAACCGTCAGGCAGGCTCGCCGATGCAGATCAACGCCAATCGCTACAACTCGGCACGCATCAGCCTGCTTCTGGTCGTCATCTGTACGGCGCTCAACGTCGGTATGCTGGCAGCCGGAGGCTATTCGTACTTCCTGTTCTCCGCCGCCATTCCCTACCTGCTGACCGACTACGCCATGTTCTTCTGCGGTATGTATCCCGCGGACATGTACGAGGGTGCGTACGAGAGCATGACCTTTTTACCCCCGGCCGTGTTCGCCGCGGCGCTTGTGCTTTGCGTGTTCATTCTTGGTCTGTATCTGCTGTTTTGGTACATGTCAAAGAAGCTGCGCACGGGATGGCTGATCGCCGCGCTGGTGTTCTTCTGCCTTGACACGATCCTCCTGATCATCTTTTACGGCCTCGCCTCTGAGATGCTCCTCGACATCCTATTCCACATCTACGTCATCGTTTCTCTCTTTATGGGCATCAGCGCCGCGGAAAAGCTCAAAAAGGAAGCCGCAGCGCAAGGCGTCGGCGTACAGGACGTCATCGACGGCGAAGCCTTTATACCCGACCCGACCCGTCCCGATTCGACCCCCTTACGGTTTGCCGACACCGACGTCAAGGCGCGCACGTTTCTCGAAGCCGAAGTGTTTGGCCACCAATTGGTTTACCGCCGCGTCAAGCGCACGAATGAGCTGGTCATTGACGGGCGCGTCTATGCCGAATACACCGCGCTGCTGGAGCGGGCGCATATGCTCAGTGCCAATATGGACGGCCATGCGATCGCCGTAGGCTATAACGGCATCAACAGCTATATCATGGTCGACGGACAGCCGATCGCCGAAAAGCTTCGCTGGGTCTGACGCACACGATCGACGGTTGGCCCTTTTTCCCTCTTTTACCGGAATTCGGCGACGCAACCGATAGTTGCCGCGCTGTAAAGCCGTATACGCTTGCATGCTTTGGCGATCCGTGATAGAATGGAAGCACCAACAAGAAAGGACGCACCCTATGAAACAACTTGCCTATCGGCTTCAGCAGCTCCGCCGGGCCCACGGCCTGTCCCAAGAGGATCTGGCGGCACAGCTGCACGTGTCCCGTCAAGCGATCTCCAAGTGGGAGCGCGGCGAGGCGTTGCCGGATACGGAAAATCTGATCCTGCTCGCACGGCTGTATCACACGTCACTCGATGCCCTGGTCGGGAACAGTCCTGCGTCAACAGCGGACACAGAGCTGCCAACGGTCGCCTCACAGGACGCAGCGGCCGACACCACCGTGCCGCAACGAGCCTCGTGTAAGCAGCGTCTTCCCTACGCGCTCCTACACGCGCTTCCCTACCCCATCGTCGTAACGGCGCTCTTCCTGCTGCTCGGATTTCTCGCGGACGCGTGGGCGGTCGCCTGGATCCTGTTCGTCACCATTCCCGTATATTACAGTCTTATCGAATGCATCCAACGTCGGTGCTTTTCGCCTTTTGCCTACCCCGTCTTCATAACCTGCCTGTTTCTTTTTTTCGGCATGCAGCTTGGCGTGTGGCACCCGATGTGGCTGATCTACCTGACGATCCCCATCTATTATTCCATAGCCGAAGCGATCGACCGTGCCATACATCCGCGAACGGGTGAGGAAGCGGAGGGCGCAGAGAATAAAGAGGACGAAGAGCCGACCGTCGACGAGGAATAAGAGGACCGGATCATGATACCCGAGCGCCGTGTCGATACGCGGCATTTTTACGTGGCACCTTTTCCATATAAAACGTACGCACTTTCTTGACAAGCACGCGCAAGCATGCTATACTCTACCACATTCAAGATTTCGTCTATCATACGAGGAGAAACATTCTATGCCAATGAAGATCGGGATCGGCCCCTGCTATTTCCGCAGCACCGATGGCACCTTCGACTACGATGCGGGCGCCCTCCGCATGCTCAGCCATGGCTACCGTCATCTGGATTTCGACTGGTATGCCAATACAGAAAACGAGCTGTACGCCGGTGATACCGAGGAGGAATTCATTCAAAACACACTAAAATGGAAAGAAAAGCTGACAAAGCACGGTCTTATTGTCCACCAAGTGCACGGACCGTGGTGCGGCGACATCCATGATAAGACCCCTGAGGGGAGAGCCGAGCGTTTTGAGAAAATGTCGAAGTGTCTGCAGGCAGCCTCCCTTTTGGGTGCACGCTACATGGCGATCCATCCCATCATGCCCTTTGGCAGCAACTCGCCCGATCATCCCGAGCGTCTGTACGAGATGAACTACGAGTTCTTTACGCGCCTTGCGGACGTCGCCGAGCGGTATGGAACGGTCATCTGCCTTGAGAACATGCCCTTTACGAATTTTCCTCTCGCCTCCGTTCCCTCTCTGCTCGCCCTCATCCGCGATATCGGACGTGATAACGTGCGTATGTGTCTTGATACGGGACACGCCAACATCTTCCCTCTCCCCCTCGGCGACTGTGTACGCCTGATCGGCAAGGAGGACTTGAAGATCCTTCACGTGCACGATAATATGGGCGTGCAAGACGAGCATTTGCACCCCTACTGCGGTACGGCGGACTTTGACGGCTTCTCGGATGCCCTTGAGCAGATCGGCTTTGACGGTGTCGTCAACCTTGAGTGCTCGGTGCGTCCCACCTCCTACCACACCCACGAGCAGAGAGTTGAGCGTGAGCTCGCCCTCGCCGAAAGGGTCAAGCGCATCGCCAAATGGTCCACATGATACACGGTGCAAGCACGCATGTCCTTCATCCTATTCCACCCGTCTTTGACGAGCACTCGCGCATCCTCATCCTCGGGAGCTTTCCCTCCGTTGCTTCGCGGGACGTGGGCTTCTTCTACGGACACAAGCAAAACCGCTTTTGGCGCGTATTGGCGGACGTGTTCGGTGACACGGTACCCGATCCGATACCCGAGCGCCGTGCCTTCCTTTTGCGACACGGGATCGCGCTCTGGGACGTCATCGCCTCCTGCGATATCGTCGGAAGCGCCGACAGCACGATACGAAGCGTGACACCCAACGATATCCGCATCATCCTGCAGGCGGCGCCGATCGAGGCGATCTACGTCAACGGCAAGACGGCCAAGACCTACTACGACCGTTATCTGCGCGACGCCGTCGGACGGGACGCGATCTGCCTTCCGTCCACGTCCGCCGCCAACGCCGCTATGCGCGTGGACGACCTCGTGGCGCGGTGGCGTATCATCCTTCCATAAACAAAAAAGAACCTGTCGAGTGCCAAACGGCCTGCGACAGGTCTTTTTTATGCTTTCTGTTTGTTATTCGAGCCGCGCGCCCCGCTCCTTACGAGGACGGATATACGCCCACAGGATAAGAGCCAGCTGGATCGGAACACCCGATACGAACAGCATAAACAGGTTGTAATCCACCAGCTGCAGGTAAATGGCAGTGATCGTCGTCCAGCAAAAACCCGAATTAAAGATCACACCGAGGATGCGGTTGCCCCACAGGCGATTGAAGCCGATGGCCAGCAAAAAGGTCAGCGGCAAGGGCCAGATAAACGCCATCCAGGGACGCACGTCCCCCCTCGCCTCCAAATAAATGTAGGCGACCGTACCGACAAACCACAGCCAGGTGATGACCAACAGGGCGATCGCCAGCTTTTTGCCCATGTGAAGCTCGTGAAAGCGTTGGGACTTGTACGTGGCGGGCTCGTACGGCTCAAAAAACACCTGCATCGGGATGTCGTACAGCTCCGATAGGACGTTCAGCGTTTCGATATCGGGGGTCACCTCCCCCGTTTCCCAACGGGAGATCGCCTTGTCGGAGTATCCGATGCGCTCGGCCAGCTCCATTTGCGTCCACTTATGCTCCTTGCGAAGCTTGACGAGGTTTTCTCGCACGATGTCACGGATATTCTCCATACCGATCCTCTCTTTCTCTGTCGTTCGCGTTTATCCGCCGATGTATACATTTTCATGTAAACTATGCGTTACACTATACCTGTATTCTACTGTCAGTATAGCACATTTCTACTTCCAAGTCAATAGTTTTTTCAAAAATCTACCCACGCTCTCGCAATTCCCGCTATTCGAGAGCGGCGACGAGAAATTCTCGCAGGACGCGATTTTCCCTCGGAGGGGAGGACAAAATTGTAGATTTCTTTTTTCAAAATTCTCTTGCTTTTTTGCCGTCGCCTTTGTTATAATGAGGCGATCCAAAAAACTCATACGCAAAAATCGACACGCATGGAAAACGAAAGGAGGGAGCATGGATGCGCCGATCGGATATATATCCCGTAAAAACCGTCTATTATAAGGATGAGAGAAACGATGAGTTCTCGGACGCCCGTATCAAGGCACGACCGGTCGACGACACGTATCCCTATCTCTCACAGTCCCCTCTGTGGCCGCTCGGTCGCTTTCTTGCCTACCGCTTGTTTGCGACACCCTTGGCGTTTTTATACACCAAGCTGATCCTCGGCTATCGTGTCAAGGGGCGGCGCGTGCTTCGCGGCATGCGAGGGCGGGGCTATTTTCTATTTGCCAATCACACCCAGCCGACAGGCGATGCGTTCATGCCGCACGTGGCGATGTTCCCCAAGAGCGCGTACACCGTCGTTCATCCGGCGAACATTTCCATGCCCGTCCTCGGGCGGATCACGCCCTTCCTCGGCGCGATCCCGACCCCCGACGGTCATCGCGGCATACGACCGTTCCGTCATGCGATCGAAACGCGCATTCGGCAGGGGCACGCCGTCATCCTGTACCCCGAGGCACACATCTGGCCGTATTACACGGGCATACGCCCCTTCGCGGCGACATCTATGAGCTTCCCCGCCGACCTCGGCGTGGCCAGCTTTACCATGACGACGACCTACCAAAGGCGTCGCTTCTTCAAGAAGCCGCGTGCCGTATCCTACATCGACGGCCCGTTTTATCCCGACGAGAGCCTGCCGCCGCGTGAGCGTGCCAAGGATCTGCGTGATCGCATGCACCGCGTGATGACCGAGCGGGCAAGGCTCAGCAACTGTGAATACATTCGTTACATAAAGGAGGATACAACCAATTGATCCATCTTCTCTACGCCGGTAACCGCACGGCCTTTGACGGCGTGCTGACCTCAACACTTTCGGTCGTTCGCCGTATGGAGCGGCCGCGTCCGTTACACGTATATATCCTTACGATGGACATCTCCCGTATGGGGGAGGCCTACGTCCCAATGACGGACAGGCAGGCCGCCGCGATCGAGGGGGCACTGCGCGCACACAACCCCCAATCCTTTGTTCACCTGATCGACGTCACGGCTTTGTACGAGGAGCATCTCGCCTTCAACGCCAACGAGGGATGCTATTGCTCCCCCTATACGCTGCTTCGCCTGCTGGCCGACTTGGTCGACCTGCCCGACAAGGTGCTGTATCTTGACACCGACATCATGCTCAACCGCGACATTTCTCTTCTTTATGACATCGATATCAGCGAATACGAGTACGCGGCCGCACGCGATCACTACGGCAAGTATCTCGTTCATCCCAACTACATCAACGCCGGCGTTTTGCTGTTTAATATGGAGCTTTGCCGCCGCACGGGTATCTTTGCACGGGCGCGGGCCTTGCTCCGCCGCAAAAAGCTTATGTTTGCGGATCAGTCGGCTCTCATCCGCTCGACCACCCGAAAAAAGATGCTTCCCCAGCGCTTCAACGACCAAAAATTTCTGCACAAATGGACGGTCGTCCGCCATTTTTCCAAGCGTCTGTTCTACCTCCCCTATCCGCACACCGAGAACGTCAAGCAATGGCACGTGGAGCGCGTGCGCCGTGTCTTCGGCTACACCTGCTTCGATGACATTCTGGACGAGTATCTGACCTTGAAGGAGCAATTTGAAAATGAAGCAACCGAGAATCAACCTATTCTTTGCGTGTGACGATCTGTACGTTCCCTTCCTCGGCGTAACGCTGCTCTCGATCAAGGAAACACGCGATACGACGCGCGCCTACGACCTACGCGTCCTGCACACAGGCATAGCGGAGGCATCGGTACGCCGTCTGACGCAGGCCTTTGACGAGGAGGATTTTCATCTGACCTTCCACGACATTTCGGCCACCGTGCAGACCTTGTGCGACCGTTTCCATACGCGCGATTACTACACAAAATCGACCTACTACCGTTTGTTTATTCCCAACCTGTTTCCCGAGCTTTCCCGTGCGCTTTACCTCGATTGCGACATCGTCCTCTGCGACGACGTCGCCAAGCTGTACGACACCGACCTTGAGGGCATGCTCGTCGGTGCCGTCGCCGACGGCTTCGTGCAAAGCGTACCCACGCTGTACCCGTACGTTGAGCAGCGCATTGGTGTGGCACGCGATCAGTATTTCAACGCAGGCGTGCTTCTCATGGATCTCGACGCCCTGCGCCGTGCGCAGTTTGAGGAGGTATTCCTTCGCATGCTGGAGCAGGTCACCTTTACCGTCGCGCAGGACCAGGATTATCTGAACCGTATCTGCCGCGACCGTTGCCGGCTGCTGGACGACGCGTGGAACACCATGCCGAACTTTGAGCGACAGGACGGCCCTGCCAAGCTGGTGCATTACAATCTGGACAGCAAGCCGTGGCACAAGGACGGCCTGCCCTTCGCCGACCTGTTCTGGTCGTACGCCGACCGCTCACCCTACGCCGAGCAGATACGAAGCATTCGCGCCTCGTATACCGAGGAGCTTATCCGCATCACCGAGGAGCAGACGAAGGGCTTGATGGAAAACGCGATCAAGCAGGCACAGGATGCGGAGGAAAATGCGCGCATCGCTCGCGTTACGTCGGACATTCTTTGTGCAAATGTGTGAAGAAAGGTTTACAAAAACGATATGGAAGCAACAAACAACGAGCAAAAGACACCGAGCGAATACCGACTCTCCATTCTAAAAAAGATGGAGGAATACGAGCGTCTTGGACTATTTGATCAGGACCTTGAGGAGGATCCGCCGTCCAAGGAGCTTCGCCCCGAGGATATTACCTACGTCAAAAAGGGACCGCTCGCCCGAATCAAGCGCTTCATTGCCTTCCGCATGGCGTACGCCTACTTTGCGAAGGAAACCAAGCGGGGCACGGCAGTCATTCGCGACGTCATCGGTGCGGAAAAGCTCCGTGCGATCCGAGCGGGTGCCGTCATTACCTGCAACCATTTTCACCCCTTCGACAGCTTCCTTATGCAGTATACCTTTGATGCATCGCACCGCAAGGGGCGTATGTACCGCATCATCCGCGAGGGAAACTACACGAGCTTTCCCGGCTTTTATGGCTTCCTTATGCGCCACTGCGACACACTTCCCTTAAGCTCCAACCTGGCCACTATGCGTAAATTCGTCCGCGCCGTCGCCGACGTCCTGCGTGACGGACAGTGCGTGCTCATCTATCCCGAGCAGAGCCTATGGTGGAATTACCGCAAGCCCAAGCCCATGAAGATCGGCGGCTTTGAGATTGCCGTCAAGAGCGACGTGCCCATCGTTCCCTGCTTTGTTACGATGGAGGACTGCGAGCAGCTCGACGATGAAGGCCTGCCCGTACAGGCCTACACCGTTCACGTAGGCGACCCCATCTACCCCGATGCATCGCTCGGCAAACGCGAGCGAGCCGAGGCCATGCGCGATGCAAACGCCGCCTTCTGCCGCGAGATCTACGAGCGCGTCTACGGCATACCGCTGACCTACACGACCGAAGCGAAGGATGGATCCGTCGAAAAATAACGGTATTTGTAATCTATTATTGTCAAGATAGGTTCAATAAGCAACAAAATACCCCTATAACATGCTATGCACCCCAAGAGCAGACGCGTTCGGGATGCATAGCATATTTCATTTCGTCACAGTCTCTTGTTTCCTGTCTGCCGACAGGTTTGCACAAGTAACATTCTGACAGGGATTTATCGTTGTGTGTTCTCTGTTAAGGCTAACACGCTACGGGTTGTCTGCAAAATTAATGATCTCCACGTTTTTCTTCTTAGCATATTGGAGTGTCGTTAAGGCGCCGCCCTTGCGACCGTCTTCGACATACGCGATGAGCAGATCGGCATGATCGATCATCCATTGATTGCGTTTCGTAATAGCCGCCTTTGGATGCGTTTTCGGATCTACGGGATACGCTATCTCGTCGTAGAACCTTGCATAGTCGGGATCCCCCTTCATCGGATACGGCTGAAGAAGGATAAGGCTACTGTTGTGGTGACCGAGGGCTTCTTGCGCTCGCTTGGCAGCAGAGGCAACCGAAATATCAAAATCGCCGTTGCGACCGACATACAGCTCCACGTATTCGTTTTCACGCAGCTTCTCACGGATGATCTGCTCGATCCTATCTTCTAAGCGGTACTGACCGTAGATCTCTCGGTGACCGATGAAGGCAATGCGATATATGTCCACGTGGTACCTCCCTCTAAAAACAAAAAAGTGCGCCCCGGCGAAGGAACGCACCGAAAAAATGCA
This sequence comes from Clostridia bacterium, assembly GCA_017455905.1. Classification (GTDB taxonomy): domain Bacteria; phylum Bacillota; class Clostridia; order Oscillospirales; family CAG-272; genus UBA1740. The sequence goes on along the minus strand of JAFTLQ010000006.1, from coordinate 93,197 downwards.
TCCCTCTCATTGTTGCTACACAAATGCCTAACCGATGAAGGTATGAGGAAAGAGAGAAAACACTTTTTACCAAAGTATTTTCCCTTCATCGGATAAACATATGCAATTTGTGTAGCAAATGTATTGTACCACGTTTTCGGCGATTTGTCAATGCATTCCGCTTATCTTACGCACTTTTTATACAAGGAGCAGGGCTTTCTTTTTTGGTATAGCCCGAATATTTTCCATTACGCCCTCCGCCCGTGTCCTCCTGCGCGGAGCAGCAAAAGCATTCCCCAAGGCTCCCTCCGATGAGGATACAACTTGCACGGCTTCCGTGCAAGTTTGGCGCGTAGTCGGGTGGAGGAGTGGCGGCACTCAGTTACGCACTTCCAGTACATGAATGCACGAACATTCGCTCACTCCTTCCACCGCAAGCGGTCTGTCTCGCTGCGGCTCGGTCACGCTCGTGTTCTGACAGTCCACCGGACTGTCATTCATTTCACTCGCGCCGCTTCGCTACCTCTCGGAGGGAGGCTTTATCCCGTAGTCGAAGTTTTGCTCCGACAGAGGAGCAAAACCGAGGAGACATAGCGACGATGGGATCTACTTAGGAAACGATACCTTTTTAAAGTAACCTTCCGACAGGCTATCATCATCGAAATAGGCTCTACTTGAAACCGATACCTTTTTTTCATACACAAAAAGGACTTGAACCGTGGTTCAAGTCCTTTTCTATTAACGCTGACAAACGGGGGATGGGTTACGCTTCCGTTTCGTCAATGGAAACGAGTTCGTCCTGCTCATCCGCCTCGTCGACACCGTCGATCAGAGCAAGCTCCTGCGTGTCCTCGTCGTCGAATGCATCGGCATCCGAGAATTCCTCATCCTCGGCAAGCTCAGCCACATCTTCGGCGAGCAGGCGCTCAGCCAGCAGAGCCTCCTCGGCGGCACGCTCCGCAGCGCGCGCTTCCTCGGCCGCGCGGCGCTCCGCATCGATCAAGGCGTTGAACGAAGCGATACCGCTTTCGTGGTCAACGACCTCAACGCTACGGTACTCGGACAGGCCGGTACCGGCAGGAATAAGGTTACCGATGAGAACGTTCTCCTTCAGGCCAAGCAGGTGGTCGATCTTACCGCGGATAGCGGCCTCGGTCAGCACCTTCGTCGTTTCCTGGAAGGAAGCGGCCGACAAGAAGGATTCGGTCATCAGCGAAGCCTTGGTGATACCGAGCAGAAGCGGAGCACCCTCGGCATGGCGAAGGGTGATCTCACCGGCGGCGATGCGGCGGTCGATCTCCTCGTTCTTCTCACGAAGTTCCAGGATATCGACGGTGGTACCGGTCAGAAGATCGGTATCGCCGGCATCCTCGACCTTGACCTTACGGGTCATCTGACGGGTGATACACTCGATATGCTTGTCGTTGATCTCAACGTCCTCTCCGCGGTACACCTTCTGTACCTCACGGATAATATAATCGTATACGGCATCGATACCGCTCATGTGCAGAACGTCGGCAGGGTTCAGGAAGCCCTCGGTCAAAGGCTGACCGCGCTTGACCTGCTGACCGTCCTCGATGACGAAGCGCATGCCGAAGGGGATCTCGTATACCGGCTCCTCGTCGGTGGGCTCTACGGGGTTCTTGATGATGACCTTGGAGAGCTTCTTATCCGACTCGATACGGGCCACACCCGTAAACTCGGTAACGATGGCTGTCTTCTTAGGACGGCGAGCCTCAAACAGCTCCTCAACTCTCGGAAGACCCTGCGTGATATCCGATCCTGCGACACCACCCGTATGGAAGGTACGCATGGTCAGCTGTGTACCGGGCTCACCGATGGACTGCGCGGCGATAACACCGACGGCCTCACCGACGCTGACCGGTGTACCGTGTGCCAGGTCGGCACCGTAGCAATGCACGCAGACACCGCGCTTGGACAGACAGCGAAGGATGGTACGAACCTCTACCTGCTGAAGGCCGGCGTCGACGATCGCCTGAGCATCGCTCTCGCTGATCATGGTATTACCGGGGATGATCAGCTCACCCGTCGTGGGGTCGGTCACGTCGTTCACGGTGTAACGGCCGACCAAACGGTCGTACAGACTCTCAACGACGTTGCTTCCGGACATGATATCCGATACGATGATACCGCTCGTCGCGCCGCAGTCCTCCTCGCGAACGATGACCTCCTGCGAAACATCGACCAGACGGCGGGTCAGATAACCCGAGTCAGCGGTACGCAGAGCGGTATCGGACAGCGACTTACGAGAACCCTTTGCACCCATGAAGTACTCAAGCATCGTCAAGCCCTCACGGAAGTTCGACTTAATGGGAATTTCGATGGTCTTACCGTTGGTGGCGAACATCAGTCCGCGCATACCGGCCAGCTGACGCATCTGCTTCATCGAACCACGGGCACCCGAGGTGCAGATCATGTTCAGAGAATTGTATTTATCCAGGTTTTCGATCAGGGCGTCGGTGACGGCGTTGGTGGTCTTATCCCACACGTCGATGACCTGCTTGTAGCGCTCCTCGTCGGAGAGCTCGCCCCAGTTGAACAGCTCGGTGATCTCCTCGACCTTGCGCTCCGCATCGGCAAGAAGCTCCTTCTTCTTCGGAGGGATGGTCATGTCGTATACGGAGATCGACAGAGAGGATTTGGTGGAATACCGATAGCCCATGCTCTTGATGTTATCAAGCACGGCGGCAGCGGTAGCAAAGCCATGGTATTTGATCGTACGGTCGACGATCTCCTTGAGCTTCTTGGAGGTCGTGGCAAAGTTGATCTCCAGCGAGAAGGGATCGACCGAGCGGTCAACGTAACCGAGGTCCTGCGGAATACGGGCGTTGAAGATCAGACGGCCGTAGGTCGCGTCGATCAGTCGGCTCGTCTCTACCCCGTCGATGACGAGGGTCTTACGCACCTTGATCGCGGCATGCATGCCGAGCTGCTTATTTTCATACGCCATCTCGACCTCGTCGAAATCGCGGAACACGCGTCCCTCGCCCGGCTCACCGGGATGCTCAATGGTGAGGTAGTAGGAGCCGAGGACCATGTCCTGCGAGGGAACGGTAACGGCCTTACCGGATACGGGCTTCAAAAGGTTGTTCGCCGACAGCATGAGGAAACGGGACTCGGCCTGTGCCTCGCTGGACAGCGGTACGTGTACGGGCATCTGGTCGCCGTCGAAGTCGGCGTTGAAGGCGGGGCAGACCAGCGGGTGAAGCTTGATTGCACGTCCCTCGACCAGAATAGGCTCAAATGCCTGAATGGACAGACGGTGCAGTGTCGGAGCACGGTTGAGAAGAACGGGATGCTCCTTGATGACGTATTCGAGAGCGTCCCATACCTCGGGAGCGACCTTGTCGACCTTCTTCTTCGCGTCCTTGATGGAGTTGGCCTTTTGCGTTTCGATCAGTCGCTTCATAACGAAGGGACGGAACAGCTCCAGCGCCATTTCCTTGGGCAGACCGCACTGATAGATCTTAAGATCGGGGCCGACGACGATAACCGAACGGCCGGAATAGTCGACACGCTTACCGAGCAGGTTCTGACGGAAGCGTCCCTGCTTACCGCGAAGCATCTCGGAGAGCGACTTCAGCGCACGGTTGGAGGCACCGGTGACCGCCTTGCCGCGGCGGCCGTTGTCGATCAGGGCATCCACGAACTCCTGCAGCATGCGCTTTTCGTTGCGGATGATGATGTCGGGCGCCTTCATCTCAAGGAAGTGCTTCAGACGGTTGTTACGGTTGATGACACGGCGATACAGCTCGTTGAGGTCGGAGGTCGCAAAGCGTCCGCCGTCCAGCTGTACCATCGGACGGATATCGGGGGGAAGAACGGGGATGGTATCCAGGATCATCCATTCGGGACGGTTGCCCGACTTGCGGAAGGCCTCGACGACCTCCAGACGCTTGATGATCTTGACCTTTTTCTGTCCGGAGCTTTCCGCCAGCTTCTGCTTGAGCTCGGCGGACAGAGCCTCCACGTCGATCTCGGCGAGAAGCTCACGCACAGCCTCCGCACCCATACCGGCGCGAAAATCATCCTCGTACTTTTCTCTTGCGCTCTTGTATTCGGTATCCGTCAGCAGCTGCTTCTTTTCGAGCGGCGTGTTGCCGGGATCGATAACGATGTAACGGTTAAAATACAGGACACGCTCCAGAAGACGGGGGGACATGTCAAGGATCAGACCCATACGGGAGGGGATAGCACGGAAATACCAGATATGCGATACGGGAGCGGCCAGCTCGATGTTACCCATGCGCTCACGGCGCACCTTTTTGGTGGTAACCTCGACACCGCACTTTTCGCACACCTTGCCCTTAAAGCGTACGCGCTTGTACTTGCCGCAAAGGCATTCCCAGTCCTTGGTCGGGCCAAAAATGCGCTCGCAGAACAAGCCGTCGCGTTCTGCCTTAAGCGTACGGTAGTTGATGGTCTCGGCTTTGGTAACCTCGCCGTGCGACCACGACCGGATCATGTCGGGAGAGGCAAGACCGATCTGAATAGAATCAAATGCATTTTTATCCATATTTCTTTATTCTCCCTTCTTACTGTTCGTCGGATTCGTAGTCCGCATCGTCGCCGTCGTAACGATATTCCTCGTCGTCCAGCAGATCGTCGTCGTACGTATCCTCTTCGTCGTAGGCCTCATCGGAAAGCTCGTCACCGTCCGCCGCAGGCGCTTCATCCTCCGGCGTATCCACCGCGCGGTCGACCTCTTCAATAGAAGCAAACACGGGCGTATTGTCATCGCTGTTACCGATGACGGACAGATCGATCTCCTCGCCCTTGCGGTCAAGAACGCGGATGTTCAGGCACAGAGCCTGCAGCTCCTTGACAAGGACCTTGAAGGATTCGGGAATACCGGGGGTCGGAATGTTCTGACCCTTGACGATGGCCTCGTAGGTCTTGGTACGACCAACGACGTCGTCACTCTTGACGGTCAGGATCTCCTGCAGCGTGTAGGCAGCGCCGTACGCCTCCAGTGCCCAGACCTCCATCTCACCGAAGCGCTGGCCGCCGAACTGCGCCTTACCGCCGAGGGGCTGCTGCGTTACGAGAGAGTACGGACCGATCGAACGGGCGTGGATCTTATCGTCAACGAGATGGTGAAGCTTGAGGTAATACATGACACCCACAGTTACGGGGTTGTCGAAGGCATCGCCCGTACGTCCGTCGTACAGCGTGACCTTACCGTCGATCACCTTGAGGCGCTCGGTCCTCATGAGATTACGAAGCTTCTCCTCGTCATCCACGATGGCCTGATCGACGCGCTGAAGGTCGGGCTTTCCGTCCTCACGGATGACCTCCATGAAGACCGCCTTACCGCGCACGCTTTCGTCGGGACGGATATCACGGGTATACTTTGCCTGACGGAGCAGCTCAAGGGTATCGGTCTCCTTCGCACCGTCAAATACGGGCGTCATGATCTTGATGCCGAGCTTGCGGCAGGCGATACCAAGGTGGACCTCCAGGACCTGACCGATGTTCATACGGGAAGGAACGCCCAGAGGATTCAGAACGATATCAAGGGGCGTACCGTCTGCCAGGAAGGGCATATCCTCGGGAGGAAGGATGCGCGAAACGACACCCTTGTTACCGTGGCGGCCTGCCATCTTATCGCCGACGGAGATCTTTCTCTTCTGGGCGATGAAAACGTGTACGACCTTGTTTACGCCGGGGGCGAGGTCATCGGAGTTGGAACGGTCGTAGATCTTGACGTCGACGACAACACCGTACTCGCCGTGGCGCATACGAAGCGAGGAGTCCTTGACCTCACGTGCCTTTTCACCGAAAATGGCGCGGAGCAGACGTTCCTCGGGCGTCAGCTCGGTCTCACCCTTGGGCGTGACCTTACCGACAAGAATATCACCGGCACGCACCTCGGTACCGATACGGATGATACCGTCGGCATCCAGGTCCTTCAGCGCGTCCTCGCCGACGTTGGGCACCTCACGGGTGATCTCCTGTGCGCCGAGCTTGGTATCGCGGGCTTCGATGGTGTATTCTTCAATATGAATGGATGTATACATGTCCTCACGGACAAGCTTTTCGTTCAGAAGAACGGCGTCCTCGTAGTTGTAGCCCTCCCAGGTCATGAAGCCGATCAGGGCGTTTTTACCAAGGGATATCTCACCGCCGGAGGTAGCGGGACCGTCCGCGATGACCTGACCCGCCTCGACGCGCGCGCCCTCGTCCACGATGGGACGCTGGTTGACGCAGGTGCTCTGGTTGGAGCGCTTAAATTTGATAAGATGATAGGTATCGCGATGACCTTCATCGTTCAGGATGACGATCTCCGTGCCGCCAACGCGCTCGACGATACCACCGACCTTGGCAACGACCACGGCACCCGAATCGACGGCTGCCTTGTATTCCATACCGGTCGCAACGATGGGCGAATCGGTCATCATCAGCGGCACCGCCTGCTTCTGCATGTTCGATCCCATCAGGGCACGGGTATTGTCGTCGTTTTCAAGGAACGGGATGCAGCCCGCGGCAACGGAAACGGCCATCTGGGGGCAAGCGTCCATCAGGTCAACGCCCTCGGGCTCGACCTCGATGAAGTCGGCCTTACAACGGGCAATAACCTTTTTGTTGATGAAGTATCCGTTTTCGTCCAGGCGCTCGTTGGCCTGAGCGACGACGTTGTTATCCTCCTCGTCGGCCGTCAGATATACGACCTTGTCGGTCACGCGTCCGGTCGTCTTGTCGACCACGCGGAAGGGTGCCTTAAGGAAGCCGTACTCGCTGATACGGGCATAGGAGGCAAGATACGAGATAAGACCGATGTTGGGACCCTCGGGCGTCTCAACGGGACAGATACGGCCGTAGTGCGTATAGTGAACGTCACGCACCTCGAAGGAGGCACGGTCACGCGACAGACCGCCGGGACCGAGCGCGGACAGACGGCGCTTGTGCGTCAGCTCAGCCAGAGGGTTGTTCTGGTCCATGAACTGCGACAGGGGCGACGAGCCGAAGAACTCGCGGATGGCCGTCACGACGGGACGGGTATTGATCAGCGCCTCGGGACGCAGGTCGTCGGTGTCATGAACGGACATACGCTCCTTGATGTTCTTGTCCATACGGGCCATACCGATGCGCATCTGGTTCTGCAGAAGCTCACCGACACAGCGCAGACGGCGGTTACCAAGGTGGTCGATGTCATCGGTCGAGCCGATGCCGTGCGACAGGTTGATCATATAGTTGACGGAGGCAAGGATATCCTCCTTGGTGATGTGCTTGGGAGAGAGCTTGGCGATCGCATCGCGGCAAGCACCCTTGATGAAGAACTCGCGCGCCTCACCCGTATGCCCCTCGGCATCGGCCGCGGCGATGATCTCGTTCAGCGCGCCGTAGCAGACCTTCTCACCCGCCTTAACGCCGCAATCGGACAGGTCGTAGCCGAGGATGAGCTCGGGACGAACGGTGTTGTTACCGAACACCTTGACGAGCCGACCCGTTTCCAGCTTAAGGGTGACCTCGTTGACGGTGCTGTCCTCAATGGCCACAGCCAGCGCACGCGTGATCAGGGTATCCTCATCCGCCACGATCTCGCCGGTCAGAGGATGCACGACGGGAGCACCGAGGGTAAAGCCCTCGATACGGGCGGCAAGGCCGAACTTCTTGTTGTACTTATAACGACCGACGGGGGCAAGGTCGTAGCGCTTGGGATCAAAGAACAGGTTGCCGACGAGCATCTCGGCGCTCTCAACGAGCGGCGGCTCACCGGGACGCAGCTTCTTGTAGATCTCCTTGAGCGCCTCCTCACGGTACGAGGTATCGTTTTCCAGCGCATTTTTACCGCTTTCGTCCTTGGCCATGGTGACGGTCAGAAGCTCCTCCTCACCGAACAGGCGCAGGATGGCCTCGTCGGAATCCTCTCCGACAGAGGCCAGCGCACGGATAAGAACGGTGACGGGGATCTTACGCGTCTTATCGATCTTGACGAAGAATACACCGGCCGTGTCCGTCTCGTATTCGAGCCAGGCACCGCGGTAAGGAATGACCTGAGCCGTATATATGTGCTTTCCCTGCTTATCGACCTCGCTGCCGTAGTATACACCGGGAGAACGGACCAGCTGCGAAACGATGACACGCTCGGCACCGTTGATGACGAACGTACCGTTGTCGGTCATGAGGGGGAAGTCGCCCATGTAGATCTGTGCCGTTTTAAGCTCGCCGGTCTCGCGGTTGACCAGACGGACACCAACCTTCATGTGTGTGTCGTAGGTCACGGCACGATCCTTGCACTCCTCGACGGAGTAGCGCGGGTTGGGGTCCAACGTGTAGTCGGTAAACTCGATGGCAAGGTTGCCGGTGTAGTCCACGATGGGAGATACATCCTTCAGCACCTCGTTCAGACCTTCAGCAAGGAACCACTCATAGGACTTCTTCTGAACCTCAATCAGGTTTGGCATTTCGGTCGCGGCTTCGATTTTGGAAAAACTCATTCTCACAGTGCTGCCAAGTTTTTGAGGTTTAAGCATCATAGATAGAATCACTCCATTCCTGAAATTTTACTAATTATACATGCGTCGTTTTTTCACGGCCAAGAAATATGCGCATAGCCGACGAAAAAACGAAAATTAATACCTGCTTTTTGTGCGTTTTGCGGGTTTGTGCCCTAAAAAAGCGCAAAATACCCCCTAAGTGCATACAATATTAATGCAGTATAATATTATACACCAAAAATTGGACTTGTCAAGTGCTTTTGGAAAATTTTTTTTGCTTTTTTCGCCGGTGCAGAAAGGACGAGCCGCAAGCGATGGCTCGCTGCGGCTCGTCCTCGTACGATCTCGTACCGTTATAGGTTGCTCTCTTGTTCTTCGTTCGCTCTCTTTTTGTCGGGCGGCACACACCACGTCGTCGGGCGCTCGACCGTCAGCATGTGGATCTTCATGCCGAGGGATACGAAGTGCGTTTCGTACTCCGTTTCGACGTTCCCTTCTTTATATACCGAGGCGTGCAGGTCATCCGTAACGACGGAGGGCACCACGCCCATCGCGGCAAGCTCCTGCAGCGTAAAGGCAAAGAGGCCGTCGTTGTCCGTCTTGAAGCAAAGCGTACCGCCCTCCTTCAGCAGGGTGAAATACATCGCAAGGTACCTCCGATACGTCAGGCGACGCTTGTAATACCCCTTCTTGCTCCACGGATCGGAGAAGTTCAAAAAAATGCGATCGATGCATCCGGGCGCAAACAGAGACGGCAGCTCGTCGGCGCTTTCGACCATGAAGCGCACGTTGCCGGGATGCGTATCCTTCTGCGCCTCTGCCTGCTCCGCCGCGAGCACGACGCAGTCGAAGGAGCGCTCCAGCGCATAGAAGCAGATGTCGGGGTTGGCACGGCTCATTTGACAGGCAAAGCCTCCCTTCCCTGCTCCGACCTCCAGCCAAAGAGGCGCCTCGCGGCCGAAATCACGAACGGCACTATCGATGGGCGATTGCGGCTTTTCTGCCAACCATGCTTTGCATTTTTCAAGCCTTACCGGCCCGTTTTTCTTTTTTCTCATGCGCATGGCGGTCACTCCTGTGTATCGGAATCTTTGCTGAATTCGGCAAGCTCAAGGCCCGGATTATCCTCAAGCACCCAGCGGATAGCCCACTCGCTGGTAAAGATGAGAAGGTTCTGTCCGCGATAGTCCTGCACCCATTTGGTATCATGGGACAGCTTGAGCGTTTTGGGATCGATCGTTTGATCCTTGATCCAACGGATCTGACTGTACGGCAGCGCGCTGCGGCGCAGATCACAGCCGTATTCGTTCTTGATACGGTATTCCAGCACCTCGAACTGCAGCACGCCGACAACGCCGACGATAACGCGCTCAAGACCGCTGTTCGGCTCGAAGAAGATCTGAATAGCACCCTCCTGGGCGATCTGGTTCATACCCTTGGCGAACTGCTTGCGCTTCATGGAATCGACCTGCTCAACCATCGCGAAGTGCTCGGGAGCGAAGACGGGAATGCCCTCAAAGCGCACCCTCTGCCCCTTTTCGCACACGGTGTCACCGATGGAAAAGATACCGGGGTCGAACACGCCGATGATGTCACCGGCGTAGGCCTGCTCAACGATCTCACGCTCGGCCGCCATCATCTGCTGCGGCTGGGACAGGCGGAAGCTCTTATCGCCCTGCACGTGGTAATACTCACGGCCGCGCTCAAATCGACCCGAGCAAATACGCATGAAAGCGATACGGTCGCGGTGCGCCTTATTCATGTTGGCCTGGATCTTGAAAACGAAGGCGGTGAAGCCTTCATCAAAGGGATCGATCGGCGTCCCCGACGCCACACGGGGCAGCGGCGAGGTGGTCATCTTGAGGAAGTGCATCAGGAAGGGCTCGACGCCGAAGTTGTTGAGAGCCGAGCCGAAAAAGACAGGCGAGAGCTTGCCGTGGCGAACGGCGTCCAGGTCGAAGTCAAAGGACGCGCCGTCCAGCAGCTCGACCTGATCGACCAGCGTCCTGCGCATATCCTCCCCGATGAGACGGTCGAGCGTTTCGGTATCGGAGATATCGCAGTGCACGCCGTGAATACGCTCACGGCCGCGGTGTGCGTCGTCAAAGGACAGCACGGCCCGTGCCTCGCGGTCGTATACGCCCTTGAAGCTGCGGCCGCAGCCGATCGGCCAGTTCATCGGATACGTTCCGATGCCGAACTCGCGCTCCAGCTCGTCCAAAAGATCAAAGGGATCGCGCGCCTCGCGGTCCATTTTGTTGATGAATGTGAAGATGGGGATATCACGCATGGCGCATACCTTGAAGAGCTTGCGTGTCTGCGGCTCGATACCCTTGGCGGCGTCGATGACCATGACGGCGCTGTCGGCGGCCATCAAGGTGCGGTAGGTATCCTCGGAGAAATCCTGGTGACCGGGGGTGTCCAGGATGTTGATGCAATATCCGTCGTATTCAAACTGCAAGACCGAGGAGGTAATGGAGATACCTCTCTGCTTTTCAAGATCCATCCAGTCAGAAACGGCGTGCTTGTCCGACTGCTTGCCCTTGACGGAGCCTGCCGTCTGGATCGCGCCTCCGTACAGGAGGAACTTCTCGGTCAGTGTCGTTTTACCTGCGTCGGGGTGCGATATGATCGCAAAGGTGCGCCGACGCTCAATTTCGCACCGTATATTCTGATTCATTTGCATGTCCTTTCTTTTTCGGTTTTGGCTTGTTTCTGACTATGATTATTTGCATTTTGCTCACAAACCGTTACAAGCCGTTATCCTTTAGAAAGACATAGACGCCCGCCGTCCAGCCGAGCATGGCGGGTGTTTCATACTCGCTCGTGACGGACACGGAGCCGTCGCGCGCGTCATATTTCTCAAAAAGATCCCCCTTCGCTCGGTACACGGCATCGACGACATGGATATACTTCTCCCCGATGCGGCGTGCGTCGGCATCCAGCCCCAGACGGTGCAGCGCAACGTAGGCGAAGTACACGTTCGACGGCCACATCGACGGAAAATCCCACTGCAGGTAGCACTCACCCTCGCCGCGATAGGCGCAGGCACTCAGCCCACAGGGCAGCTCCAGAGCGGAGATCACGCGGAGCAGACCCTCGCGGTCGTCGCTGACGCCGACGGCATAAGGATAGATCGAGGCGGCACTGAGGATATCCGAGCGCGTACCGCGTTCAAAATTGTAGTCGTAATAGATGCCCGTTTGAGGATCGCGCATGTACGTATCCATCAGCGAGCGGCGGTGCTCCGCAGCAGCGCGGTAACGGGCAGCGGCATCGCTGTCGCCGAGATGCTCCTTCATGAGAGCGAGCTTTTGCTCGACGTCAAAGAGCAGCGAGCACAGATCAAGGTGTGCGAACGCGCGCGCATCAAAGGGCGAGCGCTCGGTGCGGAAGCGGTAGTTGAAGTCCCAGCCGCTCTCCGCGATGGAGAAAAGGTCACGGGACAGGGCGATCTTGCCCTCCATGTCGCCGTCCTCCACAAAGTGACCGACGCGCTCCGACAGCCACGGATAGTCCAGCAAAAGACGCGAGCGGCAAAGATAGGTGCCGTAGGCGTTGAGCCCGCACGGTGTCATGCGATCGAGCATAAAGAAGCGGTACTCCGCCTCCATCGCCTTCATATACCGCGTCAGAACGGCGTCGTCCCCCGTGGCACGCCAAAGGTCAAAAACACCGCGCACGAACAGCGGCGGCTGCGAGCGGTCGAGGATATTCGAGGCGTTGGGCACGTAGCCGAGCGCATCGATAAAGTACGCCATGACGTCGAGATTGCGCGCCGCCTGCACCTGCATGCCGTCAAGAAGCAGACCGATATTGGTAAAATACGTATCCCAATAATAGAAATCGGTAAAGCCCTCGCGCATGCACGGCACGGTGTAGCTCGTCGGCATCTTGACAATGCCAAGGCACTTCGCATCGGGTGTCTTGATGCTGTTTTTCCAATGATCTCGAATATACGTACGAACGGTCATCGACAAAATCTCCTCTGTCCTTTTTCTTGCCCATGCGCCTCGGCATCTTCCGCTCGCGCATGCGCACATTTGGCCATTTTAACCTATTTATTATACCACACGCACGCGAATTGTCAAGAGAAAACAAAAAAACTTCTGCCCGTTTATTGCACGGAAAGCACGCACGCCGCCAAGCGTCGCTTCATGCCAACGGTGCTTCATGTCCGAAGGACGCTTCATGCCAACGGTGCTTTTTTCGCCGCGCCGACGGTAAGAATAAACGACGAGGCCAGCTCACACCCACAAAAAAAGGCCTTTTTCATCAAGCAGCTCTGCAGCTCATACACGGCCTCCGTATAGGCCTCGTCCGCCGCGCTCTGCTCCGGTGTCAGGCGGGCCTTCAGTTCCGCGTGCGCCTCGGCGACGCGTCGCATCAGCGTCCGCTCCTCGTCCGTACGGGCAGCCGCACACTCACCTGCCAAAAACTCATTCCACAGCGTTTCCATGGTCATGTTCATGCCATTTCCTCCGTTTTTTCCTTTTTATTTTTTTAGAGATACTATTTTACTCCATGTATGTTGTAAAGTCAACTACAACATTTGTGATGTATGTTATAATCGGCTGAATGCACAAAAAAAAAGAACCGTCATCGCAGCTCTTATAGGAGGATTTCCCATGCCGTTTCACCAAAGACTTCGCGATCTGCGCGAGGACGCCGACAAGACACAAAGCGACATCGCAGCCCTGCTTGGGACGCGCCAGCAGCAATATTCCCGTTGGGAAAGCGGCGCATGGCAAATGCCGATCGAGCATTACAAAACGCTGGCTCGGTACTACAACGTCTCCCTCGACTACCTCGCCGGCCTCGTCGATACCCCAAGACGACTGCACTGATCCTTTTGTCCGCGCCACCTCGCAACCGAGGCGGATTCATATAGCGCAGAGCAAACACACACGGCAGACGTGCAAAAGGGAAAGCCGTCACACCATCAAGCACGGATCGCATGTCAGCTTTCAAGGTAGAAATTCTTGCAGATTTCATTTTTAAGGAAGAAATTCTTGCGAATTTCGATTTTCAGGTGTGTTTTCGCCGCGTTCACGACACCGCCCGTACCTTTGTACGCCGACCGCTTCGTGAGCGCGGCTGTTTTCATCGGAAGGCTTCCGCCCGCTGCATTCGCTCCCCCTCCGTTTCCTTTGGCTCCGTCAGTCGTTGACCGAGCGCACACCGCCGTGCCGCAGGGGTGGGTGCTTCGTCAGACCATTTTCTCCTGCTTGACCTTGTGGTCGATGACGTGGCGCGAGGCCAGCTCACGGTGCACGTCCTCCAAGGAGATCCCCATCTCGACCATCAGCACCATGACGTGGTATGCGAGATCGGCGATCTCGTAAACGGTCTCAGCCTTGTCGTTTGCCTTGGCGGCGATGATGACCTCGGTGCATTCCTCGCCCACCTTCTTGAGGATCTTGTCGATGCCCTTTTCAAACAGATAGGTGGTATACGAGCCCTCCTTCTTTTCCGTCTTGCGGCCGATGAGAAGCTCCATCAGCCCCTCAAGGGAAAACTCGTGCAGCTCCTCGCTGACCCACAGCGGAAGGAAAAAGCAGGAATCGTGACCCGTATGGCAGGCAGGGCCGTCCTTTTCCACGACGGCCACGAGCGCATCGGCGTCGCAATCGGCCGTCAGGGATACGAGGTGCTGATAGTTACCGCTGGTCTCCCCCTTGAGCCACAGCTCGCCGCGCGAGCGACTGAAGAAGCAGGTCAGTCCTTTTTCCATAGAAATGGCAAGACTTTCGCGATTCATGTACGCAAGTGTCAATACTTGTTTACTTATTGCATCAGTCACAACAACGGGGATGAGTCCCTTTTCATCAAATTTCAGATCTTCTATACGCATACGTTACCTCACGTGAATATGATGTTTCTTTAGCTCGGCCTTAAGATCGGGGATCTCGATCTCGCCGAAATGAAAGACCGAAGCGGCAAGTCCCGCATCGACCTTTGGGTTATCCTCAAACAAGCGAATAAAATCCTCGATGCTTCCCGCGCCGCCCGAGGCGATGACGGGCACGCTCACCGCGTCGGTCACGGCTCGCAGCATGGGAAGATCAAAGCCGCCCTTGACGCCGTCGGTGTCGATGGAGTTGACGACGATCTCCCCCGCACCGCTGTCGACGCCGCGGCGGATCCATTCGATGGCCTCCAGGCCCGTGTTGACACGCCCCCCCTTGGAGAAGACGCGAAAGACACCGTCGACGCGCTTGATATCGACCGACAGCACGACGCATTGATCGCCGTAGCGACGGGCGGCCTGCTCGATCAGGCTCGGATCGTCGATGGCTCCCGAATTGACGCTGACCTTGTCGGCACCGCACCCCAGCACGCGGTCAAAGTCCGCGACCGTGCGAATACCGCCGCCGACGGTCAGCGGAATAAAGATGGTTCGGGCAACCTCGGTCAGAATGTCGGTAAAGAGCGCACGCCCCTGTGCGGAGGCGGCGATGTCGTAAAAGACAAGCTCGTCGGCGCCGACGTCGCTGTAATAGCGTGCCAGCGCGGCGGGATGCGACACGTCGCGTAAGTCTTCGAAGTTGGTTCCTTTGACCACGCGTCCGTCGCGCACGTCCAGACACGGAATGATACGCTTGGTGATCATACGCTCGCCTCCCCTCGGCCGATGCGGATGGCATCGCTCAGACAAATATCGCCCGTGTAATACGCACGGCCGATGATCGCACCGTACAGATCCATATCGGCCAGCGCACGCACGTCCTCGATGGTGCTGACACCGCCGGAGGCGACGATGCGGACGCCCAGCCGCTCGGAGAGCGTGCGATACATCGGTCGGTTGGTTCCCTTCATGGCACCGTCACGGGAAATGTCGGTACATATCAGCGTGGTAACGCCGAGGGCGACCATGCGGTCACAAAAATCAAGAAGGGTATACTCCGACGTCTGCGTCCAGCCCTTGATGGCCACCCGACCGTTCTTGATATCGACGCCGACGGCGATCCTGTCGCCGTACGTGCGAACGGCCTGCTTCAAAAAGGCTTCGTCGTTGACGGCTGCCGTGCCGAGGATGGCACGATCCACCCCGTGGGAAAGATACGTGTCCAGCACCTGCATCGTACGGATGCCGCCGCCGATCTCGGTAAAGAGCGGCGTTTGGCCGGCGATCTGCTCAACGACCGCAAGGTTCGGCGTCGTACCGTCTCGCGCCCCCTCCAGGTCGACGAGATGGATATGCGTCGCTCCCGCGCGGACGAAATCGCGGGCAACGGACAGAGGATCGTCGCTGTATACGGTCATACGGTCGTAATCGCCCTTGCATAGGCGGACCGCCCGTCCTTCGTACAGATCAATGGCAGGAAAAAGGATCATACGCCACCTCCCGTACCGTCCCATTCACAAAAGCCGCGCAAAATGGCAAGGCCGACGCGCCCGCTTTTTTCGGGATGAAATTGACAGCCGCAGACGCAGCCCTTAGCCACCGCCGCCGTCAGGGGGGCGCTGTACTCGGTGTTCGCGATCAGCGCATCCTCCACACCGAAGGCCGCGTAGGAATGAACGAAATAGACGCAATCGCCGTCGTTGATATAGCGAAATACGGGATGCTTTTCTCCCTGCATACACAGCGAATTCCAGCCGATGTGCGGGATCTTGAGCGAGGGATCGATGACCTCGGCGATCGGGCGTACCTCGCCGCGAAGAAGCCCCAGTCCCTCATGCACGCCGTATTCGTAGCTGCGCTCAAACAGCATCTGCATACCAAGGCAGATGCCGAGGAGGGGGACACCGTCGCGCACGCGTGCCACGATGAGCGCATCCAGCCCCGTCGCGCGAAGCTTCCCGATCGCGTCCTCAAAGGCACCGACCCCGGGCAGGATCAGGCGCGTCGCACGGGCGATGACGGAGGGGTCCGCGCTGACGCACACGGGCTCTCCGATCGCCGAAAAGGAGCTTTGCAGCGAAAAGAGATTGCCGACGCCATAGTCTACGATAACGGTCATTCGATCACTCCCTTTGTGCTCGGCAGGCGATCCCTTGCCCCCTCGTCAATGCGCACGGCTTTGCCCATCGTGTGAGCTACGGATTTGAAGGCGCCCTCGATGATGTGGTGTGAATTATCGCCGCATATTTTGCGAATATGCAACGTTATCTTTGCATTTGTGGCAAAAGCGATGAAAAATTCCTTGACAAGCTCGGTGTCAAACGTGCCGACCTTGCGTGCGCGGACAGGCAGATCAAAGCACAGCATACCGCGTCCCGAGATGTCCACCGCCGACAGGATGAGCGATTCATCCATTGGGAGCGTGGTGTCGGCGTACCGCGTGATACCGCGCTTGTCGCCGATCGCGCGGGCAAAGGCCTGCCCGAGGGCGATGCCGATATCCTCGGTCGTGTGGTGATCGTCCACCTCCGTGTCGCCTACGCACTGCACGGACAGGTCAAAGCCGCTGTGACAGGCAAAGAGGGTCAGCATATGGTCAAGGAAGCCGACGCCTGTATGGATGTCGGCACGTCCCTCTCCGTCAAGGGACAGGGACAGGCGGATATCGGTCTCCTTGGTTTTTCTTTCCATGATCGATTCTCTCATACGTTCTCCTTTATGGGGTAGCCCTTGTCATCAAGCACCTCGGTGATCGCTTTCAGAAGGGCGTTCATTTCGTCGTCGCTGCCGACGGTGATGCGGTTAAAGTCACGGATGGCCGGTGTATCGAAGTGACGGACAAGAATGCCGCGTGCGCGAAGAGCGTGATACAGCGCCTCCCCGCCGACCTGCCCGTGACGGACGAACAGGAAGTTGGCCATCGAGTCGGTAACGAAAAAGCCCATGGTACGCAGCTGCTTCGCTACGCGCTCGCGCGTTTTCATAATGCGGCGGCAATTCTCCCGATAGTAATCGATATCCCGCAGCGCCGCCACGCCCGCCGCCATGGTCATGCGGTTGACGTTGTAGGGATTGGTCGAATATTTCATCAGGTCAAGGTCGCGGATGAGGGTAGGCTGTGCGATACCGAAGCCCAGACGTGCGCCCGCCATGGAAAAGGACTTGGAAAAGGTGCGCGTGACGAGCAGGTTGTCGTAGCGGTCGACCAGCGGTATGGCACTCTCCCCGCCGAAATCAATGTACGCCTCGTCGATGATCACGGGCGCGTCACGATGGGTACGAACGAGATAGTCGATCGCATCCGGGGGCAGCAGGCGTCCCGTCGGCGCGTTGGGATTGGCGATCACGATGGGGCCGTGATGGCCGTCGTAATCCTCCACGCAGATGCCGAGATCCTCCCGCAGCGGCACCCGTGTGTACGGAATGCCGTGCAGATCGGCGAAAACGGAATAGAAGCCGTAGGTCAGATCGGGGAAAGCAAACGGACGGCTTTCGTCGCCAAAGGCCATAAAGGCAAACTGCAGGATCTCGTCGGAGCCGTTGGTCATGAGGATGTGATCCTCGCCGACGCCGTATACCTCGGCCGCCTTGCGGTTGAGATCGCGGCACAGCGGATCGGAATACAGCTGCAGGCGACCGACCTCCTCGCTGACAGCCGCCTGTACGCCGGGGGACGGAGGAAAGGGCGACTCGTTGGTATTGAGCTTGATATACCGCCGATCCTTCGGCTGCTCGCCCGGCGTGTAGGCCTCCAGCCTCGCGTGGCGCTCACTCAGGTAACGGCTCATGCGTCGTCCTCCTCCAGGCGGATCGTGGCGCTGCGGCCGTGAGCGGTCAGCCCCTCCTGCCGTGCGAAGCGATCGACGTCCCGTGCAACGGCGCGGAAGGCGTCCTCGGAATAGTAGATAAATTGCGATTTCTTGACGAAGTCGTCAACGGACAGCGGACTGCTGAAGCGTGCCGTTCCGCCCGTGGGCAGGGTGTGGTTGGGGCCTGCGTAATAGTCGCCCAGCGCCTCGGGACAGTATTTGCCGACGAAGACCGAGCCCGCGTTCTTGACGCGGCTGAGATAGTCAAACGGCTCGTCGAGGCACAGCTCCAGATGCTCGGGCGCAAGGGTGTTGGCGATATCGATGGCGACGCCGAGATCCTCGGCGACGATGATCTTTCCGTTGGTGTCGATGGAGGTGCGGGCAATGTCACAGCGCGCAAGCTTGGGGATCTGCTCCTCAAGCGACGCCTGCACGGCCTGCGCCAGCCCCATGCTGTCGGTGACGAGAACGGCAGAGGCCAGCTTGTCATGCTCGGCCTGTGACAGCAGATCGGCGGCTACGTGACGCGCGTTGGCTGTGCGGTCGGCCACGACGAGGATCTCACTCGGTCCTGCGATCATGTCGATGGATACGACGCCGTATACCTGCTTTTTTGCCTCGGCCACGTACGCGTTGCCGGGGCCGACGATCTTGTCGACCTTGGGGACGCTCTCGGTACCGTAGGCCAGGGCGGCGATGGCCTGTGCGCCGCCTACCTTGCATACGCGCGTCACCCCTGCCACGCGTGCCGCCGCCAGAATGGCGGGCGCGATCTTGCCGTCCGCTCCGGGAGGGGTGACCATGACGATCTCGCGGCAGCCCGCCAGCTTGGCGGGGATAGCGTCCATCAGTACCGTAGAAGGGTACGCGGCCGTGCCGCCCGGGACGTACAGACCCGCGCGCTCAATGGGAAGGACACGCTGTCCGAGAAGGATGCCCCCCTCGCCCTCAACGACGAAGCCGCTACGCACCTGTGCCGCGTGAAACTTACGGATGTTTTCGGCCGCCGCACGCAGGATGCGCAGAAAGTCGGCATCCACCTGCTCCATCGCCTCGTCAAATTCCTCGGGCGTGACGATAAGGGACGTCAGCTTGGCGCGGTCAAAGCGCTCGGTGTAGCGAAGCAGCGCCTCGTCACCCGAGGCACGTACGTCGGCAATGATATCCGCAACGACACCCGACACGTCAAACGCGGGTGCCATACGGGCAAAAATTTGGTCTTTTTGTAAAGTTTTATATTCAATAATTGGTATCACGGTTGGGTTCCACCTGTTCTTTCAAGCGTTGAAGGACGCGCACGATGGCGTCGTTTTTAAATTGATAAGCACTGCGATTGGCCACCAGACGCGCGCTGATGGGCGCGACGGTCTCAAAGGGCTCAAGGTCGTTTTCGAGCAGAGTCTTCCCCGTTTCGACGATGTCGACGATGACGTCCGACAGGCCGAGGATGGGCGCGAGCTCAATGGAGCCGTTCAGCTTGATGATATCGATATCACGGCCGCGCGCGGCGTAATACGCACGTGTCACGTTGGGGAATTTGGTCGCGACGCGCAGGGTGCGTCCGGTACGGTCGCCGACGCCGCGACGCCCCGCAACGGCTAAGCGGCAAACGCCGACGCCGAGATCGAGAAGCTCAAAAAGGTCGGGGCGATATTCCATCAGCACGTCCTTTCCGACTACGCCGATGTCCGCCGCGCCGCGCTCTACGTAGATCGCCACATCCGACGGCTTGACCCAGAAATAGCACACGCCCGCCTCCTCGTTTTCAAAGATGAGCTTGCGCGTATTGTCGAGCACCTCGGGGCAACGGAGGCCCGCCTTTTCAAACATACCGTACACCTTTTCCCCAAGGCGCCCCTTGGGAAGGGCGATCTTTAACAGCTCACGCATGAGACTCACCTCCCGTAAAGCGTTCGGTGCGGCCGACGCGAAGACGGCTGTCGGGACAGGTATCGACCGCCACGCGCAGCCCCTTGTCCGTCAGCGTCCGTACGTAACGGAACACCGCCCTCGGATCGTCGTCCTTTTGACAAAGAAGAAGCACGTCGGCATCCAGCGCATCGTCCTCCTCCAGCTGCTCCAGCCCGTCAAGATACACGGCGAAGCCAATGGCACGGGCACGCTTGCCCATGCGCTCCATCAGCCGATCGTACTGTCCGCCGAACAGAACGGCCGTCGGAATACCGCGCACGTAGCCGCGGAAGATCAGACCGTTGTAGTACCCCGTATCGCTGACAAGGGACAGATCGATCACCACGCGCGTCTGCGTGTCCTCCTCGCAAAGCGACACCGCCTGCTCGAGCGTCTTCACCGCCGCGTGCACCTCGGCGTCCTCGCTCATCGAACGAAGCCGCGGCAGGACTGCCGCCGGCTCGCCGTACATATCCGTCAGGGACACGAGCGCATCGGTCGTCGGCGCATCGACGTCGGCCGCCGCACACGCCTCGCGCATGCCGTGCGGATTTTTCGCCTCCAGCGCACGAAGGATCTCCTGCTTGGCAGCGGCGGTGCAGACGGTACGCAGAAGGGCGCTGACGATGCCGAGATGCGACACGGCCAGCACGCTTCCCTGCGCGATCGTTGACAGACTCCGCCCCGCCAGCGCGACCACCTCACACAGATGATACGCGCCGAGCTCACCGATGCATTCAAGACCCGTCTGCATCAGCTCCTTGAACTGGTGCGTACGCTCGGACACACGAAAGACGCTTTCATTATAATATACGCGGCTCACGCCGCCGCCCTCGGGGGCGTTTTTGACGATGGAGAGGGTGACGTCGGGCTTGAGCGCCATCAGCTTGCCGTCGGTATCGGTAAAGGTGATGACACGGTCGCTGATCAAAAACTCCTTGTTTTCAACGTACAGCTCGTACGCCTCAAACTTACTCATCTTGAAGCACGTGTACCCGTACGTGCGGTATAGATCCCGCAAGCGGAGAATGGCACGCTCCTCGGGCTTCAGAAGGGCGCTGTTCATGCCTTGGGCTCCTTCTTCATTCCGTCGATGGCCATGCGGTAGCCACCCGAGCCGTACATCAGGCATCGATTGACACGGCTGATCGTCGCGGTGGACATGCCAGTTTCCTTCGTGATGGCCGCGTAGCTGCGCTTTTCATCCAGCATACGCGCGACCTGCAGGCGCTGAGCAATATCCAGCAGCTCCTTGACGGTGCACGCATCCTCAAAAAAGCGATACAGATCCTCGCGGTTCTCAAAGCGAAGCAGCGTATCCATCAGACAGTCGGTGACGTCGTTGCGGTAATTCATAAGCGATCTCCTTTTTATCACGAATCTTCGTTTGTTGCAGCACGTTTTAACACTTCATCACTTTAGTGTGCTAAAATGATACCATACCTATATGGATTTGTCAATCCCCTCCGGACATTTTCTTGCTTTTGCGCGAAAATTTTATGCAAACAAGCGCAGATTTTATACAAATTTACAAAAATTAAAAAGGCTGTCCCGTGCATACGCATCGAAGACAGCCTTTTCGAGCAGCCGGCTCGGGCTACATAGGGGGTAGGACAAAGCGCGAGGGGACAGACACAAAGCAACGATACGAAACAGGCTCCATAGGTATAGCCTATACGGCGGACGCTGTCCACCGAAAAGGATATGTCCCGGTATCTTCCGCGTGTAATTTCTATTTGTTTTCGTTTAATGCCGCACGCAGACGGTGCGAGAGGTCGCCAAGCTCCTCGGGCAGCACCTTGGCTACGCGACGGTCGTAGGTCAGAAGGCCGTTGGTCTCGTCCTCGACGTCGGACAGCTGCGTGTAGATCGCACCGCACAGTCCCTGCGATACGGCGGGGATGACCTGCTCCTCGTAGAGCGCACGAAGCGCGCGAACGAACGATGCACGGTCGGCGCACGAGCCGTAGCCGTAGGTCTTTTCGGTATTATACACGTGACCGTCGACCTGGTAGGTATAGCCGCCGAACTCCGACAGAACGATGGGCTTATCCGACGGGCGCAGCTTGACGCGGCGGAAATAGATATGCTCGCTCTCAACGTCGCTCGTGCCACCCTTGAACCAGCCGGAGGCGCTGTCAATGAAGCGCGTGCCGTCCAGCGCACGCAGGCGGTCGTACATACGGCCGCTGTCGAACTGTCCCCAGCCCTCGTTGAAGATGGTCCAATAACAAATACACGGGTGGTTATACAGGCGTTTCACCGTTGCCTCCATGTGGGCGATAAAGGCCTCCCGCGCAGCCTCGTCACGGTGCAGGCGGCGATCGTCGCGGCGCTTATAGCCGACGGTCGGAAGCGCGGTATCGCGCAGGAAGGCGTAGCGTCCATTGTTGACCATATCCTGAAACACGATCATACCCAGCCGATCGCATTCGTAATAAAAGATATCAGGCTCGATCTTGATGTGCTTGCGCAGGACGTTGAAGCCGAGCGCCTTCACCGTCTGAATGTCGTAGGTATACGCCTCGGGCGAGGCGGGCGTCAGATGTCCGTCGCTGTAATAGCCCTGATCCAACAGGCCGTGGAAGATATACGGCTCGCCGTTGAGGCACAGACGGGGATACCCGTCCACCTCGCGCACCGACAGCGTACGCATGGCAAAATAGCTCTCGACCACGTCGCCGCCCGTCGCCTGCACCGTAAAGCGGTAGAGGTACGGATCCTCGGGCGACCACAGGCGCGCGTGCGGGATGTCGGCCGCGGCACAGCCGTCCCGAATCGGCACATGAACGTCGCCCTCGGGCGTTTGTATGCACATATCGCCCTCGGTGATGCCGTCAAAGGCGACCGTGACACGCCGATCGTCGGCGTCGATGCGCATGGAGCGAAGGTACCTGTCCGGCACGCTCTCGATCCACACCGTCTGCCAGATGCCCGAGGTCGGTGTGTACCACATGCCGCCGCGATCCTGCCGCTGCTTGCCGTACGGAAGCACGTGCCGCGACAGCTCGTCGCGCACGCGGACGGTAAGGACGTTATCGCCCTCCGTGTGCACGTGCTCGGTCACGTCAAAGGTAAAGGGCTCGTAGCCGCCCGCATGCTCGCCGAGAGGTGTGCCGTTGAGCGCGACGGACGCATACTGGTCGACCGCCCCGAAATGCAGCAGCACGCGGTCGCGCACGAAGCCGCCCGGCAAACGGAAGGTCGTCGAATAAAAGAGGGTCGTATCCTCTGCGCAGCGCTCGCCGATCCCCGACAGCGGACTTTCGGGTGAAAAGGGAACGCGGATGGTACGTCCGTAGGCAGCGGGCGGCGTATCGGAGGCCACAGCCTCAAACTGCCACTGACCGTTCAGCGACAGAAAGCTGTGGCGGCGAAGCTGCGGACGGGGATACACGTCCCACGCACCGTCCGCCTGCTCGGCCCACGGCGTATACAGCGTATGCACGTTCTGCGACGCTCCCTCGCGCGAGCGCTTGGTGCGTTTCTTTATATAGAGCAGCGTGGCGAGCGCGGCGAGGAGCACGAGCAAAACGATCAGCGCCGCCAGGAAGATCCTCTCGTTCGGAATAAAGGACACCGTACCGTCCTGATTGGTGACCGTATCGGCGTCGGACAGCACCGCCGCGCCGATCACAGGACCGATGATACCCGGGATGAGCACCTGCGCCACGATGCGAAGCCCCTGGAACATACCCGCCTTATGCTTGGGGGTCAGGTCACGGATGACCGCCCCGAACACCGCCATGCCGCAAAGATATCCGCACATCATCAGCAGCGAGCCGATAAAGACGGGCACGGTGCTGCGGCAAAGGTAGAGCACGAGATAGCCGACCGCAAGAGATATAAGTGCCGGAAAGACAGATCTTTCAAATTTCCACTTGTCATACAGGCGTCCGTACAGCGCGGTGGCTACCGAGGCAAGCACGATTGCAGGCGCCATAATGACAACATAATTTTGCATTTTTAGCCCTTCCGTGTAGTACAGAATGAGGTAGGGCATAAAGATCTGAATGGAAATGCCGAACACGGAAAACGCGGCA
Source organism: Clostridia bacterium (assembly GCA_017455905.1). GTDB lineage: Bacteria > Bacillota > Clostridia > Oscillospirales > CAG-272 > UBA1740. Next base: position 69,142 of record JAFTLQ010000006.1, on the reverse strand, counting down.
AGGCAGAGATACAGAAGGGGATTTTGCTTGATGACCGAGGGGCGGAAGCCGTAGAAAATGTTTTTGAAATACTGGCGGTTGTCCTCCTGCACCACCGCGCTGTCGCGGATGAGGAAGATACCGAGGATACCGATCAGCGTGACGGCGGAGCCGATGATCAGGAAGATATAGGTCCAGCTCTCGGGCACCGTCAGATCAAAGGCCATAAAGCCGCCGAAGACGGCCAGGATGGCGACCAGCGGCATCATCGCGTTGACGCCCTCGGCAGCGCCCCGTCCCTCTCCCTCGGCGGTTTCGGTCAGCCACGCATTGAACGCGGCGTCGTTGGCCGACGAGCCGAAAAAGGTCATGACGCAATCCATGAGAATGACGAGCGTCACGCCGATGCCGGCCGCCGACACCGTCTGACCGAACACGGCTTCGATGATATCCAAGCGGATGAGCGCAAAGCTGAGGATGGAGATGCCCCATAAAATATAGCCGCCGACGATGAACAGCTTTCGCTTGCCGACACGGTCGGACAAGGCACCGATGAAGATCGTCGTCAGCGTCGCGCTGACCGCGCTGGCCGCCACCATCAGGGAAATATCCTGTGCGTCAGCACGGAACATCTGATAAATAAAGACGTTGAAATACATGTTTTCAACGACCCAGGCGATCTGGCCTGTCAGGCTGAAAATGACGAGGGCGAGCCAAAAGCGCTTGCCCATCGCTTGTTGCTTGTTCTGCATAGCTATACCTTCCCTTTTACGCTTGCGTCAGCGTAGTCTTCTGTCTTTAGTATACCGCAGATACGGCCGTTCGTCAAGTGTGAATATCACGCGGGCTTGACAGCACGTGCATTCTGTGATAGAATGAAGAAAAAACAGGCGGCTTGGCCGCGAAAGGAATCGTATGAGGATCGTTCAGATCATTCCCGATTTTTCCATGGGTGGCGCGGAGATCATGTGTGAGCAGCTGTCCCGTGAGCTTCAACGTACAGGGCATGAGGTCACGGCCATCAGTCTGTACGACACGCGCACACCCATCACCGAGCGGCTGGAGGCCGACGGCATACGCGTCGAGTATCTCGGCAAGCAGCCGGGGCTTGACCTTTCGATCATACGAAAGCTTCGCCGTCTGCTTTGCGAGCTGTCCCCCGACGCCGTGCATACGCATCTGCACGCGCTGAAATACGTGCTTTTCGCCTCGCGCGGGCACGCGTGGCGCATGGTGCATACTGTGCACAACATGGCCGAGAAGGAATTCGGACGAGCCGATCGCTTCCTTGCCCGTCGGGCGTACCAAAGGGGGCGTGTCACCCCCGTCGCCCTCAGCCCCGAGATCCTGCGCACCGTCGTGGCGACCTACGGGCTGCCCGAGGATGCCGTCGGCGTTCTGTATAACGGTATTGATCTGTCGCGCTGTATACAAAAAACCGACTATACGGCGCACACCCCCTTCCGCATCCTTCACATCGGTCGGTTTAACGAGCAAAAAAATCACCTGGGGATGCTGGAGGCCTTCCGCCTCTTTCACGAGGAGCACAGAGACTCCGAGCTGTGCCTCATCGGTGACGGCGACGGCCGCGCGCGCCTCGAAGCGTATATCCGCGAGCATAACTTAGAGGACGCCGTGCATCTGCTGGGGCTGCAGTCAAACGTCTATCCCTTCCTTGCCGAGGCCGATCTGTTTACCCTTCCCTCTCTGTACGAGGGCGTGCCGATGACGCTCATCGAGGCCATGGGAAGTGCGCTTCCCATCGTGGCAACGGCGGTCGGCGGCGTGCCCGATATGCTGCGCGACGGCGAGGATGCCCGCCTCGTCCCCGTTGAAACGGAGGCGATCGCCCGTGCCTTTGCCGAGGTATATGCATCCGCCGAGCGGCGCGAGACCTACGGTCGGGGAGCGCTCGCGCGTTCCGAGGCCTTCTCGGTACAGACGATGGCCCGCGGCTACCTGGCCCTGTACGGGCAGACGCCCACGCACCTCTAAGCCTGCGGCCACCGACGTTTCCAATATTTTAACGAACGAAATCATTGACAAACCTTCGGTTTTATGCTATACTTTAGGTAGCAGTACAATAAAATTATTTTTTGGAGGTACATTATGAAACACACACTTGTACGCACACTTCTCATCTGCGTGCTGATCGCGGCGCTGTCCTGCTTCGCGCTGGCATCCTGCGTGACACCGTGCGAGCATACATACGGCGATCCCACCGTGGACACCGCGCCCACCTGTACGGAAAAGGGCAGCCAGACGCTGACCTGCACGCTGTGCGGTGAGACCACCACGGAAGAGATCCCCGCGCTCGGCCACGATGGCCATGCCACCTGCGGCGTTTGCGGCGAGGCGATCGTCACCGTGGAGCAGCTCTTCCCCACCATGCCCGAGACGGCTGAGGGGCTGAAGCTTGTTATCAAGGATCTGTCCGTTGAGCAGTCCACACTCGAACCGACGCCGGCAGCCACTTCGTCTGCGGTCAACGCCGCGATCGTCAACGCCGATCTCAACCTGTATCCGACCGAGGACGGCATCTTCGCCTACGGTACGATCACCGTGAAGCAGAATGACACGCAGATAACGATCGACGTTTATTCGGCCGGCTCTGCGATCCTGATGGATGTCACGATGTCCGGGGACGGTGAGAGCCAAAACACGAAGATGCTCGTCAATCCCTCGAACATGATGCAGTCCATCATGAGCGATCCCACCCGTCTGCTTGACGAAGAGACGCTGGACATCATCGGAAAGACGATGACCGTCATCGAAACCTACATTGCTCCCCTCTTTGAAGGCGTCGAGCTTCCCTCCATCGAGGATATGCTTCCCGCCGACACGACGGCCTCCGAGCTGCTTGCATCGGCACTGACCGAGGCGATGCAACAGGCACTTGACACCTTCTTCACCGTGAAGGGCGCGGAAACCGGCACGGACGTCGTTCTGGATCTCTCCGTTATGCACGAGTGGAACGCAACGATGGCAGACGCTACGCTGAGCGACCTCATCGACATGCTCTGCGGCGAGGGCACCTACACGACCCTCAAGAACGCCATCCCCGTCCTGCTGTCCGTTGACGTTTCCGACGCGATCGCCTTTGTCGAAGACACCACCGGCATGGATATCCTTGATATCGCCGCACTTATCGAGGACGTCATCGGCGTATACATGGAGGATGACACCTTCACGCTGGATGCACTTCTCGGCATATCGCTCGAGGAGCTGCTGGAAAACGAGGAGTTCCTCTCCACCACCGTATCCGACTTTATTCTGATGTCCATGACCTCCGAGGATGCCCAGCAGGCACCCACGAGCGAGGATCTGTTGGCTCAGATCGCGCAGGTCACCACCATGATCGAAACGACCAAGCTTTACGACCTGATGAACGGCGGTAACGGCGCCATGGTCAAAGCCCAGATCGATGCAGCCATCGACGAGCTGGAGGCAAGCTTCCTGTACACCATCCATCTTGATAAGGCCGGCAAGCCCATTGGCTACACGACGAGCGTTCCCGGCATGACCGGCACGATGACCGTCACCGACGGCGGCTTTACCTACGCGATCAGCGGCGACAGCATGGACGGCTCCATCGATCTCACCTTCGCTCCCACGAAGCTGGAGGATACCACAGCATACGAGGAGCTGATGCAGCTCTTTGCTGAAAACACGCCCGCCATCGACAAAGCCATCCTGGAGGACAACGGCTATACCGTCGCTGACGGTGCAACCCTTGGCGTATACAAGGACGAGGAGATCGAACCCGAATACGGCTATGCCTCCGTATACACCGAAACCGTTTCGATGTCCGAGGCTCCGTTTGCCATCATGCTTATGGAAGACGAAGATGGTAACCTCTACGGCATGATGTTCCTCTTCGCAACGGCCGAAACGGCGGAGTACACCCTTCCCGAGGGCAGCGAGGACGTCGATCTTTCGACGCTGACGCCCGACAGCACGGATCGCACACTCACCAGCGTTTCGCTCTCCTTCGAGGTCACGCAAGGCGAATAAAAAAACAGCCACCGTATAAAACACGAAGCGGCCGCGCACATACCGTGCGCGGCCGCTTTTTTCTTAGCGCTCGCAGGTGCGGCGACCGTCCGACAGGCAGGCACCGATTCCCAAAAATTGCGCGCATGGGACTTGATTCTTTTTCCTACCTATGGTATACTATATACGCAGGGCCTCCCATGGCATCCCGACGGGCACGGTCATGTCCCCCTGCATCGGCAAACAACCGAAAACCAAAAAACACGGGGCTGCCCTGCTTTCTTTTTTACACAAGGGAGGAAGCCTCGACAAGGAGTTTTTATGAATATGAAGCTGTCCTTCCGTTGGTACGGTGAAAGCGATCCCGTATCCCTGCGCTACATATCGCAGATCCCCGGCATGCGCTCGATCGTTTCGGCGGTCTACGACGTCAAGCCCGGTGAGGTATGGAGCGAAGAAAGCCTGCGCCGTATGAAGGAGGCGTGCGAGGCACACGGTCTCGTCTTCGACGTGGTGGAATCCATCCCCGTGCACGAGGATATCAAGCTCGGGCGCGGACGCGTCGACGATCTGCTAGAGGTCTACTGCGAAAATATCCGTCGCTGTGCGGCCTACGGCGTCAAGTGCATCACATACAACTTTATGCCCGTCTTTGACTGGACGCGCACCCAGCTCGACCGTGAAGCACCCGACGGCTCGACCAGCCTCGTTATGTATTGGGAGCAGATGCGCGGTCTTGACCCGCTGAAGGATGATATTCATCTTCCCGGCTGGGACGCCAGCTACACGCAGGAGGAGGTGCGCGAGCTTATCACCGCCTACGGCGCCCTCGGCGAGGAGGGCCTGTGGCGCAACCTGACGCGCTTCCTCAAGGCCGTCATCCCCGTCGCACAGGCGTGCGACGTGCGCATGGCCATGCACCCCGACGATCCGCCCTACCCCATCTTCGGCCTGCCTCGCATCATCACCTGCGAGGAAAATCTCGACCGCTTGCTGTCGATCGTGGACAGCCCGGCCAACAGCCTGTGCCTGTGCACCGGCTCGCTCGGCTGTGCGGCAAGCAACGACGTCGTCGCTATGGTCAAGAAATATGCGGCGATGGATCGCATTGCCTTTATGCACATCCGCAACGTCAAGATCATGGAGGACGGCTCCTTTGAGGAGCGCGCCCACCTCAGCTCCTGCGGCTCGCTCGATATGTACGAGATCGTTCGCGCTTTAGCGGAGGCCGGCTACGACGGCTACGTGCGCCCCGACCACGGACGCATGATCTGGGGCGAAACGGGCAAGCCGGGCTACGGCCTGTTTGACCGCGCACTCGGTGCCGCCTATATCAACGGTCTGTTCGAAGCGGCGGAGCATCAAGCGAAAAAATAACAAGAAACGACAACATTTCTTTTCATTTCCAAACAAAGAAGGATACATATCATGCAAAACAACGTACTGAATACCGATCTTTCCGGCAAGGTTGCCGTCGTCACAGGCGCCGGCGGCGTGCTGTGCAGCTATTTCGCCAAGGTGCTCGCCCGCGCGGGTGCTAAGGTTGCCCTCCTTGACCTCAACGAGCCCGCGGCTCAAGGGTTTGCCAAGGAGATCACCGACGAGGGCGGCATTGCCCGCGCTTATGCCTGCAACGTGCTTGACAAGGACATCTGCTACGACGTCGCCGATCGCGTGCTGGCCGAGCTCGGCCCCTGCGACATCCTCGTCAACGGTGCCGGCGGTAACAATCCGCGCGCGACGACCGACAAGGAATACTTTGAGCTTGGCGATATCGACGCCGATACCAAGAGCTTTTTTGACCTCGATGCGTCGGGCGTCGGCTTTGTTTTCAACTTAAACTTCCTCGGCACGCTTCTGCCGACACAGGCCTTTGCCCGTCAGATGGTCGGCCGCGAGGGATGCTCCATTCTGAACATCTCGTCCATGAACGCGTACACGCCGCTGACCAAGATCCCCGCTTACTCGGGTGCCAAGGCCGCGATCTCCAACTTTACGCAGTGGCTCGCCGTCCATTTCTCCAAGGTCGGCATCCGTGTCAACGCCATCGCGCCCGGCTTCTTCTCCACCAAGCAGAACGCCGCGCTGCTGTTCAACCGCGACGGCACGCCCACCGCGCGCACGGGTAAGATCCTGGCCGCCACGCCGATGGGACGCTTCGGCCTGACCGAGGAGTTGGAGGGCGGTCTGCTCTTCCTTCTCAACGACAAGGCGGCCGGCTTCATCACGGGCGTCGTTCTGCCGATCGACGGCGGCTTCTCCGCCTATTCGGGTGTCTGACCCCTTTCAAGCGTTAGGCTCGCCCCACGGGAGAGCTCCCGCGACAGCGGGTGAGAGGGCACGTATGCAGCTTTAGTATCTTTCATTAAGTCAGTGCTTATCAAGGAAAAGGACGAAGAGTGTTTAAAACTCCTCGTCCACTTTTCTTTGCAAGCACTGACTAAATTAAAGACATCAATGCAAGAATATTTTTGTAACATTTTCAAGCTATATTGACAAATCGGCAGAACTATGGTAAAATATTCTCGTCACACAAATTGCATATGTTCTAACCAACGAAGGGAAAATACTTTTGGTAAAAAGTGTTTTCTCCTTTTCCTCATACCTTCGTTGGGAGAGCATTTGTGTGACAACAAACTAAGGGGATGCATTTTTTCGGTGCGTTCCTTTTGGGGCGCACTTTTTTGTATGCTGATGAGGTGAGTGTATGAGTAAAGTTATTCCCAAAAAGGTAATCGATATTACCGAAGTAGAACTGACTCCGGGAGAGCCTAATGTGTGTCTTGGCAACGGAGAGCAAGGCTTTGAATGTTGTTGCGACGAGTGTGACTACTACTTGCTTTGTTTTCCCGAATTTGATTCCAAAAGCGAAGGGGAAAGCAAACACGCTTCTCCACTACTCACGGTATGAATTGTTTGAAACATTGTATTTGCTGATTTTCAGCATCTCCCTGAAGGTAGCAAAAGGCACTTATGGAAATCTTGCCATAAGTGCTTTTGAGTTACTTTTGTCAATCAATTTTGGTGTCTTTAATTAAGATTTAACAAGCACTGCATTTGTGAACACACGTGCGAATTGATGAATTGACGGCAAGCCGCCATGAATTGAAGCCTTACGGCTTCATGATTTGAAATCTACCTGTAACTACCCCTTAGGAATTTTCATACGTGCCCCGGGCTATCTGCGCGTGGGCGATTTTCTTGCAAAACAAGCGTAAAATCCGCGGGAAATGCAGATTTTACGCTCGTATGTTGTGTGTTTGTTGGTATCTTTTGTGGTGGTTTGTATCGTGTGGGTGTACAACGGGTGGACAAATATAAATCAAACTCTATATTTCGCCCGCACGAAAAACTAAATATCTCGTAAAATTTCATCAAGATTACGCTTGCCATAAACGATACGGACGATTGAAATGATGTTTTCTTCGTAATGTGCCTTGTAGTAAATAATGTAATTATCCGCTAACAATTTACGCACCGTCTTATCAGATAAAAACTCATTTTCAATAGGAGCACCGGAATTCGGAAAGGCTCTTACAACGTCAATTTTTTCAAAAATCTTTTTTCCAAGATTTTGCGCGGCAACGGGATTTGCCAAGTCAACCGATATGTAGCGCAGGATCTCGTCAAAATCCTGCGCAGCCTTCTCTGTAAACCGATATGAATACTCAAACTCCATACTTCTCGGCCATTCTTGCTCTTACAGCGTCGCCGTCTACGGTTTTACCGCTTTCGATATCGGAAAGTCCATCGTTTACAAGCTTGGCTTCATATATTTTGCTCATTGTTTTCTCGTAATACTCAATATCCATTACAACAAGTCTGCCGTAACCGTTTTTAGTAACGAATACGGGACCGCCTGCTTCGGCGCAACGTCTTTCAATTTCAACGGTGTCTTTTAAGTCACGCATAGGAATAATAGTCATTATGATTTACCTCCGTTTTTATTATATGCTCTTGTGGCTAAATTATACACTATATTTAGCCACAAGTCAAGAGGTTTTGCAAAATAAGCGTAAGATCCGAGGGAAATGCAGATTTTACGCTTGGTAGGTTTTGTGGTTGAGGGTGATTTCCACGGAGCTATATATTGTGTGGGTGTACCGCGGGTGGACGCTCATATATTTCTTGTGTAGAAGGTAGCTCTACCGTTTCCGTGTTTTCGAGCAACACCGTTACGTACTAATTTTTTTAGTGAGCTTTCCACAGAGCTTGCGCTGATGGAAGGACACAAAGCGGCAATATCCGCCTTTGTGAATTTGCCTATCCTTGTTGCAACGGCTTTTGTAACGATATCCATAGCGGAATCTTTATCACCAACAATGTCCATTCGCTCCTCAAAATCACGATATGCGGATATGATCGTACCGAGCAAATACTTAGCGAAAGGTGTGGGATCATCGCTCGCATCGTGCCAACCGACTTGTGATTGCTCCAAGGCGTCGTAATATAGATTTTTATTCTTTGCGATTTTTGCCTCTAAGGAAATATATTTGCCGACCATATATCCACTACGGTATAAGAGAAGCGTTGTGAGCAAGCGGCTCATTCTCCCGTTTCCGTCGAGGAAAGGGTGGATACAAAGAAAATCGTGAATGAAGATGGGTATGAGTATAAGCGGGTCAACATCGCATTCTGCGATAGCGCGGTTGAACGCATCGCAAAGCTCCGATATCATATCGGGTGTTTCATACGGCACAGGCGGCGTAAATAGGGTGAATGGGTTTCCCTCGCTGTCGGTTGCGCTGATATAATTCTGTGTCGTTTTGAATTTTCCACCAACGTCTTTTACCGAATGGCTATACAAAATTTTATGCAACTGTAAAAGATAATTCGTTGTCAGAGGAATATATTCAAAGCTTTCGTGTATCACGGCAAGCGCATCACGATATCCGGCGATTTCTTGCTCGTCACGATTTTTTGGTGTTGTTTTTTCTGACACAAGCTGCTTCAGGCGAGTGTTAGTCGTGCGGATTCCCTCGATCTCGTTGGAGCTTTCGGTGCTTTGTACCTTTGCGATTTCTACAAGCTTGTCAAGCGTTTCGGGCTTTTGCCTAAGATAAAGTACCTGCTTACCCTTCATTTCGTGAATGATGGCAACGTATCCCATCATTTCGGAATCCCACTTCATATTTTTTAATGCCGTATAGTTGAATTTTCTCATACAAACTCCCAAGCAACTTGTTTTCTCATAAATTATAGCATATTTTACGAGATTAGTCAATGGGATGTGAGAAAAACTTGAATTTTCTCGTAAATAGTATGTGTTTTTGTGAGAAATTGATACAGAATAGGAGCTTTCATACGTGCCCCGGCTATCGGCGTGCGGGCGATTTTGTGGTGTCTTATATCGTGCGGGTGTACAACGGGTGGACAAAAAAGACCTTATAGGCGACCTTTTAAAAAATGAAAAAACCTACATTCGCAAGTTACATGTAGAGAAGAAAAAAGAAAAGGCGACAAGCTATATTGCATAGCCTGCCGCCAAGTCGTTAGTCAAAGTCTGTGCGTACATCGTGCGACGCAGACTTTTTTCGATTTATTCCGTTGGCCAAAGTGTTGGAACGCCATCATCGGAATAATACCAATAGGTGTAATTCGTATCCGTAGGTTCTGTTGAAGAATAATAGTATATGCCTTGCTTTGCAACGTTCAAGTTTTGATTGTTTTTACCTATCGTTGCATTGAACTCGCTGAAGGCGCCGTGATAGTATATCGGCCAAGGATATGAGCTGCTGAAAGCATACGCTTCGATAGTTGTAATTTTGCGCCCCAAAACAATCGACGCAAGGCTGCTACATCCGCTGAACGCACCTTCCTTGATCGTCTGTAAGCTGTCCGGAAAAATAATTTGTGTCAAACCGGAGCACGCACCAAACGCATAATCTTCGATTGATAACAGACCTTCGTTAAATTCGACCGTCTTTAGTCCGTTACAAAAATAGAAAGCCCATTCGCCGATGCTCGTCACGTCTTTTCCTAATGTAACACTTTCGATATTTTTAAAATAATAAAACGCATACGGTTTTATTTCGGTAATGCCGTCAGGAATCACAACGTCTTTAACAATAGTGCCATCAATCACCAAGTTTTTGTTGTATGGAAGTGAATTGCTTCCAAAGTCAATATTGCACCACGTAGCAATTGAATCTATATGTATAGCCACGGTGTTGTAAGTTCCGTTAAAAGCATACTCGTCAATGCTTTTAATGCCGTTTCCAAATGTAATTGTTGTAAGTCCGCAACCATGGAAAGCTTCGTATCCAACGCTTTCAACGTCGTTATGGAGAACAACGTTAGCGAGCGACGGAAGTCGGTCTTTTTCTTTATATAATAAGCCGCATAGGTTCCATTTTGCGCCTATGCTTGGTGGCTGTGGTGAAAATATAAATTCCTATACCTTTTTACTTAAAAGGCAGCCTTTCGGCTGCCTTTGGCGTCGACGAGAGGATTCGAACCTCCGACCTACCGTTTAGGAGTGCTTTCCTACCGTAAAAGTGGCGTTAAAAATGCGATTTTTCTTGATTTTCGTGCGTTTTATGCCCTAAAATGCGTCTATTTTAAGGCTTTTTGTTCGTTTCGTCAAGTAATTTTCGCTTCTAATACCAACTTTAATACCAAAAATTATACCAAAACTATGCCAATTTGATACGCTTTCATCTAAGCACTACAACTGCATGGATAGTGATCGCGTATTTTCTTCTAAGGGTATTTGATAAATAATAAAAAACACCTTGTTTTTTTAAGCGAAAGGAATTATAATGATAATATCTTTTCTTACTAACCAAGGAGTTTTATTGTGGCATATAGCATTGTGTTTAAACCTATCGATAGTGTGGTGACGCTCCTGCATCCCACCCTTCGCGCATATCTTGAAATGGATTTTGAGGTGAGCGCAGAAATGGTGAAAAACACGCCGTCAGGCGATGCGGATAAGCAGGAATCATATTTGTATCTTGAAGGAGATGCAGACGGCTGTATCTTGCGTTTTTCAAAGCTGGAAACACTTACTCCGTATGCGGAGCGGGTTATTAAGGACAACAAGGTCAATCTCGCTACGCTGCTGCCTGATACGAAATATTACGCGCAGGTGTTTTCCACAAACGGAGAGGCTTGTTCGGAGAGGATAAGCTTTGTTACTGAAAACTGCATCGTCCGTCCGCTAAGGTGTATGGATGATGAGGGATTTGGACCCAGAAACGTAAGAGACGCAGGCGGTTATAGTACACCGTGCGGCAAAGTGAAATACGGTATGTTTTACCGTGGTACGCATTTGAACAATCGCTGGAACAATACGTATCGCATGACAGACGGCGTTCGTAAGATCATGGTAAAGGAGCTTGGAATCCGCTCGGAAATAGATCTCCGCGTCACGGGCGATGACGATTGCTATTATACGGAAAGTGGGGAAAAACCAGTTCAAACGGCGAATGAATTAGACGCTTCGCTGCCGTATTATAAGCTTCCGATGCCGACTTATGACAATATTTTTTCGAATGATGAGCGCAATAAAAACATTCCCGATATATTCCGCGTGCTTGGGAAAGCGGAAAACTATCCTGTGTATTTGCACTGTAACGCAGGCGCGGATAGAACCGGTACGATCGTTTTCCTGCTACATTGTCTGCTGGGCGTTGGATTTGCCGATGCTATGCATTGTTATGAAATGACCACGTTTTCGCCGCAAGGTAAGCGATCTCGCGCATACGTACAACAGAATGATAATGTGAACTATATTGCTATGGGTAAATTTTGTGAGAAGTTGCTTACCTACGGTGACAGCTACCAAACAGCAACAGAAAATTTTTTGCGTTCATTGGGGCTTGCAGATTCCGAAATAAATGCGGTGAGAGAGCTTTTAATCGAAAAAACATAATAAACAAGGTGACAGTTGGCTAAGGTGATCTTAGCCAACTTTTTTGTTGGTGACAAAAAAGAAAAAGACCGCATTAAAGCGGTCTTATGGCCTCCCCGGCGAGAATCGAACTCACAACAGAAACTTAGGAGTTTATTCAAGTGTTTGAGTCTATCTTCAAAATGGCTTATTTTAGGCGGTTTTTGGCGTATTTTTCGTCAAATATCTTTCGTTTTGTGCGTGATTTGAAGTAACTTTCGCCCTGCTTTTTGCCTTTCGGGTGTACAAAGGGTGTACAAAATAGGGTGTACACGGGTGTACAAAATCGTGCCATTCACACTTGTAATAAAGGTTCGTCTCGTTGGAATGCTATATTAAATTCCTATTCCAATTTCAGCATAAATATTATACCATAAAATCAACAAATTGTCAATGCGTATGCGATTATTTATGCACCGTATTTGAATAGAAAATGCACCCTTTTTTCAAAGAGTGCATTCTTTTTTTGATGGGTTCAGTCCATCTCGGTATCACCGTCTGCACCCTGACCACTACCTCTGCTTTTGGTAGCTTCTACGAACTCCAAATATTCAAGATATTCGTCATAGGTTTCAATCCCTAAACGCTCCATTTCAGCTTTCGCTTTTCTGAAGGATTGAACGAGCTCAACCTTCTTTTTGGGAGGTTCCGTTATTGTGGTGGTATCGGGTTGGTCTCCGTTATCGAAAAGGTGATCTATCGTTTCGGCTGCGGCGACGTCGCTACTGCGAATGAAGTGAGCATAGGTGTCGGTTGTAGTGCTTGCACGAGCGTGTCCTGCACGAGCAGATACCGTTACAATAGGAACTCCTGCGGCAATCTGCATAGTGATATTCGTGTGTCGAATACTGTGCAATGAATAATGCTCGATTCCGGCGGCTTTAAGGATTCTTTTGTTCCATTCATAAAGCGTGCTTGGGTGAATGTTTTTGCCGTTGTTTTGAGTGAAAATTTTATCCGTTTCCTGTAGATAATCACCATAAGTTTCTCTCCGAACATCCCACCAAATGCGGTACTCCTTCAATGCTTGAATCAGCGTTGGAGAAGCAGTAAGTGCTTTTAATACATTTCCGTTTTCTAATGTTTCTCGCGTTACTCCCATTGAACTCCTCCTTATGCAATCTCCCAAACGAATGTTACCGTATCACTTACGTCTATATCGTCAGGTTCAAAATTCATATCGGCAATTCCGCCACAAGGCATTGCCATACACTTTTCTTCCATTTCGTATCTTGTAGTGGAATACACATTGAGTTCACCCCAATTGTAATCAATAGTTAGCAAAGAGCCCAATTTTACCCCCGAAGCCTCGCAAAGAATCTCTGCTTTTGCTTTTGCATTTGCAGTAGCAGACTTAAGTAATTCGGCACTTACCGCAGAGGGTTCTTTAACAGTAAATCCGATAGAAAGTTCAGGGTTAGCAGAGCAAGAAGCGATAGCTGCGAGTACCTTTCCAAGCAAGGAAATATCCAAGTCAAATTCCAACTTCAGACGGTGTGTACATTCGTACCCATCGAAGACTCTCTTGTAATTGCCATTGCGATCCTTCACATTATCATACGAGGTGCTTACGTTGAAACTCGTTGTCTTCAAATCTATCTGTTCAAATCCAATTTGAACAAGCGCAGAGCAAAGTTCTTGAATCTGTTTTGCAGACATATCAACCGAAGTTTCGTAATCCATATCTTTGTTTTCGAGAGTCATTGTAATAACGATTAAATCAGGCTTGGCGGATACTGCACCTACACCTTTTACAGTAATAGTTCTTGGCATTTTCATTCTCCTTTGGTTTCGTAATTTTGTCTCAATTCTTCCAAATGTGCTTGGATGCTATCAACTACGCTTTGGGGCGAAGTTACCTTCAAACGCTTTCCAAAAGCACATACCCAACCGAGAAATACAGGGCTTACTTGGACTTCAGCTTTGAACAGGTATTTATCGTCTCCGTAGGGCATTATTTTTGTCTTTTCTCCAAACTTTTCAAACACAACGTCGATCAGTTCTTTATCTATGACAAATGTGACCTCAACCTCGTTTCCGGTGTACATTCCAAAGACTTGTTTCTTGTGTCTTGAAATGCTAAAAGTTTGACCTTCAGGCAAAGGTGAAATGGGCTTATCAGGCAAGATTATAACCTTATCCATTCTGTCAATACGATAATGAGTGATAGTTCGGTGTACGTCGTTATAACACACAAGATAGTAGTTATCGTTAGAGAACACCGTTGCAAAAGGATTCACTACATAATGGTGCCCGTCTTTGCGATAAACTCTATTGTGCTTATGGTCATAATCGAAGTAGAGGAACGCTATCTTTTTCTGTTGCTTGATAGCTTCAATAATCTCGTTGATAGAATAGTAAATTGCCTCATTGGTGTTCTTTGTCGTATTGAAGGCAACAATGTTTCTCTTGAGAACTTCGCCTTTACGACTTCCTGCGAGACTTGCAACCTTATCTATCAGCACCTTGCTTTTGGATTTTGTAATAAATCCGGCTGCCTGAATAGCATCGAGAAGAATATGTAATTCGGGCAAATCAAAGCTACGGTCAATAACAAAATATTCGTTATTCCGAGAACGGCGGCAGATTATTTCATAACCACAGTCATTCAGGATCTTTATGTCATTATATAGGGTACGTCTGTCGCAAACGATCCCCATTTCCTTCAATTTAGCGAGTATTGTGATTGTGTCCATCGGATGATCTTCGTCTGTCTCTTGACAGAGAAGTTCCCATATCTTTAACATTTTGATTCTTACGTTGTTTTGGGATTCCATATAGTTACACCTCCCCATAATATCTTATATTATATCATATATTGTAGAAAAAGTAAACAACCACAAGTACAAAAGTTTGTACTTCTCAATCGAAAATAAAAATAAGAGACCACACTAAAAAGAGGTCTCTTATGAGTTCCAAATTTTTCTTCTTTCCGCAAGAAAAGAATCCACAGTTTCTATGGAGTATTTTTCATTATTATCATCGTGGGAATTGTTAAGATCGGCAAGAAATTCAATCCAATCATATCCCCATTCACGTCTGTCTTTGTTCCAACCGGAAAACTCAACTGCGTGTCTGAAAAGGAAGTCTTGAGCTTCGTCATACAGACGTTTATAGTCAGGTTGCTCAAGCAATTCTTTGTGTTCTCTCAATGCGTTAAAAATGTGTCTTATATGATAGAAGTCGCTACCCAAGTGTTCAATTGCGTCTGCGGTAAGTTCTATCGGTATCATAAACGTACTTACAGCTTTCTTACCAAGATTTCCATTGATGCCACGAATAGCCAAGTTCATTCGAGCAAGTTTCAAGGTTGTGTTGGTTGCTTCTTGTCCGAAAACAGCGATTTCACGAGTGTTTCCGTTATGAGCTTGTACGAACTTCATAGATTGAACGAACATACCACCCGAACCACAACAAGGGTCATAAATCTTTCCCTTATAAGGTTCGATAAGTTCTGCAATCAAATTAACGATACATTTCGGAGTATAGAACTCTCCCTTACCTTTACCTTCTTGAAGAGCAAAGTTAGAAAGGAAGTATTCATACACCCTACCCATAATATCTTGTTCTTTATCCTTTGCCATTTCAATCTTATTGATTTCATCGAGCAAAGAAGAGAGTTTAGACGTATCAAGTCCAAGACGAGAATAATAGTTATCCGGCAAAGCACCTTTCAAAGATTCATTGTTCTTTTCAATGGTATAAAGAGCAGTATCTATCTTCAAAGCAATATCGCTTTGCTTTGACTGTTCCATAATATAAGACCAACGAGATTCAGGCGGCAAATAGAAAACACTCTTCATCGTGTAGAAAGCAACGTTATCTACAAAATCGCCGTGTCCTTCGTCTATAATTTCTTGTCTGCGTTCTTCAAACTTATCACTTGCATATTTCAAGAAGATTAAGCTGAGAACAACGTGCTTGTATTCCGCAGGTTCTACTGCGCCACGTAATTTATTAGCCGCTTCCCAAAGAGCCGCTTCCATAGTCTTTTCTTGCTTTTGTGCCTTTGCCATTGTTATTCTCCTTCAACTATTTCCATAATGTCGTCAAACGTGCAATTAAGAGCCTTACAAATCTTAACCAACGTATCAGACTTGACTGAATCGCCTTTGTTCATCTTGGTTAGAGTGTACGTACTCAAACCGGCTTTTTCAGCGAGTTCTTTTTTAGACAGTTCCTTATCAATGAGAAGTTTCCATAGCTTTTTATAACTAACCATAACACACCTCGTTTAAGTTATGCCTATATTGTATCATATATAAATGAATTTTTCAAGACAAAATATAGTCGCAACTAAATTTTATCTCGCATTTATTCGTTAATTTCGGCTTCTAATTCTTTGATAGCAACAATACGTTCTTCGCCATCAAAGATATTTATTAAGTGTAAAACAAGTCTATCATCTTCACGTTCAACGATTTCTACCTTGTTTACATTGGAAAATGTCATTCCGTTATTATATGGTTCTTCTATATCTAATTTTTCAAATCCTTGAATCAAATCACCTATATTTTTGAAACACCAACCCATATCTCTTTGGTACAAACATTGTGTTGACAACATACCAAAGATTTCTTCTTTTCTTTCTTTTGTTTCGCCTTTATAGGAGCTTTCAAAAGCTTTTATAAAGACTTCTTTTGCTTTTTTATCGCTATTTATCAAGTCAATAAATCTTACATACTCTCTTTTTATAATCATTTTTTTACCTCTCCATCGTTTATTTCTGCTTCAATATCAAGACACCACATTTCACAAAGTTCTTTCAATTTCTCATAGCTAAAAGGGAAAGCGTTGCTACCATAGAAAGTCTTTTGATTATTGTGGTAGAACCATAACTTAACTTCCCATTGTATTCCGTCTAACACATCTGCCCAATACTTGCGTTTCCACTCGCCCATATACAAGTCTTTTAATTCTTTAATGCACTCTTGCTTTGAAATGGTTTTTCTAACAACTTCGCTATCATAACCTAAACCAACGTCATACGTGAACAACGCTTCGTCCGTTTCGTCGAATTTAATAATGTATCTTTCGTGTGTACTGAAAAAACCACCCACGTTAAATTCAATTTGCATTAAATCTTCCAAACGTTCGTTAAACAAGTCTGACTTTTCTTCGCTTTTGCTTGGTTGATATTCAAATCCTGCACTTATCAGAGCCATAATTGCGTTTTGCAAATACTCTCTATTCATTTGCAGTTGTAAGTCGTGAGAAGGACACATATTCTCTTCAAAATCGGGATTTTCAAGTATCTTTTTTAATCGTCCTATTTGATTCTTATAGCCACGAATAGCCGTCCTTATTTCCTTTTCGGGCTTATCCTTTAATTCTTCAAATACACTCAAAGGGCATATCATCATAACAAGTTTTCCTCCGATATTTACTCATACATATTTGTTATCGTTTTTACGTGTTCTTTTATCTTTTCAATTACGCTATCCGGTGCTACAACTTTCAGCCTTTCGCCAAAAGCACAACACCACCCAAAGAATATCGGGCTTATTTGGACTTCGGCTGTAAAAGAATAATGACCATCATCAATCTTCTTCAATTTAATATCACTACCGAACTTACTAAATACAACATCCAACATATTGCCATCTATAACGAAAGAAACCTTTTCCTCGTTGCCCGTAAACATTCCAAACAACTCTTTCTTATGTTTTCTAACGTCAAATACTTTATCGTCAGACAAGGGAACTAATTCATCTTCAATCATCTTTACGTGTTCCATTCTATCTACACGATAGTGTGTAATTGTTTTATATTTGTCGTTATATCCGAGCAAATAGTAGTTATCGTCTGAAAAGATTGTAGCATAAGGATTTACAACATATTTAGCCCCATCTTTTCTATAAACCTTCTTGTAATCGGCATCATAATCAAAGTAAACAAATTCTATTTTTTTCTTTTTGTTTATCGCTGTTGCTATTTCATTTATAGAATAATAGATGGCTTCATTGGTATTCTTCGTCGTATTAAAAGCAACGATATTCCTTTTTATAACTTCGCCACTTCTACTACCTGCTAAAGCCGCTATCTTGTTTACAAATTCTTTTGTCTTTTTAGGCGTAATGAAGCTTGCCGCTTGTACGGCATCCAAGAGTATATGTAACTCAGGCAAATCAAAACTTCTATCAATAACGTAGTATTCGTTCTTCTTTTTTCGAGAGCAGATAATCTCGTAACCACAATCATTAAGAATTTGTATATCTGTATAAAGAGTTTTTCTCGTGCAGGGAATACCCATTTCAGCAAGTTTCTCAATTAAAGTCAATGACTCCATTGGATGCTCTTCATCGGTTTCTTGGCATAGAATTTCCCATATCTTCAAAAGTTTTATACGGGTTGCATTTTGAGAGAACATAAGTTAACTCCTTTCATTGTTATAATAATCCATAATATAATTATAACACTTATCGTGGGTAAAGTAAACCGTCAAATGGGTAAAAGTTGGGACATTTGAACCCTATTGAAAAAAGTTTACAAATAAAAAGAGCCGAAATATCCCTATCCGACTCTTACGTTCTTATTATGTGCAATTTTTTTATAGATAAAAGTATATGTGATTCCACCTATAATCACACCCCAAATAATCGAACTTGATATGATGTCATTGGTCATATCCTTTTTGACTTGTTTATAGTACGTTACCTCTATCAGTCCATTTGCAACGCCGTTACATTTGCTACAAGCCCTATATCCTTGTTCTCTTGCTTTGTCCTTTCCTTTTGCTATCATTGATGAGTGCAAATAAGAACAATCATAACTATGATAACAATCTCCGTATTTGGTCACATATACTTTCGGTTCTTCAACTGTGTATGGAACGCTTTCATAAGTTGGATTATTCTTATCAAATAGCAATCCCAAGCCTATTAAAAGTGAAATTATAATACCTACAACGCCAAGAGATAATAATGTGTGCTTAACTATTTTCTTCGCCTTTGCCATCTTGTTCCTTTGCGATATTTATTATTTTCTTTCCTTTTTTAGTAGCGTAATCAAAAGCTATTTTTGTTCCACTTTTAGGTTGATAATCCGACAGCGCACGTCTTGATTGTTTTCTTCGTGCCGGCAAATAATTTTCATCATAATAGAAAACACAAACATCACTTGAATTTATCATAGCTTGATTACGTTCTACATAAGAAGCAGCCCCTGCATTTTCAACACCTTCGGGCATATATGTATCTTCATAAGATTCCAATAAATAATTCTTGTAAGAATCATCTATGTAAGCGTAAGACGAGCGAACGTAGATTCTTTTAATTTCTTGATATTCTTCTTTGAGCTTAGATACGACTTCCCAAGCCAAGTCATCAAATCGGCTTCGGCTACCAAAATAAAAGGTGTCCACCCCTTCTTTTATCAGAGTTGTCACTTTCTCTATCAATCGTTTTTCAATTGTTTCTTTATCCCTTATTGTTCGATGACCTATAAAGCAACACGATTTAGTTTCCATAACTTTTCCTATCCCCAAAAAACAAAATAAGCCGTGAAAACAACGAGTATTTGTTTCCAACGGCTTTTATATTGCACGTATTTAGTTCATTAGCACAAAATAAGAATGCCGCCCTCTTGCGAAAGCGGCATCCGCAGATTATACCCTTTCACAAGCTACCACACTTCTTTTTTCGCTCACGTTTGCCATAAAGGAATCATAAACGGATTAGGTATAATTCTACCGAAATTATACCTTCATAGCAAACATTAAAAAGCGAGCAATACTTATTATTCAATTGAAAAAGAAATGTGGTATGCCTATATTATAAATCTTTCAAAAGGAAAAGTCAATGCAAAACGCAACGCCTCCGAAAAGTTATTCGAACGGAAAGCAAAAAAATAAAGAGATTGCTCTTGCGAACAATCTCTTTGTAATTTTTTCATTAGTATTTTATATAGAGTATGCGAATGGATTATTCTTTAACTTTCCAATAGAAGATATAGTAAAAGCAACCGATGTCATAAAATAACCTATTGCAAGCAAAATAGCAAGAATACTTCTCAAAAAGTTAAACATAACAACAAAGCCAAACCCGATTAGATTTTTTACTACTTGTGCGCCGTTAGAATCATTTTCGCCATCTGCTTTGATTATAGAGTGTAACTCATTAACAAACAACTCCGCAAGCATATAAAACGGACAGCAGACATAGAAAATAACAATAAACACACAACCGATAATTGCAAATGGAAATAAAATAAAATTCTTTGGAGAATTAAAAACATCCTTCAATAAACCATTCATAGTTTGTATTTTTTTCATAGAATCAACTCCTTTACAATACAATTATACACGTTAAGAATAAAAAAGTCAATGCTAAACGCAACGCCTCCGAAAAGTAATTCCTATGGAAAGCAAAAAAATAAAGAGATTGCTCTTGCGAACAATCTCTTTTTGGCCTTTCCGGCGGGAATTGAACCCACAGTCTATCGCTTAGGAGGCGATTGCGTTATCCGATTACGCTACGGAAAGATTTTAACGTTTTGAAAGTTATTAAACGGAACAAAAATTATAAAATTTATACCGATTTTTATACCGATTTGATTTTTTATGTTGACAAAACACAATATATGGTGTATATTTGCTCTATTATATACCATATTTAGTGATATATGACGGATAGAGTGTTTCCTTAGGAGGCGGTTGCTCTGTCCGGCTGAGCTACGTCGACTCATATAACGAAGGGCTTTTGCCACCGAGCGGCCGCGCCGCTCGGTGGGTGGGGACGTCAATCCATCGACATGGTGGCGATGTCCAGCGTGGCAAGCAGGGGGGCGTCGGTGCGGCTGTCGCGCAGGGCGTCCTTTGTGCTCGAAAAGATCTTGCCAATCTCGTGCAGGAGGTAGGTATCGCGTACGTCGGAGCGGTTGTCCTCAAGGTACGAGGCCGGCTTATCCATACGGTAGACGAGGTAGTAGCCGTAGACGTCGTCGCCCGACACGGGAATCAGCTCGCTCATTTCACCGACCCCGAGAGCGAGTGCTGCCTCGGTGACGTCGGCGTAGACGAGATCGTCAAGGGTGTACGGCGAGAGGATCTCGCCGCGGGTGATCTGCTCGGACGTCGCCGTATGGCGGAGCAGCCAATCGGCCATGGCGGCCTCGCCGCCGTCTCCCAGCTCGGCAAGGAGCGTGGAGCGCGTGAGACGTGCCTCGGCATCGGAGTAGACCTGATGCGACAGATAGATGAGCATGACGCGTGCCGTATCGTCGGCGGCGTAAAAAACGTTGACCTTTTCGTCGGTCACGGTCAAGGCGCTGTCCTTATACGTGTCGGTAATGTAATCATACGTTCCCATATAATACGTATACAGCGCATCCTGACCGATGCTGTAGCGGTACAGCAGATCGGCGACGGCATAGTTGAGATAATCCTCCTTGAGCGCGGCAAGGTACGCGTCGTACGAGCCGAGACCCTCAAAGTAGTCATCCCCCTCAATGCTCAAGCGGATGTATTCCTCGACGGTATCGTCGGTCTCTTTATCGTAGAGGTCGATGCCCACCGTCTCGCAAAGCGCCAGCGTCGCATAGATCTCATAGATCTGCTCACAGACGCGTGCATGCAGCGCGTCGACCAGCGCATCGTCGCTCCACGGGTCGCTGACGCCCTCCGCCATCTCGTCCCGATACATAAGGGCAAAGGCGCGGTACAGCTCGTATTTGACCTCGTAGCTCTTCCCTTCAAGGGTGAGCGTCATCACGGTGCGCTGCTCCTCCTCGGTGCTCTCGACGGGGGGATACGCGCTCCCGCAGGAGATGACCGTAAACAGGCAGGCAACGCATAGAAGCAGGGCGATGATTCGTTTCATATCGTTTCCTCAGACTTTTTTACCATTTTCGCCTCTTATTGTATCACATAAATGTAAATAAATCAAGCGGAAGGGAAAAAAGAGGACTTTTTTTTAAAAACATTTGCAATTGCCCCGCGCGTGTGGTAGAATAAAGGAAAAACGCCCAAAGCGGAGGTTGCGCATGAACGAACAATATACCGTTGCGATGTCGAGCATCATCGACCGTTTTTCTCTTGAAACCTTTTATCTTCCCACCCTGCCCGAGCAGATCTTCGTTTCCTGCGCGGGTGTCAACCGCCCGGGACTTCCCTTGGTCGGCTTCTACGACCACTTTGAGCCCGAGCGTCTGCAGATCATCGGTAAGGTGGAGCATCTGTACCTCAAGCAGCTGCCCGATGCCGAGCGTCACGCGCGTCTGGAGGACCTGTTCCGCGCCAAGCCCGTCGGCATCATCGTGACGACATCTCTCGACATTTCCGACGAAATGCTCGCTCTCGCGGAGGAATACGCCGTTCCCGTGCTGCGCACGAGCGTGAAGACCTCCGAATTTATGGCCGCGCTGATCGCCTACCTCAACGTGGAGCTGGGACCGCGCATCACGCGTCACGGCGTCTTTATCGAGGTGTACGGCGAGGGCATCCTGCTCCTCGGCGACTCCGGTATCGGTAAGAGTGAGACGGCCATCGAGCTGATCAAGCGCGGTCACCGTCTGATCGCCGACGACGCCGTTGAGATCAAGCGCGTATCCGACACCACCCTCGTCGGCCGTGCGCCCTCTCTCATCCGCCACTACGTTGAGCTGCGCGGCATCGGCATCGTGGACGTGCGCCGCCTGTTTGGTATGGGTGCGGTCAAGGAGACCGAAAAAATCGACCTCGTCATCACCATGGAGCTGTGGCAGCAGGGCAAGATGTACGACCGCCTGGGTCTGGAGGAGCATTATACCGACATTCTCGGCATCCGCGTGCCCACCATCGTCGTGCCCGTCTCCCCCGGACGTAACCTGTCCGTCGTTATTGAGGTCGCTGCCATGAACGCCCGTCAGAAGCGCATGGGCTACAACACGCCCGAGGAATTTAACAAGCGCCTCATGGAATCGCTCGGAAGCGTGTAATATGAAGCGATACACCAAAGGAACGCCGCCTATGACACGGGAGCAGGCACCGAAATCGGTTCCCTTCCCTCTCGCGCCCAACGCCGCAGGCACGTCGGCCACCCTACTGTCGGGCGAGGAGATACGGCGCGATCTTGAGCGGTTTCTTGCCGAGGCCTACCGCGGTGCGGTAGAGCTGACGGTGAGCGGACAGCTTCACCGCCTGTATGCCTCCCATGTCGATGCGCTGGCCAGGCTCTTGTGCCTGATGATCGACCGTCTGTGTCATAGCGGTCCCATACATTTGCACCTGTGTGATGTGCCGGGTGCGCTTGAGCTATCGTTGACGCTGCCGACCCGTACCCTTCCCACACCCGAGCTTCAGCAGCTGCTCCTGTCCGTGGCCGCGGCGGCGGACGTCGCGCTGCATGCACGGTCGCAGGAGGATACCACCGTATACACGCTCGGTATGCGCGAGGATTACAAGCTTCCCACGCTGCGCGCCGCCGGCGGCGAAAGCTTCTTCGCCCTGCTTATGCGTGCATGGGCGGACCGCCATCGCGACGACTCTATCGTCTAAATGCTATGTATGGTTTACATATTGCAAGCATATAGCACGATATTCCTCATGATCGTTAACAAAGAAAGGCCTTATCTATGAATCGCATATGTATCGTAACCGCCAAGATCGTCGGCATCATCCTTGCCTCGGTCGTCGCGCTCGTTCTGCTCGTCCTTGCCGTGCTGAACGCAGCGAAGTTCGCCATCTACCGTGACTATTACGCCATGGAAGAGACGCTCTGCAAGAACCCCGGCCTTTCGGACGGCTTTGTCTGCCAGGGCATCGCCGCAGCCGAGGAGCACGGCGTCCTGCTGGTGTCGGGCTACATGAAGGACAAATCCGCCTCCCGTATCTACGTTACGACCACCGACAATGAGTCGTATTACGTCGAGCTTTCGCGCGGTGACAAGAGCTTCACCGGCCACGCGGGCGGTATTGCCACGACGGGCGACACCGTTTACATCGCCAACGGAAGCCGCATCTTTACGCTGTCGCTGACCGACCTTCTGTCGGCCAAGGAGGGCGACACGCTGGACGTCGGTGATGGCATCGAGGTCAACAACAGCGCCTCCTTCGTCTATACCGACGACACGTATCTGTACGTCGGTGAATTTCACGACGGAGGAAAGTACACCATCGAGGGACATGAATACGACAGCGCCGAGGGCATGCACTACGCCATCTGCACGCAGTACGCGCTGAGCGACCTGTCGACCCCTCTCAAGGTCTATTCCATTCGCAACAGCGTCCAGGGCATGTGCTTCACCCCCGACGGCAAGATCATCCTGTCGACCTCCTACGGCCTCTCCGATACGGTGTATTACGTATATAACGCCGACGAGGCAACGGATGCCCAAACGACCCTCGACGGCGCCCCCGTCTACTATCTCGACAAGGTCGTCGACGAGATCCACGGCCCCGCCATGGGCGAGGATCTTGACTACTACGACGGCACCGTGATCACCCTCACCGAAAGTGCCTCCAACAAGTACATCTTCGGTAAATTCTTTAACGCCCGCCACATCGTACGTCTAAGCTTTTGATCGCTTGTCAAATAGGACAAAAAAGGACAGAGAACGCAAGGTTCTCTGTCCTTCTTGTTTGTTGGAAAATGGCCGTTATTCGGCGGTGCTTTCGTCGCTCGGCTTGTTCGTCGTCTTACCGACAGCGAAGCCTGCCAGAAGCGAGCCGAGATCAATACCGGTGGATTCCTTGACGCCCTCCATGATCTGGTTGGCGCTGGTCATCACGTCACGGACGACCTTGGTCGAATTGCCGTCGCCGTACATAACGATCTTGTCGGTCTTGGACAGGGGCATAGCGGCGTTCTTAACGACCTCGGGTAGGGCGTTGAGGTACATCTCAAGAACGGATGCCTCACCCATCTTTTTCTGTGCTTCGGCCTTCTTTTCGATGGCCTCTGCCTCAGCAAGGCCCTTGGCACGGATACCCTCGGCCTCCTGCTCCATAGCGAAGCGGACGGCCTCGGCTCTTGCCTTCTCTGCCTCGGCATCCTTGATGATCTCGTAAAGCTTTGCCTCGGCTTCTTTCTGACGGCGGATGAGGTCGGCCTCAGCCTCCTTCTCGGTCTGGTACTTCATTGCATCAGCCTGCTTGCGGATCTGTGCATCCAACTCGCGCTCACGGATGGCAATATCCTTTTCGGCAAGATCGGCTTCCTTCTCGCGGCGAGCGATGTCGGCCTCGGTCTTGGCGACCTCGATGATCTTGCGCTGATCCTGCTCGCGAATGGCGTACGCGGCGTCAGCCTCGGCCTTTTTGGTATCGGCCTTGACCTTCATGTCGGCCTGCTGGATGGCAAGCTCGGCATTCTGCTCGGCGATCTTCTTCTCTGCCTCGACCTTAACGGCGTTGGCCTCCTGCTGTGCGTTGGAGGTAGCGATGGCGATATCGCGCTGGGCGTTCGCCTTGGCGATCTGGGCATTCTTGCGGATCTGCTCAACGTTGTCAATACCCATGTTCTCGATCGTTCCGGCAGCATCCTTGAAGTTCTGGATGTTGAAGTTGACGACCTCGATACCAAGCTTGCGCATATCAGGCACGACGTTTTCGGTGATCTTCTTGGCAACACCCTGGCGGTCCTGTACCATTTCCTTCAGGCCGACGGAGCCGACGATCTCACGCATATTACCCTCCAGCACCTGGGTGACCATGCTGATCAGCTCGACGCGGCTCATACCAAGCAGCGCCTCGGCTGCCTTATTGAGACACTCCGTATCGCTCGACACCTTGATATTTGCGACACCGTCAACGGTTACGTTGATGAACTCGTTGGTGGGAACGGCCTCACTCGTTTTGACGTCGACCTGCATAACGCGCAGCGACAGACGGTCGACACGGGTGATAAAGGGCATACGCCAACCGGCTTTACCGATCAGCACGCGGCGCTTCAAGGGACCGGAAATGATGAATGCGGTATCCGGGGGCGCTTTCATATAGCCCGCAATAACGAGCAAAACAAGGAGAGCCACCACGACAGCGGCCGCAATAATAAGACCTGGCATAACTAAGTCCTCCTAAAAAAATTTGTTTTTTGTTTTGTTCCTTGAACACGCGTGTGCACCGCGTGCTCGCTGTCAAACGGTCAAGTCCTTTTCATTTTATGAAAAAAAGACCTTTACCGTACTGTTACAGTAAAAGTCTTGTACAATCTTTCGATTCTGCATCGTCCGAGCTCTCATGAAGGCTGTGTTGACGGCCGATGCACTTGCCTGTAAGACAAGTACTACTCCCTTTTGACGTCTTTAGTATAACAAATATTTCGCCCGATGTCAATATCCTTTTGTACTTTTCTCCCTTTTGCACAAAAGAAAAATCTCTTTTTGTACGGAATATACAAGTTTACAATTTCCCCTTGCATTGCACGCGCTTGTGCGGTATAATAAGGTATACGACACGCCGAAAGGAAAGGCACCTTATGAAAAAACGCATATACATGACGTCCACCAAATGGCGGTATTTCCTGACCGAGCTGCCGCTGCTCCTCGTCCTGGCGATCGCTCTATACTACAATGGACGCATGACGACCGTCGTGCGTCTGTATCCCATGATCGTCGTTTTCTGCGGCTTGATCCTCTTTGATTTTCTGTATTTCTTCCGCCTGGTTCGCTTTTCGTACGAGGACGTGCGCACCGTCGGACGGTATTCCTCGCGCGACAAGGTGCTCCTCGTCAAGGATAAAACGCTGGTCCTCACCGTCCTGCCGCATCACAAGCTGCGCGTGGAGGTCATCGGCTGCGACGAAGGAACGCCCACGCTGGCCTTTATAAAGGACGAGGACGCACAGCCCTTTTGTCAACTGCGCTGTAAGGCCGTCGGCGGCAAGGCGTCCGTGCTGCGCTTGCTTTCCTTTTATAAGATAGAGGGCATCGACACCGCGGCGCTCTTTGCGCAACCGCCGTACAGTCTCACGACGCCGATGGGCACGCTCACCGCGTCTACGGTCAACGAGCGGCGCGAGATCCGCCTGACCTTTGCCGTCAGCTTCGATACCGACGGTACCGTCATCGAGGACGACGAGCCGACCGAACGGTGACATATCGGCGCACACATACGCATACCATGCACTACCCGAGATCTCTCGGGTAGTCTTTTTTTCGGAGGCCGTATGCATCCCGTGCTATGTATTCTCGGCACGCGACCGGAGGCGATCAAGGTGTTGCCCGTGGTGCGTGCGCTGCGATGCGCGTCGATCCCGACGCGCGTGCTATTCACCGCCCAGCACACGCATCTGGCGGAGGAGGTCTTTGACCTGTTCGGTATACTGCCCGACCTTCGCCTTCCCGCAAGGGGCGAGGGCACACTCACCAATACGCTGACCGCCATGCTCCCCCCGATCGATCACGCCCTTGCGGCACTCACACCGTGCGCCGTCGTCGTACAGGGCGACACGCTGTCCGCCTTTGCGGGTGGGCTTTGCGCCTTTTTTCGGCACATACCTCTGTATCACATGGAGGCGGGGCTTCGCACGGGCGTCTACGACGAGCCGTACCCCGAGGAGATGCTGCGCCGCGCCTTGACGGCGATGGCGTCGGTGCATTTTGCCACGACGGAGCAAGCACGCGCCCACCTGCTACGCGAGGGGGTCGCGCCATCCTCCGTGGCTTGCGTCGGCAATACCGTCCTCGATGCGCTGCACGCCATCCTTCCCTCGTGCCACACACACCCAAGCGACGGCCGTTACCGCCTCCTTTTGACCCTGCACCGACGGGAGACCGATACCTCCCTGCGCCGTCGCCTGCTGGTATCGATACGGCGCCTGCTCGACGCGCATCCCGCCTTTGATCTGTTCTTTCCTATGCACCCGACGGCAAAGGAGGTAGCGCAGGACGTCCTCGGGCATACCGCCCGTGCGCATCTGTGCAAGCCAATGGGGCCGCGTGCCTTTTACGAGCAGCTGCTGTGTGCCGATCTCGTCCTTACCGACTCGGGCGGCGTACAGGAGGAGGCGGCGTATCTCGGCGTGCGCACGCTGGTGCTGCGCGACGTCACCGAGCGGGAGGCGGAGCTTTCGCGCGGGGAGCTCACATTGACGGGACGCTCCCCCGCGCGCGTATTCACCATAGCCAACGCCTGCATACGTGCGATCGAGCAAGCGCCGCCCGTCGATGCCGAGGCGCGCCGCCTTTCGGCGCTGACGGGGACGCACGGCGCCGCGCAGGCGATCGCCGAACGGATCGCACAGGACGTAAAAGAAAAGGAGCGTATGGATGCCCCCTAAAACGGGAACACTACCCGTATGTTTGGGAGGTGAAGGAATGGAACAAAACGAAAGCGGCGGTGAGCATGCGGCGTCCATTTGGGAACGGCAGGCGGAGCGCGTGTCCTTTGAGCCGCTGAAGGAAAGCAAGCACACGGACGTTCTGATCATCGGCGGCGGCATCACGGGAGTCCTGTGCGCCTATTGGTTAAAGAAGGCAGGCGTGGATTGTCTTCTCGTGGAGGCTGACCGCATTGGCAGCGGGATCACAAAGGGCACGACGGCAAAGATCACGCTCGGCCACGGCCTGCTGTATGACAAGCTGATCCGTCGCTTTGGATACGATCGGGCGCGGCTGTACCTGCAGGCACAGCGGCAGGCGTGTGAGCTCTATGCCGACCTGTGTCGAACGTTTCCCTGCGAGTACGAGGAAAAGGACGCCTACGTGTATTCCCTACATGACCGCGCGGCGATCGAGCGCGAGGCGGATGCCTTGCGTCGCTTAGGCGTCCGGGCGGACGTCTTCGACGAGCTGCCGCTCCCCTTCAAGGTCGCGGGCGCTGTGCGCGTCAAGGAGCAAGCGCAGTTTCATCCGCTGTCCTTCCTGTTTGCGATCGCACGAGATCTACCCATCTATGAACACACCAAGGTCCTGGAGCTGGGACAAGGCACGGCCGTCACGCAGCACGGCACAATCCACTGTAAACGGATGATCGTTGCCACGCATTTTCCCATCGTCAATAAACACGGCGGGTATTTTTTGAAAATGTATCAGCACCGCTCGTACGTCCTGGCGTTGGACGGCGCACCCGATGTCGACGGCATGTACGTGGATGCGTCGGACAAGGGGCTGTCCTTCCGTATGCACGGCAACCTCTTGCTCCTCGGCGGCGGTGGGCATCGCACGGGCAAAAGCGGCGGAGGCTGGCGCGAGCCGGAGGCCTTCGCACAGCAGCATTATACAAACGCCCGCATCGTGGCGAGGTGGGCCACGCAGGACTGCATGACCCTGGACGGCGTTCCGTATATCGGACCGTATGCCAAAGGCACCCCCGACGTATACGTGGCAACCGGGTTCAACAAGTGGGGGATGACCTCGGCGATGGTGTCGGCTATGATCCTATCGGATCTTATCGGTGGGAAGCCTGCTCCGTATGCCGACGTGTTCTCGCCGTCGCGAAGCATCCTTCGCCCGCAGCTGGCCGTAAACGCCTATGAAACGCTGTTTAACCTGCTGACGCCGATGGCCCCCCGCTGTCCGCACCTGGGCTGCGCCCTCAAATACAACGCCGCCGAGCATTCGTGGGACTGTCCCTGTCACGGCTCGCGCTTTGCCGAGGACGGTGCGCTGATCGATAATCCGGCCACGGACGACCTGAAGCACAGGCCTCCGACGTAGCACTCGCTATATCGAAGGTCGGTGCTTCCGTAAAATTTTCCATACGGCTTGATATCCCGATCGAGCATCGCTATAATGACTGTCGTACAGACGACTCTCTTGGATCCCCTTCGGGACCGAACGGTCGGTCGGTAAGCCTACGACACAGGAGGACAAAGGATATGTGGCTGATAGCGGCCATCGCATCGGCGGTATTTGCGGGGCTGACGACCATACTCGCCAAGTGCGGCATACGCAAAACAAGCTCGGACGTGGCAACGGCCCTTCGCACGGTCGTTGTGCTGCTGTTTTCGCTGCTGATGGTAGGTATCGTCGGCTCGCTGGACACGATCACCGCCATTGCACCGCGATCATGGATATTTCTCATTCTGTCGGGACTGGCGACGGGTGCCTCGTGGATATGCTATTTCAAGGCCTTGTCCCTGGCCGACGTAAACAAGGTCGCCCCCATCGATAAATCCAGCACCATCCTATCGGTGCTCCTCGCTATCCTCTTGTTTTCCGAGACGCACCATCTGGCCGTCAAGCTCATCAGCACGGCACTTCTCGGCGTCGGTATCTACCTTATGATCGAAAAAAAGGTCACCGACAAGGAAACGAAGGGTAAACGGTGGATCGTTTACGCGGTATTGTCCGCCGTGTTTGCGGCGCTGACCTCGATCCTTGCCAAGATCGGCATATCAGGCGTAGAATCCAACCTCGGCACCGCCATTCGCACCATCGTCGTGCTCGTAATGGCTTGGGGCATCGTCTTTGCCAAGGGCGAGCACAGGCAGCTGAAGGGGTTGGACAAAAAGGAGCTTTTGTTCATCTGCCTTTCGGGCGTAGCGACCGGTGCCTCGTGGCTTTGCTATTATTACGCCATACGAAACGGCATCGTCAGCGTAGTCGTACCGGTGGACAAGCTGAGTATTGTCGTAACGATCGCCTTATCCTACGTTATATTCAAAGAAAAGTTGTCAAAAAAGGCCTTTTTCGGTCTTGCTCTGATGGTGATCGGCACGCTCATTATGGCGATATGTATGTAAAGATCCTATGCCCATAAACCGGGCGGTAACACGCCCCTTGCTTTGCACGAAAAAGGAGTACGAACAAAATGGGCGTGCCCGAAAATGCAGTTTTCGAGTACGCCCATTAACTAAGTTTGCCCTTACGGGCAAGTGAAGTTTACTATGTAAGTGAAGTTATCCTGCGGATAGTGAAGTTTTGCCTTCGTCAAAGTGAGGGGCAAACTTAACTTCACTTGCTACTTTGCTTTGCAAAGCAGCAAACTTCACTGCAAAGCAACTTCACTTTCGCGTGAGCGAAAACTTCACCGTAACCATCGGGCAAATAAGACAAAAGCAACGCAAAAGCACTTATGACAGACGATTCTTTATCGTTCATCATAAGTGCTTTTCTGCTATTTTGTTAAACCTGCGTTTGAGGACATCACCCAAGCGTCGGTTCCTCTTTTTGTTTCATATATCAACCGAAGGCTCGTGTCCGCAGGGGCACAACGCTAAGGCGATCTGCGTACGGCGTACCGTGACCCGATCACCCGATGCCAATACGAAGCAAGGCGTCCGATAGGCCCGTCAGATCGACGAGCAGACCGACGGTCAGGCCGACGAGAGCCAGCGTCAGTACGATGAGGACGTTTTCCTTCACACGCTTGTTGGTACGCAGCAGCACGAGCAGACCGACGCCCGCACCGGGCAAAAGCCCCGACAAAAGCGTGCCGGCGGTCACAAAGCCGCCGAGGTACAGCTCGGTCAAGGCGACCGAGGCGGCGCAGTTGGGGATAAAGCCGACGAGCAGCGCGATAAGATGGCTGACGAAGGGACGGTCATACAGCACGTCCTTGAGAAGGTCCTCGCCGACGAAGAAGACGACCGTTCCGATGCCGACCGTCACAAGGAACAGAAAGATGGTGATGTGGAGCGTATGATGAAGGGCCGAGCGAAGGATACCCTTTTCGCAATGACAGCCCTCGTCCTCGCACAGGCTATGCACGCACAGCTCCTCCTTCTCCCGACGGCACAGGCGCAGGATAAGGTCAGCGGCGAAGCCGACGAGGATACCGACCGCCACCTTAATGCCGACGAGCGACAGAATACGCCCGACGGGCGCACCGCCTGAGATCAAAAGCGGCAGCATCTCGTCCGAGGTGGACAGGAACACCGCGAGCAGCGTGCCCACCGAAAGGATGCGCCCGGCGTACAGGCTCGCCGCCGCGGCGGAAAAGCCGCACTGCGGCACGGCGCCGACAAGACCGCCGAGCAAGGGGCCGAACGAGCCGGCGCGACGGACAAGGTCCTGCGTACGCCCGGCGGCACGATGCTCGATAAACTCCATCAAAAGATAGGTCAAAAACAGGAAGGGCATGATCTTGAGCGTGTCGATCAGACCCTCCAGCAAAACCTCATGAAAAAATTCACTCATACGCGTTGTCCTATAACTATCTGCTATATACTAACAATAGCCGTTTTTTTTAAAAAAATCGACCCACGGGCTTTTCGACACAGAAATGCTCCTGAAAAGCCAAAGCCCCGAGGACGGTTGTCCTCGGGGGTGTCTGGAGCTGCTAATCAGAGTCGAACTGATGACCTCGTCCTTACCAAGGACGCGCTCTACCAACTGAGCCATAGCAGCATACCATGCTCACATATGCGCATGCTATTATACCAAACAAAACGAGCTTTGTCAACCCTTTTTTTGAAAATCTCAAAAAATTTTTAGGTACAGCGAGGCATATCTCTTATATTTGAATTGACTTTCGCGCGATTGTATGCTAAAATAAGAAAAAACTATGCATAGGAGTCCTGTGTATGAAAGACGGATTCATTCGTGTCGGTGCGGCCTGTCCGACCTCCCGACTGGCCAACCCCACGTATACCATCGAAGAAGCGATCAAGCTGACCCGCACGGCCGCCTCGGACGGTGTCAAGGTCCTCGTATTCCCCGAGCTCTCGGTCACGGGCGCCACCTGTGCCGACCTGTTTTTTCAGACGACACTCCTTGACCGTGCGCAGGCGGCGCTCGCTCACTATATGGAGCAGACCCGTGACAAGGACATCGTCTGCATCCTCGGCGTGCCCGTCGCACACGAGGGCAAGCTGTACGACTGCGCCGCCGTCGTATGCCGCGGCGAGCTTCTCGGCCTGAAGGTCAAAGCACCCGACGCGCACAGTCCTCTGCAGGACACGCGCTATTTTTCCTCTGCGCCCGCTGAGGTATGCACGCTGACCTATGCAGGGCAACGCACGCGCCTTGGTGCGCATCTGCTCTTTCCCTGTACGACCATGCCGTCCCTTGTCATCGCGCCCGTGTTCGGCTCCGATGAGCAGACGGTGCGCGATGCCTGCGCTGCCGGTGCCACGCTGATCGCGGATCTCGACGCCTCCCCCGAGCTCATTGGCGCGGCCGAGGCACGCCGCACCGTGCTGTCGGCTTATACTATGCGCCACACGTGTGCCGGTATATATGCGAACGCTGGCGAGGGCGAAAGCGGCACCGACTATCTATTCGCCGGTCAGCGTCTGCTGATGGATCGCGGTCGCACCGTCGCCGCCTCCGCGCCGTTCGATACCTCTGCCTCGCTCGTCGCCGAGCTCGACCTCGACCGCATCGTGAGCGAGCGCCGCAAGCGTGCCTCCGTATCGGAGCATGCCAATGCCGCCTATACCGCCTGCCCCTTCACGCTGACCGTGACAGAAACGGCGCTGACGCATCCGCCGCGCCGCTTCCCCTTCGTTCCGAGCGACCCTGCCGAGCTTCGTGCGCGGTGCGCCCTCACGCTGGATATGCAGGCGCGCGCCCTTGCCGCACGCGTGGAGCGTTCGCACGCACGCTGTGCCGTGCTGGGTATATCGGGCGGTCTTGACTCCACCCTCGCCCTGCTCGTTGCTGTACGCGCCATGGACATTCTCCTACGCGAACGCACATCGGTGATTGCCGTCACGATGCCCTGCTTCGGAACGACGGTGAGAACCAAGAGTAACGCCGAGGCGCTGACCGAGCAGCTCGGTGCCACGCTTCGTACCGTCGATATCAAGGCCTCCGTCAGCCGTCACTTTGAGGACATCGGACACGCGCAGGACGCCTTTGACGTCGTCTACGAAAACGCGCAGGCACGTGAGCGCACACAGGTGCTGATGGATATCGCCAACGCCGAGGGCGGTCTCGTCGTCGGAACGGGCGACCTGTCGGAGCTGGCTCTCGGATGGGCCACCTACAACGGGGATCACATGTCCATGTACGCCGTCAACGCCGACGTGCCGAAGACTCTCATCCGTCATATCGTGGACTACTGTGCACAGCAGGCGGAGGCCGACGGTGACGCCGACGTGGCCGCCACGCTTCGCGATGTGCTGGAAACGCCCGTCAGCCCCGAGCTTCTGCCGCCCAAGGACGGGGAGATCGCACAGTGCACCGAGGGGCTCGTCGGCCCGTACGAGTTGCACGACTATTTTCTCTACCATACCGTCCGCTACGGCTACACGCCGAGTAAGCTGTGCCGTCTGGCGGTCGCTACCTTCCGCGGCGTATACGAGGAGGACGTCATCCGCTCGTGGCTTACCGTGTTCCTGCGCCGCTTCTTCTCTCAGCAATTCAAGCGCTCCTGTCTGCCCGACGGTCCCAAGATCGGATCGGTCGGTCTGTCCCCGCGCGGTGACTTCCGTATGCCCTCCGACGCGGACAGCACCGAATGGGTAAACTTTTAAAAAGCAAGCAAAAAACAAATAAAACTTTACAAATATCGGATATCTTCATGAATATATTTGATCTGTTCAAGTCCATTGAATCAAGCTCCTCCGACCGCGGCTCCGTCGAATGGTTGATCGTCGGTCTCGGCAACGTCGGATCCGCGTACGAAAAAACGCGGCACAACGCCGGCTTCCTTGCCATCGACCGAATCGCACAGGCGCTCGGTGTGCGCACCGATCGCGCCAAATTTCACGCCCTCACGTGTGAAGCGACGATCGCCTCGCACCGCGTCCTTCTTATGAAGCCGACGACCCTGATGAATAACTCCGGCGTCGCCGTCGGCGAAGCGGCTGCCTTTTATAAGATACCCCCCGAGCACATCCTCGTGCTGCACGATGAGATCAGCTTCCCTCCCGGCAAGCTGCGTCTGCGCCGCAAGGGCTCGGCCGGCGGTCACAACGGCCTCAAGAGCATTATCGAGCACATCGGCTCCGATGCCTTCCCCCGCGTCAAGATCGGCGTCGGCAACAAGCCCCGCCCGGACTACGACCTGGCCGATTGGGTGCTGTCGCGCTTTGGTACGGCCGACCTGGAGGCGATGGAGCCCGTCCTGAAGGCGGCTCCGGAGATCGCCGAGCTGATAGTCAGCGACCGCATGGAGGAAGCCATGGGAAAATATTTCGCATAAAAAAGAGAATCAAACGAACGTCCCCCTTACTAAGAGGCCTACATGAAGCAGCTTACCCCCCTGATCCGTCTCGATCGGGAATTTAACGGCTTTCTTGCCGCACTTGACGAGCAGCTGCGCACCCCCCGTCCCCTGCCGCTGATCGTAAACGGACTCTCCCGCGGTGCCGATACCGCCTTCCTCGTGGAAGGCGTCACCGAGGCCTGCGAGCGCTCACACGCCCCCGTGCTCATCCTCGTCCCCGACGAGCGGCGTATGTACGCCGCCTCGCACGCGCTGAAGGAGAGCGCTCTGCGCGTGCGCACCTATCCCGAACGAGATCTTGTCCTTCATTCCGTTTCTGCCTCCCACGACACCGAGCGTGAGAGGCTTTCCGTGTTGTCCGAGCTGATGTCGGGGCATTGCGACGTCGTCGTTACGACGCCGACGGCCGCCGCGCTGTATACCGTGCCAAAGGATACCCTGCGCGCCCACGCGATCTCTCTGCGTGTCGGCGATATCGCCGACATCGACGAGCTGTGCGAGCGCCTCAGCGCCCTCGGCTTTGTCCGTACGGATACCGTCGAGAGCGTCGGACAGTTTGCCCGCCGCGGCGGTATTCTTGACCTGTACGACCGCGAGGACGAGCCGCCCGTGCGCATCGAATTTTTCGGCGACGAGATCGATCGCATGAGTTGCTTTGATCCCATCGATCAGCGCATGACCGACGCCTGTCCCGAGCGTCACCTGCTCCCCGCCTCCGAGGTGCTGGTCGACAAGGCGGCGCGTGCGCGTATCGCCCGCGAGGTCGGCCGTCTGCTTGCCAACGCCCCCTCGGCACAGGCCGAGGCACGCCTATCGTCCGAAAAGACCGCGCTGGAGCAGGGTCTGTCCCTGCCCTTCGCCGACAAATACCTATCCCTCATCTATCCCGAGGAGCCGACGCTGTTTTCCTATCTTGACTCCACTCGCTCCGTCGTCTTCATTGAGGGAACGAACGAGTGCCTGGACGCCCTGCGCCGCACGCTTTCGCGCTATAAGGACTCCTGCGCCGCCCTTATCGAGGAGGGGACACTCAGCGCAAGCTCACACGCTCCGCTCGCCGACGAAAAGCAATATAAGAACGCACTGCAGTCGCACGTGAGCGTGCATATCAATCCCTTCTCGGGAGGCGTCGGTACA
The DNA here is from genome assembly GCA_017455905.1 of Clostridia bacterium. GTDB lineage: Bacteria > Bacillota > Clostridia > Oscillospirales > CAG-272 > UBA1740. The sequence continues at coordinate 33,164 of JAFTLQ010000006.1, read as the reverse complement.
CAGCGAGAGGGTGGCCTGTTCGGCTTCCGAAGCCGCCGCGCCGTAGCCTACGGCGACAACCCGTCGCTGTTGTTTGAGGATCTTATCACCTTCCGCAAAAGCGGCTACCGTACCATCCTCGTATGTGAAAATGAAAGCGGCGCCGACTCGCTGTCCGAGACGCTCCGCTCGCAGGAGATCTCCACGGTCCCCACTTATAAAAACAGTAAATTTGACTATACATCTTTACAAATCGGCGGCATTTATATAACCGTCGGTTCGATTGACGAGGGGTTTGAGCTTCTCATGCCAAAGATCGCCGTCCTGTCCATGAGTAAGGACAGCGGCAAGGCGGTCATGGCCGAGCGGCGGCAGAGGCGCGTCCTTCGCCGCGTCGGCGGTGCGGGCGAGCGACTGATGAGCTATGCCGACCTGTCCGTCGGTGACTACGTCGTTCACCGCAATTACGGTATCGGCCGCTTTGAGGGCATCGAAACGGTGCGCGTCGACGGACACGCACGCGATTATATTACGCTTCAGTACGCAGGAACGGATAAGCTGTTCGTCCCCTGCGACCGCCTGGAGATGATCGGCAAATACATCGGTGCCCGCGACAGCGACGGCACCGTCAAGCTCTCTCGCATGGGAGGCGCCGATTGGGGACGCGCCAAGGCACGCGCCAAGCGTGCGGTGGCCGACATCGCCCGTGACCTGATCCAGCTGTATGCGCGCCGCGCCCGCACGCCGGGCTTTGCCTTCCCTGCCGATGGCGAGATGGAGCGCGAGTTTGAGGATTCGTTTGAATTTGAGCTGACGGCAGCCCAGGCGCAGGCGATCGAGGAGATCAAGGGGGACATGATGCGCCCCGTTCCCATGAACCGCCTGCTCTGCGGCGACGTGGGCTTTGGCAAGACCGAGGTTGCCCTGCGCGCCGTGTTCAAGGCCATTTTGGCCGGCAAACAGGCGGCCATCCTCGTACCGACGACCATCCTCGCCCTGCAGCATTATCAGACCGCCCTGTCGCGCATGCGTCGGTATCCCGTGACCGTGGAAATGCTCTCGCGCTTCCGCACGCCAAAGGAGCAGGCGGCCATTCTGCGCCGCACCAAGCGCGGCGAGATCGATCTGCTCATCGGCACGCACAAGCTGCTTTCCAAAAACCTGGAGTTCCGCGATCTCGGCCTGCTCATCGTCGACGAGGAGCAGCGCTTCGGCGTGGCGCAAAAGGAAAAGCTCAAAACGCTTTCCACCGGTGTCGACGTGCTGACGCTGACGGCCACCCCTATCCCCCGCACGCTCAACATGGCCATGAGCGGTATAAATGACATCTCCATCCTCGACGAGGCCCCCTCCGACCGCCGTCCCGTGCAGACCTACGTGCTGGAGCACGACGACGCGGTGCTGTACGACGCCATCCGCCGCGAGCTGTCGCGACGCGGACAGGTGCTCTACCTATATAATAAAACGGAGGACATCGATCTCGTCGCCGGTCGGCTGACCAACGACTTCCCCGAGGCGCGCATCGCCTATGCCCACGGGCAGATGGAGCACGACACGCTGGAGGACATCTGGCAGCTGCTCGTGCGCGGCGAGCTGGACATCCTCGTTTGCACGACGATCATCGAAACGGGCGTCGACCTGCCTAACGCCAACACCCTCATCATTGAAGGAGCGGATCGCATGGGTCTGTCTCAGCTGCATCAGCTGCGCGGCCGTGTCGGTCGCAGCGAGCGACAGGCCTACGCATATTTTACCTACCGCAAGGGCAAGGCCCTCTCGGAGGTCGCACGCAAGCGTCTGCAGGTCATCCGTGAATACGCCGAATTCGGTGCAGGCTTCAAGATCGCCCTGCGCGACCTGGAGATCCGAGGCGCGGGTAATCTGCTCGGTGCCGAGCAGCACGGCTATATCGAAAGCGTCGGCTACGACCTGTACGTGCGGCTGCTGAACGAGGCGGTGTTGGAGGAAAAGGGCGAGGGACGTCCCGAGGCCTTCGACTGCACCGTGGATATCAAGATCGACGCCCTGCTTCCCGCCTCGTATATCCCCAGCGAGCCTGCGCGCATGGATATGTATAAGAAGATCTCTCTGATCGGCTCAGAGGAGGATATGCAGGATGTCCTCGACGAGCTGTGCGACCGCTTTGGCGATCCGCCGCGGGTCGCGGAGCGCCTGTTGCGCATCGCCTACATGCGCAGTCGCGGCGCCGCCTACCGTCTGCGGCGCATCGAATGCTCGGGCGGCTACCTGCGCTTTTTGCCCGACAAGGCGGATCTTGCCGTCTGGTCGGAGCTGTTCCTTCGCTTCCCCGGCCTGTCGCTTCGCGGTGTCGGGACGCCGGCGGTGCTCTACCGCCTGAAGACCGACGAGGATGCGACCGACACCGCCTTTGCCATTCTCAAGGCCTATACCGAAGTATCAAACAAGGAGGCTCCCTCTGCATGAGCGTCTTAAAGAAAAATAAATGGCTCCTCTTTACGATCGTCCTCACCCTGATCGTTGCCATCGCCTTTGCCGCGGTATTCGGCACCATTGCCGCCGTCCGTAATGCACGTGCGGTGATGCGCTACGAGGGCTTGACGATCTCGAAGGGCGTGTATTCCTATTTCGTATCCTACTGTAAGACGGTATACCTGCGCTCCTTGTCCGCCGCCGGCATCACGGCCTCCGATACCGCCGCCTTCTTTCGCCGTGACCGCGGCGACGGGGTGAGCTACGGGGACGCCTTTGCCGCCTATGCGGAGGACTACGTACGCACCGTAGCGGTCAGCGCGCTGCTCTTTGACAGCGTGGCCTCGCTGTCGCGCACCGAAAAGCAGACCATCCGCGACGCCGTCGACGAGCTGGTCGACTTCCGCGCGGACGGAGACCGTGCGAGCTTCAACGAGCAGATCTCCGCCTACGGCTTCACCTATGACGATCTTCTCACCGCCACCACGCTCCAATATAAGGCCGAGCATCTCTTCACCGCCCTGTACGGCGCGGGTGGTCAATATGTGGCCTACGACACGGACGCCTGCGACGCCTATTACGCCGACGCGTACGTCTACGTCAAGATGCTCTTTATCCGCACGGAAAATAAGCTCGCCACCGACGAAGACGGCAACCACATCCTTCTGAACGACGGCACCTACAAGACCATCGAGCTGACCGAGCTTGAAAAGGAGCGCCGCGCGGAGGATATCGCATCCCTCGACCGCGCGATCGAAAACCTTACCGGCGGTAGCGGCCCCGTCATCACCGAAACCATGCTGCAGACCTTTATGGACAAATACGGTGACGGCGATCCCGTCTATGACGACACCGGCTGGTATTTTGCCGCTGATGCCTCCGCCACGCAGGATCTCGCCTCCGTCTACCCCACCCTGACCGAGGCGGCGCTGTCGGCCGCGATCGGCAGCTATACCAAGGTCGCCTACGAGGACGGCATCTGCTATATCTACCGTATGTCCCTTCCCGAGGGTGGCTACACCGACGAGGATGTATCCGTTTTCTTCTCCGACTTCTACCTTGACTGTGCCTCGGCCTTGCACCGCGATATGCTCTCCGAGCGGACGGGCGACGTTACGCGCACCGAGGCCTTCGACGAGATCGATCCCGTGTCCATTCCCTATAACACCAATTATTTTGTGAGGCTGTCATGACCACCTTCTTCGTAGCGCTGATCGCCGTCGGCGTTCTGCTTGCCACCGCCGTACCGGGGTACGTGCTCATCCGTCGGCGCATGATCGACGAGGCGTGCATCCCCGGCGCGTCTAAGATCCTTTTGTACGTTTGCCAGCCGTGTCTGGCGATCTACACGCTGAAAAGCGCGACCAATTCCCCCGAAACGCTTCTTCGCATGGGCCAGTTCGCCCTGCTCGTCATTGCCATTCACGCCATTATGCTCGGCGGTGCCTATCTGATCCTGCGAAAAAAGAATAAGGACGCCGTCTATCGCATCATCACCATCGCCACCACCTTTGGTAACTGCGCCTTTTTCGGCATCCCCATTCTGGAAGCGCTCTTTCCTGCGATCGCCTCCGAGCTCATCGTCTACACCACCGTCTACGGCGTGATCATGAACGTGCTTGGATGGACGGTCGGCTCGGCGATCATCGCCCGCGACACCTCATATATCCGCCTCGGCAAGGTCCTTCTGAATCCCGCGATGCTCGGTGCCTGCGTCGGCATGCTGCTGCTTTGCCTGAACATTCCCGTGCAGGCCGATCTGTATAGCATGATCACCATTCTCGGACGCATGTGCTCACCGCTGTCCATGCTCATCATGGGTATGCGCCTGGCAACGGTCGACCTTCGACGCGTATTTACGAACGTCAAGGCCTACGTCACCATTCTGATCAAGCAATGCGTCATGCCGCTCGTCGCGCTCCTGCTCGTGCTGTTTTTACCGCTGGATATCTATCTCAAGCGCACCTTCTTTATTCTTGCCTGCTGTCCGGCCGCCTCCATCGTGCTCAACTTTTCCGAGATCGTCGGAGAGGGACAGCGTGATGCGGCAGGCATCGTGCTGCTCGGCACCATTCTAAGCGCCGTAACGCTGCCGCTGATGACCCTGCTCCTTCCCGTTTTGGAGCTTATCTGACCCATTTTGCCTTACATGAAAGGTTGACCTGTCGCCATGGCTCTGACTTTGATCCTTTGCGGCCTGACGGTCGCGCTGATGATCTTTTCCGTGTTCTATATTCCCGTCATCCGTATCGGACGCTTTCAGATGGGCGGCTACTGCTTTTTTGCCGTCCTCGGCGCCATCGCCCTGCTTGCTGCGGGCTGTGCGTCCCCGACGGGCGTGCTGGAGGGCATCCTCGGTGCCTCCTCCGTCGGCCCGCTCAAGATCCTCGTCCTGTTTTTGTCCATGACGGTCTTTTCCATTTTCCTCGATGAGCTCGGCTTCTTCCGCTACCTCGCCTCCGTCACCCTTCGACGGGCGGGCACATCGCAAAAGCGTCTGTTCTTTCTTCTGTATGTCGTTGTAGCCGTGCTGACGGTCTTTACCTCCAACGACATCATCATCCTCACCTTCACGCCCTTTATCTGCGCCTTTTCCAGACGCGCCGGAATCCGACCGCTCCCTTACCTGTTTGCCGAGTTCCTCGCCGCTAACACGTGGAGCATAGTGCTGATGATCGGCAATCCGACCAACATCTACATCGCCTCCTTCCTTGAGCTTGGCTTTTTTGAGTACATCGGGTATATGTGGGCTCCCACTCTCGCCGCCGGCCTCGTATCGTTGCTGATCCTGTATCTGCTGTTTCGGCGCACCCTCGCCGAGCCCATCACCTGCGACAGCGTCGAGGTGCAACCTGTGAGCGAGCGATCGCTGGTCACCGTCGGGCTCATTCATCTCGGGATCTGCATCCTGCTGCTCAGCATCTCCTCGTATATCGGCCTTGAGATGTGGTGGATCAGCCTTGGCCTTGCGATCTCGCTGTTTATTTGCGTGCTGATCTACCGCCGCACACGGCGTGAGCGCCCCGTCATCCTGTGGCGCACGGTAAAGCGTATGCCGTGGGAGCTCGTCCCCTTTATGCTGTCGATGTTCATCCTCGTCATTTCCCTGAACGAAAACGGCGTCTGCGACTACATCGCCGCCTTTCTGAGCGCCGGGCCGCATCCCCTCTCCTTTGGCCTCGCCTCCTTTTTCAGTGCCAACCTCATCAACAACATCCCCATGAGCGTTCTCTTTGCGGGGCTTGCGGAACAGGCAGGTACCATGGCCGCCGCCTACGCCTCCATCATCGGCTCCAACCTCGGCGCTTGTCTGACCCCCGTCGGTGCGCTGGCAGGTATCATGTGGGCGGACATTCTTCGCCGTGAACGTGTCGCATTTGATCTGAGGGATTTTATCCGTATCGGCTCCTCCGTTTCCATCCCATCGCTTCTCGCCGCTATCGGCATGCTATCTCTGTTCGTTTAATACAAAAAAGAACATGGAATTGCAAGCAAAAGCTTACAATTCCATGCTCTTTTTTGTTCTTTATGACGATTACCGATTGGATGAAAAACTTACATATCAAAGACCGTATCGAGGCATCCATCGCAGGCGGCCAGCTTATCCTTGCCGCCGACGACGCATACCGCGCCGTTCGCCAGAGCGCGCTCCAGCATATCGGCGATCTCGCAAAGCTCCTTCGACGTCGTCGCCAGCATCTCGCGACGGATGCGGCAGGCATCCTCGTAGCTTGTACCGCTCAGGTATTCGGCATTGGCGGCGTCACCAAGGGCACGGGGCGACATAAGCGGCTCCGAGCTGCCGATCGCGCCGATAATATACTTCTCCACGCTCTCGCCGCCCTCGGCAAACGAGCGCAGATACGAGGCGACCGTATCAAAGACGCCAAGGGAACGTGCAGCGTCGGGATCGCGATAGGTATACAGGAAGGTATATCCGTTTTTGCGCACGCCCTGACCGGCGCCGTACGCACCGCCCTGTACGCGGATGCGATTCCACAGGTATTCATACGAGAGCAGTCCCTCGGCTACGGCCATCGCACCCGTGTAGGTGGGCAGCTGTGCAGCACGAACGGCGTACGAGATCTGCGAGGGAATGCGGATACCCTCACGCTTGACGCCCATGGGAGCGATCGAAACGAAGGTCGGTGCGTTGACACCGTCGACGGGCAAGCATTCGATGAGTGTATGGATGAAGCTCGGCTCGCACGCACCGCTGACCGACAGAAGCAGGCGGTCACGCGTCAGATAACGCTTCATCAGCGAGGCAAGGGACGCCATCAGCTCGTCCGCGCGCTCGTCAAAGCTCTCCTCGATCTCCTTGACCCAAGCGTAGAAGCTGTAGCCCTTGCTCAGCTCGGCGATCGCACCCGCCGCCGTCAGAGCCGCCATGGTACGGCTGACTCCGACCTGATGACCGGCGGAGAGAAGGAAGGCCTCCTGCTCCATCTTGATCTGACGAAGGATGTTGTGGATCTGCTCACGGTTGTCAAGCTTGGAGCGGAAGAAGAGCTCACGGAGAATGTCGGGAAGCATCTCCTTATTTTTTTCCAGAACGCCGCTGGCAACGTCCAGATACAGCTTCGCCCGCTCAGCAGCCGTACCGACGGACACGGGAGTGAGGGTCATGGACAGATAGCCGAGGTGCGTCTTAATGCGGTCCTGTACGGCAAGCGCGTCACGATCCTCGGTCGCCGTGTGCGTGAACAGATGACAAAGCAGCGACAAAAGCGGCAGCTCCTCCGCCTTGGCATCGGCCACGTTGAAATACAGATCGGTATACAGAATGCCGGCGGTAGGTACGTCGTGCGTCAGCACGGTGACACCGTCCGCCTCGGTGACCGTCAGAGGCTTGGGCTCGGGCTTGTCGGAGATGTCCGACAGCGACAGCGCAGGCAGCGAGGCGATCGCCTCGGGCGTGTCAGGGGTCTGCTGCCACTCAGCCAGGCGGCGGTTGAGCGAGAGGATCTGCTCGATCTGCGTCTCGGAGAAGGAGGCCTTTGCCTGCTGAAGGCGTGCACGCTCCTCGGCCAGACGGCGGTCAGCCAGCGTCTTGGAGGGCTTCAGGATGAGCGTCGCGCGGTGATCGCTTTCAAGGAACAGACGACGGATGAGATCCTCGAAATATCCGTCAGTCAGATGCTCACGCAGGAAGGCGAGCGTTTCGTCGTAGCACAGATTCTGTGCCGGGTCGCCGCCGTACAGCCACGACTCCAGCGAGGACATCGCGTAAACAAGGCCGCGGGGGAAACGACCGAAGTCGCGCTCACGCAGACGGAACTCCAGACTGTTGAGCGCCGCCGTCATACGGGCAGGCTCAAGGGCACCGTTTGCCGCCTCACGCAGAACGTCGTAGACGACGGTACGGATCTCGTCGATATTGGACTCCTCGATGTTCTGAATATCGATCTGCACCGAGCTTTGCTGGATGCCATCCTGATAGATAATATTGACGTCCTGGCACAGGTGACGGCTGAGAAGAGCCTGCTTAAGAGGCGCCTCGTTAGAGCCGCAAAGCACCGAGGTCAGAAGTGACAGCGCCACGCCCTCGCGCTGTGCGTGATAGGGGAAGCCCATAAAGCCGAGCGTCAGACGCACCTTGGCGTGCTCGTCCTCGCTCTCGGACAGCTCGTACTCGGCCTCGGAGCAAACGTCGCCGATCGGTGCCTGATCGGGAATGTCGGCACAAAGCTCCAGACGCTCGTACTCCGACAGGAAGCTGTCGATCTTGGCCAGCACGTCGTCAAGGTTCATCGTTCCGTCAAGGAAGATGCGGGCGTTGGAGGGATGATAATATTTGGCGTGGCAAGCCACGAATTTTTCGTAGGTAAGCTCGGGAATATGCACGGGGTCGCCGCCCGAATCCTTGCCGTAACAGTTGTCGGGATACAAAAGAGCGGACATCTTTTCTTCGACCAGACCGTCGACCGAGGAATACGCACCCTTCATCTCGTTGAATACGACACCCTTGTAGGTCGGCTCCTCGTCACGACAGGTCCATTCGTAGTGCCAGCCCTCCTGATAGAAGATCTCCGGCTTATGCAGGATCTGCGGATGCAACACGGCGTCCATATAGACGTCGATCAGGTTCAGAAAGTCCTTGTCGTTACGGCTACAGACGGGATACATCGTCTTGTCGGGGAAGGTAAAGGCATTAAGGAAGGTCTGCAAGGAGCCCTTGAGAAGCTCAACGAAGGGATCCTTGGTCGGATACTTCTGCGAGCCGCAGAGCACCGAATGCTCGATGATGTGGAAGACGCCCGTATCGTCGTCGGGAATGGTCTTGAAGGCGATGGCAAAGGTCTTATTGGTATCCTTACGATCCAGGTAGACGAGCTGTGCACCGTTCTTCTCATACACCATCTCGTACATGGTGGCGTCGATCTCTGCCAGAGACCGTACGCGCGTGACACGGAAGCCGTGAAGGACTTGCTGTTCTTTCATGGTATTCTGTTCTCCTATACTTTAGTATCTTATATACGTTGATCTTTATTCTCGGAGATCGACTCGTCACTCGGTACCGCCGTGGGTCCATCACTCACGTCCTCCGTCGGCATGACCTCCGATACATCCGTCGGCGCGTCGGTGACCGGAATGTCGGTCGGCGCCCCGTCGGGTGTGCTTCGGCGGGCACGTCCGCGTCCGAAGCGAAAGGCGGACATGACGGTGTCAAACCACGAGCCGCCCTTTTCCTGCGTCTGCTCGGGCGAGTCCTCCGACTCGCTTGGCGTGTCATCCGAGCCGACGAAGCGGCGGATCAATCCTTGGATAGTAGCATATTTGTTAAGTCTTGTTGTCCTTTCGACCGAAAGCTCTTGCAAATAGGCCTCTGTATCCGGATGTGAGGCAAGGCCGCCCATGATGGATTTTTCAAAGACGGACGTCGCCTTTTCCTCCAAGAAGCCCTCGCCCATGTACCGTTGCAGCAGGCCGAAGATCATCGATCCCTTGGCACCGGGAGAGAGGAAGGAGTTGCGGAAGGACTCCAGCAATCGCTGATCCGGAAGCTCACGGAGCACGACGCGCAGGCGCCCCTGCTCGCTCGGATAGAGCTGAATGATGCGCGTGTTCGGCAGCTCGGGGAACACACACTCGATCGTATACGAGCATGCCCCCTCCCCGTCGGTCACCGCCTGTGCCCGCGTGCGAACGATATAGCTCTCGCCGCCTACCGAAAGCGTACACGTGCGATAGTCGTACAGACCGACGGGAAGGCGATAGGTCGACGCACCGATCAGAAGCTCCATATACAGCTCCTCGTCCTCGCGCAGGAAGGTCAGGGTGCGGATACCGTCCGTCTCGTAATTGTTTTGCATCAGGCGGACGAACATAGGAAGAAGGGCGGCGTTATTCTCCTGCAGGCAATAGGTGCCGAGCATGGGCTCCCACGCCGCGTCAAAGGGATGGCGTCCCTTGCCCGTAACGGCTGCCCAAAGGCCGCGCACGGGTGGCTTAGGCGTCACGGGCGTACGGTTTTTAAAGAATTCCTTTTGCTTGCGGCGCAAGCGTCGGCGCTCCGACAGACTCGCCCGCTCCCCTTCGGGCAGATCGAACAGATACGTACGCAAAAGCGACAGTGCCGGACTCTGCTGAAACAGCTCGCTGTTGCCCGACAGAATGACCGCGACCGTGCCGGTGCTCGGACGGATCCACACGTTTTGTCCGAGCATACCGTTGAAGAGCACCTCGCCCCCCATGCGGTTGACCCAGACGTGATAGCCGTAATCAAAATCACCGAGGCTCGCGGGTGTTTGCATATGCGCGGCGCTTGACTGCTCGATCCAGGATTCGCTGAGCAAGCGGCGGCCGTTATACACGCCGCCCGAAACGTACAGCGAGCCGAGCTTGGCCCATGAGGCAGCGGACAGATACAGACCGAAGCCGCCCTTGGCGTGCCCCTGTGCATCCCTCTCCCAAAAGGCGTTGTCAATGCCGAGCGGCTCAAACAGACGCTCCTTGGCGAGCGAAAACAGATCCTTGCCGCTGACCTTTTCCGCAATGCGGCCGAGGATGTAGGAATTCATGCTGTTGTACATAAATTCCTTACCGGGGGCAAAGCTGAGCGTCGAAGAAAAGAAGGCACGGCCCCAATCGACCTCCGTGACCACGCCGACCTCGGCGAAGGGAACGCCCGAGGACATGATCAGAAGATGCTCCACGGTCATGCTCGCAAAGCGACGGTCCTTGTAGGTGTATTCGGGGAAGAAACTCGCCACCGTGTCCGAAAGCGACAGCGCCCCCTCATCGACCAGCGTGCCGATGAGCATACCCGTCACGCTCTTGGCCATGGAATGCGATAAGTAAAAGGTATGGGAATCAAAGCCGGGGCGCGAGGCGTCCAGCAGGACGTGGCCGTCCTTAACGGCGTACACCGTGCGTACGTTGGCACGCTCCTCGGCCTCCAGGGCCTCTAACAGCTGACAAAGGCGTCGGGAGGATACCCCGTGACGCTCGGGTGAGGCCGTACGGCGTCCGTGCTCCTCGACGGCACTAAGCTGCGTCTTGGACGGCGTGTACGCGCATACCGAAGGGTCTGCCTTTTCCTCCAGCGTCATGCCCATGAGTAGATTGATCGCTTGTTTTTTCCAGTTTTCCATAGATATTTCTCCAACCGTACGTCGGGCACCCGCTCGGCGGACCCGACGTACGTCGGTCGTTTTTTATCTTGCTCCTGCTACCGTCGCCCCTCTTACAGAGCAAAGCGGGCGAGCCAATCGTTCAGACGCGCAAACAGCGCCTCGTATTCCTCCATCAGCTCCTCGGCATCGTTGAGCACGTAGGCGTGTCCGACGAAGCCCGACAGAATATCCTCGCCCGACAGGGCGACCTGCGTATAGTTGTTGCCGTTCAGGGAGGCAAGCCCCTCGGCGCTGAGCTCTCCCAGCTCCGTAAGAATATCCGACAGCTCGGCGCATACCTGCGCATCGAGGTCGATCGCCCGCCCGGACAGGCGGTCGAAATATCCGTCGGAGTACCCGTAATAGTATTGTCCGCCCTCCTCGGTGATAAACGCGCGCGCATCGTCGGGATACAGATAAAACTGCGTTCCGTCGCTGTTTTTCCCCGTATACTCCGTCCATGCACAGACGAAGTGCGCGTAGTTGAAGGCGTCCATGACGTTGTTGATCAGTCCCGAGGCGGCGACTGTGCGCCAGACGGCAGCGTCCCCTGTCAGCTCCTCGGCGCTCAGGATGGCGTAGGTCGCATCCACGAGGCGAACGTAGCTTTCGTAGCCGAGCTCGTCGACGAAGGGCTTGTCCTGCGGTGCAAGCTCCACGCGGCCGACGACCTTGATCGCTGCCGTCGGTACGGCGGTGACGGTCTCGCCGCGGGCCGGGTAAACGTCAATAAAGAAGGAGTTTTCCCCGGCGGTCGGTCGGCGCGTATACGGCGCGTTGACCAATTGGAAGAAGGCGTCCCCCGCGGCCGTGGCCGTTGCCATATAGCCTCGGATGACCACCGTCTCGCCGTCGGCTCCCTGCCAATCCTCGTACGTCTGATAGGTACGGAAATCGATCGGTGTCGCGTCCTCCTCGCGCACGTGGCAGGACACGGATAAAAGGCAGGCGACGATGAGAAGCAGGCAGATGAGCACGCACCGTGCGTGTCTGTATCGTCCCACCGTCTTACGCCTCCTCACCCTTCGTCTCCTTGACGAGGATCAGCTCGTTGGCATAGGGCAAGGCGGCAATGGCGTCGCACAGCGTATGCCATTCGGCCAGCTTGTGGTGGCGGCGGGCATAGTACATATTGATAAGCACCTCGTAGTTCATCGTCACCGTACGCATCTGCATAAAGGACGAGGGCAGAAGCTGGATCATGTTGTGCCAGTGCGAGAGCTCCTTGGTCTCGTTATACAGAACGCGCTCGCGCTCCAGATACGCGATGACCCCGTCCAGCACGGCAAGGGCATCCTCGCTCATACGGTCGCAGGCGAAATCGGCTCTTTCAAAGGCCTTGGCCTGAATCTTATGCATCGTGGAGGTGGAGTTCGCCACCGTGCCGACCTTGTAGGTGTCGAATTCCTTCCACCAATATAAGGGAGCGGTAATGTCCATCGTAACGATGACCTGACGAAGGAATTTGCGATGATCGCTGCCTGCCTTAGCCAGGCGGTGCGCCAAGGACAGATCGTTCTCTCCCAGAACGAAGCGGCCGGCCTGGTCGTAATAGCTGTCCATACGCGCCCAGCTGTTGAGCGGATTGCGCGCGCCGCGGATAGCGTTTTCAAAATTCATAACGGATATACGTTCCACACGGATCATAACGGGTCTCCTTTTTTGATGAAGGCATGTTTTTTCTATTGTAGCATAGGCGCGGAGAAAAGTCAATCCTTATCGCGCACCCACGCGTGAAAAATAAAGGCTGTCTCAAACGCACGCTTGAGACAACCTCTATATGATTAGGCAAGAGGGGATCAAAGATCAATCAAAAGGGATCGTCGGAAGGACGATGTTACCATCCTCATCCACGTATATACCGCCGGTGCCGCTGGTCGTAATAATATCCTCCGCATCAAAGGGGATGATCGTCAAACGCGCATCCTCAAAGGTCGTCACTTGTTTATCCATACATACCTCCCGTAAGAGTTGGACTTGTAGTTTCTTTGGTCGTGTACCTATTGTATCACACCTTCTCTCATTTGTCAAGGCGGGGGATAAATTTTACATCCGTCAAGCGTACGACACGATCGGACGTATCGCAAAAAAGGAAACGGAATTTTTTGTAAAACATTATGTGCAGTTTGGCTAAGCACGTCAACCGTTATCCGCCCTTGCGCTTCATTTGTCACAAAAATTTACGAATTTTTAAAAAGCATTGACTTATCGGCCGAAGTATACTACAATGGGTACGACCTCTCATCGGGGTTCATAACGTTGCCTCTCGCCTGAGGCATGTCGCACGCTGTGCGAATAAGGAATAACGGTGGACGATATGAACACGGATACCATTCTGAAAAACAAGGCCATCCCCGACGGTGCACAGACCGTCGTACAATCGATTGAACAGAGCGGACGGAATATTCTGTTTGCCATTGTCGGTGACCTCAACCGACACGGCCGATATTCCGATACCGCCCTTTTCTTTTCGTCGGACGCGCTGTTCGTCTACGACGGCGAGGAGGGCGTATACGAAACGTACGCCTACGCCGACCTGCAGGAGCCGCAGGCACGCCGTATGTACGGCAACGCGACGCTGTCGGCCGTCCTCGCCGACGGCAGGCGGCATATTCTGTTCCGCTATACCTACGCCGTCGCCGCGCTGTGCGATGCGGCCGCGCTGTTTATCACACACGTCAAGGAGGGCGCCAACCTGACGGAGGAATGCGCCGTCATGGCCGTCACCTTTGAGCGCGCCCTCAGCGTCTGCCCCACGTGCGGCCGCACGCTGCTGCACCCCGGTGCCTCGTGCATCATGTGCCGCTCCAAGACCAAGATCGTCCGTCAGTTCTACAAATACATACAGCCGCAGATGAAGACGCTCATCTTCTGTATCTTCCTGTCGCTGTTCACCACCGTCATGGCCCTCGTCCCTCCCGCGATCACGGGCTTCATCGTCGATAACGTCTTCCCCTCGGGCAGCGGTGCATCGACCAACGCCGTGCTTCTGTGGATCGAGCGTGCCGTCGGCGGCGATGCATCGCGGCTGCTGCTGACGATGATCCTATGTCTGCTCTTTACCTATATCCTGCAGTACGGCGTCGGCATCCTGCGTTCGTATCTGATGCGTACCGTCGGTGACCGTGCGGTATCGGCGCTGCGCTCCGATATCTACAAAAAAGCGCAGACGCTTCCCATGCGCTTCTACGACAAGACCTCCACGGGTGCCGTCATCAACCGCATCTCCGGTGACGCCAATACCCTGCAGTCCTTCATCCTGCGTATCACCCAGGAGGCCGTCGTGCACGCCTTTCAGCTCATGGGCATCATCGTGATCATGCTTGCACTGAATCCGACGCTGACGCTGCTATCGCTTCTGCCCGTGCCGATCATCGTCTTTCTCAGCCGCTTCTTCTCTCTCAAGCTGCGGCCGTATTATCGCCGCATCTGGCGGCGCTGGTCGCGCGTGTTCGCCACGCTCTCGGACACCATCCCCTGCGTCAAGGTCATCAAGTCCTTTACCGGTGAAAAGCGCTCCTCCGAGCGCTTCGATGAAAAGAACAACGACTGGCTCTCAATGGATCTGCGCCTCGGAAAGATCGCGACCGCCTTTCCCCAATGCGTGTCCTTCTTTATCACCTGCGGCTCGCTGATCATCTGGGCCTTCGGCGGCAGCCGCGTCATCAGCGGCGATCCCACGTATTCCGCGGGTCTTGTCGTCAGCTTTATCTCCTACGCCGCCATGTTCTATAACCCCGTGTCCTTCTTTGCCAACCTCTCCGACTCCTTCCAGAGCGCCCTCGCCTCCACCGAAAAGATCCTCGACATCCTGGAGGCCGAGCCCGAAACGCAGGAGGACTGCCACATCTGTCCGCAGACCCTTGACGGCAAGATCGAATTTTTGCACGTCGGCTTTTCCTTTGACCGTACCAAAAAGGTCCTTGACGACGTGTCCTTCACCGTCGAGCCGGGCGAGGTCGTCGGCATCGTCGGTACGACGGGCTCGGGCAAATCGACCATCATCAACCTGCTCATGCGCTTCTACGACGGATACTCGGGCGAGATCCTCGTCGACGGGCACAATATCAAAAATCTTGACCTGTCTGCCTACCGCAGCCACATCGGCTTCGTTCAACAGGATCCGATGATGTTCAGCGACACCATCTACAACAACATCGCCTACGGCGATCCCGACGCCACCGTCGAGGATGTCATGCACGCCGCCGATATTGCCAACGCCCATGGCTTTATCGCCCGACAGCCCGACGCCTACGATACCACCCTCGGTGAGCGCGGCGTGGGTATTTCGGGCGGTGAAAAGCAGCGTTTGTCCATCGCACGCGCCGTGCTGAAGAACCCCTCGATTCTCATTTTTGACGAGGCAACGGCCGCCGTCGACTCGGAGACCGAGCATCTCATTCAAGAGGCCATCGACCGCCTGATCGTCGGAAAAACGACCATCATGATCGCCCACCGCCTCTCCACCCTGCGCCGCGCCCACCGCATCCTCGTCGTGGATAACGGCCGCATCATTGAAAACGGCACCCCCGAGGAGCTGATGGCACTCAAGGGCAAATATTACAAGCTCGTCAAGATCCAATCCATGACGCAGGAAGCCGAGCAACTCCGCGAAGAAGAACGCTTATAAGTCTATATTTGCGCAGAATTGTTGTCAAAACGAAAGGATTTCTTTATGGAACGACTCTTTTTGTCCGACAAGGATAGCATCCTCCCCTTTGAAAATCAGCTCGTCACCGTTCGCCTGTCGGACGGTCGGACGTGGGACGGACTTCAGCCGCGCCGCCTCTTCCCCATCAGCGCGCCGAGCACCTATATCACCCTGCTCGACGAGCAAGGGCAGGAGATGTGCGTCGTGCGCGCACTGACGGATCTTAACGAGGACAGTCGGCACACCGTTGAGGACAGCCTGGCCGACTATTATCTCGTGCCGCGCATCCTGCGCATCGTGCAAGCCGTAGAAAAATACGGTACCCTGCGCTTTACGGTCGAAACGGACCGCGGCCGCAAGCGCTTCGACATACGCAACCGCAACCACGACATCCGCGTCAGCCCCGACGGCTACGTCCGCATCCGCGACGCCGACGATAACCGCTATGTGATCGAGGATTACCGCACCCTCGACCGTCAGAGCCGTGCCGCCCTCATCGCGGATCTGTAAAAGCCCTTATAAAGCAAAAGGGGCTGAGTCATTAAGAATTCAGCGAAATCAAGGCTTTTGTATCTGAAAAAGTATACTTGCTGAATTCTTAGTGCGAAGCACCTTTGGGGACTGCTTGATTTAGAGCAGAAATCGTCGGCTGAGGAGCGAGAGGCGTACGAGTGTACGGTGAGCGACGATACGGCGATAGCAAACAAAAACAAATAAAAAAGGAGAAAACCATAGGTTTTCAACCTTGATCCCATAAAAATTGAAAAAACAGGGTAGGGGCACATGAATTTAACAGTGCCTCTACCTTTTTGTTTGCGGTTATGCCTAAATGAAGCAGCCCCTTTTTTTGAAATCTCATCACGTATACCTTGCCTGAAGGGCCATCACGCTACGCCCAGCATGCGGCGGAAGGTCGCCTCAGCAGCCGCGTACACCTCGCGGTTTCTTGCCTTGCCGGCTGACACCTCGCTGAGTGCGCGCAAGCAAATGACGGTATCCTTCGGCAGATCCTCAAAGATGGCGCATTCCGACAGCGGCGTCGACGACAGCAGGATGGCGTCATCGGCATACAACACCAGATCGGTCCCCTCGGCATACGAGGCAAGGGACGCATAGATAGGTGTTCCGTCGGCCGAGGTGCGCGATATCGCGTACATGGTTTTCGATAAAATGCAGATATAATAATCGCTGTACCGAACGTCGCTTTGGAACACGGCGAGGTTATCCTTGATATAAGAGGCGTTGACCTCGTCGTATGCCACGCCCGTCGTCTGACTCAGCTCCTCGCGGCGGCGGTTCTCCTCCTCGATCTCCTTGTTGGACAGGATATAGAGCGTGTTGAGCGAGACCGTCACCTCGCCGTCCCCGTCGCGATCCTCAGCAAAGGGGCCGATCGCCTCCTGCATCGTCGGATACATCGGATCGGTTCCGTCATCGGTGGTACGCGAGATAGACACGTTCCCCGCATACATGACGTACACGTCGTAGCTTTGCTTGTTGCACATCTGCAGCGTGCAAACGGTCACCACAACGACCAAGAACAGCGTGATCAGCGTGTGCCACTTATAGTGATACCAAAAATTATCCAGCTTCTCCCACACGGAAGAGTGCGGACGGATCTCGGCATCCGGTATTTTTTCGTCCATCGGTCAGCCTCCTATCGGCGTTTTCTTCTGTTGCCTCTATTATATCCCTTTTTTCCACCGCCGTCAAGGCGCATGTGTATCTTTTCTGAAAACAAACGCGGGACACGCCCCGCCCCTTTCGGCATAGGTATGCCTTCGTACCGCTCCCCCACCGACCGTCGCGGCCACCCACCGCCAACGTTATGTTAGGGGTAAGATCAACACCGCCGCGTGCTACGATTTCCGTGCCGAATGAATCGTATTTCTTCGTAAGATCTGTAATTTTACTTCCCATTCGTTTTCTCCGAACCGGTAAAACTGGGTAATTTTTTAACGGCTTTGGTTATCTCCCTACGAGTAAGGCGACAACAACCGAGTGATCGCGAACAACACTTTATCGCTTTTCGTTCATGATTCCTCCGGTGTGAATACAAGATTTTCACCGTCAAAGCTTGCTTTATAGCGATAGGAGTTGAAATCCCCCTCGCGATATTCGCAAACAAGGTAAAGCTCGCCATCCTTTTCCTCAAACCGAGCATCATCGTATTTTGTGAAAGGAATCGTATTGTTTGCAAGAGTCACCCCCTGCGCGTGAACGATATACTGTAATTCACCGCTATTGCCTATGTGTGCAAAGACGAATTCTTGTTTTCCGTCTCCGTTGATATCGAACCATTTTATAACGCCGGATGCCGTGTAGATCTGATAGTAAACATGGAAAGAAACTCCATCAGGGAACAGTCCCGAAAAGCCCTTGATATCCGAATCTTTTTCTGAAAATATAAGTGTGTCCCCTGCGCTCAGGAATACAAGCCTAAGAGCAAAAGCATCATCGGTTGTAAAAATCACTTTGGAATTTTCGTACACGTATGTCCCTGTCGGTGAATAATTTGACTCTGTAAATACTATACGTCCGCTTTTATTTTGTGTATCAAGGATGATCGAAGCACCTATCAAATTAGGGGATGTGTATTGGTTTGTATAGAGATAGGTTGGCAGTGTTTCGTTGAATCTCAATTCGTATAGTGCCACGATTTTATCGTCATCGACATACCCCATATACAGCTCTTTTTCGGAACGCAACAGGTACACCTCTTTATGATCGATACCCGAATAAACGGATGGAGTAATTCTCCAAGCAGCTTTGATGACGTCGCCGAAATATTTCGCATCGTAGCCTTCACGGAAGGTCACACCTTCAAAAAGCGCATCATATTCACTTTTGGATACGTATGCGGTATTCATTTTACCGAGCTTAACGTAAGAAAGCTCTGCAAGGTTATTTGATTCAACAAGAATGTCACCGTTTTCGGTAAAAGCAAAGAGCGGTACATCATCGCAGGTAGCATTTGTATCTGTCGCACCGATTACCTTACCGGCATACCAAATTCCCGTGTTTATTGCTACGGCATCGTTCTTTTTGTATGTTAAGAAGCACACGGCAAAGATCGTGCACACGGCAAGTGAAATAACGATAGCAATTGTCGCGGGCTTTTTATACTTTGAAATAGCCGACACTCTCGATTTAACTGACACCTCTCCGAAAGCCAAAGGGCAAGCGGAGATAACTCTGCTTTTTATGCCGAGAGAAAGTAACGCCTCGGAGTAATCTGCTTTTTCGTTATCGCCAAGATCTGATATAACCTTCTCGTCACATGCTGACTCAATATCACGGCAAAGAAGAATGTAAGCGATCCATAAAAGCGGGTTGAACCAATAAACCGAGAGAAGCAAGAAACCGAGAGGTTTCCAAATGTGGTCGAGTCTTTTTATATGCGCCCTTTCGTGCGCCACAACAAGCGAATAATCCTTATCGGATATATCCGAAGGCAAATAAATGCGTGGTCTGATTATTCCAAGTATAAACGGAGTTTTTACATAATCGCAAAGATATACGTTGTCTTCGCGCTCTACCTTAACCCTTGTTTTTATACGCAGGTAAATAAACGATAGCGTCATATAGATAAGCATACCGAACATAACAGCAAGCCAGATC
This sequence comes from Clostridia bacterium, assembly GCA_017455905.1. Classification (GTDB taxonomy): domain Bacteria; phylum Bacillota; class Clostridia; order Oscillospirales; family CAG-272; genus UBA1740. The sequence continues at coordinate 13,844 of JAFTLQ010000006.1, read as the reverse complement.
CAACCGAGAATTGTTATCAAGGTATGCATAGGATTCGAGCTGTATTCAGGACGTGCTTCCATTGAACCGGAAAGAATAGGGTTAACTATTTCGTCAACACTTCCGAATCCTGTATCAAGCGCGGGATATCTGTCGTGAGTAATCGTAGTAGGTATAGTATTTTTGCTTGGAATAAGACTCATAGCACTTTCAATATTGAAAGGAAAAAGCAATCTTAATCCAACAAGTCCCCAAAGCAGAACCGAAACCCATTTTGGAGTTTTTTTTGCGAATAAGCGATAAAGAATTATGGCTAAAACGAGGAAGCTTGCAGCGATGCTTATATTCAATACGTGTATGAATAAGTCTTCCATCGTTAACTCCTTTTCATGTTTTCAATGATGGCTCTGATTTCTGCAATCTCGTCATCACTCAAGTTTTGCCTTGAAGTAAATGCAGCTATGAACGCAGGGAGCGAACCTCCAAAGCTTTCTTTGACAACCTTTTCGCTTTGCATAGAATAAAACTCGTCTTTTGAAATCAAAACCGTAACAGTTCCGTTATCGTTCTTGAAAATTCCGCGTTCGGAAAGCCTTTTTAATACGGTATATGTAGTGGTGCGCTTCCAATCGAACTCTGCCTCGCAAAGCCTAATAAGCTCTGCGGTTGTAAGCGGCGCCTTCTCCCAAACGATATCAGCAAATCTCGATTCTATAACACCAAGTCTAACTTCATTCATAAAAAATCCTCCGTCTAATGCTTGTAGACGTATATAGTCTACCACATGTAGACTGTTATGTCAATACGATTCATTGAATATTTACAAAAGTGAACAGCGAGCATACACTATCATACACGTACCGTAGACGGACGGGTGCTCCCGCGGCCGTCGCGGCCGTCGCGGCCACCCGCCGCCAACTTTGTGCCATGATTGTGACAAGTTGTTTGATGCAAAAAAGAGGCTCATAAATTTTTTAGTCAACAAAACTTACGAAACTAATATGGATTGCAAAAAGCACCCCCGACGGCAAGGACCGTCGGGGGTGCTTTGAAGGTACATTGAAACTCTTATTCTATGGCTAAATGGGTATCTATATAACGAATAAGCGGCTTTTTGTTTACCGCATCCGAATGGCCGAGATACCATGCAAACGCCTCTCGCAAGCCGGCTTCCAGTTGCTCGGTCGTCGACATAAGCTGTTTTTGCGCGCCTACATCTAAATAATACTCATAGTCATAAAAACAAAAATAATTCCGCTGTTCTATGTCTTGATGCACGGGAACAAGCTCGAGCGGTTTTCCCACGATCTGATAACAGGTCTGCACCCATTCCTTTACGGTAATCGTTTCCTCGTTTCCAACGTTGAAAATCTTTTTCTCCGGATGCTTTTCCAACAAAACATCCATAAATCGGCAAAGGTCCTTAATATGAAAGAACTGAAGCTTCAATTCTCCGTCTCTCGGTATATAAAACTTACGCTCCTGCATAGCACAGTCAAAAACAAATGCCTCACGGTAAACGTTATTCATCGGTCCGTATACGTATGGAGGACGGAGAATATAGGCACCCGGAACTCGTGCCTGTAAAGTGTGCTCCGCTTCGATTTTACCCACTCCGTATTTGCCCCATATCTTATTTTCGCCAACCGGTGTATGTTCGTCAAACGGTTGTACACAGGATTCCGGATATACCGCGCTTGAGCTGATCAATATATAATCATCGAAGCTTCCCAACCCATCCAGTAAAGCGTCTACGTCATTCGCGTTGTATGCAGTAACATCGAAAACCACATCGAAGTGATGATCCCTTAGAACATCACCTAAGTTTTTTCTATCAGCTTCTATTAGAGTAACCCCTTCACTCTGTGCTCTGGTGTTTCTATTCAATACATAAACATCATAGCTTTTGCGAACATAATACTCCGCTATATATCGACTGACAAAAACCGTTCCACCGGTAACAAGCACTTTTTTCATTTCAAAACACCAATCCTTACCTGTTTTCTGTTTTTACACCATCCGGCTTACGTTTGGATCTGCGTTAATGAAACGACCCAAGATAGCAAAGACATCTTGGGTCGTTTTGTCATATTTACTCCTGCGGCTTCATTGTCGGGAACAGAAGCACGTCGCGGATGGAGGCGGAATCGGTCAGCAGCATGACCATACGGTCGACGCCGAAGCCAAGGCCGCCTGTGGGGGGCATGCCGTATTCCAGCGCGGTGACGAAGTCGTAGTCGACCTCGGCGCGGCAGTTCGGCTCCTCGGCGCGCTTCTTCTCCACCTGGGCCTCGAAGCGAGCCTTTTGGTCGATGGGATCGTTGAGCTCGGAGAAGGCGTTGCCGAATTCGGTGCAATTGATGAAATACTCAAAGCGCTCGGTAAAACGAGGATCGGAGGGCTTGCGCTTGGCAAGAGGGCTGTTCTCTACGGGGTAATCGTAGATGAAGGTCGGCTGGATGAGCTTATCCTCTACGTAGGCGTCGAACAGCTCGACAAGCACGGTGCCGCACGTAGCATCGGCGGGAACCTCCACGTGCTTTTCCTTGGCACACTGTCTGGCTTCCTCGTCATTTTGCCAAGAATAGTAGTCAACTCCTGCATATTTCTTGACGGCTTCGGCCATCGTCATGCGTTCCCAGTGACCGAGATCGATCTCTTGTCCCTGGTAAGTGATCTTGGTATCGCCGCACACCTCGCGGGCGAGCATCTTATAAAGATCCTCGACCAGATCCATCATGCCGTAGTAATCGGTGTACGCCTGATACAGCTCGATGGTGGTGAATTCGGGGTTGTGCTTGGTATCCATACCCTCGTTACGGAAAATACGGCCGACCTCATAGACGCGGTTCATGCCGCCGACGATGAGGCGCTTGAGATACAGCTCCGTTTCGATACGCAGATACATATCCATATCCAGCGTGTTGTGATGCGTCACGAAGGGACGGGCCGAGGCACCGATCTCCAGCGGAACGAGGATGGGTGTATCGACCTCCAGGAAGCCCTTGCCGTCAAGGTAGCGACGGATAAGGGTGAGGATCTTGGAGCGCTTGACAAAGGTGTCCTTGACCTCGGGATTGACGATGAGGTCGACGTACCGCTGACGGTATCTCTGCTCCAGATTGGTCAGACCATGGAACTTTTCAGGCAGAGGAAGCAGCGACTTCGACAGAAGCGTCGCCGAGGTCGCGTGCACCGATATCTCGCCCGTACGGGTACGGAAGGCGAAGCCCTCGATACCGAGGATGTCGCCGACGTCCCACTTTTTGAAGCCTGCGTAGGCCTCCTCGCCGAGGGAATCGCGGGATACGTACAGCTGGATGCGGCCCTCGCCGTCATCGATATGGGCAAAGGACGCCTTTCCCATGACGCGGCGGCTGATCATACGGCCGGCAATACGCACGGTCATGGTGTCGCCCGAGGCGGCAAGCGCCTCCTCCCTCTCGGCAAAATCCGACAGGATGGCAACGCTCGTCGTGCTGACGTCGAACTTGGTCAGCGTGTACGGGTCACAGCCCGCCGCTACGAGAGCGGCCAGCTTATCTCTGCGCACCTGCAGCTCATTGGTGGTGCTGCCGGGACGGACGGTTTCGTTCATTTCGTTCATGTGTATTCCCCTTTATGTCATTCCTTCGCGCGGCGGACGTTGAGGATCACCAGCTGCTGCTCCTTGGCACCGAGCACCGTGATCTCGTCCCCTTCCTTGGCTCCGATGAGCGCCATACCGATGGGCGAGGAGTCGGAGATCTTACCGTTGAGGGGATCGGTCTCGTACGAGCCGACGATGTGATAGGTAAATTCCTTGTTTCTCGTCTTGTTGAACAGCTTGACGATGGAGCCGACGCTGATACGGGATTTGTCGATCTCGGACTCGTCGATGACCTTAGCGTTGGCGATCATCTCGCGCAGCTCGGCGATGCGGGCGTGGATCTTGCCCTGCTCGGCCTTTGCCTCGTCGTATTCGCTGTTCTCCGACAGGTCGCCGAAGGCACGCGCGGTGGATATCTCCTTTTTGTTTTCCTCTACACGGACGTTTTGCAGGTAATCAAGCTCATCCTGCAGGGCCTGAAAGCCCTCCACTGTGTAAATCTTCTGTTCTGCCATGATGTTCTCCTATGCGCTTTCTATATTTTATTTAATTATTCATTCGGTATTTGGGTTCTGAGGATCTCGTACGCACGCGAAAGCTGTGCGTCGCCCTCGGCCTGCTGCTGTACGATGACGTCGGGCACGATGCCCTCGCCGTCGTAGTTAACGCCCGACGGAGGATTGTACTGCGCCACCGTCACGGTAACGGTGGAGTCGTCGTACATCGTAAAGGTCGACTGCATAACGCCCTTTCCGTACGTCGGCACACCGACGATCGTCGCGTCCTGCAGATCAAAGGCATCGGTGCTGAAATCGCGCAGCGCGGCGGTAAAGAGCTCACCCGCCGAGGCGGTATTTTCATTACAAAGCACGACTGACGGCACGCGGAAGGCATGCTCGGTCTCGCTGTCAACGGGATCCATATACGTGCTGAAGGAGGCGATGCGCGTGCCCTTCGGCACAAGATAGCCGATCGCATCGGTCACCGAGGACAGCGCGCCGCCCGGATTGTCGCGCAGGTCGTAAATGACCCCGCGCACGCCGGCCTGCTCCATCGCATCGATGGCGGCACGGAACTGCTCGGCGGTATTGGTCTTGAATTCGGTGATCTGAATATAGCCGATGCCATCCTTGATCGAATACGTCACGGTGATATCCACCAGCGACACGCGCTCGATCGTACAATCGATCAACGCTCCTCCGTCACGCAGGACGGTCACCGTCACCGTCGTTCCTACCTCGCCGCGTACGGCGGATATGGCGGCATTGTAGCCAAGCTCGCTGACCAGGACGCCGTCGACGGCGTACAGCAGGTCACCGACCTCTATACCCGCTGCCTTGGCAGGTCCCTCGGGATTGAGTGCCACGATGTGCAGCTCGTCGGTCTGCTCGTCGCGCTGTACGGTAATGCCGATGCCGACGTACTCGCCGTTGCGATCCTCCTCGTACTGCTCGGCAAGCTCGGGAACGCGGTATTTGGAATACCGGTCGCCGATGGCATCGACGTACAGGGTCAGATACGCGTCGGTCACCGACGTGCGGTCGGTCAGCGACACCGCGCCATACGCCGTATCAAGGAAGGCGTTGGCCACGGCCGCCGCCATTTCGGCGGGTGTCTTCATGTCTTTATAGTAATAGATATCAAACAGCGTTTCAACCGCCATCAGCTTCTGCGTAACGAAGGACGGGTAGCCCCAGGCGACAAGGTACATCGACGCATAGTCATGCGTCTGCCCCCCAGTATCGATCGCCGCGCGCAGATCCTCTGCCTGCGTCAAGGGAGGGCACAGCGTCTCGGCCGCCCGCTCGTAGCAGCGAAGCAGCGCACTCGTCACCTCTTGCCTGTTCGACAGGTTGATCGCGTCGTACTCCGTCTCAACGAAATCCGTTGCGGCCATGCGTGCCAGCATCAGCGGCGTGACACCGTGCGTCTGCATACGGCCTTCGTACGCCGCGAGGTACGGACGGAAGGTGCCCGAATAGAAGGAGGGCATATCCCACGTTTCAAAGATAGCAACAACGTCGGTACGATCGGCGGGAGGATCCTCGGCGATATTGGCCATCAGCTCCTCCGCAGTCAGAATGCGGCCACCGCAGCCGACGAGCGCACAGCACAGCAGGCACAGGATAAGGGCCAGCGATACAAGTTTTTTCATGATGACTCCTCGGGTATAATTGAAAATCGACAGGGTCGCCGCTACAAAGGGAGGACCCTGTCCGAGATGGCTCCGTATATACTTTACGAAAAAGTCTTATCGGATCCCGTCGATATAAGAGAGCAGTATCAGAATTTCGTCTGCTTGTTTGTCAGATACTTTTTGACCATCAGGGCCACCTTGAAGGTGACGGCGTGATCAAACTCACGCAGGTCAAGGCCCGTCAGCTTACGGATCTTTTCCAGACGGTACACCAGCGTGTTACGGTGTACGAACAGCTTGCGCGAGGTCTCCGACACGTTGAGGTTGTTTTCGAAGAAGCTCTGCACAGTCATGAGCGTTTCGCGGTCAAGCGACTCCAGCGATCCCTTCTTGAAGACCTCCTGCAGGAAGATCTCACACAGCGTCGTCGGCAGCTGATAGATCAGGCGGCCAATGCCGAGATTTTCATACGACATGATGTGGTGCTCGATATCAAACACCTTGCCGACCTCCAGCGAAACACGCGCTTCCTTGTACGCGCGAGCCAGATCCTTCAACGAATCCACGATGGAGGATACGCCGATCAGGGGCTTGAGCATGTATTCCTTTTCCATATAAGAGAGGATCTCGTTTGCCTCGCGCTCCAGATCCTCCACCTCGGCGTCCTCTGCCAGCTCCTTGGCCAGCACCGCGTCCTGCTCGTTGATGTTGATGACGTAGCCGCGCTCACCGTTGCTGTACGCCTGGACCATCTCATAGGCCGACAGGTCACCCATGGTCGGGAACTTGATGATCATGATCGCGCGACGCACCTCGTTATCAAAGTGGAATTCGTTGGATTTGACGTATATATCACTCGGCAATATGTTGTCCAGGATGATGTTTTTTATAAAGGCGACCTTATCGTACTTTTCGTCGTACAGCTCCTTAATGTTCCCCAAGGACACCGCCAGAATCTTGGCCATGTTGTCCGCGTGGGCGTCGCCGCCCTCAACGAAGACGATGCAGCCGTTCTTCCCCGCCTCGTGGATAAAGCGATACGTAAAGCCCTCAAACACCAATGCGCCCGAGGTATAAGAGATCTCTTCACGAATTCTCTGTCTGGATTCACCGATCTTTCCCAGCTCGCTGCAAGCGATGACGATCCCATTCTCGTCAATGACGCCGACGGTGCGGCCGATGACGTCCTTCATTTGATGAACGACATTTTGAAACAGGCGATTGGACATAGTTTTTCTCCTTCGTGATACGCATGGACACGCTTTTGGTTATCCTGACCTATATTTTATCGCACTTTTTGTCATTTTTCAATAGTTTTTTGAAAAAAATTCAAAAATATATCAAAAATTTTGATTTTTTTTGTAAAGTATAACGAAACCTCACACGATGTTCAGTTACAGCTCCGTCGCGTAGCTGAGGGCAGACAGCACGTAGGTCGGCGCCGTTTCGCAGCGCAAAATGCGCCGCCCGAGGTGTACCGTACGGAAGCCCGCTTCGCGGGCAGCCGCGGCCTCCTCCGGGCTGAAGCCGCCCTCCGAGCCGACGACAACCGACAGAGTGTGAACGGGTAAGCCCTCGCTCAGCGCTTCCTTGAGAGACAGGCTCTGCTCTCCCTCGTAGCAAAGGAGCGAAAGCTCGGCCTCGGCTCCCTGCGAGAGCATCTCGGAGAAGGACAGCGTCCGTCCCACCTCCGGCAGACGGGTGCGGCCGCACTGCTTGGCGGCCTCCTCGGCGATCCGCGTCAGGCGCGCCCGCTGCGCGTCCTCGCGCTCCGCCTTGGGGATCTTGATACAGCGGGAGGATACGAAGGGGACGATCCGCGACGCTCCCAGCTCCACGGCCTTCTGCACCACGGTCTCCAGCTTATCCCCCTTGGGATAGGCCATATATAATGTAATATGTATGGGCGGCTCGGCGCATCCCGTGGCGGCAGCCTCGATCGCCGCGCACACCTCCTCGTCGCGGATGCGTGTCAGCCGACAGGTGTATTCTGTGCCCTCACGGTCGCACACGGTCAAGGTGTCCCCCACCGCCATGCGAAGCGAGCGCGCGATGTGACGGGCGTCATCGCCCAGGATGCGGATTTCGGTATCCGTCACCTGCTCGTTCGGTACGAAAAAGCGCGGCATATCAGACACCTCGCGCCAGGATGGCGACCCAGTCGTTCTCCGTCTGCTCACGGTCGATGCGGAAGCCGTTCGCACGCAGCGCCTCGCGCACCTCGTCGGCACGCGGCTCGATGATGCCCGACAGGATAAGGGGTGCCCCCGGCTTCAGATAGCGGTGGATATCGGGCAGCATACGAAGAATGATATCGGCCACGATATTGGCGACACAAATATCAAACGCCCCACCCGATAGGTCGACGTCGCGCAACAGGTCGGATACGCCGACGGTGATGTTATCACAGCCGTCGGCCTGCGCATTGTCGCGCGCTACCTTGACGGCCACGGGGTCGATATCGTAGGCATGGCAGGAGGCGGCGCCCAGCTTGGACGCGCAGATGGACAAAATGCCCGAGCCCGTGCCGACGTCCAGCACACGCTCCCCACCCTTCAGCTCGTCCTGCAGCAAAAGAAGCACCAGACGCGTCGTTTCGTGCGTGCCCGTGCCAAAGGCCATACCGGGATCCATCCGTACAATGACCTCGCCCTCCTTCGCCTCGTAGTCCTCCCACGCGGGAACGACCGTCACACGGCCGAGAGGGATCGGTTTATAATATTGCTTCCAGGACTCGGCCCAGTCATCCTCGTTCATGCCCTCATACGACAGCGTCACCGACAGGCCAAGAGAGGTAAAGCGCTCGGTCAGAAAGCCCGTATACTCCGCTATATGCTTTTCCTCGGGCACGAAGAGCGACACACGCACGGTATCCGCGTCGGCCGTCAGGATGCTCTCATCCACCAGCTCGCCGTACATACCGTTCAGGGAAAAGTCGCTGTAATCCTCGATCATCAGCCCGTTGTCCAGCATGCTCATGACCGCCGTGATCTGCTCCAGATCCCCGACGCGTCCCGTAGCGGTCAGCTTTGTCCATTGTCTTGTCATATCGCCCTCCTGCCGTCACTCCTGCCATCCGTTCGGCGACGGATTTTGCGTGACAGTCATATTTTTGTCAATATTTATTTGCATTTTCAATTCTTCTGCCGAGGAAAAGATGCGTTCCTCCCGCAAGTATCCGAGAAAGTACACCGTTACCTCCTTACCGTACAGGTCACCGTCAAAATCCAGTATCCAGCACTCGGCGTGCACGGGACGCGCCCCAAAGGTGGGGCAGGTGCCGTAGTTGGTCAGAGCATGATACGTCACACCCTCCACGCGGGCAAAGCAGCGGTAGACACCGCCCTTCGGTTGGCAAAAGCTCGGTGGCAGCGTTAAATTGACCGTCGGTGTGCCGAGACGGTGGCCGAGGCCAAGCCCCCTCTCACCGACGCCCACCATACGGTACGGCGCGCCGAGGGCACGCGCGGCCATATCCATCGCTCCCTCACCAAGATAGGCGCGGATGGCCGTCGCTGACAGCTCGCGTCCCTCGAAGCAGACGGGCGGCTCGATGTGGCACGTGCGTCCCTGCGCCGCAAGAAGCATCTGCAAGACCTGCGCATCGGCGCCGGCACCCTTGGAAAAGCGGAAATTGTAGCCGCAGGCGGCCACGGCACAGCCGAGGTCGCGCACGAGCACGTCGCTGACGAAGGTCTGCGCAGACATATCGGCCACCGCGTCAAAATCGGCAAGCACGACACGGTCGACGCCCAAGGAAGCGAACAGCGAAAGCTTGACCGACGTCGGATAGATGCGCCGCGCGTCGCGCTTGAGATGCTCGCTCTCGCTTGGAAAGGTAAATACGCACAGCTCGCGTCCGTCTCTGTGCGCGATGTCGGCAGCTGCCGACAGCAGGCGGCGATGCGCTACATGCACGCCGTCAAAAAAGCCGAGCGCGACGACGCTGTCCCGCCCTATGCGTTCACCGACGCGGTATTCACTCACGTCCATAGCCCATCCTCCGTTTCCTGCGTTTCATTCTTGTATTATTATACTTATTTTTTTGAAAAAGTCAACTTGTATTTGACAAAGCACACGCCGTGTGCTACAATAACATGAGCGAAGCCAATGCATGCCCAAAGGGCCATGCATGCACCACCGCCTTCTCTTACCATTCTTCATGCTCGAAAGGATATGTCTATGCCCTTTCTCATTCTTGCCTATGTCGCCGTCGCCCTCATCGCGCTCGGCGTATTCTTAACGGCGCCCTCGATGCGCCGCCGTGCGGTCCGTCCGTTTTTGTCCGTGCCCTTCGCCCATCGCGGCCTGCACGGGGATGGCGTAGCGGAAAATTCCCTGACTGCCTTTCGCCGCGCTGCCGACATGGGCTACGGCATGGAGCTTGACGTGCGTGTCAGCCGTGACGGCGAGGTCGTCGTCCTGCACGATCCCACCCTTGCCCGCGTGGCGGGGGATGAGCGCGCAGTACGCGACATGACGGCCGAGGAGCTGTCTCGCGTATCCCTCGGCGGTACCGCCGACGGCGTGCCACGCCTTTGTGACGTGCTGAGGGTCGTCGACGGACGCACGCCCATTCTCATTGAGATCAAGGAGGAAAGCGCCTCCGACGGCGACGTCGTCACCCCCCTGCTGTCGCTGCTTTCGTCGTACAAGGGCCCCATCCTTATCGAATCCTTTAACCCCCTCGTTCTCGGTCGCGTGCGCCGCCGTGCGCCGCATATCGTGCGAGGCCTGCTGTGCGATTGGTACAAGGATCGTCGCGGCCTGCGCTATCGCCTGTTGGAGCGCTTTCTTCTGAATTTCATCGCACGGCCGCAGTTCATCGCCTATTGCCACACCGCCGTGCACTTCCTGCCCTTCCGCATGCTGTGCGCCCTGTACCGTCCGTCATTGTTCGCCTGGACGGTGCGCTCTCCCGAGGAGGAGCGTACGGCACGCGCGGCAGGCTTTGACGCCGTGATCTTTGAGCACTACCGTCCCAAAGACGAAAAGGAGACCGTATGAAGCTTACGTTGGTTGCCACCTGCCTCTTTGGCTTAGAGCATCTGCTTGGCGAGGAGATCGACGCGCTCGGCTACGAGCGTATCGCCACCATGGACGGACGCGTCACCTTTGCGGCAGACGAGGAGGGCGTCGCCCTCGCGAACGTCTTTCTTCGCTACGCCGAGCGCGTATACGTCAAGGTCGGCTCCTTCCACGCCGACACCTTTGACGCGCTCTTTGAGGGCACACGGGCGTTGGACTGGTCGGCCTTTATCGGCAAGCGCGACGCCTTCCCCGTCAAGGGCCATTCCATCCGCTCCGCCCTTACCTCCATCCCCGACTGCCAGTCGATTATCAAAAAGGCCGTCGTCACCTCCCTGTCGCGCGTGTACGGCCTGTCCGTCTTTCCCGAGGACGGCATCAAATACCAGATCGAATTTTTCCTCTTCCGTGACGAAGCAACGCTCATGATCGACACCTCCGGCACACCCCTGCATAAGCGCGGCTACCGCCGCGAGGCCAATGCCGCTCCTTTGCGTGAAACGCTGGCCGCCGCCGTCGCCGCCACCGCTCGTCCGCGCGAGGACGTGCTCTTTTGGGATCCCATGTGCGGCAGCGGAACGATCGCCATCGAGGCCGCCATGCTCGTCGGACGCATCGCCCCCGGCAAGCGACGCCCCTTCGCCGCCGAGGCCTTCCCGTGGATCACCAAGGCGCGCTTTGACCGTGCCCGCGAGGAAGCTATCGAGGGAGAGGTCGTCACGTCGTTCGACGTCTACGCCTCCGATATCGATCCCGCCTGCGTCGCGCTGACCATTCAAAACGCCAAAAACGCCGGCGTCAACCGTTACATCCGCGTCATGCGGCAGGACTGCCGTACCATCGGTGCCCCCGGCCGTCGCGGCACCGTCGTGACCAATCCCCCGTACGGCGAGCGCCTCGGCACGCCCGAGCAGATCGAACGGCTCTATCGCGACATCGGCGTCCACTTTTGCTCCCTTGCCCCGTGGCAGATCTACGTCCTCACCTCGCACGAGGGCTTTGAACGCCTGTACGGACGCCGCGCCGACAAGGTGCGCAAGCTCTATAACGGCATGATCCCCTGCTATCTGTATCAGTTCTTTAAGAACAACGATGCCGACCGCCCCGCGCAAAGCCGACCGCCGTATCGTCCGAAAAACGACAAAAAGTGACAACTAAACAAAACAAAAACGACCGTTTTTTGACAGAAAGCGGTCGTTTTTCCTTTCATAAGAGCGTATGACGCTCATCGTGCATACTTTTGAAAAAGCCGTCCATACTAAACCAAAAAAGGAGGGGCGCATGGATCAGTTTTGTGGCGATTATACCGCCTGCCGCGACGCGTTTGCGACCTATTTGCGCGTCAAGGACAGCTTTGATATCGTGGAGCGGCGTCTTTCGGTAGGAGAGGAGGAGCTGACGCTCTTTTTCATCGACGGCTTTATCAAGGATGCGGAGCTGCAGCGTCTGTTGCAGTATTGCCTATCGCAAAAGGAGATCGGCTCGGCCGAGGCGCTGTTGCGTCGCTTGCCGCAGGCGGAGGCGGAGATCACCGCAGATCCGAAAAAACTCGCGCGGGATATCCTGTCGGGGCAGTGTGGCATTCTATGCTCCACCTTTGGCGCCGTCGCGCTGTCCGTTGACGTACGCGCTTACCCCTCGCGCGGCGTGGGCGAGCCGGAGGGCGACCGCGTCATGCAGGGCGCACGCGACGGCTTCGTTGAAACACTCGTCGTCAACACCGCCTTGCTCCGCCGCCGTATTCGCGACGTGCGTCTGACCATGCACCATCACAATCTCGGCGGCTCGTCGGGAACGGATCTCGTCGTATGCTACATGGAGGGTGTCGCCGATCCCGCGTACGTCGATTCGGTCATGAAAAAGGTCCGCGCCCTGCGTCCGCGCTCGCTCACCCTCGGCACGCAGAGCTTAGCCGAATCGCTCATTCCCTCGGGCTGGTTCAATCCCTTCCCCAAGATCCGTACCACCGAGCGTCCCGATGCCGCGGCCGCCCAGCTCGTCGAGGGCTCCGTGCTCATCCTGTGCGATACCTCGCCCCTGGCCATGATCCTACCGACCTCGCTGTTTGATTACCTGCAGCAGACCGACGACTACTATTTTCCGCCGCTGACGGGCACGTATCTGCGCCTGGTACGCATAGCGATCCTGCTGCTGTCCGTCGTCTCCACGCCGCTGTGGTATCTTGCCCTGATGTACCCCTCCGTCCTGCCGCCGGGCCTGCTCTTTCTCATCCCCAACGATCCGGGCGCGCTCCCCATCATCCTGCAGCTCTTTCTCGCCGAGCTTGCCATCGACGGACTCAAGATCGCCTCGATGAATACCCCCGATATGCTGTCCAACTCCCTCTCGGTTGTCGGCGCGCTCATCCTCAGCGACTTCGCCATCGGGGTCGGATGGTTCTGCGAGGACGTCATTTTGTATATGGCGATCGTGGCCATCGCCAACTTCGCCCAGCAAAACCACGAGCTCGGCTACGCCTTTAAATTCATGCGCATGATGATCCTCGCCCTGACCGCCACCCTCGGCATCGCCGGCTTTGTCCTCGGCATCTTCCTGTTCTTCTTTTTCGTCGTGAGCAACAAGACCGTCGACGGCCGCCACTATTACCTGTACCCGCTTCTTCCGTGGAACGGCAAGGCCATGAAGCGCCTGCTTTTCCGTACGCGCAAAAACGATTTTTACGCCGAAGACGATCCAAACGGCCAAGCAAGCCCCCATCGCCGTCACCCCTCGTGACGTCGATGGGACGGCGCCCGTCACACCCTCCCATGCGTTTTTTGGATTTTCGCGGTATTTTTTCAAAAATCCTCTTGACAAACCGCCTTTCTTGTGTTACAATAGCACCGTTCGAAAAATAGCGGAATTGTGTAACGGTAGCACAGCAGACTCTGACTCTGTTCGTCTGGGTTCGAATCCTGGTTCCGCTGCCAAAAAAGCACCCCTCAATCGAGGGGTGCTTTTTTTGGCCACGGGTGAATTATACTATTAAGTGCAACACTTTTAGAAAAAGAACACTCATATTGAATCCTGTGTTATAATGAAGTTACCACACAACAAATAACAAAAGGAGATTCAATATGAGCTATACCCATTTTACCATAGAAGAACGCT
>JAFTLQ010000005.1 GCA_017455905.1 Clostridia bacterium | reverse complement strand
GGCTATAGATGTTTACTATTTCAATAGTGGTAGGGCAATTACCGCAAGTGGTGGATTTTTCGACGAGCCTATAGGCTCAGCGTGTGGAATGCCCCAAGGGGGCTATCGCAAGCCACCAGCACGGCTGGTGGTCATGACTTTTTCAATATAAGCTTTACACCCTCAACGGCAACGACGGTAGCCGTTTCCCCTTTTTCAAAAATGTCGTCCTCATAGACACCGCGTGCAGCCCAATACTGCTCGTCGATCATGACCTGCCCGCAAGCGGCATCGTCCACGCGCTCGGTAACCGTGCAGAGCTTTCCCATCACGGCGTCGGATACCGTGCCTGCACTTGCTCGTTTTTTAAAGAAAATGCGGGACAGGAGAATACCAACCGCCGCAAAACCGAGACAGGCGAGGATCTGGTACAAGGGGTCAATATGGCATATATAGAGGACAAGGCTGCAAAGCCCTGCGGGTAAAAACCAAAGCGCGATCAAGCGGCGCGTAAAGATTTCCGTAACGATCGAAAGCGCCATAACGCCGATCCAAACAAACAGCATGCTATATCCTCCGAACCTGTTGTGTGCGTGTATGGGGACAGCCCAACTCGCTCATTTTTACATCATATCACACTTTGCGACAAATGTCAAGGATATGAGAATTTTTTAAAAAAGTATTGACAAATGTAAAAAATAATTGTATGATATAGAAGAATTGCACAAGTCCAATCTAAAAGGAGGAAAAACCATGTTTGAAGATCTGAAAAAGTTTTTGGTAGAAGAGCTTCGCGTAAATCCCGATGATGTTACGCTTGAGGCTGAGCTTGCCAACGATCTGGGTGTCAACTCGCTTGAGCTTGCTGATCTCGTTTATCTTTGTGAAGAAAAGTTTAATATTGTCATTGATGACGAAGAACTTCATAATTTTACTACGGTTGGAGATATTGTTAAATATCTGGAAGCCGAAAAGGCGTAAGTTCCTAAAAAAACCGTTTTGCCAAAGTGAGGCAAAACGGTTTTTTATTACCCTTTCGTGCTGCGAACGTATCCTCGTCACAGACGAATAATATAATATGGTAAGGATGCTTGTGCGGCAAGGGCCAACTCCGGCTCGTATTTGTTGCGCAGATAGCTGACCGGTGTCGTGCTTTGATCCAGCTCGTCCGAGCGGACGAACAGATCGATCACTCGTTGTTTTTTCATTGGTCGGAGTAAGGCGTCAAGTATTCGTCCCTGCCCATCTTCATCGGTATACAGGATGCGAACAAGATCGTTTCCTGTCGCTTTTGCTTCCGCAAGGGCGTACAAAAGCTCAGTCTTTATATGGGCTCTGTCCGTTGAGCCGATGGAAAAGGTATACAGCATGGGATATGTCTTCCTATCTTACTTAAAATTGGTGAGGCTTTTATGAATGAATGGCTGTGCCGTCTTTTTATCCGCGGCAGCGACCGCGTGGAGGACGCGGCTGTGCGGGAAAAGCACGGCGTTTTATCAAGCATTGTCGGTATTTTTGTTAATATGTGCCTGACGGCACTCAAGCTGACCGTCGGGATTCTCTCCTCGTCGGTCGCCATTATGGCAGACGCCTTTAATAATCTGTCGGATGCGGGAACGTCGGCGATCTCCTTCGTGACCTTCCGTATCGCGTCCAAGCCCGCCGATCGCGGACACCCCTTTGGACACGCACGTATCGAATACATCGCCTCCATGATCGTATCCTTCCTCGTGCTTCTCATGGGCTTTGAACTGCTCAGCGATTCGCTGACGCGTATCTTTGGCGGCGCCGAGGAGACGTCGGTCGGTATTTCCCTGTTTACCGTGATCGTTCTCGCCACATCGATCGTCATGAAGCTGTGGTTGGCCTTCTTTTATCGCTACGTTGGCCGCAAGATCGATTCCTCCGTCGTCCGCGCAGCGGCGGCTGATTCCCTGTCGGATTGCATTTCGACAACGGCCGTTCTTGTGTCGTCGATCGTTGTATACTTTACGGATCTTTATATCCTGGACGCACTGATCGGTCTGGTCGTTTCCCTGCTCATCATGTGGGCGGGCATCCGTATTCTGAATGAAACCAAGAACTCCTTGCTCGGTGAAGGGCCTGTGGAGGAAACCGTCGAGCAGATACGCGAGATTGTATCCCGTTATCCGGAGGCGATCGGTATTCACGACCTTCTCGTTCACAACTACGGACCGTGTCACCTCGTGGCCTCCTTGCACGTCGAGGTGGACGGCTCGGCGGATATTTTCGCTCTGCACGACGCCATCGATAATATCGAGCGTACGATCGGTGATGAGCTTGGTATCCAATGCACCGTACATATGGATCCGATCGAAACACATGACGAAACGGTCAACGAGCTTCGCTCCTTCGTTTGCGAGACGGTGCGCTCCGTCGATCCTTCGCTGTCCGTGCATGATTTTCGTACGGTGATCGGTACGACGCATACCAATCTGATCTTTGATCTGCTCATCCCTTACGAGTGTAAGGAGGATCCCGATGCGATCGTCAGCCGTATCGAGCAGCGCATTCTTGAGCAGCGCGCCAATCATTACTGTGTCATTACCGTTGACCGAGGGTGATCCTCGGCTTGGCTGTCTTGCCTGTGGCAGGACAGCCTTTTTTGTTTAGTCGACGCGATTGTGCAGGCGGCCGCTCAAAAAGGCACGGATATTGTCCGCGACGACCGATACACAGCGAGCACGTGCTTCATACGCACCCCAGGCGGTGTGCGGTGTCAAAAGGACGTTCGGGAGATCCTTGATAGCATAGAACGGATGCTCGGTCGTAAAGGGCTCGGTCGAATATACGTCGCATCCGTACGCACCGATCTGTCCTTGTGTGATTGCATCGGCAACGGCCGCCTCATCAACGACCGCTCCGCGCGCCTCGTTGACAAGCACGGCGCTCGGCTTCATGAGCGACAGCTGCTCGCGGCCGATCATGCCTCGCGTAGCTTCGGTCAGCGGGCAATGCAGGGATAGGACGTCGCTTTCCCGACACAGCGTGGCAAGATCCACGGTAGGAAAGCTCGGATGCGGATGCCGCTGGTGGATCAGCACGCGCGCGCCGAGTGCCTGTGCTACCTCGCCTACACGCGTTCCTATGTGTCCGCCGCCGACGATGCCCCACGTTTTTCCCTGCAGCTCGTGATAGACGGGCGTCAAACGATTGGGTGCGCCGCTTTGTGAATAGGCGCCGCTTGCTACGAACGTCCGATACTCCGATAGATGCGTAAAGAGGGATAACGCCGTGCTGACGGTGAAGAGGGTGACGCTCTCGGTGGAATACGCGGGAACGTTGCAAACGGCAATGCCGTGGGCACGGGCGTAGGAAAGATCGATGTTGTCGTATCCCGTTGCAAAAACGCAGATGAGCCGAAGCGACGGTGCTTGCTGCAAAACCGTTGCATCAAGGCGCACCTTATTAAGGAGGACGATCTGCGCTTGCTGTATACGAGCACCGACCTCCTCACGCGACGTTGCGTCGTATACGGTCAGCTCACCGAGCGCCGAAAGCGGTGACAGGTCGAGGTCATCTCCTATGGTGGCCTTATCAAGAACGATGATCTTCATAGCTTCCATCCCATGTTTTTTCTAAATTTTATCATGCTTTTTCCTATTATGCAAGTTGTTTTATGAAAAAAAGCGGAAATCAGAGTAAAAAAATACATTTTGACAAACACTTAGGCAAGAGAGATACGCGCCGAACGCGCCGAGCGTTCACACGCTTGAGCAAGCTCCCTTGATCCTCTCTTACCTATAAAAAACAAAAGGAACGACCTATGCACACGCCAGTTGTGATCATCATACCCGCCTATCACCCACCCAAGGAATTCCCTGTTTTTCTGCATGCGCTGCGGCAGAAAACGGATGCCTTCGTTCTGGTCGTCGACGATGGTAGCGGCGAAGACTATTACGAACGCTTTGTCGAGGCGACCCGCATTGAGCACTGTTGCTTGCTTCGCCTGGTGAAAAACGGCGGAAAAGGCCGCGCTCTGCGACATGCCTTTGCATTTGCCAAGGAGCGCTTTCCCTCGCAGACGCTGTATATAACGGCGGATTGTGACGGCCAGCACACGCCGGAGGATGTCGTTCGTATGGAGAAGGCCATTCGTCGTCGACCGAGTGCCTTGATTCTCGGATGCCGAAGCTTTGACAAAAAGGACGTGCCACTTCGCTCACGCTTTGGTAACAAGGTGAGCGCGCGTCTGTTTCAGCTGTTCTTCGGCTCGTATATCCGTGATACGCAGACGGGGCTTCGCGCCTTTTCCCATGAGCGGCTATCCTTTCTGCTCGCTATAAGGGGCGATGGATTTGACTACGAGATGCGCGTTTTGACGCACTGCGGTACGCATCATATTCCCATTGCTTGTATCGATATAACCACCCGTTATATGAAAAACGCACCGAACGGCGAGCGCGTCAGTCATTTTTCTCCGCTGCGAGATTCGATCAAGATCCTCGGTGTTCTCTGCGCGTCCACGATCCGGTATACGATCAGCTCCGTGCTGTGCGCTCTGCTGGATGTGCTTGTCTTTTTTCTTCTGGAGCGCTTTGTATTCCGTGGAAGTGAGGGGGCCGTCTTTGTGCTTCTTTCTACGGTCGGTGCACGGATCATTTCCTCGCTTTTGAATTTTCTGCTCAATTTTACGTTCGTGTTTCGTGAAAAAAGCCGAAATTCTGTTGTAAAATACTATGCTGTCTGGTTGGGGAGATTGGCGCTGTCCTATGGCTTGACGCTCCTTGTCCGCCCCCTTTCCACATCGGTCCTTTCTTTGACGCTTATGAAGGGTGGGATCGATCTTTTGCTATCGTTTTTCACGTATCGGCTGCTTCGCACATGGGTCTTCGCCCCCGACCGTCGTTCGGACAACGGTAGCCCCTCCGTCGCCGGATGAACAAGATTCTAAATATTATAATAAATATTTTCAAAAAAACACAAAAAAGTATTGACAAATGATATCCTATGTGATATAATGGCAATACCTCGTAAGGGGCTTTTTTTGTGTGCTGTTTTGGGACACAGTACCGAAGGCCGCCTCGAGGGAGGTATTCAACGGGTATTACCCGAATTCTATTAGGAGGTGCCGATATGAGAGTCAAAATTACGTTAGCCTGCCCTGAGTGCAAGCAAAGAAATTATGACACTGAGAAAAACAAAAAGAACGATCCCGACAGACTTGAAATGAAAAAGTATTGCCGTTTCTGCCGCAAGCACACCTTGCATAAAGAAACCAAGTAATTTTGGAGAGGATTTGTAAAATGGCAGAAGAAAACATGAATCTTTCCGCTGAGACCACCGATACGAACGCTGTGGAAGCTACCGCGGCGAACGATGAGGTCGTTTCGACAAAGAAAGAAAAGGTTGCCAAGACGGAAAAGAAGCCTAACATCTTCGTTCGTCTTTGGAATGGCACAAAAAAGCTGTGCAGAGATACGTTCAATGAAATGAAGAAGGTCCGCTGGACCCCGAAGAACGAGCTTATCAAGAGCACGGTGCTTGTTGTCGTCGCCGTTTGTGCCACGGCGCTTGCGCTCGGTTTGATCGATATGCTCTTCTCTTTCCTCATCGATGCCATAGCATCCCTGTTCGGCTAAGAGAGGCTTTTGTATGAGTAACATCAACGAGAAAAACCAGGGTCCCAGATGGTACGTTGCACACACATATACTGGTTACGAAAACAAAGTCAAGGACAACATTGAGAAAATCGTGGAAAACCGCGGGCTCGGACATTTGATCTATGATGTCAAGATCCCCGTGGAAACAAGGGTTGAGACCAATGAAAAGGGCGAAACGAAGGAGATCGAAACAAAGATCTTCCCCAGCTACGTTCTGATCAAGATGACCATGACCGACGAAAGCTGGCACGTGGTCCGCAACATCACCGGCGTTACCGGCTTTGTAGGTCCCGGTTCCGAACCTACTCCTCTGACCGAAGAGGAAGTCGAAATGTTCAACGTGGAGATCCACTCGGACGATATCGGCTTGAAAGTCGGCGATCGCGTTGAAGTGGTTTCGGGTGTCTTCGCAGGCTACTCGGGCATACTTCAGGAAATCAGTGAGGACAAGAAGCAGCTTGTGTTCCTTGCTTCCACTGAACGGCGAGACATTCCTATCATGGTTGATACCAAGGATGTCCGTCTTGCACAGTAAGACAAAGGAATTCCCTTTTGTCGCTTCGCCATGAAGCATTCGTGGGAGGGAGAAAAATTTTTAATTCTCCCGATTTCATTACCACATTCGGAGGTGTAATAATTATGGCAAAGAAAATTACCGGTTACATTAAGTTACAGCTTCCCGCCGGAAAAGCTACTCCCCAGCCGCCCGTTGGCCCTGCTCTCGGTCAGTACGGCGTTTCCATCCCTAACTTCACGAAGGAATTCAACGAGAGAACCAAGAACGATATCGGTCTTGTCATTCCCGTTGTTATCACGGTTTACGCTGACCGTTCCTTCACCTTCATTACCAAGACGCCTCCCGCAGCCGTTCTGATCAAGAAGGCTTGCGGTATCGAAACGGCTTCTGCCGCCCCCAACAAGACGAAGGTTGCTCAGCTCTCCAAGGAACAGCTCCGCAAGATCGCTGAAACCAAGATGCCCGACCTCAACGCCGCTACCGTTGAAGCTGCCATGAGCATGGTGGCCGGCACGGCTCGCAGCATGGGCATTACCGTCGAAGAGTAAGAGGAGGTAGAATACAATGGCTAAATTCGGTAAGAAATATAACGAAAGCGCCGCTCTCGTCGAGAAGTCGAAGCTTTACGACGTTGACGAAGCGATCGCACTCCTTTGCCAGACCGCAAAGGCAAAGTTCGACGAGACCGTCGAGATCCACATCCGCTTGGGCGTTGACTCCCGCCACGCTGACCAGCAGGTCAGAGGCGCGATCGTTCTTCCCAACGGTACCGGTAAGACCGTTCGTACCCTTGTTTTCGCCCGTGGCGACAAGGCAGACGCTGCCCGTGCCGCAGGTGCTGACTACGTCGGTGCTGAGGATATGGTTCAGAAGATCACCGCAGAAAACTGGTTCGATTTTGACGTCGTCATCGCATCCCCTGACATGATGGGTGTTATCGGTCGTCTCGGTAAGGTCCTTGGTCCTAAGGGCTTGATGCCTAACCCCAAGGCCGGTACCGTTACTCCCGACGTTGCTAAGGCTGTTGTCGAGGCAAAGGCCGGTAAGATCGAATACCGTCTGGACAAGACCAATATCATTCACTGCCCTCTTGGCAAGGTTTCCTTCGGTACGGAAAAGCTGACCGAGAACTTCAACACGCTCGTTGGCGCCGTTATCAAGGCAAAGCCCGCAGCTGCTAAGGGCCAGTACATTAAGAGCTGCGTCGTAGCTACGACGATGGGCCCCGGCATTAAGATCAACTACGCAAAGCTTAGCTGATTTTGAAGTCTCCCTGCTCTTTACTAAAAAGAAACCAAAACAAGCGCCCTCTGTCTACTTGACAGAGGGCGCTTGTTTTTTTAGAAGAGGTCTCTCTTCTTTCGTTTCGCTATAGGGCCTTTTGGTCATATGACATATCAAATACGCCCGTTTTTTATTCTTGCGTTTTTTCCGTGCACTCGATCTGCTTGGTGTTAGCGCTTCTCTTCTTTTTGATTTCCGAAAGTATTTCGGGGAGAGAAAGGAGTGCAAACAGAACGATCAGTATACCCAGATACAGCAGAATACGCACGGGAATGCTTTCGGGGAGAAGATTCGCGATCGAGTCGCCATCTGTGCCCGATGCAAGGTACATAAAGTTTGCATTCTCGATCTTGGTGTTGGCAATAATGGCGAACGTAGCGAGGATGCCGAGCATCGCAAAAGGCTTATACACGCGCTTGTAGCTTGCACGGAAATTATGTACGGCCATCATATAGAATATGGCATAAATCGGAACAAGATGCTCTATCCAGAACTGATAGTAGCGCGCGTAGCCGGGGCCTGCCTGCATAATGACGGCAGGGGTAAATAAGGGAATCAAGCCGAGTGTCAGACTTACGTAGAAGCAGATATCATAGAGGTGACGGCTTTTCTTCATTAGCATAAATGCGGCAAGCCATGCGGTCCATTCACAGACCTGTAAGGGCAGATACGTTAGGAGCTGCTTTGGATCGGCTGAGCCACCGTTTCCGACGTACAACAGACGCCAATAATAGAACGCTTCATTGAAAATCATAAGTCCGCCGAGTATAAAACGTAGAGTTTCCTCGTGCTTAAAGCTTCTGATCTTGTCCTTGTACTTAAAGGTTAAAAAAATGGCAACACCGAGCAAGATGATCGGTAGAAAATGAGCAAGCGACCAATAGCGAAAGTCCTGCTCTGTGCTGTAACCGAAAAAGCCTTCGTTATAAAATTTGTACTCAAAAGCACCAGACATAGCAGCAATCCTCCTCAAACTGTCAAATACATTCTTTTTACATGCATTTTCTATGAATCCAGATACGCGATCGAAAAGCAGACGCCGATGATCTCCTTGGCTCCCATAGCATGCAGGGCCATCGCGGCACAGCTCATGGAGGCGCCCGTCGTTACGATGTCATCCACGAGATACACACGCTTTCCGCGCAGATCTGTGTGACGGTATCGGTGACGCAGGGCGATCTGTGCGTTTTGCAGACGGTCAGTCCCATGCATTTCCTTTTGTGCGTGCTTGGCCTTTGAGCGAAAGAAGGTCGTATGCTCGGCACCCGACAAGCGGGCAAGCGCCAGGGAAAGCCGCCGGGCATGGTCGTACCCGAAATGTCGCACGGCCGATGAGCGGCGCGGCACATGCGTGAAGACGGCATCCTGCGGATGTTCGTCCAACGCAGACAAGGACTGAAAGATCTCGTCTGCTATAAAACACTCAACATCCAGGCGATTGTCCTTCTTCAGCGAATAGACCAAGGCGTTTGACGGAATATCCGCATCCCGCTTGATGTACCGCGTGACCTTGATAAGGCGGTGAACGAAATGGCAATCCAGCACGTCGCAGGAGCAGGTGCACCGATGGATCGGACGAAAACAGCGTGCACAATCACGCGCCTTCATGTTTTCGTATGACCGCCGGCAATCGCTGCACAAGGCACGGTCGTCCTCACGCAGCGCATCGCCGCAGCAAACGCAAGTCGGGACGGTTACATAGAACAGTCCCTTTTGCCATAGATCGCGTAGCGTCATTTCACCTTGGGAAAGCTGTCCTTCAGACCCACGATACGGTTAAAGACGTTGTCGTGCTTGGTATCCTTAACAAAGTATCCGCAACGGACGAACTGGAAGCGCTCCGACGGCTCAGCATCCGCGAGCGACGGCTCGATCTTTGCGTGCTCCACGGTCTGCTCGGAGGCGAGGTTGAGATAATCGTCGAAGGTTTTTCCTTCGGGAATATCCGAAACGTTTTCAATATCAAAGAGGAAGTCGTAGAGCTTAACCGTCGTATCGCATGCATGGCGTGAGGACAGCCAATGAATGGTTCCCTTCACCTTACGACCGTCCGTCGGCATGCCGTTACCCGTTTCAAGATCGGCGGTGCAGCGGATCTCGACGATGCGGCCATCGTCATCCTTAACGATCTCGTTGCATTTGACGATATACGCACCCATCAGGCGAACCTCGCCATCGGGCTTCATGCGGAAGAACTTCGGCGGAGGAACCTCGGCAAAGTCGCTCTCATCGATATAAAGCTCACGCGTAAACGGAAGCTGGCGCGTGCCGCATTCGGGGTGATTCGGGTTGTTGGCGACCTCGAAATATTCGACCTTGTCCTCAGGATAGTTGGTGATGACGACCTTGATCGGATGAAGGACGGCAATACGGCGCGGTGCGGTATCGTTGAGCTCTTCACGGATGCAATGCTCCAGCAGCTCATAATCGACGACGGAATACGCCTTTGCGACACCGGCGCGGGATACAAAATCAAAAATGGACGCAGGCGTGTAGCCACGGCGGCGCAGGCCGCACAGCGTGGGCATGCGGGGGTCATCCCAGCCGTCGACCAGCTTATTTTCAACAAGCTGACGCAGGTAGCGCTTGGACATGACGGTGTGCGTGACGTTCAGACGGGCAAATTCCCACTGATGCGGACGCTTTTCAAAGCCGACGTTTTCAATGACCCAATCGTAGAGGGGTCGATGATTTTCAAATTCAATGGAGCAAAGCGAGTGGGTGATCCCCTCCAAGGCATCCTGAATGGGATGCGCGAAGTCGTACAGAGGGTATATGCACCATTTGTTGCCTTGACGGTGGTGATCGGTGTGCACGATGCGATAGATCGCAGGATCGCGCAGGTTCATATTGGGCGATGCCATATCGATCTTGGCGCGCAGGGTCTTTGCACCGTCGGGAAATTCTCCGTTTTTCATACGCTCAAACAGATCAAGGTTCTCCTCAACCGTTCGGTCGCGGTACGGGCTGTTCTTGCCGGGCTCGGTCAGCGTGCCGCGGTAGGCGCGCATTTCGTCCGCATTGAGATCACAGACGTACGCCTTCCCTTCCTTTATGAGCTTTACGGCATATTCGTAGCACTTACCGAAATAGTCAGAGCCGTAAAAAATACCGCCCGTCGGCTCGCAGCCGAGCCAACGCAGATCCTCATAAATGCTTTCGACGTACTCAGTATCCTCCTTTGAGGGGTTAGTATCGTCATACCGAAGATTGAACAGACCGCCGTATTTCTTGGCCGTCATAGCGTTGATCCAGATCGCCTTAGCCGATCCGATGTGCAGATATCCGTTCGGCTCGGGCGGAAAACGGGTATGGATCTTCAGATCGGGATCGCGGCGCAGATCCTCGTCGATGATGTCGTGAATAAAATTGCTCTTTAACTCTTCCATGGTGCTTTCTTTCCTTTTTGGAGATCGCTTTTTTTCATATTAGTATACCATATATTTTGGAAAAAGACAAGTATGTTTCTTAAAATACATGGATAAAATGGCATTTTTTCGTCTGCGTCATACACTGTTAAGGAAGTCCTACGCAAAACGTATGAAAGGAGGCCTTCTCCGATGCAAACGACTGTCCTTTCCGTTGGGTCGGTCACCTATGCCATGAAGGCCGTGCGAATCCTCCGTCGCATCGGTATACAGGCAAAAACCGTCAAGCTGGATACAAATAAGACGGCCAAGGGGTGTACGCACGGGATCGAGCTGGCGACACGGGATGTGTTCCGTGCGGTAAAGGAGCTGCAACAGCAGCAGATCCCCTACGAACGGTACCCGTTTTTATGAGAGCTACGGTCTATCTTGACCACGCCGCCACGTCCTGGCCAAAGCCGCCAAGCGTTCACAAGGCCATGCGCGAGGCGATCGTACGCTTTGGAGGGAATCCAGGCAGAAGTGCGCACACGCTTTCTATGGGGGCGGCCGACGTCGTATTTCAGGCACGCGAGGCGGTAGCCGAGCTACTCGGCATACGTCGCCCCGAGCAGGTCGTCTTTACGATGAATGCAACCTATGCGCTCAATACGGCCATCAAAACGGCCATTCGATCCCCTTGCCATATTCTTTTGTCGGATATAGAGCACAACGCGGTGCTTCGTCCCGTGCACGCGCTGGTCGAGCAGCTCGGCGTCGAATACAGCGTATTTTCCACCGAAGGTGATATATACAGCAATATTTGTCACGCCATCCGTGCGGATACGCGCATGCTGGTAAGCACGCTCGCCTCCAACGTTACGGGACGCGAGATTCCTCTGTCTGTTTTGTCAAGGATACGTCGCGAATACGGTCTGTATACCGTAGCGGATGCTTCTCAGCTGCTCGGTCACGCACCGGTGTCTTTATCGGAGGATCCCGTTGACGTCCTGTGTGCTCCCGGGCACAAGGGGCTCTTTGGCGCGATGGGCTGTGGCTTCGCTGTATATGAGGATACACCGCCCTATACGCTGATTGAGGGCGGAAGCGGCAGCGAAAGTCGGGAAACGGGCATGCCGCAGCGCCTGCCTGAGCGTCTGGAGGCAGGCACGCTTCCCGTCCCGTCGATTGCCTCTTTAACTGCCGGAATATCCTATATTACGGGAATTGGGCTAAATAATATAAGGCAGAAAACAGATCAGATAACCGAGCAGCTGCAACGTGAGCTGTCAGCTATGGACGGCATACACATCGTCGGCTCGGTTGGACACGGCATCGTGTCGTTTGTCAGCGAACGCTACTCGCCCGAGGAGCTTGCACGCGAGCTGGATCGATATTCGATCTGTACGCGTGCCGGACTTCACTGTGCTCCGCTGGCTCACAAGACCTTCGGTACGCAGGACAGCGGAACGGTGCGCCTGAGTGCATCTCATACCACCACGGACGAGGATGTTCTTCTGTTTTTGCGTGCCATGCATCATATTCTTTCCCAATAAAAAAGCCTTGGTCTTGTATAATGCAAGACCAAGGCTTTTTTATTGAAGACCACCTCACACGAGCGTCATGCGGGTACCAAGCGTCGTGCGGAAGATCGCACCGCTTCGCGCGCCGACGTACAGAGTTTGCCCGCTTCGACCGTTGATAAGATTGACCGTCGGCGAAGTAAAGGTATATTCCTGCTTGCCATCCGTGCGGTTGATGACGGTTACGTATACCTCGACTTCGTTATAACGGGCAAATATAAGCGTATCCTGTGTCAAGGATAACAAGCGAAAGCCGCCTTCCTTGTAGACCTCATGGGCGCGACGGATACGTCCGATCTTCTTATAGTGACGAAGCAGCTCCGCGTCCTCGCGTCCCCAAGGGAACGGACGGCGGTTGAAGGGATCGTGATAGCCCTGCATGCCCACCTCATCTCCGTAAAAGATGGCAGGGACACCCGGAAGGGTTGCCAGTGCGGTATAGGCCATCTTCAGGCGTGTCCGACCAATGGCCTTTTCCCGCTCCGTCATTGTAGCGCGCGAAAGCTCGGCGTTCGTGCGATCGCCCTTCGGCTCGCCGCCGAGGATCGTCAGGATACGCTCGGTGTCGTGTGTGCCAAGCAGGTTCATTTGCGCATGGAGAATGCGAGAAGGCGCGTGCTCGGTCACCTCCCGCAGCGCGTAGGCGAGCTTGCCTGTATCGCCGCTCAGGAAATAGTCGATGAGACCCTCGCGTACGGGATAGTTCATGACGCCGTCAAGCTCTTTACCGAGAAAATATTTTTTTCTCGTGCTGTAAGCGATCTTGTTGGACGCGTCCTCCCACACCTCGCCGTATAAAACGGCGTCGTTTACTTCTTCGTTCAGCGCCGCTTTTATCTTACCAAGGAAGGGGTCGGACAGCTCGTCGGCCACGTCCAAACGCATGCCCTGAATGCCCATGCGGGCATAATGACGAATGACACCGTCGCGTTTGGTGAAGAAATCACCGCAGGAGGGGACGTCGGGGTGAATACGAGGAAGGATATCAATGCCCCACCAGCAGGTGTAGCGATCGGGATAGGATTGAAAATCGTACCACGCGTAAAAGGGCGAGTCCTTGGACTGACACGCACCAAGGGTGGCGTATCGACCAAACTTATTAAAATAGAGACTGTCAGCACCTGTGTGATTGAAGACACCGTCAAGGATAATACCGATGCCGTATCGCTTCCCTTCCCGGATCAAGGCGCGAAGCGCCTCCTCCCCACCAAACATGGGATCGACGGTCATGTAATCGGCCGTGTCATACTTGTGGTTGGAGGGGCTATCAAAGATCGGGCTGAGATACAGCGTGCTGACGCCGAGGCTCGCAATATAGGGAAGCTTGTCCTTGATTCCCCAAAGCGTTCCGCCGAAAAACATATTATTTTTTAACGGTGCACCGTTATACGGGGCAAACTGCGGTATACCGTGATCCCAATCGGGATTGAGGATCGCGCCATCCCTTAGCGGTACGTCTCCGCCCTTGGCAAAGCGATCGACAAAAATGTGATAAATGATGCCGCCGTACATCGGCTTTGGCGCGTCATAGGCAAAATCCGAAAAGGACAACTGAATATTCGGTGCTGCGTCGACGTTTTTGGTAAATACCAATGCGCGATTCTGCAGCACGCCTATCCGTCGGCCGAGAGGCGTTATGACTGTGACGCGGGCAAAATACAGGCCAACGCGCATATCGGACAGGTCGACGGTATAGACGTCCATATCCTTATACAGATCGTCCCATTCGCCCGTCAGGCGGCGTACCATTTTGTCTGCTGCTTCAGTGAAGCATTCAAAAAGCACCTGTGTCGCGCCCAACTGACGCGGTATATACAAGCAGGCTGACGCACGCGTTTGGACATCAAAGGCACAGGTGCGATTGCGCGTTTGTCCGTGACAAAATAAAATGTCACCGATGCCGGCGCATAGATCGTTCGTATAGATGCTTAGTGGCTCCAAGAGAGTATCGCCCGTAGGCGTATCCTTTCTTAACGGGCGGCACGAGATGCCCGTGCCGCCCGTACAATGTCATTACAGTTTATTTTTTTTAGCACCGATGGGTTGGATATGCCAGATCTCATTTGCATAATGGCAAACGCTGTTATCCGCAGAGAAAATACCGCTTCGTGCCGTGTTCATCAGCGATTTTCTTGCCCAATCCTCGGTCACCTCATAATCGCGGATCACCGTCTTGTACGTGTACAGATACGAATCGAAATCCGCCAGACACATAAACGGATCGGCAACGACGTAACCGCCGTTGACAAGATAATCGGCAATATGCGAGAAGTTCTGACCGCCAATAGGTTGACGGAAACGATCGATTACCTTATGGATATTTTCCGATGCGTAGTAGTAATCGCGGGCGACGTATCCGTCACGCCACAGCTCCTCGACCTCGGGGGTATTCAGACCGAAGATGTAAATGTTATCTTCGCCCACGGCGTCAAAGATCTCGACGTTAGCGCCGTCCATCGTACCGAGCGTTACCGCACCATTCATCATCAGCTTCATACAGCCCGTGCCGCTCGCTTCCTTTCCGGCCAGAGAGATCTGCTCGGAAATATCGGCCGAGGGAATGAGGATCTCTGCGAGCGATACGTTGTATTCCTCCATAAAGACGACCTTCAGGCGGTCACGAGTCAAGGGATTGCGCTCCAGCTCCTCCGAGAGGAACCATATGAGCTTGATCAGCTTCTTGGCCATGGCATAGCCGGGCGCGGCCTTACATCCGAAGATAAAGGTCTGCGGAGGAATGTCAGCGTTCGGGTTTTCGAGGATCTCGTTATACAGCGATACGATTTTCATGACGTTGAGCAGCTGACGCTTGTATTCGTGCATACGCTTGATCTGAACGTCAAAGACCGACGACGGATCGATGCGGCGTCCGCATTTTGCATAGGCATAGTGCGCGAAGCGCTCTTTGTTGATATGCTTGATATCGGCGATGCGGGAAAGCACCGCAGGGTCGTCCTTAAAGGCTTCGAGCTTCGAAAGTTGCGAGGCGTCCTCGCGGAAGCCGTCACCGATCAGCTCGGTCAGAAGCGAGGTAAGCGCAGGGTTTGAATAGTTCAGCCAGCGGCGGTGTACGACACCGTTGGTGACGTTGGTAAACTTGTCGGGGGTCATCTTATAGAAGTCGTGGAAGATCGTCTTCTTAAGGATGTCACTGTGCAGCTTGGATACACCGTTGACGGTGTGCGAGCTGACGACGGACAGATTCGCCATGCGCACCTGGTTGTAAGCGACGATGGACATGCGGGAAATGCGGTCCCAGTCGCCTGGATACATGTTCCAAAGATCCGTAGTGAAACGGCGGTTTATCTCGCAAACAATGGAGTAAATCCGAGGCAGTTTCATCTGGAACAGATCAACACGCCAGCATTCCAGCGCCTCGGGAAGGACGGTGTGATTGGTGTAGGTCACCGAAGCGGTGACGACGCGCCATGCATCCTCCCACGTATAGGAATAGACGTCCATCAGAATACGCATCAGCTCGGGTACACAAAGAGCGGGGTGCGTATCGTTGATGTGCAGGGCGATCTTGTCTTCAAAGCCGCGAAGAGATCCGTTTTCGTTGAAGTAATCGCGGATAATGCTCTGCAGCGATGCGGAAACAAGCAGGTACTGCTGTGTCAGACGAAGGAGCTTTCCTTCGTCGTGCTCATCCGGCGGATACAGCTGCTTTGTGATTGTTTCGGCGTTTTCAAGATCGGTCATCTGCTGAACGTATGCGCTCTGCGTGCCCTCGTAGCCCATCAGACGTGCGTACGGCTGTCTTGCCTTCCAAAGGCGGATGCTGTTGGTTGCATTGGTGACAGTGCCGGGGATCATAAGATCGTACGGAACAGCCTTGACCTCGTCGTATTCGGTGTGTGTGATCTTGCATTCACCGTTTTGCCACGTTTCCTCGATCTTTCCGCCAAAGCGGACGGAAATGCTCTTTTCGGGACGGGGGACAAGCCATGCGCCCCCCTTTTCGATCCAGTCATCCACCAACTCGACCTGTTCACCGTCGACGATCTTTTGACGGAACAGACCGTTTTCATACAGTAAGGAATAGCCGTTGGCAGCGTAGTCCTTGGCTGTCAAGGAATCCATAAAGCAGGCGGCGAGACGGCCAAGACCGCCGTTGCCGAGTCCGGGATCGACTTCGCAGGAAAAAATTTCATCAAACGAAGTGCCGTAATCCTTGAGGATATTGCAAAGGTCGTTGTAAACGCCCATGTTCATGGCGTTGTTCTTGAGCGAGCGTCCGACAAGGAATTCCATGCAAAGGTAGCATACCTTTTTTCCCTTGACGGCTTTGATACGTTTTTTAAACTGTGCACGGTCATTGAGGATCATGTCTTTAAGAACGTACACGACGGCGTGATACATCTGTTCGGCCGTTGCGCTCGCAGGGTCGGAAACACCGTGAGCGATCAATTTTTGCAGGATGCGCTGCTGCAGCTCCTGCTTGCTAAGGGGAATGCGTGCCCCTTGTACCTGAAGTTTTTGCGTGTTTGATGTCATTGTTTTCCTTGTTCCATTCTTTTGTTTGCTGATCTATCGTATCCCGTATGGGGGATCACCATTGTAATAGTCGGTCGTACATGCTAAGGTACGCCTCTGCCGAGACATCCCATGAGAAATCGGATGCCTTTGCCCGCGCGACGAGCGCATCCCACGCTTCCTCGTCGCGGTAGACGCTCAGCGCTCCCTTGACGGTAAAGAGAAGATCGTGGGCATTATAATTATCAAAGCGGAAGCCGTTGGAGTTTTCCGTTCCGTACGGCTTGATCGAATCGGCAAGACCGCCGACGGTGCGTACAATCGGTACGGTTCCGTACGAGCAGCAGATCATCTGCGCAAGACCGCAGGGCTCACTCTTGGACGGCATCAGGAACAGGTCGGCCGATGCATACATTTTTTTCGACGTCACGCGATCGAACTTGATCAGCGCACGCATGTTCGGATGCCGTGCTTCAATATCGCGGAAGGCGTTTTCATATTCTGCCTCACCTGTTCCGAGCAGAACGAACTGCACGGGCTCTGCGAGAAGCTCGTCAAGGATGCAAAGAATAAGATCAATACCCTTGGCAGTCGCCAGACGCGTGATCATGGCGATCATGGGAATGTCCTCATTGACGGGAAGTCCAAGCTCCTCCTGCAGGGCGCGCTTGTTCAAGCGCTTCCCTTCCTTCAGCGTCGTCTTGTCAAAGGCGGCGGTGATATCTCGTCCGTTTTCGGGACCGAACATTTCGTAGTCGATGCCGTTGATGATGCCGCACATCTTGGAGGATATGCTGTTGATGATCCTAGCAAGGCCAAAGGCAAAGTAGTCGTGACGCAGCTCACTTGCGTAATTCGGGCTGACGGTCGATACGTAATCGGATACGGTCAGCGCGCCCTTCATCAGGTTGATGCAGTTGTTGTATTCCACAATGGAATAGTACTTGGCGTCAAGAGCAAATACATCACCGAGGGAGCACGGATCAAATTTACCCTGATATTCGATGTTGTGAATGGTATAGACCGTGCGGATGTGTGCAAACTCCTTGACGCAGGCGTATTCGGTCTTGAGATAGATGATCGTCAAAGCCGCCTGCCAATCGTTTGCGTGCAGGATGTCGGGCGTGTAGCCCGTTGCTTTCATAAATTCGAGAACGGCCATCGAGAAGAAGGCAAAGCGTTCCCCGTCATCCGCTTCCCCGTACAAGGAGGGACGGCTGTAATAGTAATGATTTTCAATAAAATAATAGTTGACGCCCTTACGCGTGATCTTAAAAACGGAGGCGCCCGTCTGACGCCAAGCCAATCGGAAGCTCAAATCGCAGACCTTGACCATCTCGCGCCGATACTCTTCCTTCATGATCGAATACAGCGGCATGATGACGTCCGCCTCGCAACGGCCGTGGCTATTCTGGCGCAACGCGTACGGAAGCGCCCCCATTACGTCTCCGAGACCGCCGCTGGCGGCAAAGGGATTGGCTTCGCTTGCTACGAATAATACTTTCATATCAAACCGTCGCTCCCCTGTGGGAAGCGTCCTTTATACGTAAATTTTTGAGGGGGGCAGGCTATGCCCCCCAACGGTCGTAAGGCATCAGACCTTACGCTTTTTTTCAATATAGATGGGAAGATTCTTGTTGCCCGAGAGGGATACGCCATCAGTGATGTATACGTCCTTATCCGTGACGACACAGTTGAGCGATGCGCCCTTGCCGACCGTCGTTCCCCAATAGAGGACGGAGTTCTTGACGACCGCGCCCTTGGCCACGCGTACGTTTCTTGACAGAATGGAGTTGATGACCGTTCCCTCGATCACGCAATCGTCGGCGATCATAGAATCGCGCACGACGGCATCCGCGCTATACATCGTGGGAGCGGAGTTATGTACCTTGGTATAGATGGGGGCATCCTTGCGCCAAAGAAGCGATTCCTTGGCCTCGTCGGAGGACGTCAGCTCCATGGATGCCTGATAATATTCCTGGAAATCGGTGATCGAGGCAACGTAACCGTCGTAGCAGTAGGTAAAGTAGTTGGCATGCTCGTACGTATTCAGCAGATGATCGGTCAAACTGGTGAGGTTTTTGTCCTCTGCCGAATTAAGAAGATTGACGAGATAGGGCGTGCGCATAACGAAGGTGTTGATGCACATTTCGGGTGCGCGATCGGTGTACGTCTTGGAGGTAAGTATGCGGGTGATCTTGCCGTTTTCGGTTTTTGCCATGATGCGGCGATTGCGGCTGGAGAAATCCTCACGGATCTTGGTCGTGACCATGGTGATATCGGCGCCCGTCGCCTCGTGGCTGTCCACGACGGCAGAAAGATCGATGTTTACGACCTGGTCCGCATCCATGATGATGACGTAGTCTTCCTTGAATTCGAGGATATAATCCTTCATGTTGCAAAGCGCTTCCAGATGCGTGCAGTTGAGCTTGGAATCGGAGGTGTGTGAGGTCTGGAAGGGGGCGATCATCTGAATACCGCCCGTGCGGCGTGCCATATCCCAATCCTTACCGCTGCCGATATGATCGATCAGAGAACGGTAGTTGTAGTTGGCGACGATACAGATGTTGGAAATATTCACGTTGATCAGGTTGGAAAGGCAAAAATCAACAAAGCGATAACGGCAGCCAAACGGGATCGCCGCTAAGGTACGGTCGGTCGTCAGCTCGGATATGGTATCCTGATTGAGATTGGAGAAAATAATTCCTGCTGCGTTCATGATGTGTACCGCCTTTCTTACATCGTCGAACGGGACATATTGGTTCCCTTGGCAACGATGGTAATATTGTTTTTATCGGCGCCGTCCTTACCGACGACACAGCTTTCACCGATGATGGAATCGGAGTCAATGATCGAGGTATAGACCTTGGCATCGCGACGGACGATAACGTCCTCCATGATGACGGAATCCTTAACGATCGCACCCTCCTCAACGATAACGCCGCCCGAAAGAACGGAGTTTTCTACGTTACCGTAAATACGGCAGCCCTCGGAGATGCGGGAGTTGGCGATCTTGGCGTTCGTGCCGACGAACTGCGGCGGACGGGCGCTGTTACGGGAATAGATGCGGAAGTTGCGGTCGGAGAGATTGAGAGGCGGATGGTCGCCCAGAAGATCCATATTCGATTCCCAAAGGGAGGCAATGGTTCCGACGTCCTTCCAATAGCCCTCAAACGGGAAGGAAAAGAGCTTTTCGCCGTTGTTAAGAAGATTGGGAATGATATTCTTACCAAAGTCGTTGGAGCTCGTTTCGTCCTTCTCGTCGCTTTCCAGATAATCGATGAGGATCTTGGTCGAGAAAATGTAGATACCCATGGACGCCTGGTTGTTCTTCGGCTTCTTGGGCTTCTCCTCAAACTCGTAGATCGATCCGTCCTCGCGCGTATTACAGATACCGAAGCGGGAGGCCTCCTCGATCGGAACGGTAATGGTCGCTACGGTGCATGCCGCACCCGTCTTTTTGTGCTGGTCAAGCATTTTCGCATAATCCATGCGATAGATGTGGTCACCCGAAAGGATGAGGACGTAATCGGGGTTGTACTGCTTGATAAAGCGGATGTTTTGGTAAATCGCATTGGCTGTACCCTTGTACCAGTCGGAGGACTTATTCCCCTGGTAAGGAGGAAGCACGGACAGTCCACCTCTCATACGGTCAAGATCCCACGGCTCTCCGTTGCCGATGTATTCGTTGAGCGCCAGGGGCTGATACTGCGTGAGAACGCCGACCGTGTCAATGCCGGAATTGATGCAGTTGGAAAGAGGAAAATCAATGATCTTGTACTTTCCTCCGTAGGAAACGGCAGGCTTAGCCGTTTGCTGGGTCAGATCATACAGACGGGAGCCTTGTCCGCCTGCAAGAAGCATGGCGATGCATTCTTTTTTGAAATACATACGATTTACCACCTTTTCAAGATTTTTATTCTTTAAAATTGTCGGTCAAGGTATACGTGCGGGATTTTGTCTTTTCTTTTAAAATGATACCTGTGAAGGCAGGTACGCGGACATGCACGCGGCAACCGTTCTCCGTCTGCTCGGGTGCGCTTATGTTCTCCTTTGCATAGCCTTCATCGGTAGAAAACAACACGTCAACAGACGCACAGGGACGCAGATGAAGATCGATATGCTCCTCGGCACCGGAAAAGCTGAGAACAACGATGAGTCGCTTTCCCTTTGCGTCGTTTCGGCAAAAGGCAACGAGGTTCTTGTCACGCTCGTCGGGCAGCAGCCACGTAAAGCCGTCGGAACGGAAATCAAGCTCCCACAGCTCCCGTCTGGATAGATAGAAGCGGTTGAGCGCCGCTGTGTAATCACGGAAGGCACGGTGCATGGGGTACTCAAGCATAAACCATTCCAGCGAGCTTTCATAGTCCCACTCACGGAACTGCGCGAACTCCGTCCCCATAAACAGCATTTTCTTTCCGGGATAGGTCATAAGGAGCATCAGAGCGACACGCGCCTGGCGGAACTTGTCCTCATACGAGCCGTGCATCTTGTCGATAAAGGAGCGCTTCCCGTGCACGACCTCATCGTGCGAAATAGGAAGGACGTAATTCTCCGAGAAGGCGTACATAAGAGGAAACGTCAGCGCGCTGTGATGGAATTTACGATATACGGGATCGCCCGATACGTAATCGTACAGGTCGTTGGCAAGGCCCATATTCCATTTGAGGCTGAAGCCAAGCCCGCCGACGCTCGTCGGATGGGTGACGCCATGGAACGCGGTGGATTCCTCTGCGATCATAAGCGCGTCCGGGAATTCGCCGAGGACCGTTCCGTTGAGCTTCTTGATAAATGCGATCGCCTCGATGTTTTCGCGGCCGCCGTGCTCATTCGGTACCCATTCGCCGGGGCGGCGGTCAAAATCCAGATACAGCATCGATGCAACGGCGTCGACACGCAGTCCGTCAATGTGGAATTCACGCAAGAAGTACAGCGCGTTGGAGATCAGGAAGGATTGCACCTCCTCGCGCCCCAGGTCGAAATATCGCGTTCCCCACGAGGGCGATTCCATACGGTCGCGTCCCTGATATTCATACAGAGGTTGACCGTCAAATTCATACAGTCCCCAAGCATCCTTGGGAAAATGCGCAGGAACCCAGTCAAGCAGGACGCCAATGCCACCTCGGTGGCAGGCATCAACAAAGTAGCGGAAGTCGTCGGGTGTGCCGTGACGGGAGGTCGGTGCATAAAAGGCGCCTACCTGATAGCCCCAGGAGCCGTCGTACGGGAACTCTGCCATCGGCAGAAGCTCGATGTGCGTGTAGCCCATATGCTTGACGTAAGGAACAAGGACGTCGGCAAGCTCGCGATAGGAATAATATCCATTCTTCCCTTCATGCCGCATAAAGCTGGAGGCATGTACCTCGTATATATTGAGCGGTGCGGAAATAAAGGCACCATCCTTGGCACAGATCGTTTTCTTGCGGCGGTTGAGCCATGCGGCGTCCTTCCAGGTATGCTTCGACACCGTACAAACGATGGAGGCTCCGTCGTCAGTACCCTTGGACGAAAAGGCGTACGGGTCGCCCTTGTACCGAGCGATACCGTCTGCAGCGACGATCAGGAACTTGTAGGAGCGTCCTTCGAGTTCCCCGTCCACCGTGCATTCGAAAACGCCGCGATCGGTGATACGCTGCATATCGATCGGCGTATTCCATCCGCAGAAATCTCCGACAAGACCGACGCGCTTTGCGTTTGGCGCCCAGACACGAAAGACATAGCGAGCCGTTGCTCCGTCCATGCGATGACACCCGAGATACTCATAGGCACGGTTGTTGGTTCCCTGGTGAAAATAATAACTCGCCTGCTCGTTCATTGCCGTTTCCTTTCAAAAATATAAAAAATTCATTTTTTATAAGTATATCACTTTTTTATATTTTTGTCAAGAATTTTAGAAACATTCTGCGCATTTTTGTTATTTTGCATAAAATTAGCCAAGGGATCGAACGTTTGCCAAATTCTCTTTGTGGATATTGAGCGCGCGACATTTGTCTTTTTGTTTTTTCGTGTAATTCTTGCCTTGCGGCGCTTGGCTTTGCGCTTTGCGTAACGCTTGCGAGCATAGGCGGCGATGGGGCGGAGGCATCGCGTATACAGAAAATATCCGATCCACACAAGCGGCATACTAACACAGGAGAAAATACGAAGCAGAAGGCGGTCAAACCACTCCAGAACACGCCCAATGAGAGCCGCCGCGCGCCGTCCGATCAGACGGTAACCGAGAACGAAGCCCCCCACCGTAAACGTTACGGCAAACAGTCGGAGCATACCGTCAAGGAGTACGTAAGAAAGAAGCAGATACCCGATCCCAAACAACACGAAAAACACAAAATCCGTACTATGACGCAAAAAAGGTATTTCTACGGCATGCGCCGTCGGTCTCGGCGCGTCTGCACGCTTTACACGTCGAACGGCACATCCGATCGCTCGGACGGGAAGCGTCAGACATCGATACACGGCCGAAAGCACTCGATCCGCTGCCGAATATACGGTGCCAAAGACGGCACCGTACACAGAGCAGACAAGGATCGCCATGCATATCTCGTAAAATGAAAAATACCGCAAGGTATTATCGGAACAGACCGCGCCGCTTCTCTGCGGACGCATCCATGTAGCTTATGCCGTCGATTGAGCCTGTGATAACGATCTCCCCCGTCTCCTTGCTGAGCTGCTCGATCTTAAGATCGCGCCCTTCAATAAGGATACGGCCGCCTGCGGCCGACAGGACGACCTCCTCCTCATCAAAGCGATGGACGCACGTGACGGTATTGAGATTGAGCTGACGTCGATCCTGGACGGTCAGCGTTTGCTTTTGCTTTTGTTTTACTTCTTCCATATGATCTCCTTTCAAGCAAAGAAAAAACGGCGCACAGTTCTTGTAAAAACATATGCGCCGTTAAGAGACATTATGCTTCCGTCTGCGAGATCACCTCGTACATACCGACGGATTCTGTTTTCTTTGTTGTCTCGCGGATATCCAACACGCGGATCGTGACCGAGCGTGTCCCGAAGGTCACCGTGATCACGTCCCCTACCTTTACGTCGTAAGAGGCCTTGGCTACCCGTCCGTTGACCGAAATGCAGGACGCATCGCAGGCATCGTTGGCCACCGTGCGTCGTTTGATCAGTCGTGAGACCTTGAGGTACTTATCGAGCCGCATGAAGAAATCAGCCGTTTACTGCATCCTTCAGAGCCTTGGAAGCAGAGAAAGCGGGCTTCTTGGAGGCAGGAACCTGCACCTTCTCGCCCGTGCTGGGATTGCGTGCCTCGTGAGCGGCAACGTCTTTTGCTTCAAAGGTACCGAAACCAACGAGCTGTACCTTATCGCCTTCCTTCAAAGCGCCCTGAATAGCGTCGAGCGTTGCCTGAATGACAGCGGCAACATCCTTTTTAGCACATGCGGGAACTTCCTGTGCTACTACGTTGATAAGATCTGTTTTGTTCATAAAAGTAAACGTCCTTTCGTTTATTTGGTTTAACAAACCTATTATATCAACGCACATAAGAAAACACAAGGGGTAACGATAAATTTTAATATTACTTTTGAAAAAATCGTCTATTTTTCCAAAAAAACGCGCATTTATTTGTCGAAAATAACCATTTTTTTCTTGCTTGGAATCGTGAGCACTCCCGTACAGAGCGACAAGATCGTATACAAGGGCAGACCGATCAGTGCGCATATCCACAGCGCGGGCAGCGCATCTGTGCGTACCTCTATCACGCGGTACAGAAGGTAGACGACGGACAAGGATGCCAGCGTGTTGATCAGCGGCTTCCAAAGACAAGCCGTAACGGACATACGAATATCCTTCGCACGGTGTAGGATGATAAGCGATACGGCAAGGGATACGGCATACGAGATCACCGTGCCGATCGGCGCGCCGAGAATACCGTACGACTCACTGCCGAGAAGAAGATAGCTGACCGGCAGCTTGACGGCACAGCCGATCGCCATCGCATACAACGGCGCACGCGCGTGCCCGGCCGCCTCAAGCGCCGTATTGACGACTGTGAGAAGTCCCATGAAGATCATAGCAGGTGACAGCACCGCAAGCATCGGGGTGGCCAGCACGGCGCTTTCCTCCCGAAACAGCAGAGACAGGATCTCTTTACCAAACAATACAAGGGAGAAGGAAAACGGAAGAATAAAGACAGTACAGCTCTGTGCCGTACGTTGAAATAAAGAACGAAAGCCGCTCGTATCCCCCCTGACGTACAAGCGCGTCAGGTGTGGAAGCACGGCGGTCATCACCGAAGCGACAAGGCTCGCTGCCAGATTGAACATGGGAACGGCCAGTGTGGTATAGTTACCGTACAGCGCCGTAGCCTCCTGCTCCGAGAGTCCTGTCTCGGTCAGCCGCTTCATGATCAATGTCAGATCCATCATGTTGGTCATGCTCATGATCGCCGCGCTGAATGTGACGGGTGCCGCTACCTTCAGTACACGGTACAGAATGTCCTTACCGGACGTCTGCGCTCTGCCCTCCCTCGCAGGCGCCTCACGACGAAGTCTATGCACGTGAACGCTCAAGTACAAGAAGGAGACGAAAGAGCCGACGGTAATACCAAGGATCGTGAAGGCAGCCGTCAGCGGCAAGGAAAAGCCGCTTTTTAAGGCGTAGGCCGCAAAGATCAGACCGAGAATCAGCTTACACACACCCTCCAGCACCTGTGATACGGCGATCGGCCACATACGCGCGTGCCCGTTCAAATACCCGCGAACAACGCCTCCGAGAGATACGAACAGGAGCGACGGTGCGATCGCGATCATGCAAAAGGCAGAGGGCTCGCTGCCGATCAGACGGCTGAGGGGTGCGGAGCAAAGGATAAAAAAGGCCGTTAAAACCGCGCCGAGGGAGCCAAAGGACCAAAGGCACACACGAAAGATCTTTTCCTTGTCGTGCCGAGCCTCGCGTACGTCGCATTCGGTCGTCAGGATCGAGATCGCCTTGGGAACGCCGGCTGTGCAAAGAAGATACAGCGCACCGTATACGGTGTAGGCTGCGTTAAAATACCCCATACCCTCATCCCCCAGCATATGGGATAGGGGGATCTTATAGATCAGGCCAAGGACCTTGACGAACACGGCGGCGACCGTCAGATACAGCGCTCCGCCGATCACGGATGAATGTTGCTTGGATACAGACAAATGCTTCATGCAGCCTCCAAAATAAAAAAAGCCTTGCTACAATGTATGAGCAAGGCTTTTGATTTATGTGGTCGTCGGCTCAATTGGCTGCCTATGGAAAAAGCGAAGGATCTGCTCGTCCGTTTGGCGTATGCGCTCCAAATGGTCGTCCCGCAAATATTCATACGGATATTTCGGCTGAAAAATGCGCTTAATACGCGAGCGTCCCTTTTCGTCCTTTGCTACGAGCTTGGTCACCGCGCCCGCGCCGACGGCAAAGATCGTCTGCTTCTCCTCCATCATGAGTACGTTGTACAGACCCTCGTGTCCCTCTTGCGCATAACCGACGTTTTCAAGATTCCCGACGGTATTTTTCTGGCGGTACATATAATACGGACGATATCCCGCAAACTTGGTCTTCAGCTGAGAATACGATACGCTCTTAGCGGCATCTGCGCCGTGAAGTGCGTAGATGCTCGTATTGTTCTTTAGCACGTCCGCCGCTTTTTTGACGCAGAAGGTATGCACCGTAATGTTGGACGGTGCAAGCTCGATCACCTTATCGATCGTCTCCGAGAAGCTTTTGAAATCATCCCCCGGCAGACCGGCGATCAGATCGACGTTGATATCGGGAATGCCGCTATTCTTAGCGATCTCAAACGCGCGATAGAAATCCTCCACGGTATGCTTGCGTCCGATCTCGCGCAGCACCTCGTCGCTGAGAGATTGCGGATTGACACAGACGCGCGTCACACCATAGGAATGAGCAACGGCCAGCTTTTCTGCCGTGATCGTATCGGGACGCCCTGCCTCCAGCGTAAATTCCACCGCTTCATCCTCGTATAAATGTGAACGGACGGTGGAAAGCAGACGCGCAAGATCGTCCGCGGACAGCATCGTCGGCGTTCCGCCCCCGATGTATACGGTAAGCACGCGCTGCCCCAGACGGCGTATCGTCGAAAAGGTATGCTCGATATCCGTTATCAGCTGCGCAAGATACGCATCAGTCAGCGACAAAAGCTTTGGGCTCGTATAAGAAACGAAGCTGCAATACGCGCATCGCGAGGGACAAAACGGAATGGATATGTATAACGAGCAGGTGTTGTCGGGAAGCTTACGAAGAAGCTTGCTTTCGTTGGTTGCCACCGAGGTAGCCAGTGCCGCCTTTTGCGGATTAAGGAAATATTCATCGCGCAGGATGCGCTTGGTCTTCAAAATTCCCTTTCCATCCTCAAGGAGTGCGGAGGCGACCTTGGCCGGGCGGATGCCCGTCAGAATACCCCACGGGGGAATGTGGCCGAGAAGCTCACGTCCCGCGGCAAACATCGCGCGGCCGACGGCGATGGATTCATGTGTGGCGATCGCCAAGGGTTGTGCATAGGAAATGGTCTCAGAGGCTTCGCTGACGCGGTCGTTCAGCTTTATAGCAACATAGGCGGTGCAAGCACCCTCCCCGTCGGGATACACCTTTACGGTGACCTCCGCTACGCCCTCACCGGGCACCTCGGCAACGCCAAAGGTCGCGCCTGGGAAAAAGATCATGGAAAGCGTTTGCACGTAGTATGGATTTACGTTTCCGTCAAGATGGAGTATCATGACGTTTCTCCTTTTGGAAGATTATTTCTGCCTTGGTTTTTTACGTAATTTTTCTGATTCAAGTACAATTGTAACCGGTCCGTCTGTGGACATATCCGTACGCATGTCCGCACCGAAGCGTCCGCTCGCCACCTTTTTAAAGCAGGTGGTGGCACGCTGCAGCGCATAGTCATACAGGAAGGAGGCCTCCTTCGGCTTGGCTGCCGACAGGTAATCGGGACGGTTTCCATGCACGTAGTTCGCACAAAGGGTGAAATTGGACACGAGCATAGCCTCGGCGCCTATATCGTCGGCGCTGAGGTTCATCTTTCCGTTTTCGTCCGAAAAAATGCGAAGCTTATGCAGCTTTTCGATCAGAAGGTCGGCATCGGTCGTGTCGTCCGTCGCTTCCACGCCGAGCAGGATATACAGGCCGCGTTCGATAGACCCCGACCGTTCTCCGTCGGCATATACGGTGGCAGAATACACGCGTTGTACCACAGCGATCATAACGTTTTCTTCCTTATAATATTTAATGGGCGATCGAACGGGTGACCGAAAGGACGGCATCCAACTGACGAAGCTTGGAAACGATGGATTCAATATGCGAGGTGCTCTTGCAGGCAATGACCAGATGCACGATGCGTGCGCCGTCGCGACTGTTCTGCGTGTTGACCGACAGGATCGACACCTTCATATCAGCGAGGGCCGTGGAGATGGTGGCAAGGACACCGATCTTATCCTCCAGATGAAGCTCCAGGGCCGCCTCGTACAGCGCATCCTTCGTGCCGCTCGGCTCGCTCTTTTCCCATTCTGCCTTGACCCAACGGGCAAGATTTTCCTCCGTACGGCTGGCTACGACGTTCGGACAATCCGCCTTATGCACCGAAACACCAAAGCCGCGCGTGATAAAGCCGACGACGGAGTCTCCGGGCAGAGGGTTACAGCATTTGGCGTATTTGACCTGACAGCCGCGCTCGCCGTCGATGATGATGCCACCGCCCGAGCGCAGGCGCTTATTGCCCGTATCGGTCTTGATCTTTTCGATCTCCTGCGCCTGTGTCGGCGGCTCCTGCTCAACGGCAAACAGCTTATCAAGCTCCTCCTTGATCTTGGGCAGGAAGCGCTGAAGGGTTATGCCGCCAAAGCCAAGCGTATTGTAAAAATCGTCGGCGTCGTTGATGCCGATCTTTCGACCGATCTTGGTGATAAGCTCGTCGATCTGTCCGTCGGTCGGGGTATGTCCCATGCGGCGGATCTCCTTTTCGACCTCGGCGCGGCCGACGAGGATATTCTCTTCCCGCTTCTCTTTTTTAAACCATTGACGGATCTTCGTTCTGGCCTGTGCGGTCTTGACGATCTTCAGCCAGTCACGGCTCGGCCCCTTGGAGGCCTTGGAGGTGATGATCTCAATGATCTCACCGTTTTTCGGGATGCGGTCGATCGGAACGATGACGCCGTTGATCTTGGCGCCGATCATTTTGTTACCTACGGCCGAATGAATGGCGTAGGCAAAGTCGATGACGGTCGCTCCCTGCGGCAAGGAGATGCAATCACCCTTAGGCGTAAAGACGAAGGTCTCGTCGTGGAAAATATCCGTTTTGAACGAACGCATGAATTCATCGGGATCACGCGTGTTTTCATCGGACTCCAGCAGCTGGGCGATCCAGCGCAGCTTTTCATCCGTTTCTCCGCGTGCATTCTCGCCCGACTTGTATTTCCAGTGAGCTGCCAGACCGTATTCAGCTTCCTCGTGCATCTGCCGCGTGCGGATCTGCACCTCAAAGGGCGTACCGCTGCGACCGATAACGGTGGTATGAAGCGAACGGTACAGGTTGGGCTTAGGAGTGGAGATATAGTCCTTGAAGCGTCCGGGGACGGAATGGAACATCTCGTGCACGAGGCCGAGAGCGGTATAGCATTCCAGCTCCGTGTTGACGATGATACGAACGGCGTAGAAATCGAATATTTCCTCAAAGCTCTTATTAAAGGTATACATCTTGCGATACAGGCTGTATACCGACTTGATACGGCTCTCAAGCGTAAAGCTGATGTGATTTTCTCGCAGCTTCTCCGCCAACTCGGTCTTTGCCTCATCGAGGAAGGAGCTGGACAGACCGTACTTGCGCTTGATCTCGTCCTCTACCTCCGTATAACCGATGCGGTCAAGGAAATACAGGCTGAGATTTTCAAGCTCTTGCTTGATCCTCTGCATACCGAGGCGATGCGCCAGGGGCGCGTAGATATACATAGTCTCCAGCGCGATGGCACGCTGACGGTCCTCTTTTTTTGCACTCAGCGTACGCATATTGTGCAGACGGTCGCAGAGCTTAATGAAGATGACGCGGATATCCTTGTTCATAGCAAGAAGCATCTTGCGGATATTCTCAATATGCGCCTCCTCCTTATCGGCGACCTGAACCTGCATGATCTTGGTCATGCCGTCGACGAGAAGTGCGGTCTCTTCACCGAACATTTTGCGGATGGTATCAAGATTGGTCTTGTCTGCGCAATCCTCAACGGTATCATGAAGAAGTGCCGCACAGATCGAATCGGTATCAAGCCCCAATTCGGCGACAATGGTGGCTACCGCTACCGGATGGCTGATATACGGCTCGCCGCTCAGACGAAATTGGCCGTTATGAAGGGCGTCCGCATAATCGTAGGCGCGCTTGATCTTTTCGTGATCGTATTTATCGCTGCTTCCGATGACGGCAAGCAACGGACCCATGAATTCATACATATGGGTGGATCTCCTTTGATAGAATGCCGTTACGCATGCTTGATCTGCGCGCGAAGACGGCGAAGAAGGG
Source organism: Clostridia bacterium (assembly GCA_017455905.1). Classification (GTDB taxonomy): domain Bacteria; phylum Bacillota; class Clostridia; order Oscillospirales; family CAG-272; genus UBA1740. Next base: position 28,401 of record JAFTLQ010000005.1, on the reverse strand, counting down.
TGGATTTTTCAAGATCCGCCTTGGTCGTTGTGTAACGAAGGAAGAAGCGATAGCGATCGCCCATCTCCTCCATACCGATGATATTCATTTCCATAAAAACCTTTAGGATAACGCGCAGCTTAATATAGCCGATGCGGCTCTCCTTCGCATACGAGGCGCCGGAAAGCATCGACAAAAGCTCGCGAACGTGGACCGTATCACGTCCTGTGCGAAGCATGGAAACGATAAATTTATATACGTAGGCAAAATCGTCGCGTGACGGAAGGATATCGTCCTTTTCGTCAAACGAGCCTCCCGCCCAAATGCGATCAAAGGTGTCCTCCTCGTCCTGCTGACGGCGTTGCTCCGATTCGGACAAACGAATATCCTTGAGAATGAGCTGAATGGAGCGACGACCGAGCCATTCGTTGATATCCACGGTAAAGACGGCGTCCACAGGATCCGAAACGCAGATGCCCGTCTGCTCGGGCGAGGTCGAAAAGAACATCGCCGTGACGCAGTGATGCCCGTCGGTCAGGGTAAAGCGCGTATGCTTCTGATCACTGATACCCGTCATATCGGCCACATAGCAGCCCTTGACAACAAAGGTAGGAACGGGGTTCCCGACACCGTACGGTTCAAGGATCTGCAGCGCCTCGGCAAAGGCAAAGGTCAAGGTATCGAAGCTGACGCACAGATCGATATCCAGCGTAGGCTTCATATCCTCTGCCGAAAGATTGCATTTGGCATATTCGTTGATCCTTTGGCGGAAGGCGGGAAGATCCGCGCGGGTGACCGAAAGGCCGGCAGCCAGCTCGTGACCACCGAACTTGACGAGAACGTCACTACAGGCGCACAGAGCGTCCACGAGGTTCATTCCCTTGATGCTTCGTCCCGAGCCCTTCCCAATATCCGCAGGCGACGGCTCGGCCGACATACCTTCAAAGGATACGAGGATCGACGGGCGGCAATACTTCTCCGTAATGCGCGAGGAAACGATCCCGATGACACCGTGATGCCACGTATCGGAATCAAGCACGATCACGGGAGCGTCCATCAGGTCCTTACAGGACTCCAGCTTAGCAGAGGCTTCCTTTATGATCTTATTTTCTTCGTTCTGTCTATCCTTATTCGCCTGACAAAGCTGTTCGGCGATCGCATAGGCACGATCGTAATCCTCCGTCAGAAACAGCTCAACGGCAATGGTCGCGCACAGAATGCGTCCGGCGGCATTGATACGGGGGGCCAAGGTATAGCCAATATAACCGGAGGTGATCTTAGTGCTCTTTCTCTTGCGGTCACCCTTTTGGGAGGTGGCATTCATCAGCGCCGTCAGACCGACGCGCTCCTGCTTTTCCATCGCGCGCAGACCGTGGCAAACGATGATACGGTTCTCGTCACGGATCGGCATGACGTCCGCGATCGTGCCGATCGCTACGAGATCGGAATACACCGCAAACATACGCCGCGCGACGTCGATACGCGCGTCGCGGCTTCGATGCTCCTCGTAGGCGCAGATCAGCTTGAATACGACGCCGACGCCTGCTAGATCCTTAAAGGGATAGGGGCAATCGGGACGATGCGGATTGACGACCGCACAGGCCTGCGGAAGCTCGGCACGACATTCGTGGTGATCGGTGATAACGAGGTCGACGCCCAAGGTCGCAGCAAAGAGCGTTTCCTCCGTGGCGGTAATGCCCGTATCGACCGTAATGATCAGACGCGTGCCCTCCTTGGCCAACGTCTCAACGGCGGCGCGGGTAACGCCGTAACCGTCGGTGGTTCGGTTGGGTATGTAATAGGACACCTCGGCACCGAGGGAGTGAAGATACAGATACAGCGTTGACACTGCGGTGACACCGTCAACGTCATAATCGCCGTAAATGGTGATCCTCTCCCCGCCGACGACGGCCTGCTCTATACGGTCGATCGCCTTTTGCATATCCTTCATATCGAAGGGGTCACACAGCATTTCGTTCTCCATGGAAAGAAATGCACGTGCGTCCTGCGTCGTGCGGTAGCCGCGTGATACGAGCAGCTCGGCAACCGTCGGATGAATGGACAGCTCAGCCGCTATCGCAGAGGCCGCTGTACGATCATCGTGGGAAACGTTTTTTGTGATCCAGCGTTTCTCCTTTTGCTTTTTTAAATATTCTGACATGTATGTTTTAACCACAGTCGAAAGGAATCCCTTTCGCCTTCCGTTTTATTAACCCTGTAAAGGCGCATAACGCGCCATAAGTGCCTGCGCCGTGCGCAGACCGTCGACCGAGGCGCTGGTAATACCGCCGGCATAGCCGGCACCCTCCCCTGCGGGATACAAATTGCTGTACCCGAGGGCGAGCCTCGTATCGGCGTGACGCAGGAGGCGCAAGGGTGCGCTCGTGCGTGTTTCGGCACCGCTGAGAAGCGCATCCTCGGCGGCAAAGCCATGTATCTTTCTATCAAAATCGAGCAAGGCTGCCCGAATGGAGCGACATACCACCTTAGGAAGGTAGCTGTCGGGAGTGGTGAGCGTATACGCATCACCGTTCATATAGGTAGGCAGAATGCGCGTAGGAGCGCTGCCCTGCCGATCGTTCAGAAAATCGCCGACGGTAGTCAGCGGAACCGCGTACGAGCCCCCGCCCGCGGCATATGCCGCGCGCTCGATGGAATATTGAAAGGCGATCGCGTCCTCGGGCGTCGATCCGTAGTCTTCCTTGAAAATACTGCAAAGCACGGCAGAGTTGGAATTTCTTCCGTCACGGCTGTGCTCGCTCATGCCGTTGACAACGACACCGCCCTCCTCGCTCGCCGCGGCAACGACGGTGCCGCCCGGGCACATACAGAAGGTATAGACACCGCGCTCCTTCGTATTATATGACAGGGCGTATTCCGCATGACCGAGAGCCGGATGTCCCGCCATATCGCCGTACATCGCACGGTCGATATCCTCGGCAAGATGCTCGATACGCATACCGACGGAAAAGGATTTCGCCTCCATTGACACCCCTTCCACCATCAGCGTCCGATAGGTATCCCTCGCGCTGTGACCGATGGCAAGGATCAAAGCGCCGCACGGAATCTGTCCGCGGTTGGTCAGAACGGAGGTGATACGCCCGGACGAGGCGTCGTGAGAAAGATATTGCGTGTGAAAGCAGATGCGGCCACCAAGCGCCTCGATGCGTGAGAGCATACGCTCAACGACCTCGGAAAGAATATCCGTACCGATATGCGGCTTGGCCATATATAAGATATCCTCGGGGGCACCGAAGGAAACGAAGCGGTCAAGCACGTAGCTGATCATCGGATCGGCGATACGCGTAAGCAGCTTTCCGTCGGAAAAGGTCCCTGCTCCTCCGGCACCGAACTGAATGTTGGTGGTGGGATCCAGGATGCGATGACTGTTGAAGCGTGCGACCGCTGCGCGGCGCTCGCGTATATCACCGCCGCGCTCCAGCACCACGGGGCGATAGCCGTGCTCGGCAAGAAGAAGCGCGCAGAAAAGGCCGCACGGGCCGCTGCCGACTACAACAGGCGGCGCGGACAGACGCTCGTGGCCGTATGAAACGGACATGGGCGCGTCCTTGTGCATCGCGATATCGTGCTTTTTCAGGAGGTCATCTGATAAAGAAGGAAAATGGCCGCGCACAGCCACCGTACAGACGAAATGAATGTCGTCCTTACGGCGAGCATCAACGCTTCTTCGATATAGAGAGTATTGAACGGCATCGGTTGGCACGCCTATGGCACGCAGGCGTCGCTTGGCGACGGAAAACGCCTCCTCGACAGAGGCGTCGCAAGACAAGCGTATGCGATTTACGAGCAACGTCATCGATGCCTTCACCGAGGTCACCTCCTTGTAAGTGGGAAAGCAAAGAGGCGGATACTATCTACCCGCCTGCTTTCATATACCGTATAAGAAAACCGTTAGGAGCACACAAGCCACCGTCCGAGGCTCTGAAATACCGCGGACGCTTGTGAGATGGAATATTGAGATGCAAGCCAGATGAAAACGGCGCCAATGAGGCAAAACAGGAGAGTAAGCAGCGTTTTCACAATCGTTGAAGAGCTTTTTTTCATAGGTATACCTCAAAAAGGCTTATTTGAGTGCGGCGTCGGAAACATTATGGCAGATCGTTTTGTTCAGGAACAGCTTGAGCGAATCGGGCGTATAATCGCGCGTAAGAGTACAATCGTACGCGACCGAGATCATGCCCGTTTCCTCGGAAACGACGATGACGACGGCATCGCTGCTTTCGCTCATACCGATGGCGGCACGGTGGCGCGTACCCAGGTCGGAATCGACGTCGGTGCGACGCGTTAAAGGAAGAAGGCAGCCGGCAGCCACGATCTTGGCATCCTCAATGACGATGGCGCCGTCATGCAGGGGTGCTTTATTGAAAAACAGATTGCGGATCAGGAAGGAGTTGACGTCGGCGTGGATCTTGACGCCCGTATCAACGATATCATCCAGACGCGTCGTTCGTTCAATCACGATCAAGGCACCCGTTTTGCTGAGGGAGAGCTCCTTGACCGCTACGCAGATGTGGTCGATCGCGACGGAATACAGACGGCGACGCTTGGTACGCTCACGGATCGTCTTGATGCTGCCGATCGAGCCGGAGCCGATCTTTTCAAGCGCTTCGCGAAGCTCGGGCTGAAACAGAATGATCAGCGCAAGTGCTCCGTACCGGGTGATACCGGAGATAATATAATTGAGCGCCGTCAGACCGAACAACGAGGATATCAGCAGCGTGACAAGGCAGATACCGATACCGACGAGGATGGCAACGAGCTTCCGCGTGTTGAGAAAGCGGAAGATAAAGAACAATATGGCGGTGAGAACGAGAATATCGATCGCATCCCATATGGTAAAAGCGAAAAACGCGTGTCCGACAAAGCCGAAAAACGACAAAAATGCGTCGCCAAGGCTACCGGAGGTATTCTGAAACATGATCATACCGACTCCTGTGAGCTTTCGCTCATCTATATAAAAGAAAGTATTTAAAATTTATACGCGTATAGTATAACACATGCTTTTCTAAAATGCAACGGGTTTTATAAAAAAATTGTTTTTTGTCGACGGGTGAACGTTCTTTTTTTGCCTTTTGGTTGTTATTTTTTAACAAAACTATTGACAACGCAACGAAAGAATGTTATAATTTGTATCAAATGATACATTTTGGAGATATTCATGCCGGATAAACAGACTATTAGCGTAAGGGATCTGTTCCTGTTCTCCGATATCGACCGGGAGACGGCCGACGAGCTGCTTTCCTTCGTTCATCCACAGATCGTCGAATATCCCAAGGGAACGACCGTATTCGCTCCACGCGACTTCAGCCGCAAGCTCGGCTTCGTTCTGCGCGGCACGTGCCGCGTGCTTCACTGTCGGGAGGCCTCGGAGGATCTTCCCATGAACATCCTTCGTGTCGGGGACAGCTTTGGTATTCTGTCACTGTTTTGCGAGGATGAATACCCGACGACCGTCCTCTCCGATGGTGATACTCGCATTCTTTTCTTTACAAAAGAGGACGTATTTCTTCTGATCGAGCGCTCGGCGACCGTTTCACGTAATCTGCTGCGCTTCCTATGCACCCGTGTGGATTTTTTAACGCGTAAGGTGCAAGCACTAGCCGCAAAGGATGCACTCGCCAAGCTTGCGACCGTCCTTTTACAAACGGAAACCGAGCCCGGTGTCCCCTTCCCCTTTCATGCAACGACGGTCGCACGCGTCATCGGCTGCGGACGAGCCTCCGTTTATCGGGCGATCTGCACGCTGGAGGACGAGGGGGCTATCGAATATCGCGAAAGAAAAATCAAAATACTAAATAAAAAAATACTTGAAAGGATCTCAAAATGAAAAAGCTACTTTCTCTTCTCTTGACTCTCACCCTTCTCCTTGCCTGCACGAGCGCCCTCGTCGGATGCTATACGCCCGATGAAACGGTGACGATGCACATCGGTGTCATGAGCGGTCCGACCGGTATGGGTATGGCTAAGATGATGTCCGATCACAAGGCGGAGGACGATACCGCCTATGTCTTTGACGTTTATACCGATCCCACGGTCGCGATCAGCGATCTTGCCTCCGGCGAGCTTGACGCCGTTTGCCTGCCGACCAATACGGCCGCTGCACAGGCCAACGCACAGGAGGATTACGTGTCCGTTTTGGCCGTTAACTGCCTTGGCTCCCTGTATTTGATGTCGAACAGCAACGAAACCATCGACTCTCTGTCCGACCTGCAAGGGAAAACGATCTACGTGTCCGTTCCCGGCTCCACAACCAAGCCGATCCTTGAATACCTTCTGGCACAGGCAGACGTTCAGGCTACCATCGAGGTCGAGGTCGATCACCCCACCCTCGTCAGCCGTATGGCAGACAACGCACAGGATCCGGTCGATATCCTTGTTCTTCCCGAGCCCTACGTTTCCAAGGCGCTGACACAGTATCCCTCCTACACCGTCGATCTCAATCTTTCTACCGAGTGGAGTGAGCTGTCCACGTACGATCTGGCGATGGGTTGCCTCGTCGTACGCAACGATTTCCTTAAAGAAAACGACAGCACCGTACAGGCGATGCTCAAGGAATACCGCGCATCGATCGAATATATTGCCGATCCTGAGAACCTTGACGAAGCCGCCGCGATCATCGTTGAGCAGGGCATCCTCGGCGCCGTTCCTCTTGCAAAAAGCGCACTTACCAATCTCTCCGGATCTCTCGTATACCGTGACGGTGATGACATGAAGGCGACGCTGATCTCCTTCTACGATGCCATCAGCTTTAAGAAGCCCACGGACGATTTCTATTATGCGGGCATCAAGGAAAACTGATCTCTCGCGCCTCCGACGCATCCTCTACGGAGGGATCGCCGTCGTCTTCTGGCTGATCGTTTGGGAGGTGATCGCACGCACCGTGGATCTTTCCTTCGCTCTGCCGGGCGTGCTTGAGACCCTCGGGGCGTTTGCCTCTCTCCTATTACAAGGGACGTTTTGGAAGACGGTCTTGCTTTCGCTTGGGCGTATCGCCCTCGGCCTTCTCATCGGTGTCGTTGTCGGCATCCTGTTAGCCGTTGTATCCGTGCGTGTGGCGGCCGTCGATGCCATTCTCTCCCCTGCTATGGTGTTCATCCGATCGACCCCCGTTGCTTCCTTTATTCTCGTTTTATGGGTCATCATCGGACGCGCCGCCGTGCCGGTGGTCATCGCCGTGCTTATGGTCATCCCGATCGTATATCAAAATATATGCACGTCGCTTCAAAGCCTTGACACGCATCTCAGCGACATGCTCACGGTATTTCACGTATCGCCTCTGCGACGCTTTCGCATCCTTGTCCTTCCGTCCATGCTTCGCTATCTGATCCCTGCCTTTGTAACGGCGGCGGGGCTTTCATGGAAGGCGGGGATCGCCGCCGAGATCATCGCTTACACAAAGGATTCGATCGGCCGTTCGATCGCGAATGCCAAAAATGAGTTTGACGGCCCTGCTATGTTTGCATGGACGATGGCCGTCGTCCTGCTGAGCTTCGGTATTGAGAAGCTGCTGACCTTTATCGGAAGGAGGGCCAACCGACGTGTCGCTTTGTATCAACCGTCTGACGAAAGCCTTTGACGGTCGTACCGTCATCAAGGATTTTTCCTATAACTTCCCTGCGTGCGGTCTGTTCTCTCTCGTCGGTAAAAGCGGCGAGGGTAAAACGACTCTTCTTCGCATGATCGCCTCTCTGACGCGTCCGGACAGCGGAACGATCACGGGCCATGCGTCCGTGTCCGTTGCTTTTCAGGAATATCGCTTGATCGAGCATTTGAATGCGATCCAAAATCTTACGTTCGTGCTCTACAAGGATCCGAAGGCCAACGAGGAGCGGGCGTCCCGCATGCTCGCCGACCTTCAGCTGACCGCGCAGGAGCAGCACCTGCTCCCCCGACAGCTCTCCGGAGGCATGAAGCAGCGCGTATCTCTGGCACGTGCCTTTTTGCACGACGCACCCATTCTGTTGCTTGACGAGCCCTTCAAGGAGCTGGATCCCGCGCTCTGCGCGCTTGTTTTGGAACGTATCCGAGAGGAAAGCACACGACGCCTGGTCCTTCTGACGGTCCACAGCGCCGAGGATGCCGAGCGGTACGGTGCGACGCCCGTTTATCTTTCCTAACAAAAAAGTCCTGTGTACAGTCCCCCGTTTTTTAATGAAACGGACGGTCCGTGCACAGGACTTATTTCTTTTTCTTGTTCAGCAAACCAAAGTCGTTTGTCAGAATGGCGGCAGGCATAATGGAGTCAGAGCCGAAGCGGCCGCGTATGCTGTCGACGGCGACGTCACGCTTGCCGTCCCGTTGCCGACGCTCCACCAGTGTCGGATCCTCAAAAAAGGACATCTGCTCGCCAAGCGTATCCGCCGAGGACAGGCCGCTGACACCGACGGTCATCATGCGGATCGGTCGACCGGGCTCCCAGAGCAACTGATACAGCGAAAAGGCCGCCTCAGCGATCGCACGCGTGCTGTTTGTCGGCCGCTGAAGCTTATGCTGCTTTTGGTAGGTTTTCAGCAGCTCGTCCTTAACCTTCAACGTTACGGTCGAGCACGTCAGATGCCCCATACGAAGCTTGGCACCGATCTCCTCGGTCAAAAAATCGATGGCGTGACGGCACTCCTCCGCCTTGGTCAGATTGCGTGAAAAGGTATAGCCGTTGCTGATGCTTTTGGCAGGCTCGGTGGCGGTCTGCACAGGTGCGTTATCCTCGCCTCTGGCGTAACGGACCAGCATATCGCCAAGCTTTCCAAAGCGACGGGTCAGCGCCTCCTCATCGCACCGTGCAAGATCGCCGATGGTCAAAACGCCCATGCGGCGAAGCATCTCCTCCGTCTTGCGTCCCACAAACAGCATTTGCCCAACAGGCAACGGATACACGATCTGCTCAAAATTATCTCTTGAAATTTCCGTTATAGCGTCCGGTTTCTTGTAATCACTGCCGAGCTTTGCGAAGATCTTGTTGAAGGACACGCCGATGGAAACGGTAAGGCCGCAGGTGGCCTTGACCTCGGTGCGGATACGCTCGGCGATCGCCATTCCGTCACCAAAGAGCTTGCGGCTGGCCGTCACGTCAAGCCACGATTCGTCGATACCGAACGGCTCGATCATATCGGTATAGCGTGCATAGATCACGCTGACCATGCGCGAGAACCGAACGTATTCGTTGTAATGCGGCGGGACCGTAACAAGCTGCGGACATTTTCGTTTGGCTGAGTGAACCGTCTCCGCCGTAACGATCCCATAACGCTTGGCAAGCTCGTTCTTCGCCAGGACGATACCGTGGCGGTCCTCCTCACTTCCGCAGACCGCCATAGGCACGTGGGCGTAGGAGGGCTCAAGAACCGTTTCGACGGATGCAAAAAAGGAATTGCAATCACAGTGCAGGATCGTTCGTTCCATGCCACTCTCCTCTGCTTACGTTTCTTCGACGATCGAAGTCTTTCGCGCGGGAGCTGTACCCTGCTTCAAAGTAAAGGAGAACTCACAGCCGTGCGCGCCGTTTTCTTCAAGCATGCGCACGCCGATCGTTTCCTTGTGCGCATCCATAATGGTTTTACAAATGTAAAGACCGAGACCGACGCCGCTCTTGTCGAGACCGCGGCTCTTATCCGTCTTGTAGAAGCGATCAAAGACGAAAGGAATATCCTCGTCCGCTATGACCTGTCCCTCATCGTATACGCGTACGATGACGTTGCGGTCGGCGTCGTCGGTTACGATGCTGATCCGCAGGACGCCGCCCTCATCGGCAAATTTAATGGCGTTGTGACACAGATTGTACAGCACCTGATAGATGGCATCCTTATCCGCGAACACCGTAACGGAGTCGGCAGAATCAAAGACAACGTCCAAGTGCTTATCTTCTATGCGCTGCTCAAAGGATATAAGAATGATGCGCGCCATTTCCGCAATATCAAAATCGGAGAAAACGAACTTTCTTTCACCTGATTCAAGACGCGAGATATCAAGCAGCTCCGTCACAAGACGGGACAGCCGATGGACCTCGGCGGAAATGATATTAAGATAATGCGCATGCTTTTCCGGAGGAATGGCCCCCGAATTGATGCCGTCAATAAAGCCGGCGATGGTCGTCATGGGCGTTCGCAGGTCGTGCGACACGTTGGCGAGGAAGGAGGCACGCATAACGTCGAGCTTTTCAAGCTCGTCGGCCATGTGGTTGAAGGATTGACCGAGCTCGGCGATCTCGTCGTCGCCGTAGATCTGCACGCGCTTGGAGAAATCGCCCTTGGCATAGGTCTTGGATGCGTGGGTGATCTCACGCAGAGGACGCATCATACGCTCGGTAATAAAGTAAACGGCGATCACGGTGGCCAGAATGACCCAGACGGTACTCGTAAAGGTCGCACTGCGCATCGCACCGACAAGGGCATCCTCAATGGCCGTCGAGCGTACAGCAAACACGTACCCGATCAGCGTGTCCCCACGGTATACGGCCGTGGCGTAGGTCCGCTGCGGTGCACCGCTATCGATCGAGACGCTGTAATAAAACGTATGCGCGGCTTCTTCGCCGATCGGCTTTAAGGCAGACAAACGAATGGAGTCGATATCGCCGCCCCCCTGATATTCGGCATCGCTGTGCGTTCGGAGAAGGATGCGCCCTCTTTCGTCGCACAGAAGAATGTTGATCTCCTGAAATACGGATACGAGCGAGTGAATACTGCCGAGATTACCGGGGCCGTCAATGTAGGCCTGCATATCGGTCGCGCCATATTCCTCAATATGCGCAGAGATCGCCGTCGTGCATTCCAGCAGGCGGTCATCCTTGTCACTTGCCGAATATTCACGGATCATGGTCGTAAAGATCAGCGACAGCACGGAGAAGCTGATGACGATGATCAGAACGAAGGTCAAAAGATATTTGAAGAATATACTTTTTTGCATAGAATTCAACCCGTTTTTACGTTTTTCTTTCATTATACCTTTTTTCCGGCGGGAAGTCAAATATTTTTTGTAAATTTGATTGACTAACAAAAAAATATATGATAAAATAGATGCGTTTGAAGTATATATGCGCCGCACAGCGCACTACAACAGGAGATTCTTATGACAGTTACAAGATTTGCGCCGAGCCCTACGGGCTATATGCACATCGGCAACCTGCGCACGGCTTTGTACGCCTATCTCGTTGCCAAGCACGATAACGGCACCTTTATTCTGCGTATCGAGGATACCGACCGCGAGCGCTTCGTCGAGGGTGCCACGGATATCATCAAGGATACCCTTCGCATCACGGGGCTTCGTTACGATGAAGGACCCGACGTCGGAGGCGAGCACGGTCCGTACGTGCAGAGCGAGCGCAAGGCCATCTATATGGAATACGCCAAGCGTCTGGTCGACCTTGGTGCCGCCTACTACTGCTTCTGCTCCAAGGAGCGCCTCGAAAAGCTGCACGAGGAGGACGCCGTCGGCGGTTACGACCGTCATTGCCGCAACCTCAGCCCCGGGCAGGTACAGAAAAATCTTGACGCCGGTCTTCCCTTCGTCATCCGACAGAAGGCGCCCCTGACCGGTGTGACGACCTATACCGACTCGGTGTTCGGAGAGATCTCGATGAACAACGAGGAGCTGCAGGATCAGATCCTTATCAAGGCAGACGGCTATCCCACCTACAACTTCTGTCACGTCATTGACGACTATCTCATGGGCGTCACGCACGTCGTTCGCGGCTCGGAGTATCTGACGAGCACACCCAAGTACGTGCTTTTATACGATGCGTTCGGCTGGGAGCGTCCGACCTACGTCCACCTGCCTCTTATGATGGGCAAGAACGAGGACGGAACGGTATCCAAGCTGTCCAAGCGCCACGGCGCTGTATCCTTCCAGGATCTGCTGTCGGACGGCTATCTTCCCGAGGCGATCCTCAACTACATTGCCCTGCTCGGCTGGTGCCCGAAGGATTCCACGCGGGAGTTCTTTACGCTCGACGAGCTCAAGGAGGTCTTCACCATTGACGGCGTTTCCAAGTCCCCTGCCGTCTTTGACTACGACAAGCTTCTTTGGTTCAACGGCGAGTATATTCACGCCCTCAGCGACGAGCGCTTCCTTGCGTACGCCGATACCTTCATGAAGGAAGCGTACCCCGAAACGCTGAATAAGGATAAGATGCTTGCCCTGCTCAAGACCCGTATCGCCAAGCTCTCGGAGCTGGACGATCGCGCGGCCTTCTTCCGCGAGCTTCCCGCGTACGACAAGGAGCTGTTCTTAAACAAGAAGAATAAGATCACCGAATACGATACCGTTCGCACCGTTCTGACGCAGGCGCGTCCCATCCTATCGGAGCTTACGGCGTTTGACAACGACACGCTGTTCGCTGCACTCTCGCCCCTTGGGGAGGCACTCGGCATGAAGCTGGGTGCCATCATGTGGTGCCTGCGTATTGCTGTATCCGGCCTTTCGGCCACGCCCGGCGGTGCCACGGAGATCATGGAGGTCATTGGCCGTGAGCAAACGCTTGCCCGCATCGATCACGCTCTCTCGCTTCTGTAATACGTGCATTAAAACGGAAAGGGGCCTGCCTATCTATGGCTCACGACATTTCACAGCGTATACGTAACGTATATCCCCAGCTGTCAAAGGGACAGAAAAAGATCGCCTCCGCCGTTCTGACAAGCTACGATAAGGTCGCTTATATGACGGCTGCCCGCCTCGGCACCCACGTCGGCGTGTCCGAATCCACCGTCGTCCGCTTTGCCATCGAGCTTGGCTACGACGGCTATTCGGAGTTTCAGCGCGCCGTTGAGGAGCTGGTACGCAACCGTCTGACGCCCAATCAGCGCATTGAAATGATGAAGCAGCGCATCGGCCGCGCCGACGTGCTGGAAAACGTCATGGAGGCCGACATCGCCAATATCCGCTATACCATGGAAACGATCGACCGCGAGGGCTTTCAGCTGGCGCTTGAATCCATTCTGAAGGCGCGTACGGTCTATATTCTCGGTGCGCGCTCGGCATCCGCCCTCGCCTTCTTCCTTCACCACAATCTTTCGCTCGTGATGGACAACGTCAAGCTCATTCAGCCGACCTCGGCAGGCGAGGTGTTTGAGCAGCTCTTTGACGTTTCGGAGGACGACTGCGTCATCGCGTTTTCCTTCCCCCGCTATTCGACCAAGATCATTCAGGCGGCGCGCTTTGCTAAGCAGCAGTGTGCCAACACCGTCGTCATTACCGACTCCTCCACCTCGCCCCTGGCCGAGTATGCCACCTGCCTTCTGACGGCTCGCTCAGACATGGCCTCCTTTGCCGACTCGCTCGTCGCGCCGCTGAGCATCGTCAACGCCTTGGTCGCCGGCATAGCCAACCGTCGACAAAGAGATATCGAGGATCGCTTCAATAAGCTGGAGAAGATCTGGAGCGATTATGATATTTACGCAAAACGATGACGGACCTGACGCAAAAGCAAATTGCCGTCATCGGCGGCGGCCCTGCCGGAATGATGGCTGCCGGAACGGCGTGCCTGTACGGGGCGGCTGTAACACTGTACGATCACACCGGACGGCTTGGAAAAAAGCTCTCGATCACCGGTAAGGGACGCTGTAACGTCACCAATCGGTGCACGATCGAGGAATTTCTTGAAAACGTACCGCGTAACCCGCGGTTTTTGTACGCGGCACTCAACGCCTTCTCTCCCGAGGATACGATCGGGCATTTTACCGCCCTCGGCGTACCGCTCAAGACAGAGCGCGGCCGCCGCGTCTTTCCCGAAAGCGACAAGGCTGCCGATATCACGGCTGCCATGCGCACCTATTGCGAAGGGGCTGATCGTGTTTTTGAGCACGTCAAGGCCATTCGCCCACAGACGGACGGTACGCTTACGGTCGTATCGGACACCGAGCGTACATATGATGCCGTCATCCTTGCAACGGGCGGCCGCTCCTATCCTCTGACAGGCTCGGACGGCTCGGGCTACCGCATCGCGCGCAAGCTCGGTCACACCGTGACCTCCATTCGTCCGTCTCTCGTCCCCTTGGAAAGTCCGTCACCTCTTTGCGAGATGATGCAAGGACTGTCTCTCAAGAACGTGCGTGTACGCGTATATGACGAAGCGCATCGGACGCTTTTTGAGGATTTCGGCGAGATGATGTTTACTCATTTTGGCCTGACGGGTCCCGTTATTTTATCGGCGTCCGCGCATCTTGGCGACACGGATCTGTCGACGCTCACCGTCTCGATCGACCTCAAACCGGCGCTGGACGACGCAACGCTGGAAAAGCGGCTGCTGTCCGATTTCTCCTCGTGCTTGAACAAGGATCTTATCAATTCGCTGGATGCGCTCCTGCCGCAAAAAATGCACGAGCCCTTTCTTATACAAGCCAACGTCGATCCGCGTAAAAAGGTCAACAGCATCACCAAGGAGGAGCGGCAGCGCATGCTGAAGGTGCTTCGCTCCTTTGATATTCCTCTGTCGGGCTTCCGTCCGATCGAGGAGGCGATCGTTACCTCCGGCGGCATCGACGTGCGCGAGGTCACGCCAAAGACGATGGAGTCTAAGCTCGTCCACGGTCTGTACTTCGCCGGCGAGCTGCTGGACGTCGACGCATATACCGGCGGATACAACCTGCAGATCGCCTTCTCAACAGGATATTTGGCAGGAAAAAGTGCGGCAGAATAAATATTGAAAACAAGAAAAGAGAAAAAGGTATGATTCGTATTGCCATTGACGGGCCGGGCGGCGCCGGAAAATCCAGCGTTGCCAAGCTCATTGCGCGTGACCTTTCGATCATCTACGTAGATACAGGCGCACTGTATCGCTCCATCGGTCTTTTTATCCTTGAAAAAGGCATTTCCCCGACCGACCGTGCGGCGGTCATCGATCAGCTGAAGAACATTGATCTTAAGCTGAAATTTACGGATCGGCAGATCCTGCTTCTCAACGGCGTTGACGTCGGCGACCGTATCCGTACACCGGAGATCTCCATGGCGGCATCGGCCGTCAGCGCCATTCCCGAGGTGCGCGCCTTTTTGCTGGACACCCAACGTAAGATCGCAAAAAAGAACAGCGTCATTATGGACGGGCGCGATATCGGTACAGTCATCCTCCCGGATGCCGACCTCAAGATCTTTCTCGTGGCATCTCCCGAGGCACGTGCCATACGCCGCTACAAGGAGCTGTGCGAAAAGGGCGTTGAAACGACATACGAGTCGGTGCTCTCCGAAATGCAGGAGCGAGATAAAAACGATTCGACACGCGACGTGGCCCCCTGCGTGCCGGCTGACGACGCGATCGTGCTGGATAATTCCTCTATGACGCTTGAGGAAACGGCTAAAAAGATTGAGCTGTATCTGCAGCTCGCACAGGATACGAAAAAATCGCGTCGCCTCTATATGTTTTTTCGCGGTACTCTCGGCCCGCTGGTCCGTTTCTTCGGCCGCGTGCACGTCACAGGTAAGGAAAATATCCCAAAGAACGGCGGTATGCTTATTTGCTCCAACCACATTGGCGCAGCGGATATGTTCCTCATCGCCGCCACCTTCCCGCGTCAGCTTCGCTTTATTGCCAAAAAAGAGCTCTTCTCCATTCCGATCCTCGGTCGGCTGATCCGTGCGCTCGGTGCGATCCGCGTTGATCGAAAGGGCTCGAACGTCGACGCTATCCGCCGCTCGGTCGATCTCGTCCGTGCCGGCGAGGCCGTAGCGATCTTTCCGCAGGGCCATCGTTACCCGAAGGTCAACCCCGCCGAAACCAAGCTGCAAAACGGCGCCGGTCTGATTGCCTATCATGCCTCCTGTCCCGTTCTCCCTGTGTGCATTAAGTTAAAAAAGAATGCCTATGCACCGTTTCGTCACGTAGACATCATCATCGGCAAGCCCATTCCCATGGAGGAGCTTGGTTACGAGCACGGATCGACGGCCGAATACCGCGAAGCCAGCAACCGTATCTTCGGGCACGTTCTTTCCCTTGGCGGCTTTGCACCCACCGCACTCCCCTCCCCCGACGAGCATGAGCATTAAGGTAGCGGAGAACGCCGGCTTTTGCCCGGGTGTGCGTCGGGCTGACAACGAGATCCGTCGACTTCTTCGAGAGCGTGCGGATAACGAACAGCTGTATACGCTCGGTGAGCTCATTCACAACCGTCTGTATACGGAGGAGCTGGCCTCCCTTGGCGTTCGGTGCGTCACGCTCGCGGAGCTTGTCGAGCAGGTGACGCGCTTCCCCGAAATACAGCACACCGTCGTTCTGCGCACGCACGGCGTGACAAAAGAGGTCTATTTGGCACTTGACGAGCTGGCGGCTGCACATGGTAATCTTCGCTACGTCGACATGACCTGTCCGTCGGTGCTCAAGGTGCATGACATCGCCAAGGCCCATACAAACGACGATACCGTTTTCTTTCTCTTTTCCGATCCCAACCACCCGGAGGCTGTCGGAACGTTGAGCTTCGCACGGGGGCAGACGTACGCGTTTTCTGCGTATGAAGAGATACAAACGGTGGATATTGGGGACAAAACTGCTATTTTTTGCGCGCAAACGACGCAAAATTTAGTAGAATTCAAAAAAATTAAAAAATTTTTTGAAAACCTATATACAAACGCGAAATTTTTTGATACAATATGTAATGTTACGGAAAAAAGACAGACCGAGGCGGCGCAGCTTGCGCGTTCGTGTGACGAGATGCTCGTCATCGGCGGAAAAAGCAGCTCCAACACTCGGAAGCTGTACGATGTATGCCGCCACTTGTGCAAAGCCACGTATCTCATCGAATCGGCAAAGGATCTTCCCCAAGCCGTCGGCCGTAACGGTATCACAGGAATCACGGCGGGTGCGTCCACACCCGACGATATAATAACGGAGGTTATAAAAGCAATGGAAACAAATGAAAATTTTGGATCGATGCTCGAAGAATCGCTCACAACTTTACATACAGGAGAAACAGTTACCGGTACCGTTTATGCCGTCAACGCATCCGAGATCTATCTTGATCTTGGTGCTAAGTTTACCGGCGTGATCACCAAAGAACAGATCACCGACGATAACACCGCCAGCCTGCCTGCTATGTTCAAGGTTGGTGACGAGGTAACGGCATTCGTTATCCGCGTCGAGGACGGCAAGGGCGTCGCTACGCTCTCTAAGAAGAGAGTGGATGCTGACCGCAGCTGGCTCGTCTTCAAGACCGCTAAGGAAAACGGTGACGTGCTTGAGGGAACGGTTACGGCCGTTGTCAAGGGTGGCGTGACCATGAACGTCAGCGGCAACCGCGTGTTTGTTCCCGCATCGCAGACGGGTATCGCAAAGGACGGCGATCTCTCTGTTCTTGCCGGCACCACGCAGAAGATCAAGATCATCGAATTCGATGAGTCCAAGAGAAAGGCCATCGGCTCGATCAAGATCGTTCTCAACGAGGAAAAGCGTGCACGTGAGGATGCCATCTGGGCAACGCTCGCCGTTGATCAGCACTTCCGCGGCACAGTCAAGAACCTTACCCCCTACGGTGCCTTCGTAGACATCGGCGGTATCGACGGTATGATCCACAACAGCGAGCTGTCCTGGAAGCGCATTAAGCATCCCTCCCAGGTCGTTTCCGTCGGCCAAGAGGTTGAGGTATTCATCAAGGAGCTGGATCCCGAAAAGCGCCGTATCTCCCTTGGCTACAAGACGCAGGAGATGGACACCTGGTATCAGTTCACCCAGAAGTTCTCGGTCGGTGACATCGTTCCCGCCAAGATCGTTTCCATCATGCCCTTCGGTGCCTTTGCCGAGGTCTATGAGGATGTTGACGGTCTGATCCACATCTCCCGTATCTCCACCCAGCGTATCAACTCCCCCTCCGAGGTTCTCTCCGTCGGACAGGTCGTGGACGTAAAGATCGTTGAGATCGACGACGAAAACCGCCGTCTCGCTCTCTCCATCCGTGCCCTCACCGAAGAGGCTGAGCGTGCCGCAGCCGAGGCCGAAAGAGCCGCTGCTGCCGAAGCCCGTGCCGCTGAGCGCGCCGCAAGAGACGCCGAGCGCGAGGCTGAGAGAAAGCGCCTTGAGGAAGAGCGCGCCGATATGGCTCCCTACATCGTCGGCTCCATCGACTGATCTCTTCCCTGTGTATAATAGTTAAACGAACCGCCCGTTATCTTATCCGATCGGATAACGGGCGGTGTTCTTTATTATATAACGAGCATAGAACGACGAAAAATCTCTAAGAAGGCTTTTTAGCGCTTATATATTTTTACAAAAGATTTTCCTTGCATTTTGCGTTTTTGCCTGTTATAATGAAGAAAACGAAAGAGGCGAAGGATGTCAGACGTGAAAGAACAGATACAAGCGGCGCTTGATGAACTGTCGGCGCTGTATTCGATAGATACCGTTCGCTGGTATGCCGGGCTGTGGGATCCTGCGATCGGCGGGTTTTATTACTCCAACAGCGCACGGGACTACGAGGGCTTTTTGCCGGATATCGAAAGCACGGTGCAGCTTTTGCGTATCGTGGAAAACCTCGGTATGCTCGAAGGGCGTACGCTACGTGAGGCACTTCCGGCGGATGTTTGCGACAAGCTTTTGCGCTTCGTTTGCTCCTTGCAGGATGAGGACGGCTACTTTTATCACCCGCAGTGGGGCAAGGATATTACAACGTCCCGAAGAGGACGGGATCTTTCCTGGTCGGTAAGTCTTCTGCAGACGCTCGGTGCCAAGCCACCCTACCCGACCGCCGTGGAGCGCTTGGCAAATAAAGCGGCGGACAACGGCGCACAGCTTCCTGCACATCTGTTGGATCGGACATCGTTTGTGCGTTACCTTGAGGAGCTGGATATTCCCCATCGCTCCTACCCGGCGGCGAACAGTCTGAATGCACAGGTCGGACAGATCCGTGCAGCAGGACTGCTTGACGTGTGCTGTGATTACCTGGATGCCATACAGAACAAGGACAACGGCCTGTGGCAGGAGGGCGTCAATTACTATACCGTATCGGGGTTATTGAAGGTCACGGCCGTGTATGCGGCGGCTGACCGAACGCCGCCATTATGGAAGCGTTCGGTACAAAGTGCCATCGAGGCCGCACTCTGTACCGCGCC
This sequence comes from Clostridia bacterium, assembly GCA_017455905.1. GTDB lineage: Bacteria > Bacillota > Clostridia > Oscillospirales > CAG-272 > UBA1740. The sequence goes on along the minus strand of JAFTLQ010000005.1, from coordinate 9,387 downwards.
TGCTGATGCCATTGTATCGGTATACAATCCTATCTGCTCGTTAAACAGCCTGTTAAACACCGAGCGCCGCTTAGGTCATACGGATGCCGTACAGTATATACGGCAGGCGGTCGATGCGCACGCGCTCGACATGATCCGTATGACGAAGGAAAAGGTGCTTCCCTTCCGCAAGGCGGACGGCTCCTATTCCTACTTCCCTACCCGCACGTCACACACCTCGCAGGGGGCGCCCGTGGCACGCAAGAACTGCAACGAAGGCGACGTCAACGCGACGTCGATCACGCTGAACGGCATCCTCGGCGGCGTTACTCGCCTGATGGGATATCCCTTCCTGCCCTTTGACGGCACGGTATTTGACGAATTTCTTGCCATCCTGCAAGCAAGAACGGCACCGAAAAAGCGGCCGAACGCCGCCATCGATGCATGAAACAAAAAAAAGCACTTGTGCCGACGCATAGCGACGTGCGTTGACACAAGTGCTTTTTTCATTTGTCATACAAATTGATTCCCTGCGGTGTATAAAACTTCTTGCCAAGGCAACAATAGGGATAGTATTTTCAGAAAGGAAAACCACCATGGACAAGAAATTCACCTTCAGCGATCAACCCTTAACCTCAAAGATCATCTATGGCGTCGTCATTGCAATTCTTTGTATCAGCGCGGTCGTGGTCGGCATCGTAGCCGCCAACAATCGCAAAACCACCGCACCCGAGGATCCCGACACACCGAACATCGTCGCGCCCGATAACGAGCAAACGCCGCCTGCGGACGACGTTCCGGATACACCCGTCGATCCCGTCCCCTCTGAGCCTACGCTCGTCTCGCCTGTTGTTGGCACGGTGAGCACCGAGCACAGCATGACCATTCCCGTCTTCTCGGACACCTTACGGGAATGGCGCTTGCATACGGGTGTTGACATTTCCACGCAGGAAAACGCCGAGATCTATGCAGCTGCCGATGGCACGGTCAGCGCCATCTATTCCGATCCCATGTACGGCATGACCGTTGAGATCACGCATCGCGGAGATTTCAAGACCATCTACTCCAACCTGAGCGAGACCCTTCCCGCCTCGGTCGCCGTCGGCAAAACTATCAGCTCGGGGGATCTGATCGGAACCGTCGGGGACACGGCCATGTGCGAGCTGGCACAGGAGCCGCATCTGCACTTTGGCTTAAAGGTCAAGGGTGTCGCCGTCAATCCGCTGGATTACCTCTCGGAGGACTCCAAAAAAGCATCCTTGGGAATGACAACAACACCCTGAGTTTATTTGGTTTTCTCGGATAATGCCTTGTGAATGGCCGCTGCCGCCGTTTTTCCGGCGCCCATAGCGGATATGACCGTTGCCGCGCCTGTGACGGCATCGCCGCCGGCATACACGCCATCGCGCGTGGTCTTACCCGTCTCTTCCTCGACGATAAAGCCGCCGTGGCGATTGGTTTGCAGCCCCTCGGTCGTCGAACGGATCAAGGGGTTCGGTGAGGTACCGATGGACATGATCACCGTATCCACGTCCAGCACGAAGTGGCTGTCGGGGATCGCGACGGGGCGGCGTCGACCGCGCTCGTCCGGCTCACCGAGCTGCATTTGTTCACACACCATCCCGATGACACAGCCGTTTTTCGGATCGCGCTTGTCGTCGGGATTTTGGTATCCGACGATCTCGGTCGGGTTGGTCAGCAGACGAAACGTGACGCCCTCCTCCATCGCATGCTCGACCTCCTCGTGCCGCGCGGGAAGCTCCTCCATGGAGCGGCGGTATACGATATAGACCTGCTCGGCACCCAAGCGCACGGCGGTACGCGCGGCATCCATTGCCACGTTTCCGCCTCCGACGACCGCGACGCGGCCGCCCTTCATGATCGGCGTGGTGCTGTCCGCGCGATAAGCCTTCATCAGGTTACTGCGCGTTAAAAACTCGTTCGCGGAATACACGCCCTTGAGACTTTCGCCGGGAATACCCATAAAGCGCGGCAGTCCCGCGCCCGAGCCGATAAAGACGGCCTCATATCCCATCTCAAACAGCTCGTCGATCGTCAGCGTTTTGCCAATGATCATATTCGTCAGGATCTCAACACCCATCGCACGCAGCTGATTGACCTCTTTTTCGACGATGCGCTTGGGAAGACGGAATTCGGGAATGCCGTATACCAGCACGCCGCCCGCCTTGTGCAAGGCTTCAAAGACGGTGACGGTGTAGCCAAGACGCGCCAGATCCCCTGCGCACGTAAGGCCGGAAGGCCCCGAGCCGATAACGGCGACCTTGTGTCCGTTCTTCGGCAGGGTTTCGGGAACAGAGGTCGCGTGCGCGTTGTGATAATCGGCTACAAAGCGTTCCAAGCGGCCGATACCCACGGGCTCTCCCTTGATACCGCGCACACATTTGGATTCGCATTGTGTTTCCTGCGGACAAACGCGACCGCATACCGCGGGAAGCGACGAGGATTTTGCAATGATCTCATACGCGCCCTCAAAATCGCACGCCTTGATACGCTCGATAAATGCGGGAATATGCACGTGCACGGGACATCCACCAACGCACGGCATGGTCTTACAGTTGAGGCAACGAAGCGCCTCATCAAGAGCGTCCTTCTCGGAGTAGCCGAGGGCGACCTCATCAAAATTATGCGCACGCGCCGACGGCTCTTGCGTCGGCATGGGGCGCTTTGTCGGCTGCATATTGGCCATCTCAGCGCACCTCCTTATCAAACAGACAGCACGATGCCTCGCGCGCCTTCATTTCAAACTCGCGATACATAGCACCGCGGGAGAGTGCTTCGTCAAAATCGACCTCATAGCCGTTGAAATCGGGGCCGTCAACGCAAGCAAATTTGACGATGCGCTCACCGTCGCGCACAAGCGTCAGACGGCAGCCGCCGCACATCCCCGTTCCGTCGATCATGATGGGGTTCATGGATACGGTGCAAGGAATGCCATACGGGCGAACAGAGGCAACGACGAACTTCATCATGACAAGCGGTCCGATGGTGATGACCTCGTCAAAGCGCTCCCCCGCCGACAGCAGGCGCTCAATGGGCAGACAAACGTTGCCGCGCTCGCCGTACGTGCCGTCGTCCGTCATGACGAACAGGCGGTCGCTGATCGAACGGAATTCATCCTCCAGGATGACGAGATCCTTGTTGCGGAAGCCGATGACCGAGGTAACGGATGCCCCCATATCGTGCAGAGCCTTAGCGATCGGGTGTGCGATCGCGCAGCCGACACCGCCGCCAACGATGAGCACGCGGCGAAGTCCATCCAGCTTGGTCGGCTCGCCAAGCGGGCCGGCAAAGTCGCAGATCGCATCTCCGACATGCAGGCGCGCAAGCGCGTCGGTCGTTGCGCCGACAGTCTGGAAAATGATGCGCACCGTTCCCGCCTCGCGGTCATAGCCCGCCACAGTCAGAGGAATACGCTCCCCCTCCTCGTCCACGCGCAATATAATAAACTGCCCCGCTTGCGCTTTCCTGGCAACAAACGGCGCCTCAATATCCATTTGTACAACGCTCGGATTGAGCTGCTTTTTGCTTACGATCGTATACATGATAACCTCGGTGTATGCCTTTATAAAATATAGAACCTATTATACTGTATTTTTAATCAAAACGCAAGAGAAAATAGCAAAAAAGTCGGCTTTATCAAAAATTTCTACCCTTTTATGAAATTTTACGCTTTATCCCTTGCATCTATTGTCAAAAAAGCCTGCCGCGCAGACATCTGCGAGGCAGGCTTTTTGTTAGGGATAGTCTTATCTTGCGCGGAATTCGGGATTGAAATAGTAATAGTTCTTCTGATCCAGCATTTCCTGCGTATGACGAAGGACCTCACCGAAGCGCTGATAATGCACAATCTCGCGCTGACGGAGGAAACGGATGACGTCGTTGACGTCGGGATCGTCCGACAGGCGAAGGATGTTATCGTAGGTCACGCGCGCCTTTTGCTCGGCAGCCATGTCCTCGTGCAGATCGGCGACGGTATCGCCCTTGGTGGTGATCGCCATGGCGTTGAACGGCACGCCCGAGGCGGCGACGGGATAGACACCCGTCGTATGGTCGACAAAGTACTTGTCATAGCCCGCGGCCTTGATCTCGTCGGGGGTCAGGTTACGCGTCAGCTGATAGATGATGGCGGCTACCATCTCCATGTGCGACAGTTCCTCCGAGCCGATATCCGTCAGCGTGCCGATGGCGACCTGGGACGGCATGGTGTAACGCTGGTTGAGATAGCGCATAGCGGCGCCGATCTCACCGTCGGGACCACCGAGCTGAGAGATGATGACGCCCGCCAGCTTGGGGTTTGGCGTCTTGATGTTTACGGGATATTGCAGCTTCTTTTCATAGACCCACATACCTTATACCTCCTTTTCGCCACAGCCGCCTTGCCACGGCCACGGCCCTTCGATCCACGTCCACGAATCTCCCTGCACGCCGCCATGCGTCAAGGGACCGTATTCTGCCTCGTATTTTTCCGTCATTTCGTTGATATTATCGCAGAGATCATAGAAATAATCGAGAGCCGATTTGCAATCGGGATGCGTATCGAGATACAGAGCGCACTCTACCTTGGCAAAGTTAAGGCTCTGGATATCGTAAAGCAGACGCGAGCGTTCGTCGTGCCCGTTGTGGGGTCTGTTCGTCTGCGAACGGTTGGTAGGCGCTTGGTTCATGGGGGCCTGGTTCATCGGCTGACGGTTGTTCGGTGTCTGATTCATCTGCGGGCGATTCATACGGGATGCCCTCCCACTTCCAGCGGCTTATACAGCTCTTCAAACAGCGTGCCGTGCTTCATCGCCTGCTCGGGTGTATACAGGTTCGTAAAAAACTGGTACGGTGCATAGACCATCGCCAGCTGTACGTCGCTCCCCTGCATCGGCGTCGTGCCCGGAAGGGCGATCTCAGGTACGGAGCGGCGGATAAATCCGTTTTGGTTTTTTTCCATATCTGTTCTCTTTCTTTTTTTGCTTCGCGGCGGAAGCCTTCTTCTTGACGGAATGCTCCGTCCTTATCAGTATATGAAAAAAGGAAAAAGAGGAAATTGAATACGAGCAAAAAGCCCCCGACGTCGCACAAAGGACGTCGGGGGTATCAACAGGGGCGCGTCAAGCAAGGATACGACGGATCTCGCGGGCGATGGCGCACGGAAGATCGGACGGTGTAACGCCGAAGGGAGACAGCTCATCCGATACGGCATCGGCTGCCCGTCCGTGCAGATAGACGGCGAGTGCGGCGGCGATCGATGGCTCGGTCTGCGCACACAAGGCGGTCACACAACCGGCGAGAGCATCGCCGCTGCCCGCCTTGGACAAAGCGGTAGAGCCTGACGAATTAATATACGTGTGGCAACCATCGGTGACGATCGTCCCCGCGCCCTTCAGGACAAGTGTGACGCCGTGCGCCTTGGCAAACGCCTCGGCCATCGACAGCCGATTCGCTTGTATATCGTCGACTGTATGGCCGCACAGGCGTGAAAATTCCTTTGGATGCGGGGTGAGAATGACGGGACGGGCGGCGGACGCCAGCTCACGCGGCTCACCGTATTGACACAGCGCGTTGATCGCATCGGCATCCAGGATGATGGTGGGACCCTCCGTCGTCAGCATCGCGTGGATCAGTCGGTACAGCCCTTCGCTACAGCCCGAGCCGCATCCAACGAGGATCGCACGCGCCTGCGCGCTGTCACGTAGGATCCCGTCGATATCCGCCTGCGCCAGCGCATCGGTCGGTGCCACGGTATGATACAAGGCCTCGGGATACGCAGGGAGAAGCGAGTCGACGAGGGATGCCTCGCCAAAGTAATGAACGTAGCCGACGCCGCCGCGCAGCGCGGCCGCAAGACTCAGATGCGCCGCACCGCGATACGCCGCGCTTCCCGTAACGAGACAGACACGACCGAAGGTCGCCTTGTTGGCATCGGCGCGGCGAGCGGGCAGATGTGCGGCGACAAAGGCCTCGTCGATCCACGCTCTTCGAAACGGAAACTGTGTGCTCAGCTCCTCCGTTGGCAGACCTATGGTATCCAGCGTGAGAGCGCCGACGTAGGCGCGGCCCGGATAACTGACGAGCCCCGCCTTCATAAAGGAAAGAACAACGGTCGCATCGACATGAAAGGCTCTCGGCTGTACGTGACCGTCGTCGGGATCAACGCCCAGCGGAAGATCGACGGCGATCTTATAGGCGTGGGATGCGTCAAAGGCATCGCACAGCGGATACAGAACGGACGGGATCTGCCCATGGAAGCCCGTACCGAAGATAGCGTCGATCAGGCAATCTGCTTCGGCAACACACGTCAGCGCCTCCTGCGTCATAGCAAGCACGCGGCCGCCCTTCGTGAGGTATGCCGTGCGCACGGATGAGCCCTGCTCGCTCGTCGGGTCAAGCGAAAAGACGTCGACGACGCAAACGCGATAGTCATCCATGAGCTGGGAGGCGGCCGCATATCCGTCGGCGCCGTTGTTCCCTTTTCCTGCAAGAACGACGACCGATGCACCGAGCGGTATATGCTCGCGCACGACGCGTGCGACGGCCCCACCGCTTCGCTGGATCAACGTATCCGTCGGAATATGCAGCGTCGTCAGCGCGTACTGATCGATCGCGCGGATTTGATCGGACATAGCAAGATGCATATATTTTTTTCCTTTTTCGTCTGTTTTTTATAGAAAGTGTCTTTACAAATGCGCCCGTGTTTGCTATAATACAAGTAGAAAAATGAAAAGGAGATTCTTGTATGGCACGAAAACTCATCATCACCATTGCACGTCAATACGGAAGCGGCGGACGAGAGATCGGCGAGAAGCTATCCGCGGCGCTCGGTATTCCCGTTTACGATAAGGAATTGATCACCGAAGCAGCAAACATGAGCGAGCTGCATCCGGACGTCCTCCATAAGGTCGATGAGGTCGCCGCCAACAGTCTGCTCTACACCCTCGCGATGGGCTCCAACGTCTTTGGCTCTGCGATGTCCTTCGGATACAAGATGCCGGTCAATGACAAGCTCTTTCTGTTACAATCCGACGTTATCCGCGAATATGCGGCCAAGGGCAGCTGTATCATCATCGGCCGCTGCGCTGACTACGTCCTTCGCGATGAGCCCAATCTGTTTCGTATCTTTATTCACGGCGATATCGACTGCCGCAAGGCGCGCGTAGCCGAACGGCATCCGGATATCAAATCGACGCAGGTCATCGACATTATCAATAAGACGGATAAGCGCCGCGCATCCTACTACAATTTCTACACCGGTAACAAATGGGGCAAGTACGACAACTATGATCTTATGATCAACTCTTCCACGCTCGGCATCGACGAGACGGTAACGTTCCTTGCCGCTTATGCAAAGAGCATGATGGCAGAGTGACGCTGCGGTACTAATCGTATTATAGCATATACCCGCGCGTCTTTGCAAGAGATTTTGGTAGGATTACAAGCAATTTTGCCGACAAATTTGTCGAATTCTCTTGCCTTTAGAAAAACAACGATGTATAATATGTAAGGAATGTCAAACAAAGAAAGGACTCCCTCCTATGAGCAACTTTCATCTGATCGACCATCCGCTGATCCAGCACAAGCTGACCATCATGCGTGACAAGAACACCTCGACTAAGGCCTTCCGTGAGCTACTCAACGAGATCTCCCTGCTTATGTGCTACGAGATCACGCGTGACTTGCCGCTGGAGGACGTACAGGTGGAAACACCGCTTTGTACCGCGACCTTCAAGCGACTGACGGGCAAAAAGCTCGCGATCCTTCCCATCCTGCGTGCAGGCCTCGGTATGGTGGATGGCATGCTGACTCTCATCCCCTCGGCTCGTGTCGGCCATATCGGTATGTACCGTGATCCCGAAACGCATCAGCCGGTGGAATACTACTGCAAGACGCCTCCCGGACTTGATAAGCGGCTGGTCATCATCACTGACCCCATGCTTGCCACCGGCGGCTCGGCCTCCGATGCGATCGACATGGTAAAGAAGCGCGGAGCAAAAAAGATCGTCCTTATGTGCCTCGTAGCGGCGCCCGAGGGTGTCGAAAAGGTACAGAGCACCCATCCCGACGTCGATATCTATACGGCGGCACTCGATGAAAAGCTCAACGAACACGCCTATATCGTCCCCGGCCTTGGTGACGCGGGCGACCGTATCTTCGGAACAAAATAAATCTTCCCTCCACCATAACAGCCGGCATGCTTGCGCATGACAGATCCGCTTGGATGCCGACGGTTATGAGCTACGGGCTGCCCGCGGGTAAGCCCGTATTCTTTTGAAAGGACCTGTATGCACGAACTGACCGTTTTAAAAAACGACGCCGGACAGCGGCTTGACAAATTCATCACAAAAACGCTCAAGCTCCCCATGAGCCTGCTGTATAAATCCATCCGCCTCAAAAAGATCAAGGTCAACCGCCATCGCGCGGAGGCCTCGCTGATCCTGTGCGAGGGGGACACCATTCAGTGCTTTCTGTCGGATGATTTTTTTGTCAACCGCGCGGGTGATCAGTCGCTCGCCAATATTCATCCTGATCTCGACATTCTCTATGAGGACGACCACATTCTCCTCGTCAATAAAGGCGTCGGCATTTCGGTACATGAGGATGAAAACGGAGCCACCAATACGCTGATCACGCACATACAAGCCTATCTGTTTCAAAAGGGCGAATATCGTCCCGATGAGGAGCAAAGCTTTGCACCGGCGCTGTGCAACCGCATCGACCGCAACACCTGCGGGATCGTGATCGCGGCCAAGACCGCTGAGGCGCTGCGCGTGATGAACGAAAAGATCAAGGCGCGAGAGATCGATAAATTTTACCTCTGTGCCGTCCACGGCATACCGACGCCGCACGAGGCTACGCTGACGGCATACCACATCAAGGACGAGGCGCACAACATCGTACGCATTTATGACAAGAATCCGCCGCGCGGCGCCAAGGAGATACGGACGAAATACCGCGTCATCGCCACGCGCGCCGATACCGCCCTGCTGGAGATCGAGCTGCTGACCGGCCGTACCCATCAGATCCGCGCCCACATGGCGCACATTGGTCATCCCCTCATCGGCGACGGAAAGTACGGCGTCAACAAGGACGATCGCAAGCGCGGCTACAAGTATCAGGCGCTTTGCTCCTACCGCCTGCGCTTTTCCTTCCGAGAGGATGGAGAGCCGACTGCCTTGGATTATCTGCGCGGAAAAGAGATCCGCATCCCGAAGGATGCCATTTTCTTCACCAAGGAGTTCTTTACAAACGAACACAAATAAAGAAGGGGCTGCTTCATTTAGGCATAACCGCAAACAAAAAGGTAGAGGCGCTGTTAAATCAGTGCCTCTACCCTGTTTTTTATCAATTTTTATGGGATCAAGGTTGAAAACCTATGGTTTTCTCCTTTTTTTATTTGTTTTTGTT
>JAFTLQ010000040.1 GCA_017455905.1 Clostridia bacterium | reverse complement strand
CACGGGCGAGGGATACTGCGCGGCGACGTACGTGCCGTCGGGCAGGCGGAAGTGCTTGACGCTTTCTTCACGCAGCTCGACGACCTCTACGATGGGAAGGTCTATGTCCGATGGCGTGTCCGCCGTAACGGTCGAACCCTCAGTGTTCGACGCGCTCGCGGACGTGTCCGAAGCATCTGACGTAGCGGATGCTTCGGCGGATCGCCACTCTTCGGCATACGCCACCATAGGGATAGCGCAAAAGACCATGACAGCCGTCAAAAAAAGAGAACACATGCGAATAAACCAACTGTTTGTGTGTTTCATAAATTTGCCTCCACTGTAGGTCTTTTGTAGATCTTTGTTTGTTTTGTTTTTTATATCAAATATATCATAAAATATATAACACAGCAAGGTTTTTTGCAAAAAAAAGCGGCGGGCAACGAGATTTTTTTGCTTTTTTCATCATCGGCTCTTTACAAGGCGGCTTTTTTGTGCTATACTATATGGTGGAATATTATGGGGTACCGTGCGCATAGAACGGTATCCGTCAGAAGGAGATACAAGACGCTATGATCCTTGCGTTAGAAGAATCCAAACGGACCCTGCTGGAGCTGCGCGCCGTCGTCGAGGAGCTCGGCCACCAGCTGCGCATCGAGGAGGCGCGCGAGCGTGCCACCGAGCTGGAGCGCGAAACCATGGTAGAAAATTTCTGGAACGACGCCGAGGCATCCTCGCGCAAGCTGCAGACCATCAAGCAGCTCAAGGATACCGTGGAAAGCTACGAGTCGCTCACCGCACGGCTGGAGGATACGCTCACGCTGTGCGAGATGGCCATTGAGGAAAACGACGAGAGCTCGGTGGACGAGGTCGTATCCGAAACGACGGCGATCGCCGAGGAGGCCGAGCGCAAGCGCATCGAGAGCCTGCTGAGCGGCCCGTATGACAAAAACAACGCCATCGTCTCCTTCCACCCGGGCGCCGGCGGCACCGAGGCACAGGACTGGGCCTCCATGCTCTACCGTATGTACACCCGTTGGGGCGAGAAGAGCGGCTTCCGCGTCAAGCTCATCGATTGGCTTGACGGCGACGAGGCCGGCATCAAGTCGGCGACCATTATGGTCGAGGGCAACAACGCCTACGGCTATCTCAAGAGCGAAAACGGCGTGCACCGTCTGGTGCGCGTATCGCCCTTTGACGCCTCGGGCCGCCGCCATACCTCCTTTGCCTCGGTCGAGGTGCTCCCCGAATTCAACGATGATGACTCCATCACCCTGCGCGACGAGGATCTGGAGATCACCGCGCACCGTTCCAGCGGCGCCGGCGGTCAGCATATCAACAAGACCGACTCCGCCATCCGCATCGTGCACAAGCCGACCGGCATCGTCGTCGGCTGTCAGACCGAGCGCTCGCAGCTGCAAAACAAGGAGACGGCGCTGAAGATGCTGAAATCCAAGCTCATGGAGATCAAGATGCGCGAAAAACTGGAGCGCATCGAGGACATCCAGGGCAACAAGGCCAACATCGAATGGGGCAGCCAAATCCGCAGCTACGTCTTTATGCCCTATACGCTCGCCAAGGATACCCGCACCGGCTTCGAGGACGGAAATATCGATTCCGTCATGGACGGCAACATCGACGGCTTCATCAACGCCTATCTCAAGCAGCTGTCCAAAAAGAGCGACGAGCAGGCACAATAACGGTTTTTGTAAACATCTGTTTGTAAAATCCTCCCTTCTCTGCCCCTCCATCGGATATATCTGCGCCCATGGGTACCGCCGTTTGCATGGCGGTACCCATCTCCTAAGCGTCCAAAGCACGCATCGCTTCCCGCGCGAATGTCACGCGAATTTTTTCTCACAAATTCCCGCCCGACCATTGACAAACGGCAAATCATATGCTATAATATATATCCGTGAAACGGCGTTTGATCAACCCACTTGCCGCCGATTTCCTTCGGACGAAAGCAGTAAGAGCGTCCAGCGCTCGCCTGCTGTGTGAGTTCAAATCCTATTTTGCATACATAATAATCGAGGTGTAGCGCAGTTGGTAGCGCGCTTGGTTCGGGAGCAAACCACCGATTTCAAATCTAAAATTTTGAAAAACGCCCAAATCCCTTGAAAACACTGACTTTTTTGGCTCTCCCGAAGTCTTAAAAGTTCGCAAATTTTCGCTCTGACCACATGTTTGACCACTTACAGAAAATCGCATATTTTTCACCAAATCGAGGTGTAGCGCAGTTGGTAGCGCGCCAGTTTCGGGTACTGGAGGCCGCGAGTTCGAGTCCCGCCACTTCGACCAAAAATCAGCCGAAAACGAGCCATTTTTGACTTGTTTTCGGCTGTTTTTTATACTTTTTGCACAAAAATGACGATTTTGGGGTGACCACATGTTTGCCCAAATTTCGAACCTTTAGACTGTTGTTTCATCGCAATTTTTCCTCTGTTTCAGAAAATCCCTTTTCTTTGCTTACTGCGACTCAAATTTTGAAGGCTGGCGGTTGTTTTCCGTCAGCCTTTTGCATTTGTATTCTCACCGATAAATTGGAATTTGTTTATTTCTTAATGATAGTGTTTCATCATTTTATTATAGAGCTTATAGATTCCGCATCTCCAACACAGCACCATACCGAGCACTGCGCCTACAGCTGCCTGCAAGATCTGATACGGCATTTT
>JAFTLQ010000039.1 GCA_017455905.1 Clostridia bacterium | reverse complement strand
TGAAACTGCAGAAACGAAAAAACCTGTTATAGCGCCAGCAAAAGCCCCAATTAGTATATTCCAAAACTCTCCCGTATAATCCACACGCATGACAGGGTTGTTGTCACAGTAGGCATACAGGTTTTTATCGGTGAGTGCGCCGGGGGTGGCGGCGGTTACGTCGACGTTATCCGGCGACAAGAACCGATGGAACCGCGGCGAATACCAGCGGGTTCCAAGATAATACAGCTCGATCTCTCGATCGTAGTAATAACTGCGATAACGGATGGGGTTGTAATATGCGCCGGTGGAAGAGCCGCCGTTGTGGTAGGTAGTGGTTGTATTGCCCCAAGCATCGTAGGCATAAGATACCAGCTTAACGCCGTCGTGCGAATACACAGCTACCACGTCGCCCTGCAGGTTCTTTTCATACCAGAAGGTTTGCCACGTGGCGGTTTCGGACGATGCGCGGTACATCATGCCGATGGGCGTGCTTCCACCGTCGTAGATGTACACGATGGTGCCATACGTGCCCGTCTCGTACAACAGGAGGTCGCCCTCGTAGACGTAGTTGGTGTAAATCTGTCCTTCCGTCGATTTTTGCACACGGCGGCCTTCATCGTCATAGGTATAGCAGAAGGGATAGTCGCCGTTATCGTCCGGGAAGAAGGATACCAGCTGTCGCCCTTCCCATGTCAAGGTCACGTTTTCATACGGGAACGGTATGATGTAATGAGAGACGTTTCCTAATGCATCGTACGAAAGGCTGATGCTTTCATACTCGTTGAGTGTAATAGACGACAAGCGGTCACCCCGGCCGGTCGTCGCGCTATAATAGTTATACGTTTCCGTATAGGACGAGCCGGTGCTGTTGTCCTTCGTAGTGACAGAGGTGATGTTACCTGCATTGTCGTACGTATAGGTATACGTCTTACCAAGGTCGTAGTTAACCTCTGATATCAGTTGATCAAACTCGTCGTATACGTAGTTTGCCTGCCCGGTCGCATAGTCGTTACGAATGGTCAAAATGTTCCCATTTTTGTCATATGTGTACCGATACTCGTTGACGTCGACACCGCAGACGTTGCTGCGATACTCGGACACGAGCATGCCGGAAAGGTCGTTCTTGGTTTGGTACGTGTAGAATACGTCGTTTTTATAACCGTTATCGTGGGCAATAAAGAACTTGGCGGTTGCACGGCCGAGGGAATCGTAGTGGTAGTATGTATTGACACCCAAGCCGTTACCACCTGTGATGACCCTGGACAACCGCCCCTCGGTATCATACATATACCAATCATAGAAGGATAGCGTATCTGTCGACGAATCACTCCAATAGGGAGCCGTGGCGTACGTCAGGGTATGTGTTTGACGGGACAACTGCGACAGATCGTCGTAGATGTAGTCCGTCTTAAGGACGTATGCGTCATCCTCCAGCGTGGCCACGTGTGTCAGTCGGCCGCTGATATCGTACTGATACACCGTTTGTTGGTCGGTGCGGTGATCGGTGAAGGACGCTAACGCGCCATCTGCCGTATATACGTAAGAGTATGCAAGCGTCCTCGTTCCGCTACCCTGAGTGTACCATATTTCGGTAAGTCTGTCAAGGTCGTCGTAGACGTAGTCCTCGGTATAGCCGTTGGCGTAGGTCAAGGTATTCAACTTACCGTTGTGGTCATTGTAGGTATACGATACGACGGCGGTGCTTCCGATGGACACGGAG
>JAFTLQ010000038.1 GCA_017455905.1 Clostridia bacterium | reverse complement strand
GGAAAAAAAGAAAGGAGTCAAGCCGAACAAACGACACACCCCCCACCCCCCGCAAGGAGGGACGTCGCCGCCAGTGGGGCGCAGCCCGTGGCGGCTATTATGATACAAAATGCCCGTTTTGCGTCTAAACGCGGAGAGTGTGCGCGGGCGCAGCGGCTGCGCGGTGTGCAGCCGCGTGAAGCGCCAGCGCACACTATTACCGCGCGGAGCGTTTTGGCGCAAAACGTGCATTTTGTAAGCCGGAGACGCCCGCCGATCCGCGCGGAGCGCATACCAACATCGGCGGGCGCCGACGGCGGTTCATAATGACCGACACGGAGTTGCGTCCCGCGGCGGCAAGGCCCTCCTTGCGGGGGGTGGGGGGTGGAGATCAGACTAACGCCCGCGCCCGCGCAGCGCTCCCCGCCGAGCGCAGCGCAGCTGCGCGAGAGGGCGCGACCGCCAAACAAAAAAATTTTTGAAATCCCTTGACATTCGTCGGGGGCTGTGGTACAATAGCAGTGCAGAGGCATACCGTGCAAGGTACGCAAGCGCCGCCGTAGACCATAGCGCCTGACTCATTCGATCGGAGTCAGCCTCGCTGGCAGCGTAGATCGAAGCATCAGCCGTCAAGGGTTCACCCCCTTGGCGGCTTTTTTCTTTGCATGGGCGCCCTCTGCGCTCCCCGCCTACAGGCGGGGCGGGGGGGTGGTCTCCCGGCGCTGCAGCAAAGAAAAAGCGCAGCCACGGGAGCAAAGCAAGCAGCGACCGCAGGCCAAGACGCCGCGCGGTGTGCGGCGGCGGGCTGCGGCGCGCGCAGCTGCGGCGATACGGGGCGAAGCGGAGCGTTTGTTCGGTGTCCCATATTACTTGATATATGGGACAGTATTTTGTCAATGGTCGACAATTTTCACATCTCAACGGGTGCGACGAAGTATCGCACACGCGCTATTTTTTATCCCTCTGCAGACGGGCATTTAAAGATGGCTCGTATCGAAAATTTCTCCCGCCCGACGTTTCGCCGTTCCGGGTGGGAGGACTCGTTCCCCCCACCCGTCCCCCCGCAGGGGGGAGCGCAGAAGCATGACGGCGAGGGGAGCGCGGACAACGTGCGCCGCGCCGTCAGGCGTGCGCAAACGGCGGCTTTTGACGCCATCATGTGCAACCCCGACTTGAATTTGTTCGCCACGGTCACTTTTTCGCCCGAAAAGGTGGATGACAAGGCAGACTATGATGAGTGCTTCAAATATCTGAACACGTTTTTATCAAACCGCGTTCGGCGCCGTGGGCTGAAGTACATCTGCGCGGCGGAATTGACAAAGGTCGGTGACATTCATTTCCACATGATTTGCAACGCGGACGCGCTGCAGCTGGCGCGGGCTGTCAATGTTAATACGGGTAAGCCACTTTCCCACAAGGGAAAGCCACTCTACAACCTCACGGAGTGGACGCGCGGTTTTTCGTCAGCTGAATTTATTTCAGCTGACGAATTCGGGAACGCGCGGGAGCGAGTGAGTAAATATATATTCAAGTACATCGGCAAGGCTCACGGCGGCGCAGATCTTCACAAGGTCGGCGGGCGGTATTTGCTCAAGGGCGGGGAGCTCAAGCAGCCCGTTGTGCTGCTTGGTGACTCGCCCGACGAGTTCACCGCAGATGTAAAAACCGTGTATGAAAAGCACCTTGAAATTGCTGACGCGGGCTGCTTTTTCGATGTTTATTATTATGTTTAAGCGGCTTGAAATCGCATATTCAATGAATAAATCACACACAGTGTGTTAATATTCCGCAAAATGAGGACTTATGTGCAGCACAAGTCCTCATTTTTTTGACATTTCATGCAAAGCGTGATATAATGAAAAATGCTCTCCTGAAAGCGTTTTCTTTCGGATTTCCGAAAACGGAAACGCGCCTTTTCAAAATTCGGAAAAAGTCATTTGACATTTTCCAGAAAGGAAGAAATATAAAAAAAGTCTTTATGCAGTCTAAGTTTTTGGATATTTCAACTGTCAAAGCAATCAAAGCAAATATGCACTGGCGGGATTGGCTGCCGTTCTTGGTATCGAACGAAACGGGGCTGCGCATCGGTGACGTGCTCGCGCTGCGTTGGTGCAACGTTGAACCCGACGGGCACGTGAAATACATGGCAAAGAAAACGGGCAAGATCGGTGAGACGATCATCTCGCCGCATACGCTCTTGCTTATCAAAAATGCATATTATTTCAACAAAGGGCAGTGGCTTTTCCCGGGGCGCAAGGAAGGGAAGCACCTCACGCGTCAAACAGCGTGGTATCGTATCAAGAAAGCTTGCGAGCGCGCGAAGATTGACGCATCGGGCATCAGTCCGCATTCGTTCCGTAAGGTGTTTGCGGTCACGCAGCTGCACGCGTCGGGCGGTGACATTAACAGTGTGAAAAAAGCGCTGCAGCATGACGGGCTTGGAGATACGGCGCTCTATGCGTTTTCTGATCAGTTTTCCCGCTGATGGTTAAATATCGCCCGTTCATCCTTTGGGAGGTTGACAAGCTGCGCCTTGTGTGGTAGAGTGTGGAAAAAAAGAAAGGAGTCAAGCCGAACAAACGACACACCCCCCACCCCCCGCAAGGAGGGACGTCGCCGCCAGTGGGGCGCAGCCCGTGGCGGCTATTATGATACAAAATGCCCGTTTTGCGTCTAAACGCGGAGAGTGT
>JAFTLQ010000004.1 GCA_017455905.1 Clostridia bacterium | reverse complement strand
TGGGAAATATCTCTCATTATTCCAGCACATATCCGTACGAGGACGTGTATCTGACGTGGGAAGGGCGACAGCTGGTATCTTTCTTCCCGGACGATAACGGAGGCTTCGATTTCTACTTCTCCTACGACGATGAGGGCCGACATATCAGCAAGGGTACCGAGGACTTTTTCTATACCAATTACGTCTACGAGGGTGACCTGCTGGTGGCCGAGATACAGAACTGTAGGATCGTTACAAGGCCGAACGGGTATGCTTACGTGGTCGTGGGAAAGGAAAAGATAACCGAGCGGTCGTTTGACGAGATACGCAAAGGAAAAAAGCACATATTCTTTGCCTATAATCAGCAAGCTTTGGACTTGATCAAATACTACGTTGGTGATACAATTCACTTCCCTGTCGATTCCGACCCTGCCGGCAACTAACCTAAAAAACCGGCACGCGCTCTTGCCCATCGGGCAAGAGCGCGTGCCGGTTTAGCATGGGACACGGTTATTTGGATTTATAGAACAGCATACAGTGGCAATAGCCCTCAAACGATTCGTCGGCGATCTGCTCACGGAACTCGCGGCACATACATTTGTACTCCTCCGTTTTTGCCGTGCGGCAGGGGCAATAGCCGCCGCGGGCACGCAGGCCCTCCTCAACGACACGGACGATCTCGGGGTCGGGATTTTTCGTTATTTTCATATGCAAGACTCCTTTGATTTTGATACAGCCGATCGACCGATGCACACTTGGCAAAGGGTGGATTTGGCTGTTTTTTTGGTAAAATGTACGTGTTTATTTACAAAACAAGGGATTTAAAGTAGGAACGGATCGCATCCTCGCTGCAAAGGAAGGTTCCCTGCATCATAGCGGAGCTGCCGCCGCCTCGGCCGTTCAGCGTGCGGTTGATATCGCCGATGCATGCCTTGAGATCGACGGTGCGCGAGGCAAGAAGATAGGTAAAGCCATCCGCCTTCGAAAGAATGGCAACGGCGATGCCGCGCACGCGCTCGACGGCCGTATTGAGGAAGGTGCGCACGCATTCGACGGGCATATCGGGCGAGAACCGCTCCACGGGATGCGCGTCCTCGACGCACAGCTCCTCGGCACGCCGACGCATCTGCTCGTGCAGGACGGCCTTGTACGCCAGCGTCGTATCCTTCAGCTCGGTGAGCAGGCGGCTGACGGCGTCAGCCGTTTCCGTCGTATGAGCGGACAGCATCGTCGATATACGGGCAAGCTCGTCCGACACGGCGCGCACGTAGCGGGCCGCGCGTTCGCCCGCCTTGACATACAGGCGCATGCCGCCTCGGTGACGCTCGGCAAAGACGATGCGGATGAGTCCGATCTCGCCCGTCGAACGAACGTGCGGTGCGCAGCAGGCGCAGCGATCGACGTCACCGATCGTAACGATGCGCACGCGCCCCTGCAGGGCGATCTTTGACCGATAGGTCAGCGTCGCCAGCTCCTCACGCGAGGGGTAGGTGACGGTGATGGGGATCTGGCGATACACGGCGGCGTTGGCAAGATCCTCGACTCGGTCGAGCTGCTCCTTCGTCAACACACCCGACGTATCCACCGTCATCTCCTCCCGTCCGAGGTGGAAGCCGACGTTATCATACCCGTACAGCTGATGGATAATGCCCGAGAGGATGTGCTCGGCGCTGTGGCATTGCATGGCGGAGAAGCGTGTTGCCCAATCGACCTCACCATGCACGGTATCACCGACGCGGAAGGCGTCGGACGGTGCGTTCACGGTATGCTCGATGCCGCGCACCGTCTCCTGCACGTCGGTCACCGCATAGCCCGACAGCGTACCGATATCGGACAGCTGTCCCCCGCCCTCCGGGAAAAAGGCGGTGCGGTCAAGCACGAGACGGCAGGTATTCTGCTCCGCATAAACGGCCGTCACGACGGCGTCAAAGCTATGACAATAGGCGTCCGTATCAAACAGGCGTCCATCCGTCAATTCCGTCTGTATCATATCGTATCACACTCCTCACAAAACAAGCTCCAGGGGAAGGTATCGGTATTCGGCATATCCCGCACCGTGACCGTTCCCTGCTCGACGGGAAACGTCAGACGGGTGGCATACAGGGCGACCGCCCCTTTGACACGGCTTCCGTATTTGCCGTCGCCGACCAGAGGCGTGCCGCGGTGGGAGAACTGGGCGCGGATCTGATGGAAGCGTCCGCTGTGCAGCGTGACCTCCGTCAGACAAAGCGTCTTCCCTTCCGCCTCGCGGGTGGCCAGCACGCGATACGACAGCGAGGCCTCCTTGACACCGCCGCGCATGCGGTCGACCACAAAGGCCTTTCCCTTGCGCTTGTCATGGAACAAAAGGTCCTTCATGTCGCCGCAGGGCGGCAGAGAGCCCTCGCAAACGCAAAGATACACCTTTTCGACACGGCGCTCGCGCATCGACTCCGACAGGCGCGCGGCCGCCGCCGCATCCTTGGCGAACAGCAAGATACCGCCGACGACACGGTCGAGACGGTGAACAAGGTACAGCGGTCTTCCGCACCGAGCGGAAAGCGCCGTCAGCGCGTCCGCGTCTCCCGACGGATCGGGCTGCGACGGCATCCCCGCCGGCTTTCGCACGGCGATGCAGGTGCGGTCTTCATATACTACCGTCAGCATAGGCCCCTCCTTTGCGAATCCTGTATAGAAAGTAAAGACAAGACGGTCGCACGCCGTGCGATCGTCTTGCTTTATGATTATTTACGGCGCAGGGACAGCAGCCGTGTAATGATCGGGCAGAACACGATGTTGAAAAGCATCTCAAACACAAAGTTGAAGGTGACGTAGAAGGTAAGGATATACGCCCACACGTTCATACCCTCGGCGCCGGCAAAGCCCGCGATAGGCTCGTAGAAGAAAAGGAAGCAACCGAGGACGAAGACCCCTGTATTGACGAGCGGACACACGACCGCGCTGACCGTTACGGCCAGATAGCGATTGTAACGCTCCAGCAGGCGGTAGACAAGTCCCGTCACAAGACCGGCGAGAACACCCTTGAGGACAACGGTCACGACCGTGCCGAAGGGGTTGAGCGTCAGAAAGAAGGCGGCGTCGCCCGAAAGAAAGACCGCACCGGCAAAGACCAGACCCAACCATGCACCGGACAGAGGGCCGCAAAAGGCGGCGCCGATGACGATGGGCAAAAGAACGGTCGCTACGGAAAACCCTCCCAGACGAAACGAGGAAAAGAAAAACTGCAAGACGAATACGATGGCGGTCAGGATGGCAAGGAGCGTCAGCTTGCGGATCCGCTCGGTCTGTGTTCCCTTCTGCATGAAAAGACTTCCTTTCATATCATATACGATGTATGCCTTGTATTATAGCACATGTCAAAGGATTTTTCAATGCTTTTTCCATTTTTTATTCTCTTTTTTGGAAAGAGGGAGAGATACCGTCGCGGTGCGGTAAGCGTGTCCGCCGGTGAGAGCGATCATTTTTACAGCCTGCAGACTGAAGCTATCGGCATACACCTCCAGCGCCCGATCGAGGTAGCCGTCGGCTAAGATCTTGAGATAGCCCGTATCGTAGGGGATAAGAAAGCGATCCTTGAGGATGTTGACGTCCACGCGCTCCCCCGACGAAAAGGCGTCATTCAGCTTGTCGACGTTGAGAATGACCTTGCGGCGGCCGCGCGTTTCGATGGTCATCGGCGCCTTTTCGACCAGGCGGACGGCAAGGGTATCGGTGATCAGGTCATCGGCGCGCTCGGCATCCACGGCACAAACGGCACGGGTGATCCCGTCACGCGCCCCCTCCGTCGCAGCATCCTCGGGCGTCGGCTCACACGCGTCCTCCGCGAGACCGATCATGTCATCTGCCAGGCGCCATGCCTCGGAGCACGGCGGAGCGTCGGTTGACGGTATCTCCGTCAAAGGCTCCGTCGGCGGTGCGTCCGTATCGAACGGACATGGCGGCTCGTCCCTCTCGCAGGGGACGGTCGGCAGCGGCAGCGTGTTACGCACCGACCGGCACAGGCGCCGACGGTCGCATTCCTTTATCATCACCAGCACGACGAAAAGAAGCACCAAAAAGAGCAGGCCAAGGACGTACATCATGCGCCGTCCCTCGGGCGACAGGCGACCCGTCATCTCTACCTTGCCAAGAGAAAAGGTTACGGCATAATCGGGATTATCGGCGCGGGCAACGATCGTACCGTTTTCAACGGCAAAGACGAGGGCGAGGTCATCCTCCGCCACGACATCACCGTCGCTCACGTGCCATACAAAGGCGGGGTCGGCACGGTCAAGGTACACCTTGACGTCCTCGACGGAGACGGTGAGTGCGCGGGGGACGATGGAAAAGGACAGCGTCAGCGTAGTCTCTCCGTTTTCGAAGCCATAGTTTAAGGGGTCGCTCACAGCGACCGTTACCGCATACGTCCCGACGTGCTTACCGCCGTCGTTTGCCGTCACCGTATACAGCTGTGACGGTGAGAGGGAGGCGTATTGCCACGCTCCGTTGTAGTCCGCCGCGGCGACGGTGGGGGTGGGGACCGTTATACGCTCGACCGTGATCGCACAGACGGCCTGCAGCGACTCGTACGACAGCCGTATCTGCGTATCCGTCGCGTGCAGGGTATTTCCCTGCTCGTACGACACGGTCGTATCGGCTACGCGCAGACGCGTGCTCGTTCCGTCGGTATACGTCAGCGTAACGATGACGTCCTCCTCGCGCAGGGTCGAAAGCGAAATCAGCGGTGTATCCGTCCGCACGACCGACAAGGCGTACGGTACGACGGCCATGATGCAGAAGCGTATCGGCTCGCTCACGAGCTCCCCGTAGTTTGCGTCGCCCGAAGCCGTCGCCACGGCATAGTACGTGCCGGGGGTGAGCGGCGGCTCGATCGGCGTCGACAGCGCTTCATCGGCGAAGAAGGTAAAGGTGACCGCGCCGTGCATCGCCTCGGCGCTCGGGGCAAGCGGATAGCCCTCAAAGGCGTCGGGCACCGTGGGGGCGGTCAGCCACGTATTCTCCGCTTGGCGGATGACGAAGGGGCACGTCGCGTTGCTGACCATGTAATCGGGGTCATCCGACACCGCCTTGGCCGTATAGGAGCCGGCATCGACCATACCGCCCGTCACGGTGATGGAGCAAACGTCCGAGGTCGCCGCGGGCGATCGGCGTTGGCCGTCGTATACGAAGTCCCCAGCGCCCCAATCGACCGTTATGGGACAGGGCGACACGGTGACCGTTGTTACGACGTCAGGCGGAGCCACGTAGTTGTCGGAATGGCTCACGAAGTGCACCGTCACGGTAACGGTTCCGTCGGACACGTGGCACGCGCCGACGTCAAAGGAGACGGTCGGCGTGCTTCCGTCCGCACCGATGGGAAGCTGTCCCACCTGCTCGGGATACTGCACGGTGCCGTTATATACGCGCACCGTCGCAGGAAAGGACACCCCCGACATATCGTACGCCGCGCGCTCGACCGTAAAGGTATGCGGGGCGACGGTGGGTGTCTCGTAGTTCTGCGCGTCGTACGATAGCGTGCAGGCGGCCGTATAGGTGCCCGCATGCGTCGCCGTCGCATCGGTATACCCGATGACCTCGACGCCGACAGGCAGGCCGAGAAGCGTTACGGTATGCGGCTGACCGTCGTAGACAAAGCTCGCCTCCGACCAATACACGCCGCTCATATCGTAGGCGGCCTTTCGTATGGAAAAGGACACGGTGGCATTTTGCGCCACGTAGTTTTTATCCGTCAAGGTACAGGTCGCCGTATAGCCGTCGGCGGCGACGCGTCCCTGCCCTTCGACCGTGACCGACAGAGGCATGCCGTCGACGTCCGTCGCGTACGCGAGGGGCGTCTGCCACGTGCCGTTATACACGAAGCTCGTCGTCCCCCACTGCACGGTCACAGGGCACGGCGTAACTGCGAGCGTCGCGCTCATCGCATCGGGCGACTCATACTGGTCGCTGTCGGTGACGAAGCGTGCCGTCACGGTATACGAGCCGACGTCGCGGCCGCCACCCTCATAGACGACCGTAAGAGGAATACCGTCCGCACCCGTCGGAAGCGTGCCGCGGACGCTGAGCGTCTGCATGCGGCCGTTGTAGGTGCGCTCGGCGGACGGGAAGGTTATCCCCGACATATCGTAGCTTGCACGGGCGACCGTCACGGCCACGGGAAGCGTCAGCTCACCGTAGCCGACGAAGATAAAGGCGTCGCCGTATCGCAGGCTGTCACGGCCATCGGTATAGCATAGCGTAAGGCTTTCGGCCGTCAGCATCTCTTCGCTGCCGTCACTCATCACGAGCGCCACCTCGATGCCGGAAAGGATGGCCTCCTCAAAGGCGGTATACGCCGCTTTGTCGGGGGCACGGAGCAGCCGCAGCGCCTGCGGCCGTACCTCATATAAAAGGAACGGTATGGGCTCGGACATCAGCGCGGTGTACTCGCGGCTCTCATCGACGGCCACGCGCACGTAATACGTCCCCGCCTCGGTCGGGACATCGGTGGTATACGTACCGTCCACCGCCTCGGAGAACAGACAATAGCCTGTCCCGAAGCGTGTGGCAAAGGTGACGCGCGGCACCTGCCCCGCAAAGGTATCGTTGACCGTCGGCTCCGTCACGAAGGCATTCTGCGCACGGGTGATCGAAAAGGTCAGCGTCAGCGGCGCGGCATCCCCGCCCGCCCATACGGTGTTTTCGGGATCGCGAAGGGAGAGGGTGACGGGATAGTCGCCGCAGACGTCGCCGCCCTCGTTCTCCGTTACGGTATAATAGGCACTCGGCAGGACCGTCGCCGTTTGCACAAGCGCGGTATACACCGCCGAGGAAATGACGGGCGGGGCGACCTCGTACGGACGGATGGACACCGTGACGGGCGGGGTCGTGATGCTGACGGTATCGGCGCCGAGGGTCAGCGTGATACGCAGACGGTATTGCCCGCTGTCGGCCACGTCGCGAAGCGACACCGACGGCAGCGTCGCCGAAAGCGCTACGCCGTCCTTTTCCCACGCGTACGTAACGACGCACGCATCAAGAAGCGGATGGGCGATACGATCGCAGGCGAGCGTGTGCACCTGTCCGTCATATACAAAGGAACGCGAGCTCAGCGAAAAGGTCGGCGGCGCCAGGCGATAGACCGCGTATACCGTGGTATCGGCGCTGACCGACAGCGAAAACGGTACGGTACCGCTTTTATCAAGGTACCAGCCGTCAAAGACGTAGCCCTCCCGTGCAGGGGGTGTCGGAGGCACGGCACAGGCGCCGTACAGAAGCGTCTCCTGCGCCAGCACCTCATCCGCCAGCATATAGCGCACGGTATACGGCAAATACACCGCAAGGAAGTCGCGCTCGTCGGTAAACGACGCCTCCTCCATAAAAACGAGCGGCATCTGCGTCCCGTCGCGGTCAAAGAGCGTTATGCGCTCCTCGCACCCCTGCGTCGCGCCGTACAGCACGGCGTACGCTTGTCCGTATGCAAACAGGGAGCGATAGCGAATACGCGCCTCAGCGCCAAAGGGGACGCTGCCGCTATTCAGCCAAACGGGGCCCTCCGTCAGAATATCCTCCCCGACGCCGCGGATCGTGGGCATACCCGAAAGATAGAGGCTGGCGGAGGAGTATACGGCGTGGGCCACGGTGTTTTCGACGGTGCCGCCGAGCAGACGAACGGTGCCGAGCTCCGCGTGCACGGTCGCATAGGCGTTTTGGCTGACGATGCGTCCCGCGCGGAGCGTCATCGTTGCACTCGATGCATAATCCATCCGTACGGCATACCGCGCACCGGCGCGGACCGTGGCACCGTCCACGACGAGATGGGCGTCCTTGATGCGTATATAGCCATTGGAGGGCGCCCCCTCCTCGCCGAAGGAAAGGGTCATATCGCCAAGGGTCAACGTCGCCCCGTCGCCGACGACGAGCATCGCGTCGCCAAGTAGCGTCAGCGAGCCGACCAGGCGATAGGTGCCGCCCGAGATCGTTAACGTTTCCTCCGTTGTGAGCGCATCCATTTGTACGGTGCAGCTGCCCGTCTGCCCCTGTCGCAGCGTATACAGCTGATCGACAAGCGCACGCAGAGAGCCACGGGCGAGCTCATACTCCCCGTCGGCGCGAAGCTCGGACAAGGCAAAGCTCTCCCCCGACGCGTACATACGGTATTGTGGATCCTCCTGTGCATGCGACGGGACAACAAACAGGCACAGGGCAAGCAAGAGCAGGGGCAGACATACGAGTAGCCCCCTGATGGTGTGTTTCATACTACGTCCTTTCGAGGCGGTCATCCGACAGCCCGTCTTTTTGGTAAATTATACCATTTAAAAAGGCGACCTTCAAGAGGGATATGCATGAACATATCGCACCGTTTGACCAAAAAACAAAAAAAAGAAGCACCACCCATCCGCGTCCGACAAAAGACGGGAAAAGTCGTGCTTCTTTTTGCGCTATGCTTTAGACGCTCGTTACGCAAAAAAAGGAGAAAACCAATCGATTTTGCACATAAATATTTACATATTCTCTTCGATCATGCCCTTGATCTTATCCTTCGGCACGTAGCCGAGGGACATATCCAAGAACGTATTGTTCTTGACAAAAGCGATCAGAGGAATGCTCTCGACGTGGAACATAGAGGCAAGCTCGCGCTCATGATCGACGTTGACCTTGTAGAACGAGACTGCCGGATATTCGCGCTCCAGCTCCTCCATGATCGGCGCCATCATGCGGCAGGGGCCGCACCAATCGGCATAGAAATCCAGCACGCACAGCGTCGTGCTTTCCTCGACAAGCTCGTGGAAGGTATCCTTGGTTATTTGTTTCATTTCGCAGATCCTTTCTTTTTTTCCTTATTGTATCACACAATGGCACGTTTGTAAACTATATTTGAGGATATTTTCAAAAAAAGTTCATAGGTTTTCTCTTGCATTTCGCAGAAAACGGTTGTACAATATTCGTATACTAAAAAAACGAGGCCATCCCATGTATATGCATCGCATTCCCATTACCGTCGACCCCCACGATACCGATCTCAACGGTGTCTGCCGCGCGTCCGCGCTCCTTCAATATATGCAAACAGCCGCTGATCACCAGCTGGCCGAGCGCGGCATGACCTACGAGGCGCTCCGTGCGCAAAACCGCGCCTTTTTGCTCAGCCGTATTCAGATGGAGTTCACCGACAGTCCGCGTGCCTACACGCATCTTCTGTCCGGCACTACCCCGTGCGAGAGCCGCGGCTTCCGCTTTTTGCGTTGCTACGAGCTGACGCAGGACGACGTCGTCATCGGCCGTGCCGTATCCGTTTGGGCGCTGATCGACACCGAGAGCCGTGCCCTCATCCGCTCGGAGAGCTTCCCTCTTCCCTGCCCGCTCAGCGAAGCCCCGTCGGTCGTGCCGGCGCCGATCCGCTTTCCGTCTCTCCTACGCGAGATCGGCACGTACACCGTTACGTACGCCGAGCTTGATCAGAACGCGCACATGAACAACACGCATTACCCCGATATATACGCCCATTTCCTGCCCATGCGCGGCCATCGCATAGAAGGCCTTTCCATCTCCTATATGCACGAGGCCCGTCAGGGAGACGTCCTGCGCGTCCTGTGTGCGGAGGCAGACGGTGTGTACTATTTCCGCACCCTGCTGGCGGATGGGACCGTCAATACCGAAGCAGAGGTACGTCTGGCGTCACTTTTGTGATCCTGCACCTGCCGTTGCCGGCCTTTCCGAGCATATCCCGTCGATATCCGACGCGATATGCTCTTTTTTTGCTCTATATATTGCAAATCTTGCTTTTTTCTTTGCAAACTGTCATAAATTGAAAAAGTTTTCATTTTTTTCGCAAAATTTTGCAGGAAATACGTCGCGTATTGCAGGAAATATGCATCTTATCCCTTGCTTTTTCGTTATCTGCGGTCGAATCGCGCGCATTTTGCAAGGATGGAGTCATTCCATGTCCAAAAGTCACGAATTGCGTAACTTTCCCTTGACGACATGAGCGACGGCACTTGTGCTATAATACAATCACTAAACTTCAAGGAGGCACTATGAACTCGCCGACATTTGAGAAGGACGAAGCCGTCCTTCGTACGGAAGCGCGCGAGGCGGACGGGTGCCGGTACCGCTATCGGCTGTTATTCTCGCAGGATGAACAGCCACACGGGCAGTACACCGTCGAGGTATCGTTTGAGAGTGAGGACGGTCACGCATCGACGCGTGCGTGCGCCTTACCCGTTGTCCACACGGAAGCCGCTGTGCGTCTGTTCGGATATCTGACAAAGCACCTCGTCACGCCGATCGATCTTCCGTACGTTCTTGAGGACTGTATCACGGTCTGACGGACAAGCCGAAAGCAAAGGCACTTGCCTGTGGGCAGGTGTCTTTGTTTTTATTAAATATTTTCTCTTTTTTTGGTTTTCCTATTCCCTTACGGCTTTTTTTATGCTATACTATAAAGAAAAAACAACCGTTGCAGGAGTTGCCCTTGAAAACCTTGTTTCTCTATCTGAAGCGCTACCGCAAGGAAAGCGTGCTCGGCCCGCTGTTCAAGCTGCTGGAGGCGGCGCTGGAGCTGATCGTTCCCCTGATCGTCGCCGCCATTATCGACGGCGGTATCGGCACGGGTGACCGCGCGTATACGGTGCGCATGTGCCTGTACCTCGTGCTCTTCGGTCTGGTCGGCCTTGCCTTCTCCCTTACGGCGCAGTATTTTGCTGCAAAGGCGGCGGTCGGATGCGTGCGCGATATGCGCGGTGCGCTGTTTACCCATATTTCGACGCTGTCGTACAGCGATCTTGACACCCTTGGTGCATCGACCCTCATCACACGCATGACCTCCGATGCCCGCCAGGTGCAGACGGGTGTTAACCTGACGCTTCGTCTTTTTCTCCGCTCGCCCTTCGTCGTCTTCGGTGCCATGATCATGGCCTTTACCGTGGACGCCCCCTCGGCGCTCACCTTCACCGTTCTGATCCCTGCGCTGTCGATCGCGGTGTTCGGCATTATGCTGCTGTCCATGCCCTTATACCGCAAGGTGCAGAAAAAGCTGGACGGCGTCGTGCTGTCCGTACGTGAAAACCTGACGGGTGCGCGCGTTATACGCGCTTACTGTAAGGAAGAGGAGGAAACGGAGGCCTTTCGTCAAAAGCACGAGGAGCTGACGCGTCTGGAGCATCGGGTCGGCCGCTTGTCCGCCCTGCTCAATCCCCTGACCTACGTGCTCGTCAATGCGGCCATCGTCTGGCTGCTTCACATCGGTGCGATCCGCGTCGACAGCGGACTTCTGACTACGGGACAGGTCGTCGCGCTGTACAACTACATGTCACAGATCCTCGTCGAGCTGATCAAGCTCGCCGATCTCATCGTCACGATGACCCGTTCGATCGCCTGTGCCGGACGTATCGCGGCGATCTTCCAAACGAGCAGCTCCATGCCCATGACCGACGGTCCCGCCCCCACGGCGATCGACGGAGCGCCCGCTATCGAATTTTCCCACGTATCCCTGCGCTATCCCGGTGCCGGCGACGATTCGCTCACGGACGTGTCCTTTTCGGTACAGCCGGGGCAGGTGCTCGGCATCATTGGCGGTACGGGATCGGGAAAATCCACCCTCGTCAACCTCATCCCCCGTTTATACGATGCGACAGAGGGCACGATCCGCATCGACGGTCACCCGATCGATGCGTGGCCGACGCAAGCCCTTCGCCGACGCATCGGCATCGCGATGCAAAAGGCCGTGCTCTTCCGCGGCTCGGTGCGTGACAATCTCGCCATGGGCGACCAAAGCGCCACCGACGAATGCATGAACGACGCGCTGCGCGCCGCGCAGATCAAGGATATCATCGATGAAAAGGGCGGTCTTGACGCCCCCGTCACACAGGGCGGTACCAACCTCTCGGGCGGTCAGAAGCAACGACTGTCCGTTGCACGTGCTATCGTTCGCCATCCCGACATCCTGATCCTTGACGACTCGTCCTCCGCGCTCGACTACGCCACCGACGCCGCCATGCGGCAGGCGATCCGCGATCTGCCCTTCCGACCGACGGTGTGCATCGTGTCCCAGCGGGCGGCCTCTCTGATGCATGCCGACCGTATTCTCGTTCTCGACGAGGGACGTCTCGTCGGACAGGGCACGCACGCCGAGCTGTTGGACACCTGCGAGGTATACCGCGAGATCTATCGCTCACAGTTTGAACAGGTGGGGGGTGATGCGGTATGAAGACCACCAAGAATCCCCTGCGCAAACGCACGTGGGGACATATATTCCACCATCTGAAGCCGCACGCACCGCTCGTTATTCTCTCCGTGCTGTGTGCGCTCGGGACCACGGTGCTGGCGCTGTACGTTCCGCTCCTGTTCGGACAGGCGATCGACCTCATGACGGAGGGAGCGACCGATTGGACGGCGCTCGGCTCGCTGTTTTTGCGCATTCTTCTGTTGGTCGGCATCACCGCCGTCCTTCGCTGGTGCATGGAATTTATCAACCGACGCATCACCTATCTCGTCACGCGGGATATACGCACGGAGGTGTTCGCGCACACGGAGCATCTGCCGCTGTCGTACCTTGACGCCCACCCGACCGGAGAAACGGTCAGCCGCGTGATCACCGATACCGACACCTTCGCCGAGGGACTTCTGCTCGGCTTTACGCAGATGTTTACGGGCCTGCTGACCATCGTCGGCACCTTCATCTGCATGCTGACCATCCGTGTAGAGATCGCTCTGCTCGTAGCCCTTCTCACGCCGCTCTCTCTCTTTATCGCGCGGTTTATCGCGACGCGTACGCATTCGCTGTTCCGCCGTCAGGCGCAGACGCAGGGCGAGCAGACCGCGTGCATTGACGAGATGATCGGACAGATCAAGACCGTCAAGGCCTACGGGTATGAAGCATCGGCCTGCGACACCTTCCGCGAGGTCAACACGCGTCTTGGCGACGTGTCGCTCAAGGCGACCTTCTTCTCCTCCCTCGTCAACCCGACGACCCGCTTCGTCAACAGCGTTATTTACGCCGCCGTTGCGCTGTCGGGTGCCCTGCTGACCATTACAAGCGTGGGCAGCTCCGTTCCCTTCACCATCGGTTCTCTGACGGCGCTTTTGGCGTACGTCAACCAATATACCAAGCCGTTCAACGAAATATCGGGTGTCATCGCGGAGTTTCAAAATGCGCTGACCTCGGCCGACCGCGTCTTTGCCTTGAAGGATGAGCCGACCGAGCCGATCACACATGCAAAGGATGCCCATCTGACCGACGTCCGCGGCGACGTTACACTGGACGACGTGCGCTTCTTCTACCGGCCCGAGCGGCCGCTCATTGAGCATCTTTGCCTGTCGGTCAAGGCCGGTGAGCATATCGCCATCGTCGGTCCGACCGGTTGCGGAAAAACGACGCTGATCAACCTCCTGATGCGCTTCTACGACGTCAAGGGCGGTGCCATACGCATCGACGGCGTGGATATACGGGACGTTTCCCGTGCCGACGTGCGCACGAAATACGGCATGGTCCTGCAGGACACCTGGCTCAAGCACGCGAGCGTCCTCGAAAACCTGCGCTACGGACGCCCCGAGGCCACCGAGGAGGAGGTCATGGAGGCCGCCCGCATCGTACACGCGCACGGCTTTATCACGCGCATGAAGGACGGCTACGCCACCGTTTTGGACGAGGGCGGCGGACAGCTCTCGGCAGGACAGAAGCAGCTGCTGGCGATCGCCCGCACGCTGATATGCCGTCCGACGATGCTCATCCTGGACGAGGCGACCTCCTCCATCGACACGCGTACCGAGGCGTACGTCAGCGAGGCCTTTGATCTGCTGATGAAGGGGCGCACCTCCTTCCTCGTGGCTCACCGCCTGTCCACCGTCGTCGGCGCCGACTGCATTCTCGTTATGCGTGACGGCAACATCATCGAACAGGGCACGCACGCGGAGCTGATGGAAAAAGGCGGCTTCTATCGCACACTCTACAACAGCCAATTTGCCCATATTGCATCGATCACTTCGGCATCGGATGTCGAAGAATGCAAATAATACTTGTCGAAAAAACAAAAAGGGGATGTTTTTATGAAAGCTTTTGAACAAGCCAACGTCTATCTGACGGGCAACGGCATCGTTCGTTGCAACCTCGTCTTTGACGGCACGATCCGCTCCATTGGCGACGACGTCGGCGATGCACAGGTCATCGACCTGCCGAAGGATGCGCTGGTGCTCCCCGGCTTTATTGACGTGCATGTGCACGGAGCCGGCGCGCAGGACACCATGGATGCGAACACCGACGCCCTCTTTATCATGTCGGAAACATTAGCAAAGGAAGGAACGACCTCGTATCTTGCCACGACGATGTCGCAGACGGAGGAAAAGATCACGGCGGCCCTCCTTTCGGTAAAAAAATATCGCAGCATGCACAGCGAGTGCGGTGCGCGTCTGATCGGCGTGCATCTGGAGGGCCCCTACCTTGCCACCAAGCGTGCCGGCGCACAGGCACCCGAAAACATCCTTGCACCGAGCATCGAGGAGTTTGACCGCTACTACGCGGCCTCGGGCGAATGCATCCGCATCGTATCCTTGGCCCCCGAGCGCAACGGCGCCCTCGGCTTTATCCGCCATCTGCGTACGCTCGGCATCACCCCCTCCATCGGTCACACCGATGCAGGACATGACGATATCCGTCTGGCCATGGAGGCGGGCGCCTGCTCGGTCACACATACCTACAACGCGCAAAGCCCGCTGCACCATCGCGACATCGGTGCGGTCGGCTGTGCCCTGCTCTACGACGAGCTGTATACCGAGCTGATCGCCGATACCATCCACGTCAGCGTGCCCGCTATGCGTCTGCTCTGCAAGAATAAGCCGCACGACAAGGTCGTCCTGATCACCGACGCCATGCGCGCCAAGGGACTCGGCAACTGCGAAAGCGAGCTTGGCGGTCAGACGGTCATCGTCAAAAACGGTGAGGCACGTCTGCTCAGCGGTGCGCTGGCAGGAAGCGTGCTTCCCATGAACCGCGCGGTCGCCAACATGGTGAACGTCGTCGGCATTCCTCTTGCGCAGGCGGTGGATTACGCAACGAAGAATCCTGCAACGCTGCTCGGCATGTACGACCGCATCGGCTCGATCGCCACGGGCAAATGTGCGGACTTTACCGTCGTTGACCCGGATCTCAACGTCTTGTATACCGTGCGCGGCGGAAAGATCGTTTACGATGCCAAGGGCGACGCAAAAAATCCGTCGTAATAAAAAACGGTTTGGCTGAATAAAGCCAGCCGTCTTGGGAAATCCTATGCTATCACACATAGGAGGTTTCCAAGTGAAACACATACTTACATCCACGCTTTGTCTTCTCCTTGCCACCGTGCTTCTGGCCGTACTGCCGACCGACGCCGAGGCAAGCATTTACGACGACACCTTGCGCCTGCACGTCCTGGCGGCATCCGACAGCGACGAGGATCAGGCGATCAAGCTCACCGTGCGCGACCGCATCCTTGCGGCCTTTGGCACAAGGCTCGGCGAAGCAACGACGCTGGACGAGGCGGCCGCGCTGGCCGAGCAGCTCCTTCCTGCCATCGAGGCCTATGCCAACGAGCTCCTTCGCGACATGGGCACGGGCTACGGGGCGCACGTGACCTTGACGAATGAATGGTACGACACACGCGTCTACGATACCTTTACACTTCCTAAGGGCGAGTATTTGTCCCTGCGCGTCATCCTCGGCGAGGGAGACGGACAGAATTGGTGGTGCGTTATGTATCCGCCGATGTGTCTGGAGCTGGCAACCGCCGACGAGGTCGACGGCTATTCCGAGGACGAATACCGTCTGATCGACGGAGACGGACGAACGGTAAAATTCAAACTGCTTGAGGTGCTATCCGATCTGTTCCGCTGAGCACCGCATAAAAAGGAGACCCCCTGTATGGCTGACACACATCAGGAAAAGAACCGCGTCCTGGCGGAAAACCGCAAGGCGCATCACGATTATTTTATTGAAGATACGTAC
Source organism: Clostridia bacterium (assembly GCA_017455905.1). Taxonomy (GTDB): domain Bacteria; phylum Bacillota; class Clostridia; order Oscillospirales; family CAG-272; genus UBA1740. Next base: position 1,919 of record JAFTLQ010000004.1, on the reverse strand, counting down.
GAGGCCGGTATTGCTCTGTTCGGCACGGAGGTCAAATCCCTGCGTGCCGGGCGTGCCAATCTCAAGGACGCCTACTGCGACATACGGGACGGCGAGGTCTTTGCCCTCGGCGTACATATCAGCCCCTACGAGCAGGGCAATATCTTTAACCGCGATCCCCTGCGCGAAAAAAAGCTTCTCCTTCATAAAAGGGAGATCATGAAGCTCGTCGGTCTTGTCACGCGCGAGGGCTATACGCTCATTCCACTCAAGCTGTACCTCAAGGGCAAGCACGTCAAAATGCTTCTCGGCCTTTGCCGAGGCAAAAAGCAGTACGACAAGCGCGACGATATCGCCCGCCGCGAAGCCGATCGCACGATCGAGCGACACATGAAGTCGCGCGTATAAAGCACCAAAACGAACGCCATCCCCGAAAGGATGGCGTTCTTTTTGGTGCTATAAGGGGTTAGTAGTTCATGGATAGTCATTCATAGGTCGCTTGAACACGGGAGCACGCGAGGTGCTCCCGTTTTAATATTATACAGATTATTTTAAAATATCGATATTTGTTCTTTGTTGAATCTCATTTATGATTTTCTTTCGACTTTTTTCCTGTATAAACCAGATCGTTTTTTTTGTAGAAGATGTAATTTCCCATACGGGTGAAACGTTTTCGATACCTATTCCATGTTTATTATCGACGGATCGAATGCTAACAATTTCATTATAAAAAATTTCCGTATGTTTATTTATCTTTATGGAAACAATTTTATCTTCTTTTAGAAGAATAAGTTCGAAATTTAACAAAAAAATGACAAGCCAAAGACATAAACCAAAGACAAAAATACAACTGGCATAGATGAAATCAAGCTGCGTCGCGCTCTGTGCCCCGAGCACGAGTGTAAAGATGAGCGGGATCATTAACAAAATAATAGTTATAAATCCGCGAATATCATTATAAATTATCTTTTTCATTTATTTTACCCCCATATCCCTTTTCTTAATTTATCCAAAGGATATTTAAAAGGCAAAGAAAATTCTTGGCCTAATATTAATTTGCCTAACCATTCCGCACTAAACCGAGCTCCTTTTGTACCAACCTCACCAATACTTCCAATCATTCCTCCTATACCAAAATTGTATGCCGCTTCAATTGCTACAATACCAGCGTGGCCAATTACTTGTTGAATGGATACTTTGTCAATATTCCCATTGCGTAGCTCTTGTAGTACAAAACCTCCACCGCCAGCCAGTGCAGAAACACCTATCGATGCGAGAAAAGAGCAAACGGTGGCACTTGTACTGACTGTACTTAAGCCGGCTAATGCGGGACCCAAAAAACAAACTCCCATAGCGTTTGAAAACCCTAAGGCTCCACCGACCAAAGTGCTGTTAATAACAGACCCCCAATTTATATTTTCAAATTCAGTGCCATCGATTATCAACTGCTTACATACATCTATGCCGCCTCCAATAAAAGCGCCAACAAGTGTCCCAATAACAATAGTGAATAATACAATACTGTGCCCCGTGGGATCAACATACATCACCGGATTGTTGCTGCAATACGCATAGAGGTTATAGCTATTCAGGTCGCCGTTGGCGCCGAGGTAGGAGACATCATCGGGAGAAAGGAACCGGCGGAACTGGGTAGAATACCAGCGGGTGCCGAGGCAATATAAGCCGATGTCACGGTCATAGTAGTATCCGCGATAACGGAAGGGATTGTACGAAGCCGCTGTGCCGCTGACGTGTGTCGTGATGGTCGTATTACCCCAAGCATCGTAGGCATAAGATACCAGCTTAACGCCGTCGTGCGAATACACAGCTACCACGTCGCCCTGCAGGTTCTTTTCATACCAGAAGGTCTGCCACGTAGCATTGGCGGACGTCGCACGGTACATCATGCCGATGGGGGTTTCATTTTGTATTTACAGTTT
>JAFTLQ010000037.1 GCA_017455905.1 Clostridia bacterium | reverse complement strand
TCCTTTGAGGACGGCGTGCTTGTCTTCGACTCCGAGGGAGCCAACGTCTACTTCATGCTGAACGATGAGAGCATGACGGCCACCTACTATCAGCCCGAGGGCGATATCATTGGCACCTATTACTATGCTCCTTACGAGGGCTTCCTCGTTACGCTGACCGTCTACGGCACGTATAACGGCGAGGGCCTGTACGCCACCCTTATGACGCAGTCCTACACGTCGGAGGACGGTGCGACGGAGTCCGTGACCCTGACCACGGACGTCACGCTCAACCTTGAGGCCATGACGCTGTCTCACATCATGTTCGGCCCCGGTAAGATGAGCATTGACGAAACCAATACCATCTACTGCAACCACGAGTACGTCACCGAGGAAAAGGAAGCCACCTGCACCGAGGGAGGCTATAAGCGCCAAGAGTGCATCAACTGTGGCAGAGGCCAAGGCTCGTACACCGAGCCTCTCGGCCATGACTACGGCGAGGACGGCACCTGCACGCGCTGCGGCGAGATCGGCGGCGGCATCGTCGACGAGGAGCTGGAAAACCACCGCAACCAAGTCTACAACGAAGTCAAGATGATGTTCTACGATCTCGGCGAGACGTATGACATTTCCGCCTACGAGAAGGAGTTTGAAAACATCCTTGACAATATCATGCAGGCGAAGAGCTTCGAGGAGATCGAAGCGTGCCACGAAAAGTACCATGCTCTTCACGAGCGTATTCTCAACGGCGCAGCCGACACCTGCTTGCACGAAAAGACGAACGCGACCTGCATTGAGGAACCTACCTGCACCGCGACCGGCACCATGCTCATTTATTGCGAGGCATGCGGCTCTCAGTGGAAGGAGCCCCTTCCCAAGACGGATCACACCATCGACGAGAACGGCGTTTGCTCCATCTGCGGCTTCGATACAAGCAACGTGGCTTACACCTACGAGCAAACCGTGCTGGACGACGCAGGCAATCTGATGTATCTCGTATCGTACGTCTTCTATAAGAACGGTACCTGTATCATTGCCATCTCCTCCGGCGAGGAGCAGCCTCTGTATTGGGCGAATGTCGACGGCTACATCTGCATGTACATGGATGAGGCCCACACACAGATGGTCGGCCGCATGATCGTCAACGAGGACGGCACGCTGACGCCCTTCGTCTGCACCGAGCACGACTACGTCGTCGTCGAGCATCAGGAAGCTACCTGTACGCAGGGTGAGTTTACGAGATATCAGTGCACGATCTGCGGTGCCGGCTACGGTATGGGAACCGGTCCTCTCGGCCATGACTACGGCGAGGACGGCATCTGCACGCGCTGCGGCGAGATCGGCGGCGGCATCACCGACGAGGAGCTGGAAAACTACCGCAACCAAGTCTACAACGAAGTCAAGATGACGTTCTACGATCTCGGCGAGAAGTATGACGTTTCTGCCTACGAGAAAGAGCTTGACAACATCCTCAATAACATCATGCAGGCGAAGAGCTTCGAGGAGATCGACCGTCACGTTGATATGTTCAACGATCTTCGCGATCGCATTATCAACAACGCACCTCAAGCATGCAACCACTTCTTCAACGACATGGGCTATTGCGAATACTGCGGCGAGCGTGACCCGAATTTTGTATATGATTATTTACAAGACGCATATATCGACGCCGAGCTGAGCTTCTACCTCGGTGTGGATGTCGAAACGGTCATTCAAGCACTTGTCGGCAAGGAGCTTGGCCTTTCGTTCAGCGTCAGCGGTACGCACTATCTGCCCATTACCGAAGACATGATCGATGTAAGCCGTCTGACACTTGACGAGATCGGCACGACGTACCTGAATGTTTCTTACTCGTACACGTCCGAAACGACGAACGTCAGCGGCTCAGTCAGCGTTCCTGTTCATATTACGCCCGATATGACGGATGCCAAGGCCTATGGCCCGTACGTCTTCGACGAGTCCTTCGCCGATATGACCGGCTGGACGGATATCACCGTCTACGACAACGGGTACTTCGCGATCGACGGCGAGTTTATGACCTACACGTCCTTTGAGGACGGCGTGCTTGTCTTCGACTCC
>JAFTLQ010000033.1 GCA_017455905.1 Clostridia bacterium | reverse complement strand
TCAGATACTTCATACACATGTCCTTCCTTTCTTTTGTTCTTTTGTTTGATGGGTGGATACGGAATGCGATTTTTCCCTCTTTTTTACATTCCTGTTAAAATTATATCACATTTCACGGACGATTGCAAGAAATTTTTGGCGGCGTGCTGTAAAATGTACCATTTGCACAAAAAAATGGGGCGACGTGCTTTTTGATCGTTTTTTCGATTGTGCAGTTTATACATTTGCGACATGGAGCGAAAGCGACCCGAGTCGTTTCGATCTCGGGCCGTTTTTGTCATTTTTATTTAAATCGCTTGATCGTCAAGGCGTTGGTGACGACCGTCAGCGACGAGATAGCCATGGCGGCGGAGGCCATCATGGGCGTCAATGTTACGCCAAGGAAGGCGAATGCGCCGGCGGCGACGGGGATGCAGATCGTGTTGTAGATGAGTGCCCAAAAGAGATTCTGCCTGATTTTTCGTAGCGTAAATCGCCCAAGACGTATCAAACGGACGACATCCATCATGCGGTCAGAACGAAGCACGACGTCACAGCTTTCGATCGCTACGTCGGAGCCCGCTCCCATAGCCACGCCAACGTCAGCGGCAACCAGGGGAAGACAGTCGTTGATGCCATCACCGACCATGGCGATGGGTGCTTCCTTTGCAAGGGACTGTATACGCTCTCCCTTTTGCTCAGGGGTAAGAGTGGCGTGAACGCTCGTGATATGCAGCTGATCGGCTATATGCGAGGCGGCGGCCTCGGTGTCGCCCGTCAGCATCAGCGCTTCGACGCCGATGCGGCGAAGCTCCTCGATCGCGCACAGGCTATCCTCCTTCGGTGTATCGGCTACGGCAAAGGCACCGATCAGCGCGTCGGTGCTTGCCACGTATACGAGGCTCGCCCCTCGCGCGTCGGCCTTGCGGCGGAACGACGCCAGAGCATCGGTGTCTATATCGCAGTCCTCCATAAGGGACAGATTTCCGACGGCATACGCCTCGTCGGCGCATTTCGCGAACATACCCTTGCCCGCGAGGGTGGAGATGCGGGCATCTGCGAGCTCCTCGGTGCCTTCCGTAAAGCGAGCGACGGCGCAGGCAACGGGGTGCGTGGATCGTGATTCGACCGTGTAGGCAACGCGGAAGAGAAGATCATCGGTGTATCCGTCCACAGTGATGTGATCGCATACGCTCATGTGACCGGTCGTCAGCGTGCCCGTCTTATCAAAGGCGACACGGCGGATGCGACCGACGGTTTCCAGCGCCTCGGCGTGCTTGATGAGTACGCCGAGCTGCGCCCCCTTGCCCATCGCGCACATAATAGCCGTCGGTGTGGCAAGCCCCAGGGCACAGGGGCAGGAGATGACGAGTACGTTGATGGCATACGTCAGCGCTACCGTAAGATCGCGGCCGATCAGAAGCCACAGTAGGAAGGTGACACAAGCGATGCCCAGCACGGCGGGAACGAAGAATGAGCTGACGCGGTCTGCCAGCTTGGCGATAGGCGCCTTGGTGGCGGAGGCCTCGCTGACCATGCGGATCGTCTGCGAAAGGGAGGTTTCCTCTCCGACCGCCGTCGGACGGATGCGTGCGGCACCGTCCGTGACCATGCAGCCGCTCGTCACCGACGCTCCCTCGGCCTTTTCGATCGGCAGGCTCTCGCCCGTGACAGCGGATTCGTCAACGGACAGGTGCCCCGAAAGAAGCGTGCCGTCGCAGGGGATGCGATCGCCCGCCTTCAGCACGAGCTCGTCCGTGAGGGACAGCTCGGACGTTCGGATCGCCATCTCCGCACCGTCCCGAAGCACCGTGACAGTGTCGGGGGTCAGCTCGGCGAGGGCACGAATGGCGTCGGCGGTCTTGTCCTTGGCGCGTCCCTCCAGCGTTTTACCAAGGGTAACGAGAGAGAGGATCATGCCACCGGAGGAAAAGCCGGAGCGTGCGGCGACGTCGGCCGACGGTCCGCCGATCAGGCAGATGAAGAACAGAACGGTGCTATACAGGATCGCCGTTCCTGCGCCGAGCGCAATGAGAGAGTCCATGTTGGGCGACCGCGCCAGCAGAGAGCGCGTACCGCCGACGAAATAGCGGTAATTGAGCAGAACGATCGGTATGGTAAGAAGAAGCTGTAAAAGCAGATAGAGCGTCGGGTGCGCGCTCACGTGAAGCCATGAGGGGTAGGGAAAAAGCATGTGCCCCATCTCTATATACATGACAAGCGCCGATAGGATAAGGGATGTGATGAGCGGCCAAAGGCGTCGGCTTTGCGTAGGCTCTGACATGACCGCTTGCGCGGTATTCATTTCCTCGGCCGAGTAGCCGGCGTGCTTGACAGCACGCAGAATGGCGTCCTCGACACCCTCAGTGAGCTCGACCTGCATGCTGTTGGTCAACAGGCTGACCGCAACGGATTGCACGCCGTCAACAGCCGCGACGGCATGCTCCACGTGCGCCGCGCACGCGGCACACATCATGCCAAAGACCTTAAAGTTTTTTTTCATTCTATATCATCTTCCCGGTTCAAAATTGCTTGGATCAGACCGTCCCTTGACAGTCGGTATCGGATGTCCTCAAAGGTGTATTCGCCCGTTTGTCCGTGGGTGGCATTGACCTCCGTATCCCATATTTTTTCAAAAACGAACGCGCGCATACGTGAAAGAAGAAAGCCCTCGATCCAATAGGAAAAGGGAACGCCCTCGCACAGATGCTCTAAGCGCTTCATACGCCGATACATAGGATATCCGTCCGACGCATCGCGCCAGGTGTCGACAAAGACGTAGTCGGCGCCGACCGTTGGCAGAGTGTGCTCGGCAAAGCGGAAGGCATCGTCCTCAACGATGCGGATTTTTTCCTTGTTTGGAAACTGCGGCAGGAGCACGTCGACGAACAGGCGGATGACCTCCGCATTCTTTTCGACGACGGTTACGCGCTCGACCTCATCCTTTTGCGCGACCATAAAGGCATAGTAGCCAAGGCCGAGACCAAAGGTGACCACATGGCCGTGAGCCTCCTCGATCGCCTCGCGGCAGGTATCCAGATCGACGGGCGTCAGCGTCATCCATTCGTTGCCGTCCTCCAGCACCGCGGGAAAGAAAAAAGGCTCGCGGAAAAAGCCGAGAGGCGGCACCTCCTTACCCTCGCCGTCGGTGAGGATATCGTCGCAGATGACCGCGCGGTACGGCTCGTAGCATTCGTTTTTAAAGGAGATACGACCCACCGCGGTGTCGGGGATATGAACGGTACGGTAGTAGGGGTCGTTGTAGTATTTCTGCGCGTCGAGCAGACGTACCGATGGGTGGATGTAGTCGCGCTCGATGATCCGATCGTCCGTGTTATGCTCCGTATCCAGTCCGAAGGCGACCGTCAACAGGGCGCCGATCGCCTCCTCCTCACCGATACGTCCGTCCTCGGTCAACGCATCGACGGCCTCCTTCGTCAGAAGCGTCGGAAAGCGGTTGAGGTAGGTGCTGTAGAGCTGTGTCACACGGTAGTTTCGATCATAGACGTGACGCAAGTGCTTGAGCTTTTCAAAATCCTTGCTTAATAAAGGCATCGTTTCGTCCTTATGTCAGAAATTTTCGCCGTCGTAGCCCCAGGTATCCGTTTCGGCATATGTAATGTAGATGTGATCGCCGCGGATGCCGAGCTCCTCGCTGACGATAGCGGTGATGGCGCCGGTGAGATCGTTCTTGGCTTCCTTCGGTGCCTTTCCGTAGAGGCTGACCTCGATCATGGCAAGGTCCTCCGACGCGTTAGCACGGAAGGCCATAGGGCGCTCATCGGATAGCGCGAGCATCAGCCATTCCTCGCTCTTTCCCGGGAGCAGGGTGATCGCTTCGCCAAAACGGCGGCGCAGCGCGGCCTCTTGGCTTTCGGATACGGACTTGTTGGTGATCGTGTGAATAAACGGCATAGTCTTATTCTCCTTTTTGTGGTATCGTATCGAGGGCGTCGGTGACCTCCTCGTACATGTATAACGATCCGAGGCAAATGAGCGCTTGCCCTGTTTGCTCCGCACGTGCTACGGCTTCCGCAACGGCATCCGCGACGCTTGCGTGTGCGTGAGCGGTCACGTCACTTGCACGGAATTCCTCGGCTAACGCCTCGGCGGCGAGGGCGCGGGGATTGTTCGGCCGTACGGTAAAGACCTCCGAGGCAAGTGGAGCCAGCTCGCGTACCATTTGCCCGTGATCCTTATCGGCCATGACGCCGCACAAAAGCAGGACAGGGGTGTTCTTAAAATACAAGCGAAGGCTGTCGGCGGCGGCGTGGATGCCCTCGGGATTGTGCGCGCCGTCGGAAATGATCAGCGGATGGCGGCGGAGCACCTCAAAGCGGCCGGGCCAGCGAACGGCCTGCAGTCCCTGGCGCACGGCCTCCTCGGGCAGGCAAAGTCCGCGGTCGCGAAGGGCGCACACGGCACACAGCACCGTTGCCGCATTGCGCGGCTGATACGAGCCGAGCAGGGGAAGGTGTACGCGGTGCATATCGCCGTAGGAGAGAAGCGTCCCGTCAAGGGTCATTTCGTGTAGCTCGATCGGCGTATCGGCCGCCGCAAGCAGCGGCGCTGCTGCCTGTTCTGCCGCTTCGGCTATGACGCGACGGGCGACGGGGTCGTATCCGCCGTATACGACGGGACACCCCGGCTTGATGATACCTGCTTTTTCCTTGGCGATCGCTTCGATCGTATCCCCGAGAAAGGCGGTGTGATCCAGCGCAATACCGGTGATGACGGTGAGCAGGGGATCCTCAATGATGTTGGTCGAATCGAGGCGGCCGCCCATGCCGACCTCCAGCACGACGATGTCGCAGCCGCATTGCTTGAAATATACGAAGCCGATCGCCGTGATCAGCTCAAATTCGGTCGGCGCGTCCTCCATGCGGTCGGCGTGGCGGCGAACGATAGCGGTAGCATCGGCCAGCGCCTGCTCGGGAATGGGCTCTCCCATGAACTGAATGCGCTCGTTAAAATGCTTGATGTAAGGGGAGACGAACAGTCCCGTCTTGTAGCCTGCCGTGCGAAGGATGGATTCGGTCATAGCGGAAACCGAGCCCTTGCCGTTGGTGCCCGCGATGTGAACGAAGCGCAGATCACGCTCGGGATGTCCGAGCGCGTCGAGAAGCGCGCGAATACGCTCAAGACCGGGGCGGCTGCCCTTCCACGAGACGGAGTGAATGTAATCGATGGCTTGCTGATAGGTCATACGTGTGTCCTTTGTATCGTTTGGGAGGATCAAGCGGCGGATGGCCGTGTGGCGCAGAAGAATATATAGAAGATAGCTTTCCGCGACGGCGATACCGATATAGATCGGCAGGCGCGGAAGCAGCACGAGGGGTGGATAGGAAAAATACAGATGCAGGGCGAACGATTTGATACCGACCGAGGCGATCAGCTGCGTGATGAGCTCGATCGCCAAGAGGGAGGGGAAGGTTTGCTTTTTGAATAGCAGGCGCGAGAGGGTGCCTGCGAGCATGCCGACCGCCGCCGCACCGACGGTGATCAGCAGGACGGGGGCTTGTCCTGCGAACAGGCAGCTGGTAAGATCCGCTACCATTCCTACGACGCCGCCCCATATAGGACCGTACACGATACCGGCGAACACGATCGGCAGGTTTTCAAAGGTCAGCCGCAGGGGGCTCGTGCCAAAGATCATTTTGGCAAGATAGGCGAGGGTGACGCTCATGGCGCAAAGCAGCGCACACAGGCAAAGCTTACGGATAGCGGCGCGCTCACGCGCTCTTTGAGAGGTGGATACTGTTTGTTTCATAAAAAATCTCCTTTCCCGAATGTTCATCAAAGAAAGGAGATTATACGTATCCTCGGTTTGACGAAGTGGGATGCGAGGTCCGAACCGCAGATACGCTCTTTCGTTCGACCGGCAACTCCCCGTCCCGTCGACACTTAACGCCCGGATCTCTACTCTTCATAAAGTACAGTATAATTATATAGAACGAGAGAAAAAAAGTCAAGGGAAAAGCCGAAAAACCTTTGTTTTTTTGTTTAACGGTTGACAGCGTGCCACGCGTTTATTATAATTAGGTAAAGAAGAGAAGTGCCAAAAGGATCAGCGCACACAGCTTATCACCCCCGGAGGAGAAAAACAGGCACGCCGCCATTGCGATCAGAAGCAGATCCTCCGAGTCCTCAAAGAGCGTTTTGCCGCCGTGCAAGCCTCCGCCTTGCAGCCGCCCGAGCAGCGGTAGGTCCCCCAGCAACTGTGAAAAGGGAAGCTTTTTCAGCAAGGAACCCAGGGAAAAGGACGACTTTTCCGTCTTCGGCGGCTGCTTTGGCGGATATTCCCATGGATTGCGCTTATTGCACGGCTCGGCTGCGTCCTCGGCGACATTTGGCTCGGCGGATGCTTCTATGTAAGGGCTGTCGGTTTCGGTGACGGCATCCGCTTCTCCCGAAAGCGCTGTGCCTCCGTAATTTTGCGGAATATGCAGATCCTCCGCCCCCGGCGGATAATTGGTTCGTGCGTACATACGGTTTCCGTAACCTCCTTTCCGTGAACGCGCGACGTCGCCTTATGTCTGCTTCATAAAATCAAGCAGATTGGCGATGGCTTCAAAGGAATCGAGCGCCTTGGCTCGTCGGTCGGACAGATACGGACGAAGCGCACAGAGCAGCTGATGCCGTCGATCCTTTGTGTCGCCGCTGCGCATGCCGTCCCGTTCAGGCGTCGGTTCGACCGACGCCGGGGTGTCATCCTCGGTTGACGAGGATGACGGTGGGGGCGTAGCGGTCGGCGTCTCATTCAATAGAGCACTGACCGTTTCCAAGAGCTGCGGCTGTTCCATAAGTCGCTCAACGAGCGCGGCGATGCGCTCGCTTTTATCGGTATCATCCGTCATGTCTGGTTCATGCCTCCCTTGCGTTTGTATTCATTGATCAGCGTCAATGCATCGCCGAGTGCTACAGATTCCTCTCCCGTCATAATGCGGCGCAAGCGCGCCATAGCCTCTTTGTCGGGTGTCTTTGTCGGTAGATGGATCCCGTGCTTTTCTCCCAGAGCAACGATCTGTGACCAGAGAATAGCATCGGGAAGCTTGGCATAGATCTTTAAACGTTCTTGGTCAAGTTTCATGGCGCATCCTTTCTTTCGGGTCTACTGCCATTGTATGCAGGAGAGGAAAAACGGTCACGGGACGTGAATAAATAAACAAAAAAGCGCCGAAGGGCGCTTTTTGAGGAGAACGGTATGCTTCGTTTTTTAATTCTATCGGACAGTCACGGTCGTACGGACCGCATACGGCAGGCCCTGCGTCAACATCCCGAGGTGGATGCCGTCCTCTTCCTTGGCGACGGGCTTTGCGATCTGGATGACGTCTGTGAGGGCGCTTTTCCTGCGTGTATCTGCGTGCGCGGCAATTGCGATCGGTATGCGATGATGCGCGGTCAGCTTGTCAAGCAGACGGAGGCGGTATCCTTCCTCGGTCATCGCCTGCTGTTGACGCATGGCGACGCCTACGGCGTGAAATACAGTCGGGACGCCATCATCCGCGAGGCGCGCTCGCGCGGGTCGGATGTCGTTTTGTTTGGCCATACGCACGTGCCCTACGAGGGCTACTGCTCGGATGACGATGGCCCCTTATGGCTCTTTAATCCGGGAAGCGTCGGCGCGGGACGGGACGGTCGCTGTACCTACGGACTTTTAACGCTGACGGAGCAAGGGGACGTTCTGTTTTCTCACGCCGAGCTGCGCTGACCGTCAGGCACACAGAGTATCGCCGTGCAGCAGATATTGACGAATGGCGGCTTCGATCAGATCGTGTCCCTCGTCGGTGGGATGGATGCCATCCTCAGCGATGAGCTTCTTGTAATTGTGCGACAGCAGGAACTGCTCACGAACGTCAAGGAGCGGACAATGGTAGCGACGGGCGAGGGTATGGACGAGCGCGTTGTAGTGCTCGTGGAAACGATAGAGCATGGAGGCATCACCGAGCCACGAAAGGATGTTGTCGTACGAGCGCTCGTGCGTAATGACGGATAAATAGCGACCGGCATCGATGGGAACGAGCGAGCTGAGAAGCACGGTGGCACCGCGCTCACGTGCCGTTTCAATGACCTGCCCATACACTTGAAGGAAGGTATCCTCGGGAGTTTTCGGCAAATAGATGCCGCTCGGATCGGCCGAGATGGCACTCCAGTCGTAATCGCAGTCGTTCCCACCGTATTCAAGCAGGACGACGCTGCTTTGGCAGATATCCTGTGTGAGCGTCGCGTCCAGAAGAGGTGCCCCTTTTTCTACGGTAGCGCCCATACGGGCGTGGTTAATGACCTCGTAGCCAAGCTCGCTAAGAGAAGGGAACTTATATCCTGTGCAAAGCCGATGGCGGCGCTGCTCGGATGAATAGGTGATCCCGCGAAGGATGGAATCTCCATACATAATGATTCGTTTCATGATATACCTCGTGTGGTTTGCTTTGTATGTAGTATATCACCGATGCCCCAAAAAGTCACGCTACTGTGCGTCATCGGAGGGGGACGGCTGCGAGAGTGATACTCTACTGCGCGGTTTCTTTACGGTAGAAATGTGGTAGAAAAGTTCTACACGGAGTAGAATTTCGAAAAAACTATTGATTTTTAGTGGAATTTATGGTAGAATAAGCTATAAAGTTTTATTTTGTCTGCGAAAGGACAAGAATTATTTACATGAAAGAGTTAAGAGAGATCATCGCAAAAAACATTTTGAATCTTCGCACAAAAAAGAAGATCACGCAGTTTCATTTGGCGCAGACGCTGAATTATTCGGACAAGGCGGTTTCCAAGTGGGAGCGCGCCGAGTCGGTGCCCGATGTGACCGTGCTCAAGCAGATCGCCGATTTTTTCGGTGTTACGGTCGATTATCTGTTGACCGAGGACCATTCGGCGCATACCGAACGTACGCAGTCCGTTTCGGCGGCCGCGCGGCATAATCGCTTTATTATATCGGCGCTGTCTGTGTCGTTGGTTTGGTTTATTGCGGTCTTTGCGTTTGTTGTTGTCAAGTTATCTCCGTCGCTGGCGGATTTTCCGGGGTGGCTCGTCTTTTTGTATGCGGCGCCAATCAGTATGATCATCGTGCTGATCTTCAATACCATATGGGGCAATCGTCGGTTCAATTTCCTCGTCATATCCCTTATGATATGGTTAGTACTTGCTTCTGTCTACGTATCCTTCGTTGTGATCGAGCCGCATCACAATTTTTGGGCTATGTTTTTCCTCGGTATTCCGGCGCAGCTGATCATCATTCTTTGGTCAGGTCTGCGTTCTCGTACACAGTAAAGGAGAATGACCTATGCCGCCTTTTCCGCCAAAACCCTTGAGTGACGGTATTCCGAAGCCCAAACGATTGAGAGATATTCCTTCCTATATGTACAAACGCGTGCGAGGCTTTCTTGTCCGTCTGTTTTATATTGTCCGTTTGGTATGGGACACCGCCCCTTGGTTGCTTATGTTGCTGGCGCTCTTTTGCCTTGTCGAAGGCCTTTTGCCCGTGGCAGGTGCGTATATCACCAGCGAGCTTCTGAACGGGATCTCTCACCTGATCGGGGAGGGACATACCGAATCTGCACAGGCGTTTGCTGTCCTGCGTCCCATTCTGTACCTGTTTGTTCTCGAATTCCTGTATCTGTTTTTACGCCGTGTCGTCGCTCGCCTGAGTAGTATGGTTACCAGCCTGTCCGGGGAGATGGTCACCAATCACATCAAGGTTCTGATCATCGAAAAGTCGAAAACGGTGGATCAGGCCTCCTTTGACCGTCCGGAATTTTACGAAAAGCTTGAAAATGCCAATCGGGAAGCGAGCATGCGTCCCATCCATATATTGACGGCGACCTTCAACGTGATCAGCGCTCTGATCAGCGTTATCTCCTTCATCGTCGTTTTGTCGACGCTGTCCATATTTGCTCCGATCATCGTTATCCTTGCCTCGATCCCAGGCGCTTTTATCAATTACTATTATCGCAATCGCAACTTCCGTTACATGCGTCGCCATTCCAAGGAACGCCGTGAGATGAATTATTATTCGAATACCATGGTGAATAAGGATTACGCAAAGGAGATCAAGCTGCTGGGCCTCGGGGATACCTTCGTTGCGAAATACAAGCAGGCATTCAAGCGCTATTTTGCCGGCCTTAAGCGTATCATTTTACGTGAGGGACTTTGGCAGACGCTCGTCAGCTTCTTAGTTGTCCTTTGCAATTGCGCACTCTTTTTGTACGTTGCCTACACCATCGTGTTTGAAAACAGACAGATCGGTGATTATTCGTTGTATACAGGTGCGCTGACCTCGATTGCCGGATACGTGACCACCCTTGTTACGGCTACCGCCACGATCTACGAGGGTACCCTCTTCATTGATAATATGATGCAGTACATGGCCGAGAAGCCGACAATCGTCGCCTCCACCGAGCAGGCCCGCACGCCGGTGCGCGGCGAGCATACGCTGACCCTGGAGCACGTGTCCTTCTGTTATCCAGGCAGCGAGCTTGACGTCATTCACGACGTCAATCTGACTCTGCGCAGCGGCGAGCGCACCGTCCTCGTCGGTCTTAACGGCGCGGGAAAGACCACGCTCATCAAGCTGATCACACGGCTTTATGATCCGACCGAGGGGCGCATTCTGCTGGATGGGGTGGATATTCGTTCCTATGATCCCGAGGCGTATCACGATCTCTTCGGAATTATCTTCCAGGATTATGGAAAATATGCAGTCACCGCGCGCGAAAATATACTCTTTGGAGACGTTCGTCGTGAGCCGAACGACGCGCAGGTGCGCGAGGCAGCCCAAAACGGCAACGCCGACCAATTCATTGAGGAGCTTCCCTCGGGGTATGAAACACCTCTGACGCGTATGTTTGAGGACGACGGTATCGAGCTGTCGGGAGGACAGTGGCAAAAGCTGTCGGTGGCACGCGCCTTTTATAAGGACTCCGATATCTTGATTCTTGACGAGCCAACGGCGGCACTTGATGCGCTGGCCGAGATGGAGGTCTTCCGTCAATTCAAAAAGCTGTCCGACGGACGCATATCTATCTTTGTATCGCACCGTCTGTCGGGTGCCGTCGACGCCGATCAGATCGTCGTTCTTGAAAAGGGATGTGTGTCCGAGATCGGCACGCACGACGAGCTGATGGAGCGCAGGGGACGCTACTTCCTGCTTTTTTCCACGCAGGCCAGCCGTTATACGGGCGTTGCATACGGGGATGCACCCGATGCTGAGTAAGCATTAAAAAAACAAACGACCCATGCTCCGAGGAGCATGGGTCGTTTTCGTATACAGCGATTACTTCGTGTACTTTTCTCTTGCTATGTACGAGGTGTGAAGCGTATGATGCGCCTTCTTGCAACCGTAGGAGCCCTTGAAGTAGTTGTCGTAAACTTCCTTGACAACAGGATTCTCATGGGACTTACGAAGCTTCATAGCGCTATCCTGATCGTACAGAGCCTTGGCACGAACGGCCTTGAGATCGACCGTATCGCGGACGTGCTGAGGCTGGATAGGCTGACCGCCACCGTTGACACAGCCGCCGGGGCAGCCCATGATCTCAACGAAGGTCCAATCGGCCTCACCGCTCTTGATCTTGTCCATGATGTACTTCGCGTTGGCAGCACCGGAGGCAACGGCTACCTTGATGTCCATGCCGGCGATGTTGTAGGAGGCCTCCTTGACACCGTTGGTGCCTCTGACCTCGTGGAACTCAACAGGCTTCATATCCTTGCCGGTCAGAACGTCGTTGGCCGTACGGAGAGCAGCCTCCATAACGCCACCCGTTGCGCCGAAGATAACGGCGGCACCGGTGCTGACGCCAAACGCAGGGTCGAAGTCCTCGTCGGGCAGATCGCAGAACTTAATGCCGGCACGGTTGATCATGCGGGAAAGCTCACGCGTCGTCAGTGCTACGTCGACGTCGACGATACCGTCGCCGGCAGCGGACATATCCTCACGGCCGACCTCGAATTTCTTCGCGGTGCAGGGCATGATGGAAACGACGAATACGTCCTTGGGATCGTAGCCCATCTTTTCGGCCCAATAGGTCTTGAGAAGGGCGCCGCCCATCTGCTGAGGAGACTTGCAGGAGGACATGTGCTTGATATAGTCGGGGTAGTAGAGCTCGCAGAACTTGACCCATCCGGGCGAGCAGGAGGTGATCATGGGAAGCGTGCCGCCGTTCTTGACGCGGTCAAGGAGCTCGGTCGCTTCTTCGACGATGGTAAAGTCGGCAGCCGTGTCAGTGTCGAAGATCTTTTCGAAGCCGAGGCGGCGCAGCGCGGCTACCATCTTGCCTTCCACGTTGGTACCGATCGGCATACCGAAGCACTCACCGAGGGTAGCACGGATGGAGGGAGCCGTCTGAACGACGACGTGCTTGGTGCTGTCGGAAAGCGCAGCCCACACCTTGTCGGTGTCGTCACGCTCAACCAGCGCACCGGTGGGACATACAGCCGTACACTGACCGCAGGAGATACAGGGGGTATTGGCAAGGGACACGTCAAAGGGCTGTCCGATGCAGGTGTCGATACCACGGTTGTTGGCACCGATGACGGAGACGTACTGCTCATGGCAAGCGGCTACGCAACGGCGGCAGAGAATACATTTGTTGTTATCTCTGACGAGGTGCGGCGTCGAGTAGTCCAACTCGTAGACGGGCTTGAAGCCTTCGAAGGCCTTGGAATCTACGCCGTACTCATAGCAGAGCTTTTGCAGCTCGCAGTTGGTGGAACGGACGCAGGACAGGCAGTTTTTATCGTGGGTGGAGAGGATAAGCTCGAGGGTCGTCTTGCGAGCCGCTCTTACCTTGGGCGTGTTCGTCTGGATCTCCATACCCTCGGTGACGGGGTATACGCAGGCGGTCACAAGGCCGCGTGCGCCGGTTGCCTCGACGACACAGATACGGCATGCGCCGATCTCATTCTTTTGCTTCATATAGCAAAGGGTGGGAACCTCCACACCGGCTTTGCGGGCTGCTTCCAGAATGGTTGCGCCCTTGGGTACGCTGACAGCGATACCGTTTACTTTAACATTCAGCATTTCCATGTGTGCGTACTCCTTTCCTTACTGTTTCGAAATAGCGCCGAACTTACAGCCGCTGAGGCAGGCACCGCACTTCACACACTTCGCGGGATCGATCGTGTACGAAGCAAGCTTGTGGCCGGGAGCGACGTAATCGGTCTTGAAGATGGTGTCGGCAGGGCAGTTCTTTGCGCACTTTCCGCAACCGATACACTTATCCTGATCGATGACGTATGTAAGCAGGTTTTTACATACACCGGCAGGACATTTCTTATCAACCACGTGAGCGATGTATTCCTCACGGAAGAACTTCAGCGTGGCAAGAACGGGGTTGGGAGCCGTCTGACCAAGGCCGCACAGAGAGTTCTGGCGAATATAGTTGCACAGCTCCTCCAGGCGATCGATGTCCTCCAGCGTGCCGTTACCGTCGGTGATCTTGTTCAGAAGCTCAAGAAGACGTCTGGTACCTATACGGCAGGGCGTACATTTACCGCAGGACTCGTCAACGGTGAATTCAAGGAAGAACTTCGCCATGTCGACCATACAGGTGTCCTCGTCCATGACGATCAGACCACCCGAGCCCATCATGCATCCGATGGCAACGAGGTTGTCGTAGTCGACCTCGGTGTCGATCAGGCTGGCAGGGATACAACCGCCGGAGGGACCGCCGGTCTGGGCTGCCTTGAACTTCTTTCCGTCGGGAATACCGCCGCCGATGTCCTCGATGATCTCACGCAGGGTCGTACCCATGGGGATCTCAACGAGACCGGTGTGCTTGATCTTACCGCCGAGAGCGAAGACCTTGGTTCCCTTGGAGGTTGCCGTACCCATAGAGGCAAACCATTCGGGACCCTGAAGGATGATCTGAGGAATGTTGGCGAAGGTCTCAACGTTGTTTTCAACGGTGGGCTTGCCGAACAGACCCTTGACAGCAGGGAAGGGAGGACGGGGACGGGGCTCGCCGCGGTTACCCTCGATGGAGGTCATAAGCGCGGTCTCCTCTCCGCAAACGAACGCACCGGCGCCGAGGCGGATGTGCAGCTCGAAGGAGAAGTCGCTTCCGAAGATGTTTTTGCCGAGCAGACCGTATTCACGAGCCTGTTCGATAGCGATCGACAGACGCTTAACGGCGATGGGGTACTCTGCACGAACGTAGACGAAGCCCTCATCCGCACCGATCGCATAGCCGGCGATGGCCATAGCCTCAATGATGGAGTGGGGGTCGCCCTCCAGAACGGAACGGTCCATGAAGGCACCGGGGTCGCCCTCGTCGGCGTTACAAACAACGTACTTCTTGTCGCCGGCAGATGCCTTTGCAAAGCTCCACTTACGTCCGGTGGGGAAGCCGCCGCCTCCTCTGCCGCGCAGGCCGGAGTCGCTGATGCACTTGATAACGTCGTCGGGCGTCATTTCCTTAAGGACCTTCGCGAGTGCGAAGTAACCGTCCATTGCGATGTATTCGTCGATGCTTTCAGGGTTGATAACGCCGCAGTTTCTCAGGGCAACGCGGTGCTGCTTCTTGTAGAAGCCGGTTTCGGACAGAGATACGGGAACACTCTTGTCGAGCGGTTCCTTGTCACCCGTGTCGTTGTAGACAAGGCGCTGAACGATACGGCCCTTGATGAGATGCTCGTCCACGATCTCGGGGACGTCATCCACGGTAACGCAGCTGTAGAAGGTGCCTTCGGGATAAATGATCATAACGGGACCGAGCGCGCACAGACCGAAGCAACCGGTTTGTACGATCTTGATCTCATCCTCCAGGCCCTTGCTCTTCAGTTCCTCGGCGAGCTTGTTGATAACCTCGTGGCTGTGAGACGAGGTACAACCGGTACCGCCGCAGATCAGTACATGAGAACGAATCATATGTGTGATTTCCTCCTATTATAATTCAACTTATAATTTGGCGGCACCGATGGTATATTCGGTGACAGGCTTGCCGCCCTTGATATGCTTTTCAACAACGTCCTTGACACGCTCGGCGGTCATGTTGACGTAGGTAACCTTTTCCTTATCCTTTTCGTACACCTCAACGACGGGCTCGTACTGGCAGATGCCGATACAACCGGTCTGAGTAACGGTCACGCGATCACCAAGCTCCTCCTTGCTGACGGCCTCGACAAAGGCGTTCAAAACGGGACGTGCACCGGCGGCAATACCGCAAGTAGCCATGCCGACGACCACACGGATATCTCCGCTGGAGGTACGAACGGCCACCTTGTCCTGCATTTTCGCTTTGATCGCTAACAGTTCTTCCAGTGACTTCATAGTAAAATTCCTTTCCTATATGTTTTTTATTTAATTTTATTTGATCGCTTCGTATTGCTCCCGCAGATGACCGTCGATCCACTGAAGGATCTCGGGCTCCGCAAGGGAGAGATCTCCGAGGATGCTGTGAAGCTCATCCGTATCCAATGCTACGGTGCCTCGGAGCGTTTTGTGGGTGAAGATGAAATGTATGTCGGGCGAGCCTTGGATCAAGGTCGTAAAGGTCGACACCATGTCACCTAAGGGAATGCAGTCGATGTGCGTCTTGCCAAAGGTCGCGACAACATCGGTTCCGTGCTGCTCGCTTTCGCTTTGCGGTACGGAGCTGACGTGTACGCTGCCGCCGGTCATTTCTGCCAGCATGGAAAGAAAGGGAATACCCAGTCCTACCTTGCGTGTTTTGCGCGTGGTGAAGAAGGGATCCCGCAATCGCTGCAGCTGCTCGCGGCTCATGCCGCATCCGTTGTCCCGAACGTTCAGACAGAGCGTCTCGTCATCCTCCGTCAAGGTGACGTGGATGGTGTCGGCGCCGGCGCGTACGGAGTTCATGGTGATATCCAGAACGTAGAGAGAGAGCTCATCCATGGGGTACCTCCCGCAGCATACGGATCAGTTCGGCACGAACGGCCTTTGATGAGTAGGGCTCATCGGCGATCTCGATGGAGAAGACGGCCTCGGCGATGTCCGTCAGACGGTGTGCGTCCGAGGACACAACGTGCATCAGAGGAGCGAGCGTGGGGTAGCGCGCCGTGTAGTCGTCGCGCAGGGCGCCGTCGCGAAGCTCGTAGGCCGTAAACGGCGGCTCCGGCGGTACGTCACCCAAGACCTCGATCATGCCGCCCGATGGGCGGTCAACGTGCGCAGGGAAGCAAGCGCCTCCGCGTCGATACACCTCTGCGTACGCCTCCTCGATGGATATCCCCGACGTGTGAAGGAGCAGGTAGTCCTCCTCGCCACGGATGGAGTCGTCCTCATTGATCAGATACTGATGTCCGAAAAATTCGGTTTCGTTTTTTATGTGCGGCCGCCCTTCGTCGACAAACGCGTCAAAGGCCATGGCATCCTCCAGCGTGGCGAACAGACAAACGACGTGAATATCCTCCGTCGTCGTCAGCTCCATGCCGGGGACGGGAATGAGGCCAAAGGCTTGCGCTTGCTTGAAAAAAGCGGGGCAGTTTTTGGACGTGTTGTGGTCGGTGAGCGCTACGATCTGCAGGCCGTTGATCGTCGCCATGCCGGCGATGTTTCCCGGTGTCATGTCGTCGTCCGCACAGGGCGACAGGCAGGAATGAATATGCAGATCGCAAAAATAGCGGCTCATGCGTTTGCCTTCAGGATATGTGCCATATCCCGACAAAGCTCAAACGCAGATTTTTCGGAGGAGAGAACGGCGATGCCGTTGTCCTGCGCCGCATGAACGGCGTCGGGGAGCAGCGCGACGTCCTCTGCCAGGAGAACGGCTGCTACGTCGGTCAGCTCTGCGACCGCCACCACGTTCGTATTCGTCATGATGGTGATCCACAGGTCGTCCGCCTGCAGGCGGCTCATCGCACGGCTGAGCAGGTCGCCAACGTATACGTTCCGTACCTCTCGCTCGGGGGAGGACGGCGGACAGACCACGTGAAGGGACAGGGCATCGATCAGCTCGGTGAGTGTCATGCGTTCGTTCCTCCTTCGTTCGGCTCGTCCGATGCGTTTGACGTGGGGCTCAGGGGGCGCCGCTTTTCATTTACTGCGCGATCCTTATGCTCCTCCAGATATTCATGGAACATTTTTTTCAGAATGACCGTACATTCGTCCGCCGTCGTTTCACCCTTGACGATATCCTCGGCAAAGGCCATACAGGTCGGAGCGCCGCAGGAGCCGCAGTCGATGTTCGGCAGACCCTCGCGGATGCTTTCGATCTCGCTCATCATGCGGAAGGCCTCGGAGCGATCCGGGGAAAGGCGTATGTACGGGTTGTATTCGATCGAGCTTTTGAAGAAAAACTCGTCGGGGATCCATTCGCTGGCCGGCTGGTTGGGAGAGACGGGAAGATACCGCTTGAGCGTGTGGAGCTTGGCCTTGGCGATGTAGGGGTTTGCCACCGTCATCGCACCGCCGACGCATCCGCTGCTGCAGGCGTTGAGCTCCACGAACTCAAGCCCTCCCATGTCTGCCTCCTCGGTCTGATCCAGCTGATCAAGCACGCGTATGCAGTTTTCAATGCCGTCCGCTGCCAGATAGCGATCGTTGAACACGGCGGTGGATTCGCCACCGGTGGTCGCCCAGCCGATGCCGATGAGTCCCGACGCGGTCGTTTCGAACGGTTCCTCTTGCTTTTTCATCACGTCGAGCAAGGCAAAGTACACGTCGCGCATGGAAACAACGGCGTCAATGTAATTGCGCTCGGCGGAAAAATCGTTTTTTACATAACTGACCTTGGAAGGGCAGGGGGAAATAAAGACGATACCAATGTCCTCGTCCGTCAGTTCGGGGTGCTCCCGCTTGGCCTTTTCTCGTGCGAGATAGGCGGCAATGTCCACCGGTGGCAGGATCGGCATGATGTTTTCGCACAGATACGGATAATTCATGGAGATCATGCGTGTGATGGTAGGGCAGGCGGAGCTGATGACCGGCTTTTTGACGTCGCTTCGCTTGATGTACTGCCGTGTGTAGGCAGATACCAGCTCGGCGGCACAGGCCACTTCAAACACGTCGTCAAATCCAAGCTCCTTCAATCCCTGCAGAATATATCCGATGTTGTCCAGACGGTCAAACTGTCCGTACAGGGACGGCGGGGGAAGTGCCACCTTGTATTTGAAGCGTGAAAGACAGGCCAGGTCGTCGTGAATGGCTTTTTTTGCCTTATAAGGGCAAACACGTATGCATTCGCCACAGTCGATGCATCGGTCAGACTGAATGACGGCGTGCCCGTCGCGGATGCGGATGGCCTCCGTCGGACAACGCTTCAGACAGGTGGTACAGCCTTTACACTTCTCGACCTCCAAGGAAACAGAATGTTGATACTGCTTGCTCATAGGCACCTCGGATAATCGTCGTGGGGAGGGATCAGAGAAGGACCTTCATCGTGATCGTTGTTCCCACACCGACTTCGGTATCGATATGCATGCTGTCCGTGTATTTTTTCATGTTCGGCAAGCCCATGCCGGCGCCGAAGCCCAGCGCACGGATGTTGTCGCGTGCCGTGGAATAGCCCTCTTGCATAGCCAGATCGACGTTGGCAATACCGGGGCCCTTGTCGCGAAGGATGATGACGATCTCGGATTTACCGACCTCGATGTCCGCTTCGCCGCCGTGTGCGTGGATGACCATGTTGATCTCGCCCTCATACATAGCGACGGATACCTTGCGGATGACGTCGGGTGGATAGCCGAGCTGTCGCAACCGCTTCTTGACGGTGACCGATGCTTCACCGGCGGAGGAGAAGTTTTCTCCATCTACGTCAAAATGAAAGCGTATCGGCTCATTCATGGGATGTACTCCTGCCAAGACCTGCGTGATAGAGGCGACCCGAGGCTTCGTAGGCGCGCAGAGCCGTGTACATCAGAACGATACCGCACTCCTGTGCCAGCTCGATCATGCTGTCCGTCGGCCGCTTGTCGCGGACGAATACGATACAGACCATGTCCATCATGCCGGCGGTGCGGATGGTTTGCGCGTTGACAAGACCGGTCAGCAGAACGCCCTGATCCTTTACGTAGGCCAGAACGTCGCTCATCATATCGCTGCAGCAAGCAGAGATGACCTCACGGTCAAGCTGATCCTCGCCGCAAACGATCTCGGCCTGCAGCAAATCCTTTATTTCACGGATCTTCATATGGACTTATCTGTATTTTTCAAGAATGCCGGCTACGTCCTTTTCGGTAATACGTCCGTATACTTCCTCATTAACGGTGAAGACGGGCGCAAGACCGCAGGCACCGATGCAACGGCAGGCGGTAAGAGAGAACTTTCTGTCGGGGGTGCATTCCTCTGCGCCGATACCAAGCAGCTCCTGCAGCTTGTCATAGATCAGACCGGAGCCCTTAACGTAGCAAGCGGTACCAAGGCATACGGAAACGTTGTACTCACCCTTGGGCGTAAGAGAGAACTGCGCGTAGAACGTAGAAACACCGTACACCTTTTCAAGGGGAATGTCCATGCCATCGGCGATCATCGTCTGTACTTCCATGGGAAGGTATCCGTAGATCTCCTGCGCTTGCTGCATGACGGTCATCAGGTTGCTCTTGTCGTCCTTGTGCGCGGCAATGACGGCGTCAAGCTTTGCCTGCTGTTCGGGGGTTCCCTGGAAGGGAATGCTGGATTGTTTTTTGAGCATTGTTGTTTTATCCTCCTTCGATCGATCGCACGCCGTACCGTCGGTACGGTGCGCATTTTATCGATTTTATTATAAACCTTACGTATTATATCATAAAAAAAAGAATTTTTCAATATCTTTTTCGTTTTTCGTCAATTTTTTCACAAAGGAAATACAGGAAGGCGAGGAAATTATCCTCCAAGCTCGGAAAGAAAGTCCTCGTACATCCTTTCACACAGCTCCCGTCCGAGGGATGTGTGGCCGCCGACGGCTGTACCGTCGACCGTTTTGGCACGCATACAGAGCTTGGAGGTGCTGCTGACGAGCACGTCGTCCGCCTGCATCAGAGCCTCTATACCGAATGCCTCCTCGCGTACCGCTACGCCAAGATGCCGACAGAGGTCTAAGAGACGGTGCCGTGTGATACCGGGGAGAATACGTCCGTCCGTCGGGTGCGTATACAGCGTTCTGCCTACGAGAATGGATAGGTTGGAATGGGCACATTCGGTGACTCGGCCGTCGCGGAGGAAGACGGCCTCGTCTGCCCCTGCCTCGTCCGCCTCGTGAGAGGCCAGCACGTTTGGCAATAGATTGACGGTCTTGATGTGACAGAAGCCATAGCGTCGGTCCTCCGTGGTGATCAGGCGAAGCAGCCGGTCGGGCGACGGCTCGCCCATCCGCTCAGCGGTGATCAGCAGGCGGCTGGCGGCGTCGGTAGGATATCCGTGACGACGGTGTGCGGCGGTTCTTGATACCTGAATATACAGGAAGCATACGCTGTCATGAAAAAAAGAAGCCGCCTCGAGCAGAGATCGCTCCATGTCGGCGGGAGGCAGCGGCGCCGCTATGCCAAGGGCGCACATATTGCTTTTTAATCTTGTCATATGTGCCGGCATATCAAATACGCGCCCATCCTTTCCGATAAGCGCGTCGTATACGGCGTCTCCGAAAAACAGGCTACGGTCGTCCAAAGGAATACGAGCCTCCTCGAACGGACAAAAGCGTCCGTCAACGTAAGCGATACGATCCATAAAAAAGCATCCTTTCCCCAAAAAGCCACTTTACAAATGGCGTTGTCTGTGATACAATATCACTATATCATATTCTGAGAGGATGCTTCTTATGAATACCTGCGTGGCGATCGCACCTTGTGATACATATGAATACGGAACGGTACGTGCGGCACTGGAACAGGTGCTGGCCGATACGGACGGCCTGTCCTTCGTCCGAGAGGGAATGACGGTGGCCCTGAAGGTCAACCTTGTCAGCTTTCTTCCGCCCGAGCGTGCGGCAACAACGCATCCGACGGTCGTTCAGGTGCTATGCGACCTGTTGACCGAGCGCGGTGCGAGGGTCATCATCGGCGATTCTCCCGGAGGTCTGTATACGGCCGCCTATGTCGGCCGTGTGTACACGGCAACAGGCATGCGTGCCTGTGTGCGGGACGGCGTTACGTTGAATATGGATTTTTCTCAAAAGGAAGCGGAATTTGAGCAGGCCGTGCAGGCGCGCCGCTTTACGTATACGGCGTATCTCGATTCGGCGGACGCCATCATCGACGTGTGTAAATTCAAAACGCACGGTATGATGGGCTTTTCCTGCGCCGCTAAAAATCTGTTTGGCACGATCCCCGGTACGATCAAGCCGGAATATCATTTCCGCTATCCCTCCTACGAGGCGTTTGCCGATATGATCGTGGATCTCAATGAGTATTTCAAGCCCGTGCTGTCGATATGCGATGCGATCGTCGGCATGGAAGGAAACGGACCGACGGCCGGTGAGCCGCGTGCGATCGGTTGCCTTTTGGCCTCTCGCTCATCGCATGCACTCGACCTTGTGGCGGCCGGCATGATCGGTCTTACGAAGGACGAGGTGCCGACGCTTGCCGCGGCCTATGCGCGCGGACTCATCCCCGCGTGCGCAGAGGAGGTCGAAACGATCGGTGACGTCAAGCGGTTTTATATGGACGATTATAAAAATATCGCTACGCTGCACAGCCTTGGCTTTAAGGGAACCTCCGACAATGTCATCAAAAACATGTTCGGCTCGTTTGCAAAGGCGGTGCTGTCCTCGCGCCCGCGCGTAAAAAAAGATATGTGCGTTGGATGCGCCGTTTGTCAAAACACATGCCCCGCCAAGGCAATAACCATGCGGCGGGGCAAAGCAGTGATCGATCGATCGGCCTGTATTCGGTGCTTTTGTTGTCAGGAATTCTGTCCGAAGGGCGCGATGAAGGTGCATCGTACCTGGATTGCGCGGCTTCTGACGCGATGAAGTGAGAGAAATTAAAGTGAGGTCTCACTCACTATACGTCCGTCAAGGGTGAGCAGGCGCAAGCGTCCGCTTTCATATTCCATGTAGGTTGGCTCGCGCCCTTCCTTGGGCAGAGACGGCGAGCCGGGGTTGATATAGCGGTTTCCGTTTCCAAAGGGGACGTCGGCGTACAGATGCGTGTGTCCGTGCAGCAGGATGTCCCCGGGAGCAAGCGGCGGAGGCGTTTGCATATTGTGTATGTGACCGTGCGTTGCGTATACAGTACGACCGTCGAGGCAGAGCAGGGCATAGTCGGCCAGGATGGGGAAGGAGAGGACCATCTGATCCACCTCTGCGTCGCAGTTTCCGCGTACGGCCAGAATGCGGTCGCTTACGCGATTGAGAGCCGATATAACGCCCTTGGGGTCGTAGCCCTTCGGCAGGTCGTTGCGCGGCCCGTGATACAGCAGGTCACCGAGCAAAAGCAGCTTATAAAAGTGTCCGACCTCCATGCGCTCAAGCAGACGCTCGGTGGCGCCGCGGTCACCGTGCAGATCGGATGCGATCAGAAGCTTCATAGTATTCTCCTTTGTGCGGGATGCGAGGCGACAGCCTCGCTTTTTTTACAGTATACCACAAGTAAGGACGCGCGTCAAGCAGTTTTGCGATTTTATGAAAAAACGATAAAACATCATGAAAATGCAAGGCAGAATACGAAAGAATAAGAATGCGGACGTGGTGGAACACTACGAAAAAAAGCATCGGAGGCCGTATGGATACGCAATCACTTTTGGGGGTACGGATCTCTGTCGGAACGAAGGATGAGCTGCTGCAGGCGGCTCGTTCCCTGGTGGGTGTGGGTGGCCGCGTGTATACCGTCAACCCGCTTATGTTGGTCGAGGCGTCGCGCGATGTCGCTATGCGCGAGGTGCTCAACCGCGCGACCTTATGTATTCCGGACGGCGTCGGTGTTCGCCGTACGTTTCTGGCTCGCGGAGTATATACCGACGTGCTGTGCGGCGTTGACCTTGGAGCGGAGCTGCTGGCGGCAGGCGGCTCGGTCGGCTTTGTCGGCGGGGCGCCGGGGGTGTGCGAGGAGGCGTTTGCACGCTTGTCACGGCGATATCCAACGCTGTCTGCGGCATTTCTTCTTGACGGATACACCTTTGACGAAGAGGACGTTGTGCGGCGTCTGCGTGCGACGCGTCCTTCGTTTTTGTACGTTTGCCTCGGAACTCCGCAGCAGGAGCGCATGATCGACCGCTGGGCACAGGTCTCTCCGTCGACGCTGTGTATGGGACTGGGAGGGAGCTTTGACGTATACGCAGGACGTGTCCGCCGCGCTCCATCGTTTATGCGCCAATGGGGATGTGAATGGCTTTGGCGGATGCTTTGCCAGCCGCGCCGCCTGCGCCGTATTCCAGCCCTCGGTCGGTATATGTATTTAAGTATGGTAGAAAATCGACAGATAAATTGCACGAAAAAGGGGAAAAGATCAGAAAAAAAATGATAAAGTTCACCAAAATTGATAAATTTTAGTCAATCCTATTGTATAACAAAAATTTTTGTGTTATAATTATACTTGGATGGGAAGGGCTTCATCGTTCTTCGCCTCCGTAACAGCAAGAAAAAATTTTATATAATTGGAGGACACACCAATGGCAAACGTAAAAGTAGCGATTAACGGCTTCGGCCGTATCGGACGTCTGGCTTTCAGACAGATGTTCGGTGCAAAGGGTTACACGATCGTAGCGATCAACGACCTTACTAAGCCCAGCATGCTGGCTCACCTTCTGAAGTATGACTCCGCGCAGGGCAGATACGCTCTGGCTGACACCGTCAGCGCAAACGACGAAGAGGGCACGATCACCGTCAACGGCAAGACCATCAAGATCTATGCCGAGAAGGACGCTGCTAACCTTCCTTGGAAGAAGCTGCACGTAGACGTTGTTCTTGAGTGCACCGGCTTCTACTGCTCCAAGGACAAGGCAATGGCTCACATCAACGCCGGCGCAAAGAAGTGCGTTATCTCTGCTCCCGCAGGCAAGGATCTGAAGACCATCGTATTCTCCGTTAACGAGAACACTCTTACCGCTGAGGATAAGATCATTTCCGCTGCATCCTGCACCACCAACTGCCTCGCTCCCATGGCTAAGGCTCTGAACGACTACGCTCCCATCGAGAGCGGTATCATGACCACCGTTCACGCCTTCACCGGCGACCAGATGGTTCTTGACGGCCCCCACAGAAAGGGCGACCTTCGCCGTGCTCGCGCTGCTGCTGTGAACATTGTTCCCAACTCCACCGGTGCTGCTAAGGCGATCGGCCTTGTTATCCCTGAGCTGAACGGCAAGCTGATCGGCTCTGCTCAGCGTGTTCCCGTTCCCACCGGCTCGACCACCATTCTCGTGGCTGTCGTTAAGGGTAAGGACATCACCGTTGAGGGTATTAATGCCGCTATGAAGGCACAGGCTTCCGCTTCCTTCGGTTACAACGATGAGCCCATCGTTTCCACCGACATCATCGGCAGCACCTATGGTTCCATCTTTGATGCTACCCAGACCATGGTTGCTAAGATCGATGACGATACCTATCAGGTACAGGTCGTTGCATGGTATGACAACGAGAACTCCTATACCTCTCAGATGGTTCGTACCATCAAGTATTTTGCCGAGCTTGCTTAATCGCAACAGAGCATAAAAGGAGCGACCGCTCGTCCGTGTGGTGAGCGGTCGTTTTTTGTCATATTCGCAAATCTGCTCAAAAATATCTTTTGAAAAACAAAAAAGAAAAACATTCCGCGAGGGATAAAGGCAGAGCGGCATCTGTGCAAAAAGGCACTTGCTTTTTTCTCTGCTTTGTGATATACTTTGTGTAAATGAGACATAAGGAGATGCCCTATGCACACGTTCAAGGAGCTTGCATACGCCAAGATCAATCTGTTTTTGGACGTGCTGTCCTTGCGCGAGGACGGCTTTCACGATATTCGCTCGGTCATGCATACGGTGTCCTTGTGTGACGAGGTGACGCTGACGCTGACTCCGGCCAAGGGAGCCTCCGTTTCGATCACGGTGGAGGACGCGCCGTACGTTCCTGCCGACGGACGCAATTTAGCGTATCAGGCGGCCGAGACATTTCTTCGTCGCGGCCATTTTCACGACAGGGTGGATATACATTTAGTGAAGCGCATCCCGACGGCCGCCGGCATGGCGGGCGGCTCGTCCGATGCCGCCGCCGTCCTGCGCGGACTGAATAAGCTGTATCGAAAACCGTTTTCCTCTCGTGCCTTACTGTCGATGGCGGTGGAGCTTGGCAGCGACGTGCCGTTTTGCCTTTTGGGACATACGGCGCTGTGCGAGGGACGCGGGGAACGGATGACGCCGCTGAATGCGCCGAAGGGCGTGAGCTTCGTCGTTGCGTGCGCGGACGAGCGTATATCGGCCAAGGCGGCGTACGCGGTGCTCGACGAGCGGTATGCCTCCTTCGACGGAAGCGTTGCGACGGGCGGTGACGGGGCGTTTGACGCTCTTTGTGCCTGGCTGCATGGGAACGGACCGATGCCTCAGCGGCTTTTTAACATTTTTGAGGACGCGGTTATGTCCTTGTGCGAGGGGGCGGCGGCTATCCGCCGTACACTTATGCGCGAAGGCGCTTCGCTGGCGTTGCTCAGCGGCAGCGGTCCGTCGGTGTTCGGAGTGTTTACCGACCGTTCGCTTGCCGAGGCCGCAGCGGCCTGCCTGCGCGCGGAAGGCGTGCGCGCCTTTGCCGTGTCTTCTGTATGACGTGGACATAAAAAACACGCGGTTGATCAGCTTCAACCGCGTGTTTTTTTCTTGGCTTGTCCTTGGGTATTCTTTTTGATCAACCAACCGGCAAGGACGAAGAGTGCGTATACGATGGAGAACAGCACGATGGCCACGATGATCGTCGCACCGCGGCGGTCAAGCTTTCCTGTAAAGACGGCAATCAGGATAAAGGCTGTCGTTACGACTGCATAATGGAGCAGACGGCGGACAAGAAGCGGCCATTTTTCATAGTGCAAAAGCTCCGTGCTGACGGAGAGCGTGACGCCGAACAGAAGGACCAGCAGAAACTGATCGACGGAAATATACGCCCGTGTGCCGTCCGTGATCGAGGAAAATACGCAGAGAAAGAGCGTCATGAGAACGGTATACAGGCAGGATGTCAGCGTGTGTGCGTACAGCTTTTTCAAGGATCCACCTCTTCTATGATTTTTTTCATAATTGTAGCATGCTTTGCCGAAAAATGCAAGACGTCCGGGAAAGATTTTTCTTTTTTGGCAAAATCCGTGTCCCGACGTATTGACTTTTTCCGAAAAACCCTATATAATACTTGTATAAATATTTTATATCAGTTTGACAGAGGGTATTACTATGAAGAGAAAAGAAGCGCGCGAGAGTGCCTTTTTGCTGTTGTTCGAGGCGGCGGCTAAGGCCGACGAAACGGCGGAGGAGATCTTTGCCAAGGCGACCGAGGTCCGTGAATTGCCGGTCGACGAGTACGTTCGAGAGGTGTTTTTCGGCGTACACGAGCACGCGGACGTCATCGAGCCCCTGATCGAGGATAGCCTCGTCGGTTGGAAGAAGACCCGCGTGTCGCTGGCGTCCCTTGCGATCGCGCGATTGGCGGCGTATGAGATGCTGTATCGCCCGGATATCCCCGCCAAGGTATCCATCAACGAGGGCATTGAGCTGTCCAAGCAGTACGACGACGAAAAGACGTATATGTTTGTCAACGGCGTGCTGAACGCCATGGCGGAAAAGACGGGCAAGAAGAATGGTTGATTCTCCCGTATTTCTCGGCCTGGATACCAGCAATTATACGACCTCGGCGGCGCTTGTGACGGAGGAGGGCGAGCTTCTTGCCAACATCAAGCGTCCGCTTCCCGTAAAGGAAGGGAGCACGGGGCTTCGACAGTCGGACGCCGTCTTTGCACATGTAAAGAATCTGCCGTCGCTTATGGAAGAGGTCGCGAGCACCCTGGGCGAGCGTCGCTTGCTGGCGGTCGGCGTCAGCCGTCGGCCACGGAATGCGGAAGGCTCGTATATGCCGTGCTTTTTGGTCGGGGAGGGCGTTGCCGACAGTATCGCGGCGACCGCGCACTGTCCCGTTTACCGCTTTTCCCATCAATGCGGGCACGTGATGGCGGCG
The DNA here is from genome assembly GCA_017455905.1 of Clostridia bacterium. Lineage (GTDB taxonomy): Bacteria > Bacillota > Clostridia > Oscillospirales > CAG-272 > UBA1740. The sequence continues at coordinate 15,441 of JAFTLQ010000033.1, read as the reverse complement.
CTGTTCTCGGCCGGACGCGAGGATCTTCTTACGAGCACCTTTGGTGCGTTCCACGTGTCGGGAGGCACGACGGACGTTTTGCGCGTCCGGGCGTCTGAGGACGGCGGCTTTGATGCCGAGCGCGTCGGAGGGGCATGCGATCTGCACGCGGGGCAGGTCATCGATCGCGTCGGCGTGTATATGGACCTCCCGTTTCCCGCAGGACCGCATATGGAGGCGCTTGCTCTGTCGTATACGGGTAAGGTTCCCTCAAGAAAGCCGTCGGTCAAGGGGATGGAGGCCAATCTTTCAGGACTTGAAAACATGGCCAAGGATCTCTACGATGCCACGAAGGACGCCGCTTGCGTTTCGGCCTTCGTGCTTCGCTATATTGCCGAGACGCTGGCGGCGCTCACCCGTGCGTATACGGAGGTCTACGGACCGACGACGTTCTTATACGCCGGCGGTGTTATGAGCAATTCGATCATAAAGGACCGTCTGCGCTCGTCGTTTGATGCCGCGTTTGCGACGCCCCCGCTGTCGGCAGACAACGCGGTGGGGATCGCCTGCCTTGCCAGACGCGCCCATGCAGGACGGCCGACCACATAAACAAGGATCGAAAGGATCCACGGAGAGCGTATGGATGTATCATCGCTTCGCGAGCGCCCCGACCTGTCCCCGATGACGGTGTCGGAGCTGAACGAAAAGATCAAGCAACTTATCGAAAGCACGCCCTCGCTGTCGCATGTGTCGGTGCGAGGGGAGCTATCCAACTTTACCAATCACGTCAGCGGCCATTTGTATTTTACACTGAAGGATCCGACGGGACAGATCAAATGTGTTATGTTCCGTTCGGCGGCCTCTCGCCTTCGCTTCGTTCCGAAGGACGGTATGAAGGTGCAGCTGTCGGGCTCCGTTTCGGTGTACGGCCGATCGGGACAATATCAGCTGTATGTGGACGGTATGCAGCCCGACGGTGTCGGCGCGCTGTATTTAGCCTATGAGCAGCTGAAGGAAAAGCTGGCAGCCGAGGGTCTCTTTGACCCGACGCACAAGCGGCCGATCCCGTCGCGACCCCGTCGCATCGGTATCGTTACGTCGCCGACCGGCGCGGCCGTGCGGGATATCATCGACGTCTGCGGGCGTCGGTATCCTATGGCACAGCTGTATCTGTATCCTTCCTTGGTGCAGGGAGACGGTGCCGAGGGGGAGCTGATCGAGGCGTTGACCTTTTTTGAAAACAGTCGTTTATGCGATACCGTCATCATCGGACGCGGCGGCGGCTCGATCGAGGATCTTTGGGCCTTTAACAGCGAGCGTCTTGCCCGTGTGATCTATTCTATGACCGTTCCCGTGATCTCGGCGGTCGGCCATGAAACGGATTTTACCATTTGCGATTTTGTCTCGGACCTGCGAGCACCGACGCCCTCGGCGGCAGCCGAGCTGGCGACGCCCGATGCCCGAGAGCTATATATGTATCTTGACAGCATTCCCGAGCGCATGAAGCGCTCCCTCAGCGCCCGTCTGGATCGCGCCGCCGAGCGGCTGGCCGCTTTGCGTGTCGATATGATCCGTCGCTCCTTTGATGCGTACATCCTTGGCAAGGAGGAGCGCGTCCGTCGGAGTCAAAAGGACGCCGCAGCGGCGATCGGTCTTCGCTTAGGGGAGCTGTCGGCCGCCTTGTCGTACGTGTCGGGCAAGGCCGATGCGCTGAGTCCCTTAGCGGTTCTCAGTCGCGGCTATGCTACGGTAGAGAAGGACGGTCATTACGTGCGCAGTACGACCGAGCTGTCGATCGGTGAACGTGTGTCGGTGCGGTTAAGGGACGGCCTTGTGCATGCCTTGGTCACCGATACGGAAACAGGAGAAAAAGATGGAAAAACAAACCTTTGAGGAAGCTTTGCAGAGCTTAGAGCAGATCGTCGGTCAGCTGGAGGACGGCACGCTTTCTCTTGACGAATCGATGAAAGCCTTTGAGCAAGCCGTACAGCTTGCCCGCTTTTGCAGCACGGAGCTGGAGGGTGCCAAGCAAAAGGTGCGCCTTCTGACCGTCGGTGAGGACGGCTCGGTCAGCGACCGTCCCTTTACGAGCACGGATGAGACTTGACGTCTTTTTGAGCGAGCACGGCTTTACGGTCAGCCGCAGCGAGGCAAAGGCGCTGATCGAAAAGGGCGCGGTATACGTTGCAGGACGTCCGATGACTAAGCCGTCGTTTGACGTAACGGGGAAGGAAGAGACGGTCACCCTTGATAGAAGTCAAAAGCCGTACGTCAGCCGCGGAGGCATCAAGCTGGACGGTGCGCTGTGTGCCTTTGACGTGTCGGTAGAGGGGAAGGACGCCTTGGACGTCGGCGCCTCCAGCGGCGGCTTCACCGATTGCCTTTTGCAGCACGGCGCCGCACGCGTCGTGGCGGTCGATTCGGGCTTCGGTCAGATGGCGCAGGTCCTGCGTGACGATCGGCGCGTGACCCTCATCGAAAAATTTAATGCACGCTACATGACGGCGGCCGACCTGCCGTTCGTTCCGTCGCTGGCGGTCATGGACGTGTCCTTTATTTCTGCCACATATCTTTTGCCGTCCATCTATACGGTGCTTGCTTCGGAGGCCGATTTTATTTGCCTTGTCAAGCCGCAATTTGAGGTCGGCCGAGATGGCATCGGCAAGGGCGGCATCGTTAAGGATGCGCGCCTTCGTGCGCAGGCCGTCGAGCGCGTGACCGAGTGTGCGCGTGCGATCGGCTTTGAAGCGCTCGGAACCATACAGTCACCGATCGCAGGCGGCGACGGTAACATAGAATATCTCGTTCATTTTCGTAAAAAGAGAGGATAAGCACATGAAAGCCTTTGTCATCCTTCCCAATCCCTTGAAGGATAAGGATCTGTCTGTTTCGCGTGCCGTGGCCGATCGGCTGATCGCCTGCGGTGCCCGCGTGTACACGGAGGCTTCCATGGCGTCCCGACTGCCCAGCTGCGAGCCGTATACGACCTTTCCATCGGATGCCGAGCTGCTCCTTGTCATCGGCGGCGACGGATCGGTGATCGATGCCTCGGTGCTGGCGGTGCAAAAGCAAATTCCCTTGCTTGGTATCAACCTCGGTAAGATCGGCTATCTGAGCGAGGTGGATCCACAGGAGCTTTCGGTGCTCCGGCAGCTGATCGACGATCAATATACGACGACCGAGCAGATGCTTCTGACTGTTTCCTGCGTTATTGCAGGCGAGCAGGTCACCTGCGACCGTATGGCACTCAACGATATTATCGTATCCCACAGCAGCGCCAGCGGTATGGCCGAGTTCACCGTGAGCGATTCCTCGGAGGATACCGTACGCTATCGGGCCGACGGCCTGATCGTAGCGACACCGGCCGGCTCGACGGCGTATTCGCTGTCCGCGGGCGGTCCTGTCGTAGCGCACAACGTGCCTGCGCTGACCGTCACACCCGTTTGTGCGCATTCGCTGTTCCAACGCTCGATCATCTATTCATCCAAGGAGCGTATTGCCATTCGCAACGTCGGATCGACCGATCTGCAGGTTCTGGTCGACGGCCGACCGTACCTGTCCTTGCCGCCGGAGTCCGTTTGCTACGTAGAGGTGGCCGATACGCCCTTGCGTATGCTCAAGCTTTCCCATACAGGCGTGTTTTCAACGCTGTTCCGCAAGATCCGTACCATCGAAACGCTGTAAGCGTATCGAATGAAACCATATAACAGGAGATATAACGATTCATGAAAAAAGACAGACAGCAAAAGATCCTCGAGCTGATCGAGCAATATGATATAGGCACGCAGGAGATGCTGATGGAAAAGCTGGCCGAGGAGGGCTATTACGCTACGCAGACCACCCTTTCGCGCGATATCCGTCAGCTCAAGCTCGTCAAAAGCACGACGGGCAAGGGCGCGTATCGGTACGTTCGCCCCGACGTCGGTGTACGCACGGCGGCGCCCAAGATCAGCTCGTCCATGACCGAGTCCATCCGCAAGATGCAAGCGGCGGGGAACCTCATCGTTGTCAAGACTATGTCGGGCATGGCCAATGCCATCGCCGTATGCATTGACAGTCTGGAGATCAATGAGATCGTCGGCAGCGTGGCGGGAGACGACACTATCCTGATCGTTTTGCCCGACGAGACGGTCGCGCGTCGCGTGCTCGCGCATATGCGGGACGCCTTTCATTTCGGTTCCGTCTGACATCCCATCATAAAGGAGAATGTCCATGCTGTATTCATTGCACGTGGAAAATTTAGCCGTCATCAAGTGTGCCGACATCGATTTTTCCAAGGGATTTTCCGCGCTCACGGGTGAGACCGGCGCGGGTAAATCCGTCATGATCGGCGGCATTTCGCTTCTGCTCGGCGCCAAGGCCGAAAAGGAGCTTATCCGTACGGGCGAGGCGGCCGCGATGGTCAGCGGCCTGTTTGGCGGCTTGCGTGACTCCGCTATCGAAAAACTCGACGCATGCGGCGTATATCCCGACGAGGAAGGGAATATATTGGTGCAGAGAACACTGCAGCGCGAGGGTCCGTCGCAGGTGCGTATGAACGGACGCAGCGTCAGCCTTTCGGTGCTCCGCGCCGTCATGCCTGCGCTGATCAACATTCACGGTCAGCACGATACGCACACGCTTTCCGATCCCGCGACTCATCTTCCGCTGCTTGATGCGTATGCCGAAAATGAAGAATATTTAAAGATCTATCGCGAACACTATGAGGTATATGAGAAGCGAAGCCGCGAGGGCCGTGCGCTGGTTGAAAAGCTGAACGAGCGCGAGCGGCGCATGGAGATGCTTCGCTATCAGATTGCCGATATCGATGCGGTCGATCCGCACGAGGGCGAGGAGGAGGAGCTGGTCGACCGTAAAGTCAAGCTGAAGAGCAGCGAGCGTATCCTCAAGAATACCGACTTCGTATTCCGCGCTCTTAAAGGAAGCGAAAAGGGAAGCGCCTCCTACCTGCTGGAGCGTAGTGCGACCGCACTTTCCCAGCTGACGGACGTCATCCCATCCTGTACGGAATACAGCGAGCGCTTGCGCGATATGGTATACCAGATATCCGATATCGCCGAGGAGGTCTATGCCATCAAGGAGGAGCTGGAGGCGGACGGACAGGACGATATCAACGATATTGAGGCGCGTCTGGACGCCATATCCAAGCTGAAACGCAAATACGGCCTGACGGTGTCCGACGTTCTGGCCTTCCGTGCATCGGCCGCCGAGGAGCTTGCCTCTCTTGAGAACGCGGACGAGCGCATCTTTGCACTTGAAAAAGAAAAAAAGGCGGCGTACGACGCCGCCGTGGCTGCCGCCGCCGTCCTGCACGAGCGACGCACCGAAGCCGCTCGGCGATTGGAAACGCAGATCAAGGATACCTTGCGCTTTCTCGATATGCCCAAGGTCATCTTCTTCGCCTCCTTAAAGGAGGATCACCGTGGGGGAGAGGTCGTGCTTCTGCCCGACGGTACCGATCGCGTGGAGTTTTATATCAGCGCCAACAGCGGCGCCGATGCACAGCCGATGTCGAAGATCGCATCGGGCGGTGAGCTTGCCCGTATCATGCTGGCACTTACGTGTGCGTTGGCCGACAAGCAAAGCGTGTCCACGCTGATCTTTGACGAGATCGACGCGGGCGTTTCGGGTAAAACGGCACGTAAGATCGGTATGCGACTGCGCGATCTTTCGCGTACGGTGCAGGTCATATGCGTGACACACAGTGCGCAGATCGCGTCGCTGTCCGAGACTCACTATCTGATCAAAAAGGGCGAGGAGGACGGACGGACGCAGACGCGTGTTTGCTCCTTGGACGAGGCGGGGCGCATCGAAGAGCTCTCGCGCATCCTCGGTGGCCTTCGGGTCAGCGCGGCACAGCGGGAGGCGGCGCGCGATATGCTTCACGCGGCCGATGCATCCACGTGGGAGGACGTTGCAACAGATTAACCGTTCGGGAGATGCCCTTTGCCATACCGCCGCTATCTTATCGATGCCCATATTCCTTATCAAACGGACGTTCCGCTGTCCTCGATCTGCGCCATGCGGTGCGGAGGCACAGCACCGCTCGTTGCCTATCCGCCCGACGCTGCGACCCTTGCCGCACTTTTGCGCGCGTGGGACGGCGACGGGATACCGTACCGCGTCATCGGTGCGATGACCAACACCTTACCGCCGGACGGGCGGCTGTCCTATCCCTTAGTATCTACCTGCTCCATGACGCATCTGACCGATCACGGCTCGTCCGTAACGGCGGAGGCAGGGGTACGCTTGACGATGCTTGCGCATCGCTTTATGCGTATGGGGCGTGACGTAGCGGCGTATCTTGTGACGATCCCCGGAACGGTCGGAGGTGCCGTGCGCGGTAACGCGGGCGCCTTCGGACACGATATGGCGGAATACGTCCTGACGTGCGAGGTCTACGATCCCGACACGCGGGCTACCGTCCTTTATTCAGCCGCCGACATGGCCTTTTCGTACCGCGACAGCCGTCTTAAGCATACGCGGCAGATCTTGCTGTCGGCCACCCTTCAGGCACGCGAGCGTGACGAGGCGGCTATGCAGGAGCGCGAGGCCGCCGATCGACAATGGCGACGGGAGCATCAGCCGACCGAGCCGTCGCTCGGAAGTGTGTTTTTACGGTTGCCCGACGGTCACTCGGCGGCCGAGCGGATCGATGCCGCCGGCCTGAAGGGGCTGACCTTTGGCGGTGCGGCCGTCAGTCGGCGCCACGCCGGCTTTATTATCAATACGGGCGGTGCGAGCGCTCGCGACGTGCGTGCGCTGATCTATTATATACAGCACCGCTTGGCCGAGCAATACGGCGTACATCCCTCATGCGAAATTTGCATATTGCCAAAGGAGGAGAGCGCATGTCATTTTCCAAGCAACAAAAACAGGGGCTGATCCAGTCCCTTCCGAAAAATTCCTGCTGCCGTCGGTCCATGCTGTACGGTATGCTGGCAGCCAAGGGCGAGCTGATGAACGATGCGGTCAGCCTGCGCATCGACGGAGAGGACGCGATCGCCTTGGCTAAACGGCTGATCCATGAGTTCTTTGGCAGAGATGCCGCCGTTTCCACACCGCACGCCGGCGGTCGCTGTCGTGAGTTGACCTTTACCAGCGCGTCGGCGACACAAATGATCAGTGATATTCTCATGGACGGTACGCTGTCCGTCCCGCAGAAATGTGCCTCCTGTCGCAGTGCCTTTCTGCAGGGCATTTTCCTTGTTTGCGGTCGGGTATCCGACCCGACAAAGCAATACTGCCTTGAATTTTCTCTCGGAAACCGTGCAGATATCTTTTGGACGACCCTTGGCAACATGGGCATTTATCTGAAGATATCGCGCAAGGAGAACGAGTGTCTGCTATACACGAAAAACAGTACGACGATCGAGGATTTCTTCGTTCTTGCCGGTATGAACGCAACGGCCTTTACCATGATGAATTCCAAGATCAAAAGCGATATCCGCAATAACGCCAACCGCGTGGCCAATTGCGAGACCAATAATATCGGCAAGGCGGTGACGGCATCCGGCCGTCAGATCAGCGCCATCGCTCAGCTGGAGCGAAGCAATTTGTTATCCTCGCTTCCGGACGAGCTGGAAAGCACGGCGCGCTTGCGTCTGCAGTATCCCGACTTGTCGCTTTCCCAGCTGGCGGCTGTATCGGTTCCGCCGATTTCTAAATCGGGACTATCGCACCGACTTTCGCGCATCATGGCGTTTTGTGACGAGATGATGAAGACGTCGGTAAAATAATAATACAGCGCAGCTCTGCGTGAAATATATCTGTGGAAAGGAGGCTCCTTATGGGCTCGTTTGTGCATTTGCATCTGCATACGGAATACAGCTTGCTCGACGGTGCTTGCCGTATATCGTCGATTGCCGCCAAGGCAAAAAAAGAAGGGCAGAGTGCCGTTGCTATCACCGACCATGGCGTCATGTACGGTGCGGTGGAGTTTTACGATGCCTTGACGAAGGAGGGCATTCATCCCATTATCGGGTGCGAGGTATACGTTGCCGCGCGCTCCCGATTTTCGAAGGACGGCCGACGCGACGCATCGGGCTATCATCTGGTCCTGCTTTGCAAAAATGAGATCGGCTACCGCAATCTTTGTTATCTCGTTTCCATGAGCTTTATCGAGGGCTTTTATCAAAAGCCGCGTATCGATATGGAGCTTCTGCGTGCTCATCACGAGGGGCTGATCGCCTTGTCTGCGTGCCTTTCCGGGCAGATCCCGTCGCTCATCCTTGCCGGTGCTATGCATGAGGCCGAGGCGTGTGCGCTGCAGATGAAGGAGCTGTTTGCGGACGACTTTTATCTTGAGGTGCAGAACCATCATATGGACGAGGAGCGCAAGGTCGCCTACGGACTGAAGCTCATAGCGGAAAAGCACGGCATTCCCCTTGTGGCGACCAACGACGTCCATTATCTTGAGCCCGAGGATGCCGACGTTCAGCGTACGCTGGTGTGTGTGCAAACGGGTACGGTCGTCGGCGAGGACGCCGCCCTCGGCTTTTCTACCGACGAATACTATTTCCGCAGCACCGCCGAGATGGAGCAGCTATTTGCCATGTACCCGGGTGCGGTCGAGAACACCGTCCGTATAGCCGAAAAATGCACCTTTGGCTTTTCGTACGGACAACTGCATTTTCCGACCTTCACGCCGTCGGGCAACCTGACGCATAAGGAGCAGCTGATCCGCGATGCTGAGGCGGGCTTGGAGCAAAGGATGCGGGACGACCGCATCGATTGCCGCAAGCACAGCCGTGAGGATTATGAGAAGCGGCTGCGCTACGAGCTGTCCGTTATTGATACGATGGGCTTTTGCCCGTATTTCCTGATCGTCAGCGATTTTGTATCGTATGCCAAGTCGCACGGCATTCCCGTTGGTCCCGGCCGTGGCTCGGGCGCGGGCAGCCTTGTTGCGTATGCCATTGGGATCACCGACGTCGATCCTTTGGTCTTTGATCTGCTTTTTGAGCGGTTTCTTAATCCCGAGCGCGTGTCCATGCCGGATTTTGACATCGACTTCTGTTATAATCGGCGCGAGGAAGTGATCGACTACGTCAAGCATCGCTACGGCGAGGACAAGGTGGCACAGATCGTCACCTTTGGTACCTTTGCTGCACGAGCGGCTGTCCGAAACGTCGGCCGTGCTCTTGGCATGCCCTATGCGAGCGTCGACAGCATAGCAAAAAAGATCCCGCGTGAGCTGAATATCACCATTGACGAGGCGTTGAAGAACAAAGAGCTGAAGGCCTTGTATGATTCCGACCCGGAGGTACGCAAGCTGATCGATTACAGCCGTCGCCTCGAGGGGATGCCGCGCCATGCGTCAACGCACGCGGCGGGTGTCGTGATCACGGAGAAGCCGACGTATACCTACGTGCCTCTTTCCAGCAGCGGAACGGGCGTTGTTACACAGTTTGATATGAACACCGATGCCAAGCTCGGTCTGATCAAATTTGACTTTCTTGGTCTGCGTTACCTGACGGTCATTTCCGATGCGCAAGCGATGATACGTGAAAGGGAGCCGTCCTTTTCGGTGGACAAGCTGCCCCTCGATGATCCTGCCACCTTTGCTTGCTTGGCAGAGGGGCGCACCGACGGTGTATTCCAGATGGAGTCGGCCGGGATGAAGCAGGTGCTCATGCGCCTGTGTCCCACCGTTATTGACGATATCATCGCCTGTGTGGCTCTGTACCGTCCGGGACCTATGGATTCGATCGAAAAATTTATTGAGCGCAAGCACGGACGCGAGCAGGTGAGCTACCGCATCCCCGAGATGGCGCCCATCCTGGACGTGACCTACGGATGCATCGTTTATCAGGAGCAGGTCATGCAGATCTGCCGCACCCTTGCGGGATATTCCTATGCCCGCGCCGATATCGTGCGGCGCGCCATGGCCAAAAAGAAAGAGGACGTCATGATGGCGGAGCGCGATGACTTCCTTGCCGGTGCAACGGCACGCGGGATCGACCGCGACGCGGCCAACGAGGTGTTCGACGAGATGGTCGGCTTTGCCAAATACGCGTTTAACAAGAGTCATGCGACCGCATATGCCATCCTGACCTATCGCACCGCGTATCTGAAAGCGCATTATCCCGCCGAGTTTTTTGCCTCACTTCTGACGAGCGTGCTTGATCAGACGGAGAAGGTGCGTGCGTATATTGCCGATGCGGCCAAATGCGGCGTGCGCGTTCTGCGTCCCGATATCAACGAGAGCCGCGACTATTTCGCCGTCACAGATGGTCATATCCGCTACGGTCTGCTCGCCATTCGTAACGTTGGCCGTCACTTTGCCGATGCCGTTATGCAGGAGCGCAAGAACGGTCCCTTCCGTTCGATGGACGATTTCGTTGAGCGCATGGCGTCCTCGGATCTGAACAAGCGCACGCTGGAGGCCTTGATCAAGAGCGGTGTGTTTGATTCTCTCGGAACACCGCGTGCCGCCCTTATGCTCGTTTACGAGAGCGTGCTCGCCGAGGCACAGCAGCAGGCGCGGAACAACGTATCCGGTCAGATGGATATGTTTTCCGTCGGAACCAAAAGCGAGGGAGTCCGAGCGTACGTGTATCCGAAGGTCGAGGAATACAGCAAGCGTGAGCTTCTGCAGCTGGAAAAGGAAAGCTCGGGTATGTATTTCTCGGGACATCTATTGGACGGATATTCCGCGCATCTGTCCACGCTTCGCACCGACCGCATCTCCAATATCCTTGAGGACTTCAAGGAGGGGGCGTCACAACCGAAATATACCGATCATTCGGAGGTGCGCCTCGGAGGCATCGTGACCTCCATACGCACCAAGGAGGTCAAGGGCGGACAGACCATGGCGTTTTTGCGTCTGGACGATACCTTCGGTGAGCTTGAGGTCTTGGTCTTTCCGAAGACGTATGCCAAGGTGTACGAGCATTTGCATGAGGAGGCGGCGATCTATCTGATCGGCACGCTGTCCGAGGAGGAGGGCGAAGTGCCCAAGGTGCTTGCGTCACATATCCAGCCGCTGGATGAAAATCGCTCCGATCAAGAGCCGACCGTGGCGGCACAAGCACACGAGCCGACGCCGAAGCCGACGTCGAACGGCGGCCGACTGTTTATCAAGGTGACCGACAGCACGGACAAGCGGATCGCGGCGATCAGCCGTATGGCACTTCTTCATCCGGGCGACTGTGAGATCGTTTTGTTCGATATGTCCACCAAGAAATACAGCGTCATGAAGCAGCAGGGCATTGCAGTGTCTGATCGTGTGCTGGAGCGTTTTTACACATTGTTTACAAGAGACGGCGTCGTTTATCGACCGTAAGCGGTTGACACCGCGAGGCGATTGATGTATAATAAATATGTTTTAAAAAAATAAAGTACATTCCCCGAAAGGAGATCGTGATATGTCCTATTCGATTTATAGCTTTGTGGCCGATGCCGTTTTGGTTTTGATCCTGTTGCTCGGCATTTTCTTTGGTTGGAAGCGCGGCTTCGTTCGTACGGTCGCAAAGCCCGTCAAGCTGGTCGTTGCTCTGATCCTGGCCTTCTCGCTTTGTACGGCGGTGGGCGAGGGATGGATCCAACCGCTCCTGGAAGCCCCGATCGAACAGCACCTGACGTCCTATTTGCAGCAGGCATGCGCCGATATGACCGCACAGACGGCGAGCGAGGAGCTTCCGACGCTGCTGAAAATGGCGGCCGGCATGTTTGATATCGACATTACAGAGGTAGCCGAGAGCGGCGGGGCGGACATTATCCGCAGCATCGTTCGTTCCTTGACGGAGCCGGTGGCACACGTGGTAGCGATCCTGTTTGCCTTCATCGGGATCTATATCGTATCTCGCATCCTTCTTTGGATCGTCGTTGCTCTTATAGGCGCCATCTTTAATATCGGTATTCTGGGAATCGCCAACCGCATCATCGGCGTCGTGTTCAGCCTCTTGTTTGCCGTTGTCATTGCGTGGAGCGTCGTATCCCTTACGGAGTGCATCATCGGGCTGAGTGCTGCGACGGAATCGGTTTTCGTCAGCGGTATACGCGAGGGCTTCCTGTACCGATTCTTTAATGAATACACACCGCTTGACATTCTGTTAAGCTTCTGATCGTATGATCTGAAAATGTAAAGCAAAAAAACAAAAGAGAAAGTAATTCCATGGAAATTCAGAAATGTGTCCGATGCAAAAAGCGTCCGGCTGTCGTGTTTATCACCCGTATGGAGAACGGCAAGACGCATAACGAGGGACTCTGCTTCCTTTGTGCCAAGGAGCTTGGCATAAAGCCCATCGACGATATGCTCAAAAAGATGGGGATCAACGAAGAGGACCTTGAAAACATGTCCGAGGAGATCGATGGGCTCGTCGCCGCAGGCGATGACAGCGACGGCGGAGCACCTGCCGTCGATCTGCCGCGCATCTTCGGCAGCATGGGCATGCCCTTTTCCCCCAAGCAGGAAAAGCGCGCAAAGGCCGATGCCACCTCCTCTGCGGCAAAAAAAGAGAACGGCCGAAAGTTTCTCGGCATGTACGCTACCAATCTGACCGCCAAGGCGGCCGCGGGGCAGCTGGATCGGATGATCGGCCGCGATCGCGAGCTGGATCGCGTCGTTCAGATCCTTTGCCGCCGTCAAAAAAACAATCCCTGCCTCATCGGAGAGCCCGGTGTCGGTAAAACGGCGATCGCGGAGGCATTGGCCCAGCGGATCGTCGACGGTACGGTGCCCGAGCGTCTGCGCGAATGCGAGCTTTGGCTTCTTGATCTGACAGCCCTTGTGGCGGGAACGCAGTTCCGCGGCCAGTTTGAGCAACGTATCCTCGGCCTCATCCGTGAGGTCAAGGCGGCAGGAAATATTCTGCTGATGATCGACGAGGTCCACAGCATCGTCGGAGCAGGAGATTCCGAGGGAAGCATGAGTGCGGCCAACATTTTAAAGCCCGCACTTTCCCGCGGAGAGATCCAGGTCATCGGTGCGACGACGTTGAAGGAATACCGTAAATATATTGAAAAGGATAGCGCCTTGGAGCGTCGCTTTCAGCCGGTCATGGTTGAGGAGCCGTCGATCGAAAGCACCGAGCAGATTCTTCGCGGTATCAAAAAATATTACGAGGACTTCCACGGCGTGCGTATACCCGACGAGGTCCTGCGCTTTGCGGTCACGATGTCCGAGCGGTATATTACCGATCGCTTCCTTCCCGACAAGGCGATCGACCTGATCGACGAGGCGGCGTCGCGTCTGTCGCTGTCTTCGCCCTGCATCAACGAGCATCGAAAGAATCAAAAGGAGCTCGTCAATATTAAGCAGAAAAGGGAAGAACTTGAGGGAAAAACCGAGGCAGGACAGAGTCAAACCGAGGAAACCTACAAGGCGATCGCTGATCTGAAGGTTGAGGAGCTTCGCCTGGAGGAGCGGCAAGAGGTGCTTGCACGCGAGATCGAGACGCTGCGCGTCAGCGTAGACGATCTTGCGCACGTGATCGAGATATGGACGGGCATTCCCGCCACACAGATGAAGGAGAATGAGCTCAGTGAGCTCAATGGCCTGTATGAAAAAATATCCGCCTGCATTATCGGTCAGGATGAGGCGGTGCAGGCGGTCGTTCGCGCTGTGCGCCGTAAGCGCGCCGGTGTCAGCTACCGTCGCAGTCCTGTGTCCATGATCTTCGCGGGTCCTACGGGTGTCGGTAAAACGGAGCTTGTCAAGGTCCTTTCCGAGGCACTCTTCAAGCAGCCCGAGTCTCTGATCCGCTTGGATATGTCGGAATTTATGGAAAAGCACGCCGTGTCCAAGATCATCGGCGCACCTCCCGGCTACGTCGGATACGACGAGGCGGGGCAGCTGACCGAGAAGATCCGCCGCCGTCCGTATGCCGTCGTTCTTTTTGACGAGATCGAAAAGGCGCATCCCGACGTCATGAACATTCTTTTGCAGGTTCTAGATGACGGTACGATCACCGATGCGCAGGGCCGACGGGTCAATTTTGAAAACACCGTGCTGATCATGACGACCAATGCGGGAAGCGAAACGTCCTCGGCGATCTCAGGCTTTGCCGAGCGTCGGGAGGAGCGTACCAAGGATAAGACCGAGCGTGCGCTTTCGAGCTTCCTTCGCCCCGAATTTATCAACCGTATTGATGAGATCATCACCTTCCGTCATCTGAGTCGTGAGGACTTCGTGTCGATCGCTCACCTGATGCTTCGTCAGCTTGCCACGCATATGCAGGATGAAAAGGGCATCCGTGTGACGTACGACGAAGCGGTGGCGAAGCATATCGCCGAGGCCTCGTATTCGGAAAAATACGGTGCGCGTAATATGCGCCGCTATATGGAGCGTCATGTGGAGGATCCGCTGGCTGAGGAGCTGATCCGCTCCTCGGATGCACAGCCCTTAGGCGTGCATTTCTCCATGAAGGACGATGCGATCATCATTCAAAGCCTGTAAGACTCAGAAAAAAGACAGATAGAAAGGACAGATCCATGTCAGAATGTACTCACGATTGCTCGACGTGTTCATCCAAATGCTCCAAGGAGTCGATGATGGCTCCGATGAACCAAGCGAGCAAGGTCAAACACATCATTGGCGTCGTCAGCGGTAAGGGCGGCGTCGGTAAATCGCTGGTCACCTCCATGTTGGCCGTTACCATGCAGCGCCGCGGCTATACCTGTGCCATCCTGGATGCCGATATCACCGGCCCGTCCATTCCTCGCCTGTTCGGCTTGCCCTGCGGATGCGTGCAGGGGAACGAGCTTGGTATGATCCCGCCCAAGACCAAGACGGGCATTGAGGTCATGAGCATTAATCTTCTTATGGATGAGGAGAGCAAGCCCGTCGTCTGGCGCGGCCCGGTGATCGCCGGAACCGTCAAGCAGTTCTGGTCGGAGGTCGTGTGGGATGAGGTCGATTATATGTTCGTCGATATGCCTCCCGGAACGGGTGACGTGCCGCTGACGGTATTTCAAAGCCTTCCCATTGACGGTATCGTCATCGTCAGCTCGCCGCAGGAGCTGGTCTCTATGATCGTTGACAAGGCGATTAACATGGCCGATCTTATGGACATCCGTACCCTTGGTCTTGTAGAAAACTACAGCTACATTACGTGCCCCGATTGCGGCAAGCACATATCGATGTTTGGCGATAGCCACATCGATGCGCTGGCGGAAAAGCACGGCACCGAGGTGCTGGCAAAGCTCCCTCTGGATCCCGCTCTGCCCGCCCTGTGCGACAAGGGCTTGATCGAGCTGTTTGAAGGAGACTACCTGGAAGGCGCGGCCGACCGTCTGGAAGCGCTTCTCGGCTGATAAAAAAGCGGATAACAAAAATGAAAGAAACAGCGACAGTCCGTCACGGCCTGTCGCTGTTTCTTTGTATCCTGAAAACCACCAGCACTGCTGGTGGTTCCAAAAAGCTTTAGCTTTGCCCAGTTTGTTTATCCGAGCGAAGCGAGGAACCCGCCCCTTTGTAAATAATAAAATTTAAGCTATCAAAACGGCTATAGATGTTTA
>JAFTLQ010000003.1 GCA_017455905.1 Clostridia bacterium | reverse complement strand
GCCAAAAATCGACAAGTTTCGACAGAGGCTTGTCGATTTTTACTTCTTCACTCTTACCTATTCACTTTTCACTCTTCTCTTACGAAACTTGTCGATCAGGTAATAGGTAAAAGTGAATAGTGAAAAGGTGCTGATGTAGCTTTTCGCCCGATGATCGAAAAGCATTTATTATATGTGAAGGTTCAAATTCATTGGTTAAAAAGCCTAAATATCTTTTTTGTCCGCCCTTCACAAACAAAAGGGCATCCTTAGAGCGCTACTCTAAAGGACAGTTTTCAAAAATACGGCACATCTCGAAAGAGGTATGCCGTATTTTGCATTTGTGGACACAAATGCAGTGCTTGTCAGGAAAATTGACAAGTTATAGATGAACAAAAAAGGCTCCCTCCGGTGAGGATACAACTTGCACGACCACCGTGCAAGTTGGCGCCGCAGGCGACTGAGGGAGAAGGCGTTACAATGGAGAATATCCAAATTCAAAGTCACGCGGGCTCCTTCCGTCACGCTATTGCGTGCCACCTTCCTCCCGGAGGAAGGCTTTTTTACTTTCCGCACTATACACATAGAGGACAGAGAACGAAAAGCATTCTCTGTCCTCCTGTCGGTAGGTTCACATATTTTGCTAAATTTCAAAAACTGTCCTTTAGAGCACAACGCCTTCGGGATGCCCTTTTTGTTTGGCGCAGAGGGGGGTAGTGCAGAACACGGCACGCAAAGCGTGCGAGGGTTCGGTTTCGAGCCGAAGCGTGTCAAGCTTGTTTGTAAGCGGCGAGGCGAAGAATTTTCGCCGCAGGCGAATACCCCTCCCTTCATTTGAAGCACAGAGACTTGAGGGCATCCTTTAATAAATCGGTAAAAACAAATATTTCTTTACATTATCGTATAAAATTCGTAGAAATTCGCGTTTCTTCCTTCTTGGGGAGGCCGTAGGCTTCCTTGCCGAGGGCGATGCTTTTTATAAGGAACGCCATGTTGCGGGCGAGCGTGCGCATGCCCTGCAGGCCCTCGCCGTCCTGTACCGCCTCGTCGGCACAGTTGCCGTGAATGCTGTTCCAATACTGTCCCGAGGCGACGGGCATACCGCTGATGGTGAAATACTTGTTGATGGCGTCAAAGGAGGCGGAGAGGCCGCCGCGGCGGGCGCTGACGACGGCGGCACCGACCTTCATGGTCTTGTCAAAATGCGTGCTGTAAAAGAGGCGGTCCAGCAGGGAGAGAAGCGTGCCATTCGGGGACGCGTAATACACGGGGCTGCCGACGACGAGGCCGTCGGCCTCGCGGAATTTGTCCGCCAGCTCGTTGACGATATCGTCCCGTACGCAGCGGCCGCTCGTTCGGCAATAGCCGCAGGCGATGCAGCCGGAAAGGGGCAGGTGACCGACGTGCACGATCTGTGCCTCGATCCCCTCCTCCTCCAGGGTGCGCTTCATTTCCATCAGCGCCGTGTAGGTACTTCCTCCCGCGTGGGGACTTCCGTTGATCAAACAGACCTTCATGTCGATTCTCCTTTTCTGTTTTTATAAGCATAGCACAGATTGATAAAAAAAGCAAGTTCTCACAATTGTCCTTATGCCAATTGTATGATATAATAACACAATAAAATCTTGGAGGAGTAAATATGTCGCTTGATTATAACGAAAAAATATTACTCTTGCAAAAAAACTTCGTAAACATGCAACACCTCAAGAGAATCTGAGTATATCAATGCTGTGGTAAAAGCCTCCCTCCGAGAGGGAGGGGGACCGCGAAAGCGGTGGAAGGAGCCATATTAGCCTCCCTCCGAGAGGGAGGGGGACCGCGAAAGCGGTGGAAGGAGCCTGCGTTATTTTGAGCTCAAATTACCTCCATGGTAACGCACTCTCCTTCAGTCGCCTGCGGCGCCAACTTGCACTTTGGTCGTGCAAGTTGTATCCTCACCGGAGGGAGTCTATGGGAAGGAGCTAAATGAGAAAACATTTGATAGATAAGAGAACCTCGACAGACCGAAAAGCTGTCGGGGTTTATCCTTCTTAGGCGAAGTGGTTTATAACGTCGCTTTTTCTGTACGCCACCTTTTTCAAAAAAAAGGATTGCTTTTTTTTAAAGAATATGTTAAAATATAAAATGGTGATTTTTCGGAAAGGAGACGGATATGGTCGCTATTACAGAGGTCTGCCCCGCATCGGTGGCGGCTGCGCACGGTATTCTCGCAGGGGACAAGCTGATCAGCATCAACAACCACCCCATTCGGGACGTGCTGGATTATCGCTTTTATTTGTACGAGCGCGTCGTCGCGCTCAAATGCTGCCGCGGGGAAGAGACGTACACCGTTCGCATCGTCAAGGGTGAATACGACGATATCGGTCTGACCTTCGAAACGCCGCTGATGAGTGAAAAGCAGCGGTGCCAAAACGGATGCATCTTCTGCTTCATTGACCAGAACCCCCGTGGGATGCGTGACACCGTCTATTTCAAGGATGACGACTCCCGTCTGTCCTTTTTGCACGGCAACTACGTCACCCTGACCAATATGACCGACGAGGACATCGACCGCATCCTGACCATGCGCTTTTCTCCCGTCAACATTTCCGTCCATACGACCAACCCCGAGCTGCGCGTGCGTATGATGAAAAACAAGCGCGCGGGGCAGGTGCTGTCGTACCTGGACCGTCTGTACGAGGGCGGTATTTCCATGTGCGGACAGATCGTCGTCTGCCGCGGCATCAACGACCGCGACGAGCTTGTGCGTACCATGACCGATCTTTCGCGCTACTATCCCGTGATGGGTAGCGTATCCGTCATTCCCGCCGGGCTGACGGCGCATCGCGACGGGCTGTACCCGCTGACGGATTTTACGGCCGAGGAGGCCGCGGAGCTGATCGATACCGTCGAGGCCTTTGGCGAGCGCATGCGGCGCGATACGGGCGGGCGGATGTTCTTTTTGTCCGATGAGCTGTACCTCAAGGCAGGGCGGCCCATCCCCGAGGCGGCGTATTACGAGGACTACGCGCAGATCGAGAACGGCGTCGGTATGCTGCGCTCCTTTGAGGACGAGTTTTATATGGCGATGGACGACCTGCCATCCGCCTCATGCGCACTTGAAAAAGCGCGCGAGGTGTCGATCGCGACGGGCGTCGCCTCCTATCCCATGATGTCCAAGCTGGCGGCCGATCTTATGGGAAAATACAGCAATTTGACTATTCATGTTTACAAAATCATCAATCATTTCTTCGGAGAAAGCATTACCGTGTCGGGACTTATGACCGGTGTGGACCTGCGCGAGCAGCTGAAGGATCGGGCACTCGGCGACGAGCTGCTGATCCCCTCGTGTGCGCTGCGCGACGGGGAGGACGTCTTCCTGTGCGACACGACGGTCACCGAGCTGTCGCAGGCGCTTGGCGTCGGTATTCGTGCCACACCGAGCGACGGCTACGCCTTCCTCGGCACGCTTCTCGGAGAGGACAACGCAAGAAAAGAGGGGATATAATCATGTCAACACCTATCGTGGCCATCGTCGGCCGCCCCAACGTCGGAAAAAGCACGTTGTTCAATAAGATCATCGGTGAGCGACGCTCCATCGTCGAGGACACCCCCGGTGTCACGCGCGACCGCCTGTATGCGGATGCGGAGTGGAACAGTCATCGCTTCCTTCTCGTCGATACGGGCGGTATCGAGCCCAAGTCGGACGACACCATCTTAAAGCAGATGCGCACGCAGGCTGAGATCGCCATTGCCTCGGCCGACGTCATCGTGTTTCTGTGCGATATCCGCTCGGGTCTGGTAGCGGACGACCGCGACATCGCGGTCATGCTCAAGAAGTCGGGCAAGCCCATCATCCTTGCCGTCAACAAGATCGATCGCATCGGTGCCGTGCCCATGGAGTTCTACGAATTTTACGAGCTTGGCTTTGAGCGCGATCCCATCGTGCTGTCCTCTCTGCACGGCACGGGCACGGGCGACCTGCTGGACGCCATCATTGAGAGCTGCTCGTTTGAGGAAGAGGAGGCAAAGCCGACGGGCGTCGTGCACGTCGCCGTCATCGGAAAGCCGAACGCGGGAAAATCCTCCATCATCAACCGTATGTGCGGTGAGGAGCGCGTCATCGTTTCCGACATCGCGGGCACGACGCGTGACGCCGTGGATACGCGCGTGGAAAACGAGCACGGCATCTTCAACTTTATCGACACCGCCGGCATCCGCCGACAGGCCAAGGTCGAGGATCGCATTGAAAAGTTCAGCGTCCTTCGCGCCAAGGCGGCGGTCGAGCGCGCCGACGTCTGCCTGCTGATGATCGATGCGAACGACGGCGTGACGGAGCAGGACGAGCGTATCGCGGGTATTGCGCACGAGGCGGGCAAGGCCTGTATCATCGTCGTCAACAAGTGGGACACGATCGAAAAGGATAATCACACCGTGCGTCAGTTTGAGGATAAGGTGCGCATCGCGCTCTCGTATATGCCCTACGCACCGATCCTGTTCGTATCGGCGAAGAGCGGCCAGCGCGTGACCAACCTGTATCTCCTGATCAACAAGGTATACGCCGAGGCCTGCCGCCGCGTGACCACGGGCATGCTCAACGACGTGCTGAACGACGCCATGGCGCGCGTACAGCCCCCCTCGGACAAGGGCAAGCGACTGAAGCTGTATTACATGACGCAGACGGCGACCAATCCGCCGACCTTCGTCATCTTCTGCAACTCGGCCGAGCTCTTCCATTTTTCCTATCAACGCTATATTGAAAACTGTCTGCGTACCACCTTTGGCTTTGAGGGTACGCCCATTCGTCTGATCCTGCGCCAGAAGGGCGAGGACAACATCGGCACCTGACGGCCGGAAAGGATACAGCTGTGTTTGTTGATGCAGTAAAAATTTATGTAAAGGCGGGGGACGGCGGCAACGGTGCCGTGACCTTCCACCGCGAGAAATACGTGTCCGCCGGAGGACCCGACGGCGGCGACGGCGGCCGCGGAGGTAACATCGTCTTCCGCGTCGACGAGGGCTCCAACACCCTTCTTTCCTATCGCTATAAGCACAAATTCGTTGCCGAAAACGGCGCGAACGGCATGGGCAACAAAATGCACGGAAAAAGCGGTGAGGACGTCGTCCTGCTCGTTCCGCCCGGAACGCTGATCAAGGACGCGGCGAGCGGCCGTATTCTCTTTGACATGGCAAGTGCCAAGGAGCACGTGCTTTGCAAGGGCGGCCGCGGCGGCTGGGGCAACCGTCATTTTTCGACGCCCACGCGTCAGATCCCGCGCTTTGCCAAGGCGGGCACCAAGGGCGAGGAGAGGGAGGTGCTGCTGGAGCTGCGCATGCTGGCGGACGTCGGCCTCGTCGGCTTCCCGAATGCGGGCAAGTCGTCGATCCTGTCCCGTATATCCGCCGCCAAGCCCAAGATCGCGGGCTATCCCTTTACCACGCTCTCGCCCAACCTCGGCGTCGTGTCGGCGCACGGTGACCGCGGCTTCCTTGTGGCCGATATCCCCGGGCTGATCGAGGGGGCCTCCGAGGGAATGGGTCTCGGTCACGCCTTTTTGCGGCACGTGGCGCGCTGCCGCCTGCTGCTGCACGTGGTGGATCTTGCCGGTACCGACGGACGCGACCCGCTCACCGATATCGATACGATCGACGCCGAGCTGGAAAAGCACGATGCGTCCCTCGCCGAGCGTCCGCAGATCGTCATCGGTAACAAGATCGACGCGCTGATGCCCGACGATCCGATCATCGACGAGTTCCGTTCATACTGTGAAAAGCTCGGCCGCCCCTGCGTGTGCGTGTCGACTGTGACCGGTGAGGGGCTTTCCGAGATGGTGCGCCTGGTGGCACAGACGCTGCAGGAGCTGCCCGCGCTGACGGTCTACGAGCGCGAGCTTTCTCCCGAGGAGGAGGCCGTGGATGCCGCAGACGCGCGGGCGACGACCGTGCGTGTGGAAAACGGCGTCTACTTTGTCGAGGGCGCGTGGCTGTTCAACTTTATGGGACAGATCAACTTCGACGATTACGAATCGCTCAACTTCTTCCAGCGCGTCCTCGTCAAAAACGGCGTGATCGACCGTCTGCGCGAGGCCGGTGTGCATGAGGGCGATACCGTAAATATTTACGACTTTGAATTTGAATTTATTTATTAATTGTAGGAAGCGCAGTTAAAGGAAGCTGATGCCAAACGCGCGGTTGACGGCCTCGGAGAGAATATCCGAGGCCGTTTCCACGATGTCGTCGATGCCGCGCGGAGAGACGAACATGCCGACGCCGTCGTCCGCCCCGTTCGCGCTAAGCCCGCGACGGGCCGCTTCCTCGGAAAAGAAGATGCGCGAGTCGGTGACGGTCGGTACGCCGATGGCGATGACGGGCACGTGCAGCGTGCTTTCGTCCAAGGGGCGACGGTGATTTCCGACACCGCTGCCCGGTGCGATGCCCGTGTCGGACAGCTGAACGGTACAGCCGAGGCGATCGGTGGAGCGCGCGGCGAGTGCGTCGAATACGAGCAGCACGTCGGGCTTCAGAAAGCGACATACCTCTGCGACCGTGTCGGCCGCGTCGAGCCCGCTTTGTGCGCTGACACCGGGACGCATGACGGCGATCTCGGCACAGGCGAGGGCGCGGAACATGGCCTCGTCGTGCGCGCGGATATGGCGCGTCGCGTGGATCTTTTTCGCCGTGAGAGGGCCGATGGCGTCGGCGGTCATGGACGCGTTGCCGAGCCCGACGGCGAGCAGGGAGGCGGCGGGGTGCCCGAGGGCACGCTCAACGTGCGTTTGCAGGGCTTGGCGAACGGCCTCGGTGGCCAGCTCCTTGACCTCCTCGCCGAGGGTGTCCATCGGGGGCGTGGTCAGCGTGTCGTAATGCCCCTGCGGCCGCCCGATGTGGGCCGCTCCCTCCTCGGATACGATGCGGATGCGCTCCCACGACAGCTCTCCGTGCGTTTGTACCTGTCGGTCGACCCCCGGGATATCCCCATGCGCCGTCTGCCGCTCGCAGGCGAGGTCGCTTTCCCATCGATGCTCACCGATCGCTTGATTCATGCGTCATCTGTCTCCTTCTTTTTCGTTTCGTTGTGGGTTAGTATGCCCGCAGGGCAGCCGCTTCTTGCGTTGAAAAAACAAATTATAATAGCAAATTACACAAAAAAGTCTTCGTTCGTTTGTGCAAATAAACGAAAAACGCCGTTTGAGGCAAAACATGGCGAAAAAACATTGAAAAAGAAGTCGCCGTGTGCTAAAATATATAAAGAGTTAATATATAAAAAGAAAGAACCGACCCGTCGGTTTTTTAAAGGAGTTTTCTGTATGAAGAAATTGATCAGCCTTTTGCTCGTTGTCACGCTTCTGATCGGATGCACGGCGCTGCTTTCGAGCTGCGGCGCGCCCAAGGATGCCGGAGCAGAGATCATCGTGTATCTCGGCGATATCGTGTACGACTTCGATCCCTCGGATTACGTCGTGGACGACAACGAGGCCAAGCTGCTCAGCCTTATGTATGAGCCGCTGTTTACTCTGAAGGAGAACGGACGGCTGCAGAAGGCAGCGGCAAAGAACTACCGTATAGACCGCAAAGAGCGTACCATCACGGTCAATCTGCGTGAAACCTATTGGTCGGACGGCCGTGCCGTACAGGCGCAGGACTTCATCTTTGCATGGCGCGACCTGCTGCTGGATCCCACCCGTGCCAACCCCGCGGCTGCGCTTCTGTACGATATTGAAAACGCCGTTGAGATCAAGAACGGAACGGCCGGTCTGTACGACTTCGGCGCCGTTGCCGTTGACATTAATACGATTGAGATCACCTACCGCGAGGGCGCGGATGTTGATCAGCTGCTGAAGAATCTTGCTTCGATCTATACCGCTCCCGTTCGTGAGGATTGCTACCGCTACGCACCCGACTGCTGGTCCAAGCAGGTAGACACCATCACGTCCAACGGTCCGTTCATGATCAAGGTCAGCAACATCGAGGAAACCGAGCAGGAGGACGGTTCCACCGTCATCACCGCTGCCAAGTTCTCCTTGACCCGCAACCTCGGCTATCATCAGCATCCCGATACCGTCAATTACACCAAGCAGGTTACCCCCGAGTCTCTCGTCACCTTCTGGGCAGGCGAGGAAGCGGTCGAGCTGAGCTATAGCGAGATCGAGGGCAAGACGATGTTCTTCATGGGTGACATGACGGTTGACGAGCGTGAAACGTACAAGAAGAAGGCAGAGGTCAACGATCTTTTGTCGACATATTCGTACGTATTCAATACGGACAACGAGCTGTTTGCCAACGAGCACGTACGCCGTGCGCTGTCGCTGGCGCTTGACCGTGCCGCGATGCAGCAGGCCGTCGTCTTCGGCAAGGCAGCGGAGGGCTTCCATCCTTCGACGAGCGGTCTGATCTCCACCGAGGCTGACACGTCTGCCGCCGAGGCAGAGCTGGCTCTTGCCGGCACCCTGCCGAGCAAGGCCTTTACCCTGACGGTCAACAACGATGAGGACAGCGTGCTTCTCGCCAACATGGCCAAGGCGGCGTGGGAGGAGCTCGGCTTTACCGTGACCGTGGAAGCGCTGGATTACGTTGAAAGCACGGTCGTGCTTGACCTGATCAACGCCGATCCTCAGCAGATCCGTGACTCGCTCATTCAGGCGACGGTCAAGGATGCCTCGTACGGAACGCGCACGTTTGACGTCATCGCCGTTGATTGGCAGATGTACTCCGAGGATACCTTCGTAGCTCTTTGCGAATTCACCTCCGATATGAACGGCTGCGGCTACGATTTTGCGGCGGATGCCCGCCGCACCTCGATCACCGGCTGGACCTCGGCCGCGTACGACCAGCTGATCAAGGATGCCTTCAACACCACGGACGATAAGGACGCAAGAGAAGCGCTCCTTCTTGAGGCGGAGCAGATGCTCATCGAAGCCGCTCCCGTCATTCCCGTTCTCTACAATCAGAACTTCGCCTTCGTCAGCAAGCAGCTGAGCGGCGTCAGCTCCGATGGCTTCGGCTTCTTCGTCATGACAAAGGCGGAGCTGAAGGATTATCAAAAGTACACCGTCGCTATCATCTTCCCCGAGGAAGAGGAAGCTGAGTAAGCGATAAGAACACGTGCCGAGGGGGAGCGCATTCGTTCTCCCTCGGATTTTATCTTGGCACAGGAAAGGAATCGCCGCCATGGCAAAGAAAAAGGAATATACGCTCAAAACGATCACGGATATCAAGATCTTCATCCTGTTTCTGCTGGATACGATCCGTTATCCCGTCGATTACACGACGCTTTGGGATATCCTGTACGAAAACATGCCCGTGCTTTCCACGGATTACGAGGAGAGCTTAGATGCTCTGACGGACGAGGGACACATCATAGCCGATGAGATCGACGGAGAGCGGTATATGATGATCTCCGAGAGCGGTCGGAGACTTTCGAGCGTTTTGTATGACACGCTTGATCCCGCCTTTCGGGAGAAGACCATGAAGAGCGCGATCAAGCACGTCTCCCTTTCTGATCGCGGTATCCGCGTGTCGACCTCGGTCGACGAGGACGCCTCGGGAAGGTACCGTGTCAGCCTCGTATCGGAGGATCGCTTTGGTCAGATCCTTCACCTGTCCCTGACGGTCAACAGTCGGGCGGAGGCTGATACGATAAGAGAAAATTTCTCCTCACGGCCGGATAGCGTCTATCGCGGCGTTTTGTTCTCTGCAACAGGAAAAATCGGCTTTTTGTCCTAAAATTTGTGAAAAAAGGCAAGAATTTTTGGAAATAATATAAATTTTTTTTAAGAAACTATTGACAAAAGGTGTAAAAAGGTATAAGATAAAGCATACGAGAGGAAAACGGCTTATATGGAATCTGTCTATTCCGACCGAACGGAAACTCTGGCGGTCAGCGCCCGTGAAGGAAACGGGGAAGCGTTTGAGACCCTGGTGGCGCTGTACGGTCCTATGATCCAAAAGCATATCGCTCCCTATCGAGCGCGTTTTTCCTACGACGAATTGTATGCCGAGGCCTGCGAGGCCCTGCTGGATGCGGTAGGGCATTGGAAAGCGGCCGGCGGCGCACATTTCAGCCGCTATGCCGACCTGTGCGTTGGCAATCGGTTAAAGAGCTTGTATCGCACCCGCGCGCAAGCGACGGATGTGGCCTACGAGGATGCCTCGGCGGAGGATCTTGAGGGACACCTGATCCGTCGGGAAAATGCCCATCGCATCCTTTTGGCGATCCGACAGATCGCGTCGGAGCTTGAATACCGTGTGTTTTCCTATTATTTTCACGGATACACCCCGCGCGAGATCGCGCAGCACCTTGGAATGCAAACGAAGGACGTGACAAATGCCAAGGCTCGTTTGTATGCCAAGCTTCGTAAGGAAGCGGCTCGGTTTTCCGAGTTTTTATAACTTTGTTTATATGCCCATGTTAGCTTAAGGGAGAGCGTTGTTTACAAAGGCGTCGGTTGAAATCCGTCACGGGCAAATTTTTATAACCTATTTAAGCGAGGAAAGAGAAACCATGTACCAGGACAAGACATTGAAGTGCAAAGATTGCGGAAACGATTTCGTGTTCACCGCCGGTGAGCAGGAGTTCTACGCAGCGAAGGGCTTTGAGAACGAGCCCCAGAGATGCAAGGATTGCCGTGCCGCAAGAAAGAACGCGCAGAAGGGAACCAGAGAAATGTTCCCCGCCGTCTGTGCGAACTGTGGCAAGGAATGCCAGGTGCCCTTCAAGCCCACCGAAGGCAAGGCTGTCTACTGCAGCGAGTGCTTTGCTGAGATGAGAAACGCATAAGTTCTCCTTAAGCCAAAAAAAGGATGAGATTTGACAAAATTTCATCCTTTTTTTATTTTTTCGCGAAATAGGTCTGTACAAACGGGCGAAGATATGCTATACTATATACACCATTATTACAATGGGGATAGTATTTACTTTATAAAGGAATCTTTATGGAACGATCGAACGGAACGCACCGTCCCCGTCGGGACACCGAGCGACGCATCCTGCAGGGGAGTGCGCACGCGACGCCCGCGGAGGGTACTGTCATTGGCCGCAACGCCGTGCGCGAATTGCTGGCCAGCGGACGCGATATTGATAAGATATATGTGCAAAAGGGGGAGCGTGAGGGCTCGATCGTGCAGCTGATCGGGGAAGCCGCCGCTCGCAAAATCCCCCTGGTCGAGGTCGACAAGGCGCGTTTGCAGGAGCTGTCTGCCACGCAGGCACACCAGGGCATCGTGGCCATGGCGGCCGAGCACGCCTATTCGACGGTGGAGGATATTTTGGCATATGCCGCCGAGCGCGGAGAAAAGCCGGTCATCGTCCTGCTGGACGGTGTGGAGGATCCGCACAACCTCGGCGCTATTCTGAGGAGCGCGGAATGCACGGGCGCGCACGGCGTCATTTTGCCTAAGCGTCGCTCGGTCGGACTGACGCCCGTCGTTGCCAAGACCTCTGCCGGCGCGATCGAGCATATGCGCGTCGCACGCGTGGCGAACCTGACGCAGACGATGAAGGAGCTCAAGGAGCGCGGTATGTGGTTTTTCGCCGCCGACATGGACGGCGAATCGTATGCAACGACCGATTTTTCCTCTCCCGTCGGCCTGGTGCTCGGCGGGGAAGGCAGCGGCGTGTCGCATCTGGTCAAGCAGACCTGTGATTTTACCGTTCGTATTCCTCAATACGGACAAGTCAATTCGATGAACGTTTCCTGTGCTGCCGCGGTTCTCCTGTGTGAGATCGCGCGTCAGCGGCACGGATGAAGGGAGGACGTAGCGTGCAAGAACAAGATAAGCGTGAGCAACAAGCAACGGATGATGCGATCCGTTCCATATTAGAGAAGGCGCAGGACCGCTCGGCGATGGGAAACATGCGCGAGCGAACGACCGACGATGGGTCGACGGAATTCCTCTTTGACGAGGAAGCCTATCGCGGTCTCGTGTTTGAGGAGGGCGAATCGCCCGCTGTGCAGAAGAAGCCGGCCGCCAAAGCCAAAACACCGCCGAAAAAGCAACAGCAAACTGAGGAATTTTCTCTTCCCACCACCTTTTCGGCCCCCGAGAGCGCACAGACACCCTCGTCGATCGAGGAGCCGCTGCGCACCTACCACGCCTACGTGCCCGTGTTTACCGAGGCGAGTGAAAATTACCGTATGACGGGTCGGACGACGCGCCCGACGGAGGAGCCGACGCCGACGCAGACGCCCCCCGCGCGACGGGAGAGCATGAAGGCTCCGGTCGTGGAGGTCGTAGCATCGGTCGGCCGAGAGGCGTATGAGCCTATCCATGACGAAGCAACGGCTGAGCTGCCCGAGGAGGAAACGGTACACGAGGCCGAGCAGACGGTCGTCGTCCGCGTCGAGCCGCCGCGCACAGCCGAGCCGAGCTTTGAACGTATGTTCGTCTCGGAGCCGATACGCGAGCGTACGCTGGACGAGGAGAAGGAAGAGATCCACCGTCTTTTGTACGGGGAAGAGCTGTCCGACGACGCGCCCTCGCCCTCGGCGGAGGACGTACGTGCGGAGGATACCGTGCAGCCGTGTGCCCCTGCCGAGGCGGAGGAGCCGAAGCCGCAGGCGGACGGCGGCCATATAGATGGTCGCGTCAGCGTTCCCGATCCGGAATGCGAGGATAGCGAGCCTGTGCGTCCGATGATGAACGAGGAGCGCACGACGGTAAGGGAGACGCCTGCCGCGCCGAAGCGCAAGCGCCGCCGCGAAAAGGAATACCAGATGTATTCGGATTCAACGAAGATCAAAAATCATTTCCTTGACAACCTGGTCTCCTTCCGTGTGCGCATGTCCGTCGCCGCGTGCCTTTCGGTGCTTCTGCTTGTGTTGGCCCTCCTTCCGTCCTTTGACGTGGATGTGCGCGCCTTACTCAGCCTCCATGAATTCAAGGCACTTCCTGCCCTGATCGATCTGCAGCTTTGCCTGTGCGTTTTGGCGATCACGTTGCCGGAAATTATCAAAATATGTGAAGTGTTGTTTGCAAAACAACTGCTTTTGTCCCTTCTTCCGCTTTCGTCTACGCTGGTTTTCCTCGCGTATGATGTGTATATGTGCTTTGCCGATATAACGACGTATCCTCTGTATGGATCGCTGTATGCCATCGGACTTTTGACCATGATCGTGGCAGCGTATCTTATGCAGGACGCTATGTTCTCGGCCTTCAAGCTCATTTCCGTCAAGGGGGCCAAGCGTGCCATCGAGCGTGTAAAGACCCGCGAGCTTGAAACGGAGAACATGGCGCTTGACGGCGCGATCGACGAGTATTCCTCTTACACGGCGCGCATGTTTAAGACGTCATTCATTTCCGGCTTCTTTCACCGCCACCGCCCCGCGGTGCGGCGTGCGGCGCCCATGCTGCTGACCCTTGGTCTTTTGGGCGGCTGCTCGCTTGTCGTTGGCACCGTCGTCTTCTTCCTGCGCGACGGCTGGTTCGACGCGCTGTCGAGCTTAGCCATGACCTTCCTGGCGGCGGTCCCCCTTGCCTGGGTGCTTTGCCGTCCCTTATCGTACTCGCGCGCCGAGCGCTGCTGCTTCTTGGAGGACAGCGCGGTCATCGGCGAGCAGACGCTGTTTGATTACGCCGACGTAGACGTGGTCACGTATACCGATACGGAGGTCTTCGGCCAAGGAGACGTGGCGCTGAAGCGCGTGCTGATCTACGGAGATAAGAGCCGTTTGCCGGGCGCCTTGCGCCAGATGGCGTCGCTCTTCCTTGCCGTGGGCGGCCCGCTCAACACGCTGTTTGCCAACACCTTGGACCGTCGCCCCCTGCCCGCCGTCCGCATCCGTATGATGACGGATGGTGTATCCGGTGAAACGGAGGGCTGCGCCGTTCACGCGGGCACGGCCGACTATATGCTTCGTCACGGCTTCTCCATTCCGACCGACAGTCAGCGGCAGGAAGTCGCCGGTACGACGCGCGTGCTGTACCTTGCCGAGGGAGGCGTCGTATATGCGAAATTCATTTTCCGTTACGCCTTCTCCGAGGAATTTTCCCAGCTGATCCCGATCTTCAAGGAGAAGGGGATCGTTCCTCTCATCTACACGCGCGACCCGAACGTGACGCGTGAGCTGCTGCTTGCGCTGACGACCGGTGAGGATCTCATCCGCGAGCTGCACGTGACGACGCCCGAGGTGGAGGATGAGGCGGTGCCTACGGCTACGGCCGGTATGGTCACCTTGGGAAATAAAAACAATGCGATCCAGTTGATCCTTCTGGCCAAGGACTACGTCCGATACCACAAGCGTATGGATCGGCTGTTTCTGGCGCAGACGCTGTGCGGACTTGCCCTCGGTGCGGTGTTCTCCTTCGTACGCACGCCCTTGCTGCCCGTGCCGTGTCTGCTTGTATGGCAGCTGCTGTGGTGCGCGCTGACCGTAGGCTTCAGCACCCACGCCTTCTCCCTTCGTAAAAAGCGTCGGGAACTTATCGAAAATGAAAAGGAATTGACTCATGAGTGAAACGCCGAACATGGCATCCTTGCTGCGCACGGTGGAAAAGCCCGGCCGCTATATAGGCGGTGAATACCATCAGATCATCAAGGATAAGTCGGCCGTGAGGTGCCGCTTTGCCTTTTGCTTCCCCGATACGTATGAGATCGGTATGTCCAATCTCGGTGTACGTATTTTGTACGACGTGCTCAACCGCGAGGAGGACATCTGGTGCGAGCGCGTATACGCGCCGTGGCAGGATATGCGTGAGAGGATGGCCGAGTATCACGTGCCCCTGACCGCCCTTGAAAGCGGGGACCCCGTGCAGGACTTCGATCTTGTCGCCTTCTCGCTACAGTACGAGCTGTGCTATACCACCGCGCTGCAAATGATCCGTTTGTCGAACCTCCCCCTTTGGGCAAAGGATCGCACGGAGGACTGTCCCATCATCATTGGCGGAGGGCCGTGTGTCTACAATTCCGAGCCCATCGCCGACTTCTTCGATCTCATCAATATTGGCGAAGGCGAAGAGGTTTTGCTTGAAATTGCAAGGTTATATATGCAAATGAAGCAGGAAGGACGCTATACACGCCGCGAATTTCTGCATGAGGCCGCTCGCACGGTCGAGGGTGTCTATGTTCCTTCTTTTTATGATGTAACGTACAACGAGGACGGAACGATCCGTGCCTACACCCCCTTATACGACGATATCCCGACCAAGATCCGCAAGCGCATCGTCAAGGATCTTGACGCCGTCCCGTTTCCCGAGAAGCCGATACTGCCGTATATCGAAACGGTGCACGACCGTATTACCCTGGAGGTCTATCGCGGCTGCATTCGCGGATGCCGCTTCTGCCAGGCGGGTATGGTATACCGCCCGATTCGGGAAAAATCGCCCGACACGCTTTGTAAGAATGCCAAATGCCTGTATGAGAATACGGGCTATGATGAGATCTCTCTCATCTCGCTGTCGATCAGCGATTATTCGCGTCTGCCCGAGCTTGTCGATCGCCTGTTGGATTGGACGAACGACGCACACGTCAGTCTGTCCTTGCCGTCCTTGCGTATCGACAGCTTCTCCGAGGAGCTGATGAAAAAGACGTCGGCGGTCCGTACGGGCGGAATTACCTTCGCTCCCGAGGCAGGCACGCAGCGTCTGCGTGACGTCATCAATAAGAACGTCACCGAGGAGGATCTGATGCGCTCGGTCGGTATCGCCTTCCGCGGCGGTAAGAGCAACGTCAAGCTGTATTTTATGGACGGCCTGCCGACGGAGACCGACGAGGATATTCTCGGTATTGCCGAGCTGGCCAAGCGGGTCGTCGGCGTGTACTTCAAGCTGTCCAAGCCCGAACGCCCCCACGGGGTCGGTGTCACCGTCAGCGTTTCCTGCTTCGTTCCGAAGCCCTTTACGCCCTTCCAGTGGGAAAAGCAGGACAGCTTTGCCGAACTGGAGCGCAAGCAGGCACTCTTAAAGACCGCAATGACCGACAAGCACGTCCGCTATACCTACCACGACGCCAAGGTGTCGGCGATCGAGGCGGTGTTCGCCCGCGGCGACCGCCGCTTGGCACCGGCGCTTGCCCTGCTCGTCGAGGAGGGCGCGATGCTGGAGGCGTGGGAGGAATACTTTGATTACGACCGCTTTATGGATGCCTTCCGCCGCACGGGTGTCGATCCCGATTTCTACACGACGCGCGGATTCGGAACGGACGAGGTCCTTCCGTGGGATATGATCGACATTGGCGTGAGCAAGGCCTTTCTTCTTCGCGAGCGCAAGCGCGCCTACGAGGAGGTCACGACGCCGTCCTGTGCCGAATCGTGCAGCGGATGCGGTGCCAATCGACTGGGAGGTAACAACCGATGGTGCAAGTAAACCGACAGCCCGCCTCCAACCAACCCATCAACCTGCGCTTCCGCTTTCAGAAGCTGGGGCGACTGATGTATATCTCCCATCTGGATCTCGTACGTACCTTCAGCAAGATCGTCATTCGCTCGGGGCTGCCTCTGTGGTTTACCGAGGGCTTCAATCCCAAGCCGAAGATGGTCTTTTCGCCTCCGCTGTCGATCGGTGTCGAGAGCAAAACGGAGTTTCTCGACCTTCGTCTGACCGAGCGCGTCGACCCCGCGGTCGCCTTGGCCGCCATGGGGCGGAACGTCACGGACGAGCTGGCTATGCTGGAGGCCTATTACCCGACGCATAAGCTGTCCGATATTCGGTATCTGTCGTATGATATACGCATCCATACGACGGGCGCGTCGCAGGCGCTGGCCGAGGCGTGCGAGAGCAGCCTGCTCGCCGATCACGTGCCCTACCTAAAAAAGGGGAAGAAGGGCGCACCCGACACGACGATCGATCTTCGCCCGGGTATCGCGCAGCTGTCCGTTTGCTATGAGGACGGCGATCTTCATATGACGGCGATGCTCGATGCCGACCCGTGCTCGTTTTTAAACCCCGATCGCCTGATCACGGTGCTGAAGCAGACGCAGGGGATCCTGAGCGATCCTGACCTAACGCGCGAGCACGTCCGTATCCTTCGTAAGCAAGCGCTTTTGGCCGATCGTACGGTGTTCCGTTAAACGATGCTGTAGGTCGTAAACCCACTAAGCCGCCTAAGATGCACGAGTGCATCGACCAGGCGGCTTTTTGCTTGCAGAAAGGCCGCGCGGTCATCGCCCTCGGCGGCACCCTCCAGGTCAGCAAGCGCCGTCCGTAGATTCATCAGATCCTCGTGACTGATCGTCAGACTGACGTACTCCTCAAAGCGCGTATAGTCCTCCCGAAGGCGTCGAACGTCCGTCAGCAGGCCGCTCACATGCTCCGGTGCCTCCAGCGTCTGCCAGGTGGCAAGATACTCATCGACCGTGGAGGTGATGTACCATGCGTTTATGCCGACGAACAGGGCGATAATGACCAACAGGAGGATGGCCACGTGATGAATTTTCATATCTGCTCCTTTTCGATGACCGTGATCGCGCCGGCGTCGTCCACCGACATATAAAAGACGCCCTCGACGGTCGTGTGATACGAGGACAGCTGCTTGCCGAGCCATCGGTGATCGTAGCCGAGCCTTGTCAGCGTCCGCTCCTTGACAGTGCCGTCCGTGATCAGCGTGTGCGTCATGCCTCCGTCGGTTCCCGTGACGACGCTTTTGGATAATGGCCGTTGCTCCGCCTTTGGAACGATGGAAAATTTTCCGTTTTGCTCCAGGATGGCGTAGTCGACCTCCGCGATGCCGGTGTAGCCGAGCACGCGCATTTCCGCGAGCAGCTCCTCAAGGGAGAGTCGGTTGTCGCGCAAGGCCGATTGGCGCAGCTTTCCTTTATATATAATATAGACCGGCTCACCGTCGATCGTGCGCTTGAGAAAGGGTGATTTGGTTTTGATAAAGGATAACAGCACCTCCAGCGAAACGATGCATAAAACGGGAAGGATCGCTGCCAGCAAGGGGCGATCCGGATCGTCAATGGGGAGCACAGCGACCTCGGAGATCAGAAGCGCCGATACCAGCTCCCCCACCTCCAGCTCACCGAGCTGACGCTTTCCCATCAGCTTGAGCGCAAAGGAGAGCAAAAAGAACAAAAGCACTGTGCGCAGAACGATGGCAACCATGCGACCTCCTTATACAACTTCACCGAACGCTTGAGCGTGACGGCGTTTTGTATGTTAAGTTTCCACAATATAACACAAAAATGCAGAAAAACTCAAAAAATTTTTGAAAAACCCCTTGACAAGTGAAGAAGAATAGGGTATAATAGGCAAGCCGACTTCGCGAGAGCAGGTCGGGCATCGCTCATTGAAAATTGAACAACATGAAATTTAGAGCACTGAAAAGTGCGAAGAATCTCGTTAAAACACT
>JAFTLQ010000032.1 GCA_017455905.1 Clostridia bacterium | reverse complement strand
GTACAGGAGCATCTCTCCGTCGGTGACGAGCTTGCCGGTTACTACACGGCAACCACCGAGACTCTCGCGGACACGACCTTCGACGGCACAAGCGTTTACTACGTCCAGTCGGGTGACGACTACGTTTGCCTTGGCACGCCGGCGGCCGGTACCGCGATCAACGGCTACCTCTACTGGGGCAGAGCCTACTCCACCGAGCTTAACGAGGTACAGGCAAACAACACGCTGAACGTACTGTCCGAGAGCGTGGCCGAGGCTGACTATTACCTGCATAAGACGCTGTACCTGCGTCAGGGCGAGAACACCAACCACGCCACCAATCTGCGCGTCAGCGACATCAAGGTCAGCGGCGCGGCCAGCAGCCTGAAGGATGCCCTTCGCGTGCTGATCATCGCGACCTCCACCTCGGGGGAGACCGCAACGGCGACCTACGATGCCGGCACGGACGTGATCACGCACGAGAACGGTAACAACAACCTGTTTGCTATGCTTCTCGGCGATCAGCAGGAGACCGTCACCGTTGAGGTCTACATCTACTTCGACGGTACCGACGACGTAGCGAAGAACGATTCCATCGCCGTTCTCAACGGTCAGATCGTTTCTATCGAGTTCGCGATCGACGAGCTGGAGTACAACAAAGTGCAGTAAGTTTCCTACAACACAAGCTTTGCCGACGGACTCCGTCGGCAAAGCTCCCTATTTGACCTGACGGCAAAGGATACGGTATGAAGACAAAACGATTGCTTTTGGCAGTAACGCTGCTTTTGATATCCGCTGTGCTGCTCAGCACGGCATCCTTCGCATGGTTTTCGATGAACACGACGGTCACGGTATCGGGCTTTGAGCTGGAGGCGTATTCCGATGCGCTCTTCCTGCAGATCAGCGACGAGCGTGACGGTTCGTACGACACGTCTCTCGATCTATCGTCGGAGGCGGCCTCTCGGCGGCTGGTAACGCTGGGGCGGCTGACCTCGGGCGGCTTAGTGATCGAGGCAACGGAGATCACCGACGGTCGTCGGTACTCCTCCTCCGATCCTTCGGTCGGTGACGTCAGTTATTATCAACGCGTGCTGACGGATGAGACGCGTAGCGATACCTACGAAGGCGACAATTTCATATGCATCGACGACAAGCTTCGTGACGCGTCCTCGGTTGCCGGATATTACAACTTCACGAAGGGGCAGATCTCCTTCACCGTTGTCAGCAACCCTGCTGCCGTGTACGACGGCACGGGCACGTATTATAAGAAGGAAGGGAACACCTACTGTCAGCTGTCCTCGGAGGACCTGGCGCAGGGAGATGCCCTTCGTGGCCTGTATACCGTGACGCTCGGCACAGCGGAAGCGGAGGATGCCCGTTACGACGGCACCTCGCTCTACTATGCGCAGGATACGGACGGCGACCTGTCGCCGGTCGGCTCGCTGACGCTGGGCACGCGCCTTGACGGCTACTACACCGTACGCGAGGTACGCACGTCCACAGAGGCAGACGGCGAGACCAAGTTCTATCTCAAGAACAGCCGCGGCGACTACGTGTGCATTGGCACACTCGCGCAGGGCACGGATCTGACCGACTACCTGTTCTGGGCACGCGCGTATTCGGCGTCGATGAGTGAAGTACAAGCATCCAACACGTTGAACGTGCTGAAAGAGCACGGACTTGACAACTATTATTTGCATGATACGCTGTATCTTCGTTCTGCACCCGGAGCGAACCCGAGCAGCCATCTGCGCGTCGGCGCTGTGCACGTCGACGGCGATGATTCGCTGACGCAGGCGGTGCGCGTGCTGTTCGTAGCGACGAACGGCGCAGGGGAGGTATCCCGCGCACTGTATAACCATCGCACAGGCACCATTACCTATCTGGACGGCGACGTTCTCTTCGACAGCGTCCTCGGTGACGCACAGGAGATCGTGCAGGTCGAGGTCTACGTTTACTTTGACGGCACCGACGCCGCCGCCAAGACGCAGGATGTCCGTCTCTCGGGACAGACCGTTTCCGTAGAGTTTGACATCGACCGCCCGTCTTACGCGCCGTAAGCCGGCGCAAAGCCCACGAGCCGTGCGCATCGCGCAGCGATATAACGCACGTGCGTGAGCAACCATTCTGTATTTTAAAAAAACGGATTTATAATTTATAACAGTAAGTGAGGAACTGCTATAATGGATAAACAAATGATCAAACGGATCGCGAGCATCGTGGTGAACGTCCTTGTATGGGCGTTCGTTGTTTTGGCGATCCTTGTGACCGTACTGGTATTTGCGGCACAGGGAAGCGAGGACGGTGTTCCGTCGATCTTCGGAAAGAGCTTAATTACCATCGAAACCAATTCGATGGAGGACACCTATCAGGTGGGTGACCTCGTCTTTATGACCAAGCTGACCGACGAGGAAAAATACGATCTGAAGGAAGGCGATATCATCACCTTCCGCACCTCCGTTGACCTGAACGGCGACGGAAAGATCGGCGATATCAACACCCACCGTATTTATGAGGTCATTGACGGTACGTTGACCGTCGTTACCAAGGGTGATAACAACCCTGCGCCCGATAACCAGGGCAGCAACCCCTACACCGTTCATCATTCGGACATTCTCGGCGTTTGCACGGAGACCGGCCGCATTCGCGGTCTTGGATCGGTCATTAATTTCCTGCGTTCCTCGCTTGGATTTTTCCTGTGCATCGTTCTGCCGCTGATCCTGTTCTTCCTGTATGAGCTGTACAACTTTATCTCCATCCTGACCAAGGAGCGCGCCAAGCGTGCCGCCGTGACCGCGAAGGAAACGGAGGAGGAGATCAAGCGCCGCGCCATTGAGGAATACCTGAGAAGCCAGGCGGAAAAAGCGCCGGCTCCCGAGGAAAGCCCCTCGGCCGTGTCCTCCGACACGAACGGTGAAACCACAAAAAACGAAAATAAAAACGAATGAAAACGATAACAAAAACAAGCAAAGGCGGTGGTGAAGAATGGATGCGTTCCTTGATTGGTTCTTTGCTTTCTTAACAACTATGATCGGCGGTATCTGGAAGATCATTTCCGGTATTTTCGGCGGAATCTTTCAGATCTTTAACGTCGTCGATTACTTCGAACAGCTGAACGCCTACAAGGGCGGCTTCGGATTCCTCGATTGGCTGTTTGCTATTTTATCCATTCTGCTGGTCATCGGCCTGTGGGGCATCATTATTTATATGATCGTCCTGCTTGTTAGAAAATACATCCGCTTCCGCAAGTCCGCCGTTGTCAACGAGGACCTGCTGGAGGAGGTTGCCCGACTGCACCGTGACGTTCTGCACCTGACGAAGGAGAAGGAGCGCATCCTTGCCCTTCGTATCGGCCAGACCTCCATTCCCATCGATCAGCTCAACGCGATCTACGATGAGCACGAGGAAGGCGAGGGCGGCGAGCGCGCCGAGGGCGAGGACGAAGAGGAGACCAAGGTATATCCGCCGCGCTTCTCGCGTCTGGAGGCTGTGGATAAAAAGTATCAGTACTATCTGCCGCCCGAATACCGCACCGACTTCACCCTTGAGGATCTGTGCCGCGATTTCCGCAACTTTGCCTGCTCGCGCATGGGTCTGTTCTACGAGGAAAAGGTCATCCGCTGCATGTTTGCGGGTCTTGCTTCGACCAAGCTGATCCTTTTGCAGGGTATTTCCGGTACCGGTAAGACCTCGCTCCCGTATGCGATGGGTAAATTCTTCGACAACGATGCGACCATCGTATCCGTTCAGCCGTCCTGGCGTGACCGCACCGAGCTGTTCGGCTACTTCAACGAATTCTCCAAGAAGTTCAACGAGACGGAGGTGCTTCGCCGCATCTACGAATCCTCGATGAACGACGATATCAACGTCATCATCCTCGACGAGATGAACATCGCCCGCGTGGAGTATTACTTCGCCGAGATGCTGTCCATCATGGAAATGCCCGATCCCAACGAGTGGCGTGTCGAGCTCGTTCCCTCCCCGTGGGAGAACGACCCGCAGAACCTCAAGGACGGCAAGCTTCTGATCCCGCAGAACACCTGGTACATCGGTACGGCCAACAACGACGACTCGACCTTCTCGGTATCCGATAAGGTATACGACCGTGCGCTGACCATCAACATCGATAACAAGGGCGCACCCTTTGAGGCACCCGATACGCCTCCGTCGAAGATCAGCTATTCCTCCGTTGCCCGCCTGTATAATAAGGCGGTGGAGGATTTCCCCGTCGAGCAGCGCTACATCGACATGATCGAGCAGCTTGACACCTATGTCATCAAGAAGTTCCGCGTAGCCTTTGGTAACCGTATCATGAAGCAGCTGCGCATCTTCGTTCCCGTCTACGTCGCCTGCGGCGGTACGGTGGAGGAGGGCATTGACCACATCCTCGCGACCAAGGTCTTCCGCAAGTTTGAGAGCCTCAACCTTGCCCTCATCCGCGACGAGCTGAAGGGCCTTATCAACTATCTGAACACGCTCTTTGGCAAGGATAAGATGGTATCGTCCATTGAGTTCCTTGACCGTCTGCAGCGTACATACTAAGTAATTTTATAAATCTTTGCGTTCATTTTTGAACAAAAATGAAAGGAGGACGCTATGAATAAGAAATATGAAGACTTTCGAGCGAAGGCGTTCTCCGCTCTGCGTGACCTGGCGAAGCAAAGCGCCGATTACGCCGATGCACGGCTGATCGTCGGCTCGGCCGACACCGAGGCCGCTCTCAAGCGGCAGACCGTGCATAAGACCATCGACACCGAATGGGTCGACAAGATCGAGGACGCCCTTCCGTACCTTGATCTGATCGTACGCAATCCGTCGGTGGCGATCGAGGATGTCGAGGAGATCCTGCCGGTCGAGCTGACCAAGCGCGTATCCGACAAGACCATCAAGCACCTCGCGCAGCATACGAACCTGATTTTGAGCTACGACGAGCAGACCGAGGAGGTCGTCCCGTCCAAGCTTCTCAACGTCTTCCGCGAGGAAACGCATCTGACGTACGAAAATCGGTTCGTTAACACCCTTCTTGTCCGATTGGCAGCCTTCGTCGATCGCCGTTACAAGGCCCTCGTGGGCGGTAGCGGCACGGAGCAGTCGTTCCGATTCGATTACCAGACCGAATTTGAGCACTTCCCGGATGACGACGACGGCGCTCGGAATTCGGCTCGGATCCATCTTCACATGGAGTTGACCTCACCACTCCGTGGGGAGATGTCCGAGCTTGATATGGATCTCAACACCAAGTATGCGGACGCTCTGCGCCGCATCAAGCGCATCAGCATGGCGCTGATGTCCTATATGTCGTCCCCCTTTGTGCAGAAGCTGGGACGCAACTATATCCGTCCCCCTGTCATTCGCACCAACGCCATTCTGAAGAATAAGAATCTCAAGGAATGTCTGTCCCTTTGGGAATACATCGAGAGCTGTCAAAAGGTCGGTTATTCCTTCCTTGGCGAAGAATTTACCGAGATGCCCTCTGACGAGTACGTCAGCGACCTGTACGCGTCCATCGCTTTGCAGTATACGCAGTTTTACAGCGGTGTGGTGGAAGAGCCCGACGACATCAAGGTCCTCTCGTCTAAGCCCCTGTCCGAAACCAACCCCGACTTTACCACCGATACCTTCGAGGATGAGCTCGAGGACTATCAGGTGTACGATTCCGAATACAAAAAGACGGTACCCGTGTCCCGTCTGATGAACAATCGCAAGAAGCTTTCCGAGGACGAACGCCGTGTGCGCGACGCCATCGTGATCGCCCTGCGCGCCGACGACATCCTGAACGCCGAGCTGCTGCGTGCCGAGGAAGAAGCACGCCGCCTGGAGCGCGAACGCCGCCAAGCGGAGGAAGAGGAACGCCGCCGCCAGGCCGAGGAGGAGGCGCGTCGCCGTGCCGAGGAGGAGGAAGCCCGCCGAAAGGCCGAGCTGCCGCCGCCCACCGTCCGCTATCGCCGCTCCTTCCTGTCGCGCCTTATCCAGGCGGACGAGGAGATGCAGACGTATTACGGCGCTGTCAAAAACGAGCTTCTTTCCTACGAGCGCATGAAGGCGCGTCTGAGCTTTCAGCGTGAGAGCTTCGTCTGCGGTCGACAGTCCATGGCCAAGCTCAATCTGCTTGGAAAGACGCTGTACGTCTATTTGAATCTTTCCCCCGAAACCTACGCGTACAAGAACTACGCGAGCGACGCGTCGAAGAAATTCTCCGACACGCCTCTGCTGGTCAAGGTACGCTCCGACCGCTCCTTGGCCCAGGCGATCAAGCTGATCGCGCAGATGATGAAGGAGCAGGGACTTGCC
>JAFTLQ010000031.1 GCA_017455905.1 Clostridia bacterium | reverse complement strand
ACTTTTTAAAGTATTTTCAAAGTGTTTTAACGAGATTCTTCGCACTTTTCAGTGCTCTAAATTTCATGTTGTTCAATTTTCAATGAGCGATGCCCGACCTGCTCTCGCGAAGTCGGCTTGCCTATTATACCCTATTCTTCTCCACTTGTCAAGGGGTTTTTGAAATTTTTTTGTTTTTTGACATTCTTAACAAGATAGTATCCCTCATATACTGAAATCTTATCCTTTTTTATCAATATATACTCAATATACATAAAAGAGAAAGCCGACAGAGGCACCGCTCTGTCGGCTTCGGTAAGCGATGGGTCGATACATCAAGGTTCCAGGATGATACAGACGGTTTCCTCCGACGTGCGGGCGACGGAAACGCTCAGGCGCAGGCTGCGAAGGATCTCAAGGATGGTTTGATCGTCGTAGGACGTCCACAGCTCGATCGACGTCAGCCCGTTGGCCTTCGCAAAGGCGATGGCATCCGCGATCGACGACGGATCGGTGGCAACCAAGCACGAGTCGTTTTCGGTTCCGATGCGGTCGAAGTAATCAAACATGGCATCGGCACATACCGCGGTGAAGGCATCGTACTCCAGCGCGTTTTCAAAGT
Organism: Clostridia bacterium; assembly: GCA_017455905.1. GTDB lineage: Bacteria > Bacillota > Clostridia > Oscillospirales > CAG-272 > UBA1740. The sequence continues at coordinate 6,365 of JAFTLQ010000031.1, read as the reverse complement.
GATCGGTATCCAGCAGGAGCGCTTCATCCATCATTACATAATACATGGTGACGTATTGATCCTCCACGCGCGCCCACGTGACGTCGCAGGCGTAGGTGACGCCGTCGATCGTATACTTGTTCCATGCATGGCCGCTGGCAGGATCGTAGGGATCGGTGACCCCCGTGTATTCCTCGCACGGAATGCCCTCGATCAGGCAAAGCAGGCGAAACGCACTCGCATAGCCGTCGCAGACCGCCACCCCGTCCATCAGGGCGCCGTACGCCGTAAAGGCACGGTAGACCGAGCCGTCCGCTGAGGCATAGGTCACCTCGTCATAAGTGACGTTGTGGGCAAGATAGCGATAGATGGCTGCGACCTTCTGGTAATCGTCCATGCCGTCGTCGACGATGGTACGCAGGATCGCGCGGGCACGCTCATACAAGCGAGCGGCGTCGCTGTCCGCATCCTCAAAGGTGGGACACAGGCCGTACGGCAGCAGCTCCAGCTCGTACATCGTGCGCACCGCGGTCGGGGGAAAGGCGTCGATGGGAAAGCTGTTGAAGTCCGACGGACGTCCCTCGGTGCGCTCGGGGTTAGAGGTATCCTGAAGAACGATGGGCGTCTGGGCGCTTAGCTGCTCGTTGAGCCCGTACGGATACTCGATCGTGAGCGTACAGACATACGGAGCCTGCGTGCGGTAGGATATCTGCACCGAGGGAAGCATGGGAAAGCTCTTGGCATGAAAGGCGCGCGTCATCAGCGAATCGTACAGCTCTTGATCGTTGATGACCTGTCCCATATACTCACTCGCAAGGAACGTATAGCTCAGGTCACCCTTGCCGTCTTGGTGATCCAACACGCCGCGTACCGCGATCAGGTATTCATAAAGGACCTCGTATTCCTCTTCGCTCTCAATCACGTAATCGTACACCTGTCCGCCGTAGGAGAAGGAATCCTCATAATACGGTGCTTCAGCGCGGGTATAGCCCTCGCGCGTAACGGTGACGCTTCCCCCCTTGACGCAGGAGAGTGTGAGGGTATGCTCCGCCGACTTATCGTACGACGGGAGAACGTCACCGCTCGTACAGAGAACGGCGTTGCCGCCGTCAAGCGAATAGGTGTGTTCACCGGCGCAGGAGCAAGTGAAGGTCAGAACGACCGCGGGGTAGGATACATGGTCGTACACGATCGCGACGTCGGTCGGCGTGCGGCTGTCGATCACCGACAGCGAGCACCATTGGCCGCCGGTCGCATCGTCTATAAAGAAGGAATAATATCCGCAGGGGAGCGAGGTAAGGTAATCGGCGGTCAGCGTAACGCTTCCTCGATTCAGGATAACGTCCAGATCGTTACCTGCTCCGCCGCCGTATATGGCATACGGTACGGTCTTCGAATCCAGGGAAAACGTGAAGGATTGACCACTTTTCTTGTCATATTCGTACGAATCTATGGCATCGTAGCAGGCAACGAGCGTACGGGTCTCGCTTCCCATCGTAAAGGTGTGGGAGGCGGCATATGACAAAAGCTCGCCGTTGCAGAGCCAATACAGGAACATACGGTCGCCGCTTGTCGCGGGGGCGGTCACCGTCACGCGCGTGTCTATCTCGACACCGCCGGCGGGGGTATTGGAGGTGACCGTCACGCCCGCGGTATCCGCCGCATACGACAGCATCGGCAGGCCTGTATTCCATACGGCACGCAACACGAGATCGCCGAAGCTTCCCTGCGCGACTGTGTAGCTTTCATACAGCGTGCCGTTGCACTCCCATGCATAAAAGGTGCTGTCGGGACGGGTGGGAGGCGTTAACGTAAAGCTGTCCGATTCAATCGTATAGCTCGTTGGGTTATCGCTCGTGCCGCCGTCAAGCTCGTAGGTGATGGTAAAGACGGTCGGCGTGTAATGGGCGGTCAAGGTCATGCTGCCGTGCGATCCCTTGGGGATCGTGATCTGCGGCACAGGCGTCGTTTGCGCATCGGTCGTCCATCCGACGAAGGTGTAGCCCTCCTTTTCGGGTGCGCGGAGGGTGAAGGTCGGTGTCTGTACCGTATAGAACGACGGGTTGTCGCTCACGCCTCCGTTAAGACGGTAAATAAGGTCGTACGCGATGGGACGCAGAAATGCGTAGGCCTTTGCCTCCCCTTCGTACGGCGTCGTCCCGAGCGGATCGGAATACCAGCCGTCAAAGGTGTAGCCCTGCTCGGGCGTGATAACGGGGATATCAAAGGTGCCGTCCTCCGTCGGCTCAACGGTTTGGTACAGCTCCCCGTCGACGTAAAAGCGCACCTTTCCGTCGGGAAGTCCCAGCAGCTCCAGGCAACCGAACAGGCTGAGCGTGCAGGCGCACAAAAGGACAAGCAACACAGCGCGTAGAAGCGATCGTTTCATGAGGTATCTCCTTTCGGGGATGGGTAAGGGATCAGTTTTTATTTCCGTGAATGGGCGCGGGGATCTTGCCGCCGCGGCGGATAAAGATCTCGGAGGAGGCGGGGTTCACGGGCATGATCGGCGCCGAGCCGAGCAAGCCGCCGAATTCCACCGTATCGCCCACGCCCTTGCCGGGCACGGGGATGACACGGACGGCCGTGGTCTTATTGTTGACCATGCCGATCGCCGCCTCATCGGCGATCATAGCGCTGATCGTCGCCGCCGAGGTATCGCCCGGAACAGCCACCATGTCGATACCGACGCTGCAGACCGCCGTCATAGCCTCAAGCTTCTCAAGCGTCAGCGAGCCCTTGGCCGCCGCCTCGATCATACCCTCGTCCTCGCTGACGGGAATAAAAGCACCTGACAGACCGCCGACGCGGGAGCTGGCCATAGTGCCGCCCTTTTTGACGGCGTCGTTGAGGATCGCCAGCGCCGCGGTGGTTCCGTGCGTGCCGACGGTTTCAAGTCCCATCGTTTCAAGAATACGGGCGACGCTGTCGCCGACGGCAGGGGTCGGTGCCAGCGACAGGTCAACGATGCCGAACTCGGCACCGAGACGGCGCGACGCCTCGCTGGCGATCAGCTGGCCGGCACGCGTGATCTTGAAGGCCGTTTTCTTAATGATCTCGGCCACTGTCGCAAGATCCGCACCGTCCGCATGCTTCAGAGCGCTGCAAACGACACCGGGGCCCGACACGCCGACGTTGATGACGCACTCGCCTTCGCCGACGCCGTGGAAGGCGCCTGCCATAAAGGGGTTATCCTCCACCGCGTTGCAGAAGGCCACGAGCTTGGCACAGCCAAAGCCGTCGCGGTCGGCCGTGCGGGCGGCGGTTTCCTTGATCACCTCGCCGAGCAGGCGCACGGCATCCATATTGATACCGGCACGCGTCGATCCGACGTTGACGGACGAGCAAAGGATATCGGTGGTGGCCAGCACCTCGGGAATGCTCTCGATAAAGGAGCGCTCGTACGAGGTCATGCCCTTATGAACAAGAGCGGAATAGCCGCCGAGAAAATCGACGCCCGTCGTGTGCGCCGCGCGATCCAGGGCGCGGGCGATCGTCAGCTCCTCGCCGACAAACGGGGCGCAGACGAGGCTGGCGGGGGTGACGGAGATGCGTTTGTTGACGATCGGAATGCCGTACTCCTTGGCCAGCGCCTCGCCCACGTCGACCAGATGCTCGGCGCGGCGGCAGATGAGGTCGTATACCGCCTCGGCGGTGTGCTGTGCGCTGTCGCGTATACAGGAAAGAAGGGACAAGCCCATCGTGATGGTGCGGATGTCCAGATGCTCGCGCTCCACCATGTTGACGGTTTCAAGAATATCGGATGTACTGAACATACGGCACCTCAGATCTCATGCATTGCACGGAAGATATCCTGCTGCTGAGCGCGGATGGTAACACCGATGCGCTCGCCGAGCGTGCGGCAGGCGTCGCTCAGATCGGACATGGTCATCGCGCTGCCCTCGGTGTTGACCATCATGATCATGGTAAAGCTACCCTGCAGGATGGTCTGGCTGATATCCTCAATGTTGATCGATGCCTCGGCAAGCATCGCGCTTACGGCGGCAATAATGCCCGGCTTGTCATTTCCAATGACGGTTACAATAGCTTTCATAGGTTCCTCCAGTATATATTGTAAATATTTATTGACAAATTTGTGCGTTTTCGTCCTCGGATACCAAGCGGCGCGCCCACGTGTCGCGCCGAAGAAGCACGCATCCGAAGAGCGCCTTCAGGCAATCACAGCCGTGGCAGATCGCGAACAGCGCGAAGATGGACAAGGGGGTAAGATACGCCAAAAGGCAGCAGACGGGCACGACCACGACCCACATAAATACGCTGTCCGAGAGCATCGTTACAAGGATCTGACCGCCCGAGCGGATGGTAAAATACGCCGCGTTGGTAAAGGCGTCAAAGGGGATAACGAGCGCCTGAATGACCATCAGATAGGTGGCCAGGCTCTGCACGGTCGCACTCGTTTCGTAGAGCAAAGGAAAGGCAGGCGCGACCAAGAGGATAAGCACGCCGGTGCAGGCTCCGCAGAAAACGGAGAAGGCGATCAGCTTGCAGTCGGTCTCTTTAGCAAGCTCGGTCTTCCCTGCTCCCAAAAGATTTCCGATGATGATCGCGATGGCGCTGCCCATCGCCAGATAGATGACGCTGAACACGTTGTAGACGGTGTTGGAAATATTCATCGCCGCCACGACGTCAAGGCCGCGCGTGGAATAGCACTGACTTCGCACCGTGATCGCCAGCGACCACAACAGCTCGTTGGCCATCAGCGGCAGGCCGCCGAGGACGATGCGCTTGACCAGCGTACGGGGAATGTACAGCGAGGTATAGGCGCCCTTGAGATACGAGCACCTGTCGACGTGGCGATGCGACCAGGCCATCAGCAGCAGCGCCTCGGCAAAGCGCGAGACGACCGTAGCGATCGCCGCCCCCTTGACACCGAGGCCGAGGGCAAAGATAAACACCGCGTTGAGTGCGCCGTTGGTTGCCACGGCGACCACACCGGCGATCAGCGGCCATACGGGCTCGCCCGTTTCGCGCATAGTGGAGGCGTACACCTGCGAAAGCGCGTACGGCACGAAGCCGATCAGCATGATCACAAGATAGTCCTTGGCATAGGAAAACGTCAGCGCCAGGTCGCCCTCGCCGTCTCCCTGATGCAAAAACAGTCGGATCAGATCGTCACCGAACAAAAGGAACGCTCCCACACCGAGCAGCACCGCCAACGCATTGACGAGCAGCTTGAAGCGGAAGGTATGCCGCACGCCCTCGGTATTCTTTGACCCGTAATACTGGGCGGTAAAGATCCCTGCGGCCGACACGGCACCGAAGATCAGAAGATTGAAGACGAAGATAAACTGATTGACGATGGACACACCCGACATGGCCTCCGTTCCGAGGCTGCCGACCATCAGATTATCCAGCATGTTGACGAAGCTTGTGACACCGTTTTGCAGCATGATGGGCACGGCGATGCCGAGGACCATGCGATAAAAGGCTTTGTCACCGATATATTTACGGAAAAATGACATATGGTATCCTTACGAGGCTGTCCGAGCTGCGGCCTATCCGTTAAACGCACGGCCGCGCACTTTTATTGTAGCACACCGTCGGCTTTTTTTCAAGAGGCCTATGGGAAATTTACACGTTTGCTGCCATTTGCCCCAAAAGGGCTTGACAAGCACCGCCGTTTTATCTATAATGAATAAAAAAGAAAAAGGAGGACGGAGCCATGCATTTGGCAGAATCGGGAGAAATGTATCTGGAGACCATCCTCGTCCTGTCGAAGCGGATGTCCTGTGTGCGGTCCATTGACATCTGTGACGAAATGGGGTACTCTAAGCCCTCCGTCAGCCGTGCAGTCAACCTGCTCAAGCAGGGCGGCTACATCGAGATCGACCGCGCCGGCTACATCACGCTCACCGAGGACGGCCTGTTCGTAGCGGAAAAGATCTACGAGCGGCACACCTTCCTGACGAGCTTTCTGCAGCATCTCGGCGTGTCGGAGGACACCGCCTCCCTCGACGCCTGCAAGATCGAGCACGTCATCAGCGACGAGTCCTTCGACGCCATGAAGCGGTATCTCTCGGAAAACGAATAAGCACGTATCCATACAGCAAGCAAGGGCTGTCTCAAATGCAAAATTTGAGACAGCCCCCGTTTGTTTTTAGGAACCTATGATGCTCTTTGCTTGTCCGTTTCACAATCTTTTTGATTCAAGATTTATATAGTTCCTCTGCCAACAGCGTTGCTATGACACCACCGTATTAATGTAAAAAAGAGATAGGAAACAAAAAACCATGGCCAAAAATCCCAAGAAAATACAAATTGCCCTAAAACAAAGCCGGCGAGCGATAAAAGCACATAACCAATATGAATGTACGACAAATAAGCCATCCATCGATATTTGCTTTCATAGGATTCTTTGAAAACCG
>JAFTLQ010000030.1 GCA_017455905.1 Clostridia bacterium | reverse complement strand
TGCAATGCGTCCACCATAGTTGGTGTACTTTTGCAGAATCTCACCAGCAAGGCCAGTGCTGAGGATGAAAAAGTCCTCAACGATTAGTTTTTTGTCAATTACGATATTCTTTGTGCCTGCATCATACTTTGCAGTCATAAGTACATCGAGTGCAGACTGTGCGTCTGTAAATACCTTTTCATCGCTGTTTATTACAGCACATACTATGTTGTTTTGTTCAACTGTTTGGATGGTCATTTGTCTTACCTCATCAAATTCTTATTTATCGATGAATTCATTATAACACAAAACCGAGAACAAGTAAACCTATATCCTGTAAACAATCGTAAATAATTTTTCTACATAGCCAAATGCTTATCAGCCAAGCGTTTGGCTTTTTTTATTGCAGAAAGGATGATAACAGATGAATGCAATTATCTCAAGGGGCGACAAAACTGCTCACGTTCAACTCCCCGTAGAACGAAAACAGTTGGCTGGCGCTCTCTCGTATTTGGGAGCAAATCATACTTCCGATTACGACCTCAAATATAATGAGGAAAACAAAGACGGACTCAAGGTTTCGCTGGAATGCTTCGGTGTCGTAGAAAACGCAATTGCCAAGGCTCTTCCCGTTGGCTTCCGTTTTCACACGCTCAATGAGTCACTCACCTTGATGGGCAACCTCCCCTATCAGAACAGACGAGAGGTCGAAAACACAATCAAGGTTGATGGACTCGACTCCTATGAGCAACTCAACAGAATGCTGACCGAAGCCTATCCTCAGTCAGTTACAACCAAGTACTACTGTCCGCTGACCATTCAGGTTCATAGCCGAGATTGCTACGGTGATATCGATGAGGATGGATATGAGGAAGATGCCGCGTTTGCAGCTCGTCACGAAGACGATATCCGTCAAGCCTTGATGGAGTAATGATATCAAACTGCTTCTTTCTGGTGAAATGAATACCGTTATCATCGACGATTGCCACTATGCAGCTTTCGAGCTGTTGGATCAAGAGGTCTTGGCTATGCAGACAGATATTTTTGATGATAGCCTCATCCGCATGAAAACAGGCGGTTACGAAGAACCGGACTTTGAGATGACAATGTAACCAATGCCAAGGGCGTCCTTGGCTTTACATCTGAATCAGCCATGTAGTTGAAAAATTCACAAAAATGTGATATAATAGATTCAACAGGTATTCGAAGACAATGAAGGAGGCCTTTACATGAAAAAGATTTTTGTCTTGGCTTTAATATTGATGTGCGTTTTCGTTATTGCTTCTTGCGATAATAGTCAAAACGATACTCCCAACGGCTCATCTTCGGGTGACACCAATCCAGTAACAGATGCACACGTTCATGAATATGGCGAGTGGTCAATCGTAAAAAACTCTACCTGTAGTGTTAAGGGTGAGGAAGAACGCATTTGCTCTTGCGGTGCTAAAGAAACTCAATACATAGATACACTGGCGCATACAGAGGTTATTGATTCAGCGGTGATGCCAACATATACGTCAGAAGGAAAAACAGAGGGCAAGCACTGTTCAGTATGCAACGAGGTCATAGTACGCCAAGAAAGTATACCCAAGTTGAAAGAAATCATTATTAAAGATGTTACTTTTGAGAAAAAAGATGGGGTGCTTTCAATTGGAGATACAATCACCATAAATGTTGATGTTGATACTCGCTATGATGTGTTTATCATCAAAATCCAATTAAAGTCAGCTCAAAAACCCGAAAATGAAGCAAGTGCTTGGGTCAACATTGAAAAAGGCGATCCCAAAAAGGATATCTATACCGCTACATTAACCGTATCAGAAAAAATGTTCCCCGGCGACTGGTATTTGAGTTGGGTTTATGTGGAAGACCAATATTCAGCTTTTGAATACTATCGGCCCGAACAAAACACAGTTGTATTTACTGTTTCGGAGTGAAATACTAATATTATGTTAATCGATTTATCAAACATGGCATTGCCGCCTATATACAAGCGAAATAATAAAGACTGCTATCTCGATCCAATACGCAAAAAACTTATTTACATAACTCCCGAAGAAACCGTCCGTCAGAGAGTAGTATCCTATCTTCTCAATGAATTGAAAGTTCCTCCGGAAATGCTAATTGTAGAATCACATCTCAAGCATTACAAGGTGGATTCTAAACGCAGAGCTGATATTGTTATTCATTCGATTGACGATGAGGGTACAATGTATCCGATAGCAATAGTTGAGTGCAAAGCTCCCGGAGTTGGCTTAGGTGAAAGCGTTGGAGATCAGTTGTGTGATTATTGTAATTCTCTCGGAGCAGACTATGCAATGATGATAAACGATATCGAAAGTTTCTGCTTCCATTATGACGCTGAAAAAGAGCAATACATACAGATAGACTCCTTGCCGAGTTACAGCGATATGGTTGACGGCAAATACGCTCTTGCTGATTTGGGAACGATGCCCGACAGAGTGCCCTACGGTAAGATTCCGCAGTTTATTGAGGAAAACATCGAAGAATTAAGCGCCGATATTAGCCCCAAAACACCGAGAAATCTTGCTTATGCAGCCTTCAATTTGTGGGAAGGATTGCTGAATCCAAGGCACAAAATGAAAGTCAAGTCATATAAAATCTTCACTTTGATAGAAGATTATGGTGTGCGCCAGCTTTCCTATGGAAATGCTGGGGGTGGAGTTTTCTATGGTTTGTACCGTTCGTTCATCATCGACTATAAGGGTAGTACAGAAATCGTTTCAATCGGATTTACTCCGTATGGATCCTTCGCAAACGCCAAAATAGAAAAAACTGCTATGGTAGTTGCCATCGATAATGAGGATGATTCTCATCACGCTTTGCAATACAGCATAGACGATAATCTCAAACAAACTGGAAATACATATACGTTCTATCATCACGGTAAAATTGCTATCGGAAATAAAGGTAGCGGAAAGGTCAGCGAGTTGATGCAATTCGTAAAACCTAAATATGCCGAGATAATTGACGGAACAATATTCAATCTTGGCTCTCTGACCTATGATAAGGATTGGGAATTAGATAGTCCCGATGTGGAGAAACTGATTGAGAACGTTATTTCCTACGCATTACTTCGAGATGAATATCGTGCCTATGTAAAAAGAAAAAATTAAGCGCTATAAGTTATAAATAAGAATTTGTCGAGGTGACCGAAATTAATGACAACTGAAATTAAAAAGATATGTTGCTACATAAGAACAAACTCTCAGGATCCGACTTTGAATGAAAGAATCGAATTTTTAAAATCAGTAGTAGCATTACACGAAGATTGGGAATGTGTTGGATTCGTTATTGACAAGTCCAAGCGTTCAGGATTAGATCGTCCGGACTTATCAGAAATTTTGAAAAAAATGGAGAACGGCGAAATTAAATATATTGTTGTTACGCACTTTTCTGTTTTGCATCCGAACTTCAGTATTCTGCAGAAGTTTGCCGACAAGCTCAAAGGTATTGGATGTGGGATCGTAAGTCTGTACGAGAGAGTAAACACCCTGTATCTCAATGACACTATCCGGAATACGATTCTCCCGAAAGACTCCAAATAGGTATTCTTGGTACTAAAAATAATAAGCCAGTGATTGAAATTTTAATGGGAATATGATATAATAATTACTCAAATACATATTGGAGGTGATTTTGATGAAAACCCAAGTCTATGCAATGCATGTCGCCTACAACGGATTTGAAGACAAGATCTGGAGAACAGTCGAAGTGTCAAGCAAATACACTATCGCTCAACTCGGATACTTAATTCTTCACACATTCGATACGTTGGCATATCATGCGTTTGAGTTTTCCTTCAAAGACACACCTTATGTTCTGCCCATGATTCTGGACGAATGCGATATCGAAAATGCTGTCGATGCAGCAAAGGCAAAACTCCAAGATTTAAATCTTTCGGTCGGTGATACGATGAAAATGGTTTATGATTACGGCTGTTCACATGAGTTCGATATTCGTGTTACCTCAATCTCTGACATGGCGAAAGGCACAGGCAGACACTACCCATACGTAGTCGAAGGACAAGGCAGAGGTATTTTAGATGACTTATCTCCCGAACAATTTGCTGATTATATTCATCAGATTGATATGACAGGAGAGTCAAATTTTCACGTTACCCGTGATGGTGTTGATGTCATTTGGGATTATCGCCACTTCGACCTCAAAGGAGAAAACATTCTCTTAAAATGCGGAGTGGAACGTGTGCGCAGAGCTTACGAAGGTGAGTCGGAAGAATAGTCTACAGTAGATGACACGGTAGTCTAAGAAGCAAGCCCCTTCAATGTGAAACAACTACATAAGATTCGTTACAAGCATGGTGCTGACAGCCCGGAAGATAGCGGTTACTGTCAACTCCCGTCAATACCAAGGGATAAGTGTACCATCTAACAATAAAAGCCGGACTGTTTTTGTAGCACAGTACGGTTCGGACGTTTTTTGTAGTGGTATCACAAAGAAAATCCGCGTTCGTAAGAATGCGGATTTTCTTTGTATTATTCACTATTCATTATTCATCATTCATTATTCATTTGCCTCACAAGCGGATTTTAATGAAGAATGAATAATGAAGTCTCTTCGCTAATGAATAATTGCGGTAGCTTTTCTCCGTTGGTCGAAAAGCAATATTATGTTGAGATGTTTACAATTTTGTGCTATACTGATCTTATGAACGGAGGTGTTGCTATGAAAGAAAATTTATTGATCGATAAATCGATTGCTTTTGCATCACGAATTATAAAGCTTCACCAATATTTCATTAAAACGAAGAAGGAAGCCATTATTTCAAAGTAGATCGTTCGTAGCGGCACGAGTATTGGTGCGAATATTAACGAAGAAAATGACGGTCAGAGCAAAGCTGATTTTATTTCGAAAATGCACATAGCTTTGAAAGAAACCGCCGAAACGGTGTATTGGCTCAAATTGCTTACAATGTCCTATTATAAAGAAATTCCCGAACACATCAAACGGTTTTGCGATAGTAGGATCGACGGCTCTATAAAATCCGTTGTAAAAGAGTTTAAACAAACGTATTTGATTGGTTGATTGCTTTTAGCACTCTTTTTCGATTATACTCTCAAAATCAAACATATCAAACGACGCAGTTTTGAAATACTCGCTTTTTAAAAACCGACAAACAATTCTTGAATCAATTCCATAAATGACAATCTCCTTTTATATGGAGATTATATCCCCTTAATAAATAAGATTATAACCCCCATAATAGTACATGCCAATATGGAGGTTATAAAAATGATTGTTTTGATAAGCTTTGGGACACTATGAAGAAAAAGGGCTTTAGCACATACAAGCTTCGCGAGGAATGTGGCATTGACAGTAAGACGATCCGCCGACTGAAAGCAAACGACAATATGGAAAGCAAAACAATCAATAAGCTTTGTGCGGCACTTGATTGCAAAATCGAGGATATAATGGAATACATTCCGGATAAAGAAGCCTAATGAAAAACCAAAGCAGTCTGTGCTGTCAGCCGGTGTTGCCAGCGCACAAGGCAGGCACGGTATGCATTCTTAAACGACAAGAAAGGTACTACATCTATGAGATATCTTTGGAAGAAGCTTTGCGTTGTATGCTTGATCGTATGTCTTGGCATCGGCTCCCTTGTGTCCTGTACGGGCGGAATAGACAAGGACGAAGCAAAACAAACGATCCGAGATTTTTTCGATGCCATTGTCGCGGAGGATTACGACGGAGCGGAAGCCCTATTGCACCCCGAGCGTCCGATGGATCTGCAGGGACGGCTCCAGGTTATTGAAAACGAAACGGGCGTGGATCTTCAATCGGGCATAGAGATCAAAGCCTACACGGGCGTTTCCTCCTCCTACTACAACAGTACCATTGGCGGGTCAAGATATGAGTTGACCATGAAGCTCACGGTGGGTACACAAACGGTCATGTGTACGATCGAGATCGTTAAAAATGAACAGGGGTACGGCATCTATTCGTTTGATATCGATGCATAACCCCGTTTGAACGAGAGGGCTGCCTCAAATTTGCATTTGAGGCAGCCCCGCTATTTAATAAAGCTTTACGATCTTTCTGACTGCGCTACCACCTGAGGAACGAGCCGTTGCCACAGTTTCGGGCACTTGCGTCCGAGGATGGAAAGAAGCGCAAAGACCGCCGCACCGACAGTACAAATGATCAGATCGGTCAGCGTATCGATCAGTCCGATATCCAGATAGCCATTCATCGTATAGGTCTGTCCGTTTCCGTAATAGATCACCGTTTTCGTGATGCCGTCGATGACCACGGTTTCGGTGTGACTTCCTGCCAAAAGGTAGGAGCGGATCGAGTGAACGTACGTATCCTCCATCATATCAAAGCCAAAGAAGACGGTGCATGCATATTCAAACAGCTCCCAGACAACAGCGACAGACAAGCTGAAGCAAACGGCAAAGATCACGCAGCCCCAAAACCGTCCTGCGGTATCGGGATGCCCAAAAAAGCGCTCCGCAAAGGTAAAGCCGAAGCAGGCAAAGACGACGCCCGACAAGCCGTGCAGGAGCGTATCAAAAAACGGGATCGTCATATATACGTCAAAGCAAGAGCCGAGAATACTGCCGAAGGCAATAAACAGCACCGCAGCCATGCTCACGGCACCAAGGCGAATCTTACCGATATATTCAACGAAACAGATCACAGGGACAAACGCGATAAACGCCAAGGACATACACAGATTGCGCACCTGCCCTACGGCGATCCAATACACCGCCGAGCCAAGACATGCCGCCGCATAGATCAGTGCCACAGCAACAAACGCCCGATGCGTTATTCTCTCCCGTATATACCCTTTTACACCACCGGTATTCACCTCTATATCCTCCTTTATAGGCCGATCGGCACGTCCATCTGACGAAATCCATCGTGAGAGGCTTGCCGCTGCCCTTCTTCATCTGTCGGGCGAACGACCGTACGCTGTCCCTTGTATTGTACACGACAGATATTTCTGTTTCATTGAACGGTTGTTAACGCATTGTTAAAAAAGGACAGCACGCGCTTATAGGAAAATCCGAAAATTTTTCATTTTCATATTGATTTTTCTGTTTTTATATGGTATAATTACCATCGTGCATAGGCCGGTATGGTGGAATTGGCAGACGCGCCGGACTCAAAATCCGGTGGTAGCAATACCATGTCGGTTCGACCCCGACTACCGGCACCAAAAAAGACTCAGGATCGTTTCCGATCCTGAGCCTTTTTTAATTACATCCCTCTTCTGGGGGATCTCATGTTTTATGTGATCAAAGCCATACAAGCCGGCGAAATTTTACTATAAAAACCGCCGCTCTTTTTTTAAAGCTCTTGTCTTTTGATGGTTTCTATGCTATACTAACCGTGTCCGCATGGATACATCATTTTTTATATAAAAGAGGGCCCATCACATGTTAAAAACCAAGATCGTCTCTTCCCAGGAAAAGGTATTTCTTGACGATCCGATCGACCGCTTCCCTGCTCTTACGCAGATCAGCGCTCTGCGCGGCGAGGTTTTGTCGGTGCAATTTCTGTTTGTTGACGAGGGGGATCCGGCACTTCCTTGGCGTCCCTTATGCGACGTCACGGTGTCCGGTGCGCTTGCCTCGGCCTGCACCCTGCGCGACGTGCGCTGGGTACCGGTGGACCGTCCCGTCAAGCCAGAGGAATACGACGATCAATATCTGCGTACGACGCCGGGCCTGTATCCCGACGTGCTTACTCCGCTCCGTTACGGAGGAAAGATCGCTCTTTCGCGTAACAAGCTGCGAAGCATGTGGGTCGAGCTGCGCATTCCCGAGGATGCCGAGGGCGATCTTTCCTTACATATAACGCTCTCGCTTCCGAATGGCGAGAGCACTTCGACGCAAAGCGTGTGCATCCATGTCATCCCCATCGCCCTGCCCGAGCAGACGACGCATTTCACGCAGTGGTTCTACTGCGACTGTCTGGCAACGTATTACAACGTCGAGCCCTTCTGTGACCGACATTTTGAGATCATCGAAAGCTTTGCCCGTGCGGCTGCCCGTCGCGGTCGCGATACACTTTACACACCGCTCTTCACCCCTGCGCTCAACGTTCTGCCCGGCTATGAGCGTCTGCCGTCGCAGCTCATACGCGTTCGCTTGACGGAGGGTCAATATTCCTTTGACTTCTCTCTCGTCGATCGATGGGTCGATATGTGCGACCGTATCGGCATTCGGTATTTGGAGATATCGCACTTTTATCAGCAGGACAACGCACAGCACGCCGCGCACGTGTACGCCACCGTTGACGGCGAGTACAAGCGGCTGTTCGGCTGGGAAACGCTGGCGCTGGACAAGGAATATCAGCGCTTCCTTCGCGCGATGATCGCTGCCTTTATTCAGCATATGAAGGCGCGCGGCGATGACGGCCGCTGTCTGTATCACATATCCGACGAGCCGTATCTTGCGCATCTGGAGCACTATCGTGCGGTCAAGGAGGCGATCGCGGATCTTCTGGAGGGATACACCATCATCGATGCCCTGTCGGACTTTGATTTTTACAGCACCGGCGTGCTGACGCATCCCGTGCCCACCACGGCGAGCGCGCCTGCCTTCCTTGAAGCCGGCGCCAAGGATCTGTGGGTCTACTATGCCTGCTGTCAGCTTATCGGCTACTCCAACTGCTACGTGGCCATGCCCTCCTACCGTACGCGTTCCCTCGCCTTCCAGCTCTACAAATTCCGTATCGCGGGATTTTTACATTGGGGCTACAACTATTACAACAACCGTGCATCGGGGGATGCCATCAACCCCTATATGGATCTTGGCGGCGAGGACTGGGTCCCTGCCGGTGATACCTTTATGGTCTATCCTGCCTCCGACGGCACACCGCTGGAGTCCATCCGCATGATGACCATGGAGGAGGTCATGCAGGATCTGCGTGCGATGCAGCTGTGCGAGACATATTACTCGCACGACAAGGTCGTCGCCGCCATTGAGGACGTCCTCGGTGCTCCCATCACCTTTGACCATTGTGCACAGACGGCGGAGCAGCTGCTTGCCGTACGCGAAACGATCAACCGCATGATCGAGCAGGCACAAACCGCATAAAAAAACGCTGCACCGCGTGTCCCTATCGGACATGCGGTGCAGATGCTTTATTATACAATATGCGGCAGCTCGACCTCCGGCTGCAGGCTTCGCAGATACGCCACCGTTTCCTTCGTCTTTTCGTACAAGGACAGCGCGACGTCCTTTTTGATAAAGCGGTTCATGATATTTTTGTAGGAGAAGGGATAATCGGACAGGTAGTAAAACATGATATCCACGAGGAAATCCTCGATCGCCTCGCGGCGCGGGAGAAATGACTCGTATCCGTCGGCAGTCTGAAAGCGTTCGGAGGAGACGACCTTGGAAAACAGGAAGTTGACGTTATGCGTCTTGGGTGCTTCCATGTCATTATAAAATACATACATTCCCTTGAGCTGACGCTCGACGGCTTGCTGACAGATATAGGCAACGTAGACCCACCGCTTGCTCTCGATAAGGCAAGGGAGCGTCTGCAGGTCGTAATCCGATAGCATGACCCAATAGGTATATTTTTCAAACTTTGTCATTGGCTACGTCTCTTTCCTCATGAAGTTTTCCTTCCTCGACCAGACGAAGAAGGACCTGTGTCACATGTCGATCAAACAGCTCGGGAAGGTCGTACAGCTCCTTGGCTGCCGCATGGAAGCTCTTGACCGTGTTATAGCCGCGGCTGGTCGTCATGGCATCGAAGGCATCGGCCACCGATACGATCATTGCCTCACGGCTGATCTCCTCCCCCGTAAGGCCAAAGGGATAGCCGCTTCCGTTCAAGCGCTCGTGATGGTGCTCGGCGATCTCTGCCACGCGCTCGCTGTAATAGCGGCGCAGAAGGCGTCCGGAATCTACGGGATGATGACAGATGATGCGCCACTCCTCGGCGTCCAGCTTGCCCTTTTTCTTCAGGATCGCGTCGGGTGTGTTGCACTTGCCGACGTCGTGGAACAGTGCGGCAATGACCATATCGTTCAGAATGGCATCGCGATCCGCCATCTTCGGGTACATCTCATTGAAGAGCTGTATGGAATAGTGCATGACGTTGGTGCTGTGCTGATAGGTGTAATGATCCTTATCGTTGATGTCGGAGATGAGCTTACGGATATAGGTCTCAAAATCCAGCGTGTCATGAAACATCGGCTGGTTGGATACGTAGATCAGCTCCGTATCCTCAAGCGAACGGCAATAGACATCGCTTTTTAATCCTTGAATATAAAAGCTGTCACCGGCACGGTATACGGTCGGTCCCTCGTCGAGCGCCAGCTCCAGGGCACCGCGATGAACGAAGAAGAACTCCATCGTATTGCTCGAATCCGCCGGTGAAAACCACACCGACGCACCCTCAACGATCCGTTGCTTCATGATCTCCATATCCGCACATTTCGCCAACAGCTCAATGCCGTTTGGCAACAGCGATTCATTTTCCGTTTGAAGCTGCTCTTGCGTATGACTGCTATACAAGCCGTCCATAAACAAGCCCCTCGCTTTCTTAGATTTCTATACCGTAGGTAACGATCTCCTCAATGATCCCACAGGGAGAGGCGAGCTCGCTTGCGGGAAAGGCCTGTACCTGAATGTCGCATTCGGGGATGCGGCATATACGGACAAGCTCACGGTAGCATGCCAGCATGTCCGCCTCGGGAAGGTCAAAAAAAACAGCAACATCCACGTCGCTGTCGTACCGGTTGGTTCCCTTTGCATACGAGCCGTACACAACGACCTTTACAACCTTCGGAAGGGTAAACATATGGTGCAAACAAGCCCAAACGGGCTTGTTTGCAGCATCGCCAAAGTATAGATCGTCCTTTGATCTGCGCATTACGGTTTTTGAGTCTGAACGGGAATGTTAATGACGCGGATCGGGTCGATCAGCACGGTTTGGCCGTCAACGACATACTCGGTGTATTCGCACACGACCTCGGCACCGATATGCTCGGCGTAAGAAAATACGCCGTTTGCGATCGCATCCACCGTTTTGAGCAGAAGCTTAACGTCGTTATACGGCGTCTTCTGTGCGATCTTGACCGCAAGCTCGATCGTGGCGTTTGCGGCATCGACCATTTCACACAGCGTCTGCATCTCCTTTTCGGTTGGCACATCTGCATCTGCGTTAGGGGAATATGCGGAAGCAGTCATAGAGAAGACCATACTGGAAAGAACCAATGCAACGACGAGCACAAAGACAAATTTCTTCATTCTTTTCATCTTTCTTTCTCCTTTTATTTTGCTTTCCACAAAAGAAAAAGCAACCAACTGTACGCCGGTTGCACCATTGCACGAAGCATCAAGCACTCCATCTTCCCCAAAACGGACTGTTCACTGCTCCCTATTGTAACGGTGACTGGCTGCCATAGGTAATACCCTTAGGCCCTTTAGCTTTGCGTCACCCGCTTTCACGGGGTTTGCCTTTTTCGTGGGGATCATTTTCGATCCGTCCATATTATAGCACATGATGAAGCATATGTCAATGAAAAAACAAAAAAATATTCTTTTTTCTTTTTTTCGCATGCGTTTTTCATACACGAAAGCATATGCTACGCGCTTTTTTATATACGAACGAGCTTTCTAACAGGCACGTATTCACGCGAATTTCTTACGGTTACTTCGCTATATTGACTATAGTTATTTGTATTTCAAAGCATTTTTCGATTATTTTTCCGTACGGCAAGAACAATTGCAACGCCGGATCCGTTGCCGTTTTATACGACGGCTGCAGCATATGACAAGTTTTTCGGCAGCCCTTGCTTTTTTACTTTTCTTGTGATATACTATAGTATAAACGTATGAAAAGATGTTTTCATTATTTTAGGAGAAAGGAACATCACCATGTCGAACATCTGGCACGACGTCTCCCCCAAGCGCATTACCGCCAAGGATTTTCTTTGTGTCATTGAGATCTCCAAGGGAAGCAAAAAGAAATACGAGCTTGACAAGCAGACCGGCTACCTCATGCTCGACCGCATCCTGTATACCTCAACCCACTACCCTGCTAACTATGGGTTTATTCCGAGGACGTACGGTGACGACAACGATCCGTTGGACGTGTTGCTTCTCTGCTCTGAACCGCTGGAGCCGTTAACACTCGTGCGCGCCTATCCGATCGGAGTTATTTCCATGATCGACAACGGGCGAAACGATGAAAAGATCATAGCCATCCCCTTCAACGACCCGACCTATAACCATTATACCGACATCGATCAGCTCCCCTCCCACATTTTCGACGAGATGTGTCATTTCTTCCAGGTATACAAAAACCTGGAGAACAAAACGACCGCCGTCGACGAGGTCAGCGGGCCTGATAAGGCGATCCACGTTGTACAGAACGCGATCGACAGTTACATAGATAATTTTTGCAAGTAACCCTCGCGCCGAGCGCCGCAGAAGATAACACAAACGGAGTATGGGAATGAGATTATACCGTTCCGAGGATCTGATCAAGCCCGGGTATACCGTCGGCATCTTCCGATCCGCCAACCAATCGACAGAGCCGACACACGCGCACGAATTTATTGAGATCATTTACGTCTGCGCCGGAAGCGCCAAGCATGGCATCGACGACGTCGTATACGAGGTCAAGCGCGGCGATATCCTGTTTATCAATTACGGGTGCCGTCATTCCTTCAGCGATTGTGAGCAATTTGAATACGTCAACATCTGCTTCTCTCCCGAGGTCGTGGCAGACGCGATCATCACGCATGAAAACGCGCCCGCCATTCTCTCCTTGACCGCCTTCAACGATATGCGCGGCGATCGCAACGCAGGTAAGCTGTCCTTTTCAGGCCGAGACCGACAGGAGATCGAATGGCTGATCGAAAAGATGCTGCGTGAGTACGAGGAAGAACCGCTGTACGCCAACAAGGTCATGGAAAGCTGTATGAGCATCCTCATTACAAAGATGCTCCGTGCGACCGCAGGTGAGCATGACGTCATGGACCGCGACCGCTGGGACGAGCTGCGCGAATATATCGACGAAAACCCCGACGGCGAGCTGACCCTCGGGGCCTTGGCCAAGCGGAGCTTTTACCACCCCTCGTATTTCAGCCGTATGTTCAAGGCAAAATTCGGTCTTTCTCTGACCGACTACGTGGCAAGACGCCGCGTGGATACGGCGATCGCCCTTCTGCAGGAGGGGGATCTTTCAACCGACGAGATCATTCGTCGCTCAGGCTTTGCCGACCGAAACGCCTACTATCATGCCTTTTCAAAATATAAGGGAGCCGCCCCGTCAAGCTATCGGTCAAAAAGTAAAAAATCGTGACAGACAGGTAAAAATTCGCGCTTGCCAAAGGATCCCGGATGGGGTACTATTAAGATACAAATTACATTACATAAAGGAGGCATTATTCTCATGCATATGAATTTAAATCTCGCATCGTACAAGGATAAGGTATACGCCTGCTGGCTTGGCAAAAACATTGGCGGAACCATGGGTACTCCCTACGAGGGACAGCGCACGATGCACGACATCAAGGGCTTTGCAACGGAACCGAACGTCGTTCTTCCCAACGATGACCTTGACCTTCAGCTCGTCTGGCTGCACGCTATGGAGCAGAACGGTCCTCTCGGTGTGGATGCCGCCGTTCTCGGCGAGCACTGGATATCCTACATCGTTCCTCACTGGAATGAGTACGGTATCGGCAAGGCCAATATGAAGCGCGGTCTTCCCCCGCCTATGTCGGGCGACTACGGAAATGACTGGTGCAACTCCAACGGCGCCTGGATCCGTACCGAGGTGTGGGCCACCCTCGCTCCCGGTATGCCCGACGTAGCTGCACGCTACGCCATGGAGGACGCCTCCGTTGACCACGGAGCCGGTGAAGGAACCTTTGCCGCCGCCTTCGTTGCCGCTATGCAGTCGGCCGCGTTCGTTATTCCCGATCTGCGTCGTTGCATTGAGCTGGCGCTGTGTGCCATCCCCACCGAGTCGAGAATGGCCAAGAGCATCGTGTTCGTTCTTGATTGCTTTGACAAGGGCATGACGTGGCAGGATGCAAGAAACGCCGTTCAGGCGCTCAACGCCGACATCGGTAACGGCTGGTTTGAAGCGCCCTCCAACGTGACCTATACCGTCATCGGCCTTCTGTGGGGCAAGGGCGATTTCAAGAAGTCCATGATCACCGCTATCAACTGCGGCGACGATACCGACTGCACCGGTGCGACCGCGGGCTCTACCCTCGGTATCCTGTACGGCACGGCCGTCATTCCTACGGATTGGCGTCAGCACATCGGCGACGACATCGTCACCGTATCCATCAACAAGGGTAACCACGGCAAGTACGTTCCCAAGACCTGCACGGAGCTGACCGAGCGCATCGTGGCTCTCGCACCCTCCGTTCTGTACGCCAACGCTACGCGCTGGGCGTATCATGAATTCTATGCCCCCTTCCCCAAGTGCCCCGTCACGCTGGAGGACAAGGCGGACGAGATCCCCGAGAACATGTACGACATCATGAAGACCAATCTCGAATGGAAGATCCGTCCGGTAGCCGAAAAGCTGGTTCCCAACACGCTGTATTTCCATAACATCGTTATGTCGGCTCGCGTGACCCTCGACCGTTCCCCCGACATTGCCCCCGGTGAATCCATCGGTGTGCACGTCGACCTGAACAACAACTACTACCTGGAGGATTCCAACGTCACGATCACCTTCCGTTGGCTTCTTCCCGAGGGCTTTACGGTCAAGAGCAAGAAGAACGCTATGCTCTACGCGTTTGACCCGCACCACGCCGGTGAAGCATCCCTGGATGCCGTTATCACCGCCGGTGACACCGTCGAAGCGGAAAACCGCATCGTCCTTGAGGTCAGCGCACACGGCAGATGTACGCCTCTGTACATTTCGTTCCCGCTGCTTGGTTAATGAAACTATATAGGAATAAAAAGCATCGCATGACCCGCGGGTCATGCGATGCTTTTTATTCGGCGGTCGTATCTGTCGCATCGGACGGCGGCACGACCGTTTCTTTTTTTGCTTTTTTGGCAAAATACAGCTCAAGGCCAACGTAGAACAGAAGCGATAGCAGCATAACGAAATAGTAGCTGAGAAGACGCCAGATCAACATAACGCCGTTGGCGATCGCAGACGCGGTCGATACGATCGAGGAACCGACGACAAAGAGAATGATCGACTTAAAGACCTGTCCGGCGGATCCCTCCACGCCGCCTGATGCACCGGGGGTCGGAACGAAGCCGACGGCGGTAACGGCAAAGGACGTACCGAGGAGCACCATACACAGATCGGCAAACGGGACGGATATATGCATGGCGCGAAGGATGAAGAAGGTCGTTGCATACAAGAACGCAAAGGACAGGATCTTGGATATAAGGGCAAGAACGAACGACCACTTTTTGCGCGTCAGCTCTCGGAAGGCCTCCTGCACCTGCTCGAAATACGCCTGCAGGCTTTCGATCTTCGGAGGCAGGAAGGAAAAGATGCTGAATTTACAAAGATAGGTCAAAAAACGAACAAGACCCGAGCGAAGCCTGCGGCTGGTGCCAAGAAGGACCATGACGACAAGGACCATGGCGTTGAGCACGTATCCGATCACAATGATGGGGATCCACCATGCGGCTGCCGCCGAAACGAACACGTCGGCATAGACCAATCCGACGATGGAAAAGCCCGTAGTCACGATAAAGTAAATGATCAGATTGGTCAACAAAAGGCCGGTGGATTCGGAGAGCTTGACCTTTGCCTTGCTGAACATATGTGCCTGAAAGGGCTGGCCGCCGGTGGCAAGAGGCGTGATGCCGTTAAAAAAATGCTCGATCATGGCGATCGAATACGCCATGGGCATGCTGACCCTCGTCCCCTTAGCCTTGGTCAGGATACAAAGAGACAACGGGTACAGCGCCATATAGATAAGCACCGACAGCGCCGCCAGGCAAACGTAGCGGGCGTCGATCGTGCGAAGCTGCTCAAAAATGCTCGGCAGATCGTTAAAGGACAAAACGGTTACGAGCAGGCAAACCGCAAGGAAAGCGTAGAGGATAAAAAGAGCGACCTTTTTCGCGTTCATTGGATTCTTTTGAACGTCTTTTTGTTCCAATCGTAGGTTCCTCCCCATACACAAGATATTCCTATTGTACCACATATGGCACGATTTTGCAACACCGATACAAAAAGTTAACAATCCTTGACCTTCTCACAAAACGTCGGCCGTCTCACGTACATCGGTGAGACGGCCGACATGATTTTATTGCCTTCAGGCGAAAGGATGTTGGCTTCCCTTAAAAAGCGGTATCCAACGGTCATTCGGCGAGAAGAAAATACGGAGCGATCTCCTGTCCGCCTTCGGCGAAGTACACCTCAAGGGCGGGATAGGTCTGCTCTACGTATGCGGCGAGCTCGTCACAGGTCGCCTGCATCGCATCCTTTCCCTTAAATACGGTCAGCATGCTATAGTCACTGTCGCGGAGCATACGGTCAAGAAGCGCCTTTGTCGCTTCGCCGCAGTCGCGGCAAGAGACGACGATCTCCTTGTCAAGAATGCCGATGGTATCCCCGTTCGTCACGTGTACGCCGTTCATATCAGCGTCGCGAACAGCAGGCGACACGTAGCCCGTACGGACGCGTCCGATCGCCTCCGTCATCGTACGAACGATATCCTCCGCGTGCTCCGCGGTGAGATCGGCCGATGAAAGTGCTACGTACCCTGCCCCGATATTCTTGGCAGGAATGACGTGGATATGTGCCTTTTCATATAAAGCGGCCGACTGCTCGGCAGCCATCATAATATTGCCGTTGTTCGGAAGAACGAATATATGCTTGGCGAGGATCTTGTCGTATGCAGCGAGGAACTCGCCCGTGGAGGGGTTGTTCGTCTGACCGCCCTCGACGATCTCGTCGGCACCAAATTCGCGGAACAGATCGGTAAAGCCCTCGCCGTTGCTGACGGCAACGACGCCATACGGCTTGCACACCGTTTCCTCAATGGGCTCTTCCTTCGCCGATTCCTCCGCTTTCGTCTCTTCCTTCGAAAGCTCGGTATGCTGAACAGACATATTCTCGATCTTCACCGTAAGGAACTCGCCGTATCGGTGCGCCACCGCCAGCACGCGCTCGGGACACTTGGTATGCACGTGCACCTTGACGATGCTGTCCGTTTTGAAGGCGACGATGGAATCGCCGACGCGGGACAGATAGGCCTTGAGCGCCTCTATGTCGAAGGCCTCGATATCGGTCTTGAAATTCTGCAATTGCAGAAGAAATTCCGTGCAATAGCCGTAGGTCAGCACGCTGTCGGGACCAAAGGAGGTCGTCGGTGTAACGGGCGGCTTGGTAGCAGACGCAGGCATCTCGACGTCCGCGATCTCCTCGCCGTTTAGCACGCGGTTGAAGCCGTCCATGATATAAAAGAGGCCGGCACCGCCGCTATCTACCACACCCGCTTCCTTAAGCACACCGAGAACCTCGGGCGTTCGGTTGAGGGACTCGTGCATTTCCTTGACCAGATCGGCAAAGAGGGAGCGGATCGTGCTCTGCGGTGTAAGCGATGCCACGGCATATTCCACCGCCTCACGCGCGACCGTCAGGATGGTGCCCTCCGTCGGCGTCATGACCGACATGTAGGCTTGCTCGACACCCATTTCAAGTGCACGCGCAAAGGCTGCCGGATCGGCTCTCGTTTCGCTGGCAAGCTCCTTGGCCATACCGGCAAAAAACTGCGATAGGATAACGCCGGAGTTGCCGCGCGCGCCGAGCAGCATACCGTGCGAGAACAACTTCATTACGTCTGCCAGATCATCCGTATCCAGGTTTTCGATCGCGGCAATACCGCTCTCAATCGTCATGCGCATGTTGTCGCCCGTATCGCCGTCGGGCACGGGAAAAACGTTCAGCTTATTGACCTCCTCGGCGTTGGAGCGAAGCTCGCTGGTTCCGCCGCGTACCATTTTGGCAAACAGCAATCCGCCGAGATATTTAATATTAAGGAAACCGCCCTTTTTCTTTTCCTGCGGCTTCTTTTTTGCTTGCGCGTTGCTTTTGGTATTGGACTTCTTGGATGTTTCCTTGGTCGATGCATTCGACGTTTTCTGCGATGCTTTATCCGCTTTTTTCTCACTCATACAGCCGACCTCCTCAGCGTTCCTTACCGATGAAGAACAGCGCCAGCGTGCCGGGGCCCGAATGGGCACCGATCACGGGGCCGACGTCGGTGATGATCTGTGTCGGTACACTGTGCTTTTGCTCGATCATGGAGGCGAGCTGCTTGGCATCCTCCTCGCAGCCTGCGTGAGAAATATACACCTTTCCGACCTGTTGATTGATGGCAAGCTCGGTATATTTATCGGCCAGTGCCGCAATAGACGCACGTCTGCCGCGCACCTTGGTGACGTTTACGAGATGACCCTCGTTATCAACGTGAAGGATGGGCTTGATACCAAGCATATTGCCGACGAAGGCCACCGTAGGACTGATACGGCCGCCGCGCTTTAAGTAGACAAGATCATCCACGGTAAACCAGTGGCAGACATTGAGCTTGATACCTTCTACGTAATCGGCAACGGAATCCAGGCTGCGCCCTGCCTGCTGCTGCTCATACGCCAAACGTACAAGCAGACCAAGGCCCGCCGAGGCACATAGGCTATCGACGACGCGTACGTTGCGATCGGGATGCGTTTTCTGCAGCTCAAGAGCGGCCAGACGCGCCGAATTGCAGGTCGTGCTGAGTCCGGAGGAAAAGCCGATATACAGAATGTCCTTGCCCTCCTTGAGGATCGCTTCAAACATATCGGAAAACACCTGCATATTGACAGCCGCGGTCTTGGCAACGGCGCCTGCCTTCATTTTTCCGTAAAATTCCTCCGTTGTCATGTCATCGTTTTTATATTCGGTATCCGAATCCTGAAAACGGAAGGTCAGGGAAACGCTTTGCACCTCCCACGCGCGCAGGACGTCACTTTTTAAGTCACAGGACGAATCGGTACATATGACAAATGAATGATTCATAATGAGATTTCCTTTCTGCAAGCAGTAGATTTTTATGACTCGGGATCGATATCATTTGCGCCGGGTAGCTTATCACGGCAAATATCGCGCATATTGGAAGCAATGATCTCCAGGCTGTCATAGAAAACGGCGCGGTTTTCATCCGTCAGCCCTTTTCCTGCGATCGAAACGGCCAGCTGCGCGCGCTCGCGCAGATGCTCGGCGATCATACGCCCCTTCTCCGTCAAGCGGATGGGCGCTCGATAGCTCTTGGGGCCGCCTCCCTCTCGCACGATCAGCTTCGCATGCTCAAAGGCCGTCATCGCGCGGGACACGTCCGCTTTGTTTTTAAAGCATATATCGGACAGCTCGGCGGCCGTAATACCTTCCTTATAGCGGTAAAGGGCAAAAAAGTACGTAGCGTAAGGCCCCTTCAGCCCATACGTATGCATCTCGTCCCGCATGATCGTATGCAAATAACGGTAAAGCTCGGAAATAGCGAAGGAGAATTTTTCAAAACGGTCGATCATAGTCCTCTCTCTTTCGTACAACGGTAAGGTCTGTGGATCGGCACTTTTTGCCACCTTACACACGACCCTCTGTATATTATACACGATACTTGTTGAGAAATCAACATTTTTACAAAATATTCTCAAAAAATTCATGTTTGTAAACCATTGTTTTGCATTTGACGGCAAACGACAAGCGTATCCGACCTCGCCTTTGACGCCTTTCTTATTTCTCCTCTTGCTTTTTCCTGCCTTTTATGATATACTTAGAAGTATATGGTTGATTTTAAGTACATATGTTACACTTCTATATGCATTATTATGATTGATTCCGCTGTCAGAGAGGAAAGACTATGAAAAAAAGGAAACCATGGAGACGTCGGCGCCATGTGATCGTACGCAACATCGTCTACGTGCTTCTCTACCCTTATGCGCGTATCCGATACGGTCTGCGTCCCGTGCGCTTCAAGGAACAAAACGGACGACAATATCTTATTCTTTATAATCATCAGACACCCTTTGATCAATTCTTTATCGGCATGACCGTGCGCGGTGCCGTATATTATCTTGCCACGGAGGATATTTTCTCAAACGGACTGGTATCCTCTCTTATCCGTTACCTCGTAGCTCCCATTCCCATTAAAAAGCAGGCCACCGACGTCGCGGCCGTCATGAACTGCATCCGTGTCGCACGTGAGGGCGGAACGCTCGCGATCGCTCCCGAGGGCAACCGTACGTACAGTGGAAAAACGGAATACATCAACCCGGCGATCGCTCCCTTAGCCAAGAAGCTCAAGCTGCCGATCGCTTTCCTGCGCATCGAAGGCGGATACGGTGTACAGCCGCGCTGGAGTGACACGCTGCGCCGCGGCACCATGCGCTCATACGTATCCCGCGTTATGGAGCCCGAGGAGCTTGAAGGTCTTTCCAACGACGAGCTGTGCGAGGTCATTCGTCGCGAGCTGTACGTCAACGAGGGCTGTGCCGATGGGCTTTTTCCACACAAGCGGAGTGCCGAATATCTGGAAAGGGCCGCGTACGTATGCCCCTTCTGCGGCTTATCGGCGTTTGAAAGCCACGGACAAACGGCGCACTGCACCACCTGCGGACGCCATATACGGTATCGGGCAGACAAAGAGATCGAGGGGATCGACGAGCCCTTTCCCTTCCGTTTCTTCAACGAATGGTACGACTATCAGAACCGCTTCGTCGCATCGCTGAATCTCTCCCCCTACATGGACAAGCCGATGTATACCGACAAGGTACGCATGTCCGAGGTCATCGTACACAAGAAAAAGATACGCCTGAGGGACGCGGCCGCGCTGTCGCTGTACGGCGACCGCATCACGGTGAACGAGGGCGCAGAGGACGCACTCGTCCTTTCCTTCGACGAGATCACCGCGATGGCGATCTGCGGCAAAAATAAGCTCAACGTATATCACGACGGGCATTTGTATCAATTCAAGGGAAGCAAACGCTTCAACGCCCTCAAATACGTCAACATCTTTTATCACACAAAGTCAATCGAAAGGACAGACGGTCATGGAGAATTTTTGGGATTATAATGCATGGGGAACCTTCAGCCTATTTGCGGTTTTGTTCTTAAGCCTGCTGGTCGGTAATATTATAAAGAAGGAAGTTCCCTTTATGAAAAACACGCTGATACCGACCTCGGTCATCGGCGGTGTGCTTCTTATCATCGTTGCCGCGATCTACAAGGCGATCACAGGCGACGTCATGTTTGATACCGCTTTCTTCGGCGGTAACGGTACGGCGGCGCTGGAGGTCATTACCTATCACGCCTTAGCCCTTGGCTTTATCGCATCCACCCTCAAGCGCACGGGAAAAAAGATGTCCAAGCAGCGCACGGAGGAGATCTTCAACACCGGTGTGACCACCGTTTCGACGTACTTGATCCAAGGCATCGTCGGTCTTGCAACGACCATGATCGCCGCCTTGGTCATCAGCGGCTTCTTTGCCGCCGCCGGCGTCCTTCTTCCCTTCGGCTTCGGCCAGGGCACGGGACAGGCCATGAACTACGGCAACATCTACGAGACGTGGAGCGAGGATAACTACCTTGCCGGCGGTAAGAGCTTTGGCCTTACCATCGCCGCGATCGGCTTCATCGTCGCAAGCCTTGGCGGCGTCATTCACATCAACATCCTCAAGCGCCGCGGAAAACTCAAAACGTCCACTGTTCTCGGAGAGGCCGCCGCAGAGGAGGAGGTCAATCCCGAAAATGAGATCCCTCTGTCGGAAAGCATGGATAAGATGACCGTTCAGGTCACCCTGATCGCCGTCGTTTACTTCCTTGCCTATGCCGTCATGCATTTGCTCGGTCTTCTGCTCCCCGGTATGCGCTCGACCATCTTTGGCTTCAACTTCCTGATCGGTGTCCTCTGTGCTATGCTTATGAAGGCGCTGATCGGCCTGATGAAAAAGGGCCACATCATCAAAAAGGATTACACCAACAACTTTCTTCTTACACGTGCCAGCAACTTCTGCTTCGACATCATGATCGTATCCGGTATCGCCGCGATCCGCCTGGACATCGTGGAGCAATACTGGGGCATCATCCTTATCCTGGCCGCGCTCGGAACGATCGTTACGTATGTCTACAACCGTTTCGTGGCAAAGAAGCTCTTCCAAGGATACTACGAGGAGCAGTTCCTTACCATGTACGGCATGCTGACGGGAACGGCCAGCACGGGTGTCATCCTTCTACGCGAGATCGACCCCGAATTTCACTCCCCCGCGTCGGACAACCTCGTATATCAAAACCTGCCGGCCATCGTATTCGGCTTCCCCATGATGCTTCTTGCCACGCTGGCTCCGGATCAGCCGCTTTTGACCCTCGTGATCTTCATCGTGTTTTTCATTGCCATGAATATCCTCCTCTTCCGCAAGCAGATCTTTTGCTTCAAAAAAGCCGCCCCAGCGGCAAAAGAGGCCGAAGGTGCATCGGAGGAGCCCGCCCAACCGAATGAATAAAGGAGACGTCCCCCACGTGATTGAAAACAAACTCAGCCAATACGCAAGTAAAAAAGCCGCCGTCTGCCGTCAAAACGACACCATTGATCCGCAGCTGTATCAAGCGTTTGGTGTCAAACGCGGCTTGCGCGATGAAAACGGTAAAGGCGTCCTCGCCGGTCTGACCAACATATCCACGATCATTTCCTCCAAGACCGTCAACGGACAAAAGGTGTCCTGCGACGGCGAGCTTTGGTACCGCGGCCGGCGCGTCGAGGAACTCATTGACTCCCTCGGAGATTCCCTCGGCTTTGAACGGATCGCGTATCTGCTCCTCATGGGGCAAATGCCAAGTGAAGAGGAGGCGCTTGAATTCTCTTCGCTGATCGGAGAATGCCGCATCCTTCCCTCCAACTTCACCCGTGACGTGATCATGAAGGCACCGAGCAAGGATATCATGAACTCCATCACGCGCAGCATCCTGACCCTCGCCTCCTACGATGAGAGTGTTACGGATACCGACGTGCAAAGCACCCTTATGCAGTGCATTCGCCTTATCAGCGAATTTCCTCTTCTGGCGGTCTACGCCTATCATGCCTACAACTATTCCGAAAACATGGAAAGCATGATCATCCACCGCCCCTCCCCGACGCTGTCCACCGCGGAAAACTTTCTTATGATGCTCCGCCCCGATCGAAGCTACACGCCGACCGAGGCAAAGGTGCTGGACACGGCGCTTATCCTACATATGGAGCACGGCGGCGGCAACAACTCCACCTTTACGACGCGCGTCGTCACCTCCTCCGGCTCCGACACGTACTCGACGATGGCCGCCGCCATGTCCTCCCTCAAGGGACCCAGGCACGGCGGTGCCAACATCAAGGTCATGGAGATGATGGCGGATATCCGCGCACACGTCGCCGATCCCTACGATACCGAAGAGGTCGGTGCCTATCTTTCCAAGATCATCGACAAGGAAGCCTTTGATCGCAAGGGACTTGTCTACGGTATGGGACACGCGGTCTATTCTCTCTCCGACCCGCGTGAGCGTGTCTTTCGCTCGTACGTTGACCGCTTGGCGCAGGAAAAGGGGCGCATGCGCGACCTCGCGCTTTACAAGAGCGTTGAGGCACAGGCACCCGAGCTGATCGCCAAGCACCGTCGCATTTACAAGGGTGTCAGCCCCAACGTCGATTTTTACAGCGGCTTCGTATACGATATGCTCGGCATTCCGCAGGAGCTGTATACCGCGATGTTTGCCATCGCGCGCATCGTCGGCTGGAGCGCCCATCGCATTGAGGAGATCATTTGCATGGATAAGATCATCCGTCCGGCATACATGAGCGTCCTGGAGGAGATCCCGAAATAAAACGCGTCCCGTCCAAAAAGCGCAATAACAAAAAAGGCAGAAGGAAGTTTCTCTCTGCATTCTTAGCAAAGAAATAGGCGGACACAAATTTTCGGCAGAGAACTTGTTTTCTCTGCCGATTTTTGATATAATAGAACTAACGAAAAGCCTTCCTCCGAGAGGAAGGTGGCACGGCGTAGCCGTGACGGAAGGAGCCTGCGTGACTTTAGGTTTAGATTGAACGTTTTTGTAACGCGCTCTCCCTCAGTCTCGCCTACGCTCGACAGCTCCCTCCCGGAGGGAGCCTTTGGATACTTTCATCTTAGGGGTATGGGCTTTGCCCGAAGCCTTTGTAATACAAAGGCGAAACATGCGATAAAACAGAACGATAAATAAGAATTTGGCGAGGTCTCTAATGAAAACCAATATTAAATATTCTGTGTTTGATTTAGTAATTTGCATAATAGGCGTATCGATATCTTTAATTGGCTTTCTCGTATTCGTAACGGACAACAGTGATACCGCTCGGCGGTTTTGGGGAACTGTAGGTTGTTTTATTTTCTTTTTAATTGCCATAATCATGTTGTTGGATTCTATCAAGAACATACAATGGTTTGACATTACCGATGGATATATAACTGTTTATTGCCCCTTCGGAATTATCAGATGCGTGAGGCTAAACCAAATCAAAAAGGCATTTAAGACAAACGCCGCCATTTGTAGCATTAAAATGCATTTTGTTAGATGTCCGCATATTGTATTGAGCATCAAGAAGTCTTTGGCGAAGGCTGGCGTAGAAAATGCGTATAACGGAAAGAAAAAACCGTATATCATCATTCCCTATTCGCCGGAGACAGAAGTCTTGATTTGCACTGAATATAAAAAGTTGTGTGGAGAAGATCTAATCATAAAGTAGTAATAAACAAATTCCAATTTATCGAATAGAACAAAAGAACCCCGACAGACATTCAAAAATCTGTCGGGGTTAGTTATTTGTTTACTGCGGAGCAATTATTAACTAACTGACTATAATTTCTCCGCTAATTTTGCACACCCTTCCTTCTGCCTTTTTGTTTGCATGTTTAATTTACCGCTCTTCGCGGAAATACGACAGACCGAGCGATGCCGGCGGCTGATTTTCTTTTTTGTTGCGGATACTCGTAAAGACGAGAACAACGATCGTTACGAGATACGGCAGCATCTTGAACAGCTCCTTCGCCGCAAGATCGATACCGGGAATATACTCTGCCGCAACGTAGAAGAAGCCGAAAACAATGGAACAGAAAATGCCGAAGACGGGCTTCCACGTCGTAAAGATAACCAGAGCCACGCACAGCCATCCGATGGCGTCTATGACGTACTCCCAGTTACCGTTCAGGTAGTCCATGATAAACACCAAACCGCCAAGGCTGGCGATCGCACAACCGATGCACGTAGCCATATACCGATACCGCGTAACGTTGATGCCGGCAGCATCGGCCGTGGCAGGGTTTTCACCAACGGCACGCAGATGCAAGCCAACCTTTGTCTTCTTCAGAACAAATGCAACGACGATGGCTACGGCGATGGAAAGATAGATCATAATACCGTAGGAGAAGAACAACTCGCCAAACCAACCAAGACTCTTGGCAAACGGCAAATGCATGTTGAAGAATTTGGCGCCTGCGGTGAACTTATAATCGTCTACATTCGCGATGATAAAGTCAGAGATACCAATGCCGAAGGTGGTGAGGGCAAGACCCGTTACATTCTGATTGGCGTGAAGCGTGACGGTAAAGAAGCTGAAGATAAGGCCCATCAAGGCACCGCCAAGCAAGGTGGCGATCAGCGGTATCAGAATGGCAAGAGGATAGACCATGTACGCCCGTCCGCCGGCTAATTCAAAGTAGAATGCTTCGGCGGCACAGCCGACGGCCGTACCGACGCACATAACGCCCGGAAGACCGAGATTAAGGTGGCCTGCCTTTTCCGTGATCGTCTCACCCGTTGAACCGAACAGAAGAACCATGCCGAATTTAATGGCACTGACAAGAAATGCTATAATAGCCATTAATGCACAGCCTCCTTTCCTGCGGTGACATCGGATGCTTTTTTGCGGAAATTCACCTTGTAATTGATAAAGAATTCACATCCGATAATGAACAATAAAACAATTCCAATGAAAATATCGGCAAGGGACGTATCCAAGCGATAAATATCACCCATATAGCTCGTTCCCTGCTGCAAGAAAATAACAAGGAAGGATGTCAGGATCATATACAGCGGATTGAATTTACCAAGCCAAGAAACAAGGATGGCGGTAAAGCCCTGTCCGCCGGTGATCGTCGTGGTAACCGAGCAGCTGCCGTTGGCCACGAGAAGCATACCGACAAAGCCACACAGGCCGCCCGAGATCAACATGGTACGAATAATTACTTTAGGAACACGAATACCAATGTACTTAGCGGTTCTTTCACTTTCGCCCACAACGGAGATCTCGTATCCGTGCTTACTGTAGCCAAGATATATATACATGGCAACGCAGATCAAGGCAATAACGAGGATGTTAAGAAAGTACGAGCCGTTAAAGATCTTCGGGAATGCAAACTGCGGCATAGGATCCAGATTTCCCTGACTGTTACCGAACATCTTAAGGAAAAAGGTAACCAGCTGTAAGGCTATGTAGTTCATCATAAGGGTGAAAAGCGTTTCGTTCGTATTCCACTTGGCCTTGAAGATCGCCGGGATCAAGCCCCAAACAGCGCCCGCTACAATACTCGTAATAAAAATAAGTATCCAAAGGATCGGCAGGGGTATGGAATCACCAATGAAAAACATGAGAGCCGCTGCCATAAGCGATCCCACGAGGATCTGCCCCTCACCGCCGCAGTTCCAGAATTTCATTTTAAACGCCGGTGTAAGTGCTAAAGCAATACAAAGCAGGATCGCCGTATTGCTGAAGAGTCGCCAGATACGGCGCGGATCGCCGAATACACCCTCTATCATAGAGGCCAGCACGGTAAACGGGTTTTCCTTAGCAAGAACAAGGATCAAAAGCGCCATAACGATCACCGAGCAGACGATGGCTCCCACACGCAACAAAACAGCGTGCAGCATGCTCATCTGATTGCGCTTGGTAATATGGATCAGCGGCTCATGTCTGCGTTTTACGTTTTCGACGACCGCATCGGTCTGCGGCACATCCTTCGTTTGTTTTACGTCACGCATTCGTATCGACTCCTTTCTCGCCGGATTGGGTCATCAAAAGACCGATCTCCTCCTTCGTCGTGCTTCGCGCATCGACGATACCGGTAACACGCCCGGAAGCAATAACCATAATACGGTCGCACAGGTCGATCAGCACGTCAAGGTCCTCACCGACAAAAATAACGGCGACACCGTCCTCTTTTTGCTTGTTCAGAAGATTATAGATACCGTACGAGGCATTGACATCAAGACCGCGAACGGGATACGCCGCCATAAATACGGAGGGGGCGGCCGCGATCTCACGACCGACAAGGACCTTTTGAATATTTCCTCCCGACAGCTTCCGTACAGGCGTGTACTCATCCGGCGTGATGATATTCAGCTCATCGATCAGCTCCAACGCAAGGTCATGCGGTGTTTTTCTATTCAGGAAGAAGGAGTTGCCCTTCTTATAGCTGCGAAGCATCATGTTGTCGACGATATCCATGTTTCCGACAAGGCCCATGCCCAGACGGTCCTCGGGAACGAAAGAAAGACGTACGCCAAGCTCAGTGATCTGCAGGGGTGTTTTGTCACGCAGATTTTCCGCTTCCCCGCTCTCGGGATCATGGTATACGATGGATCCGGAATCCAAATGATAAAGACCCGCGATCGATTCAAGCAGCTCGCGCTGTCCCGAGCCGGCAATACCGGCTATACCAAGGATCTCGCCCGAGCGAGCCACAAAGGAAATGTCGTCGAGCACGGTCACTCCATCGGAATTCTTACTGCTGATATGTTCAACGACGAGCCTGTCCGTTACATTCGTAGACTCGGTTCGCTTTATATTCAAATCAATTTTTTCGCCCATCATCATTTCCGTGAGCTCTTTTTCGTTCGTTTCGGCAGTCTTTACCGTAGCAATATGCTCACCGCGGCGCAAAACGGCCACGCGGTCGGAAATGGACATGACCTCATTCATCTTATGGGTAATGATGATAATGGACTTGCCGTCATCTCTCATGCGGCGAAGTACAAGGAACAGCTTTTCTATCTCCTGCGGTGTCAGGACGGCCGTCGGCTCGTCCAAAATGAGGATATCGGCTCCGCGATACAGGACCTTTAAGATCTCGACGGTCTGCTTTTCGGAGACGGACATCTCATGGATCTTTTTCTTCGGATCAAGTTGAAATCCGTATTTACTCGCGATCTGCGCCACACGTTCATCAATGTCGGCAAGCTTGAATTTACCTTCTTCCCGAACGCCAAGCACAATATTTTCGCTGGCAGAAAACACATCAACAAGCTTAAAATGCTGATGTATCATTCCGATCTTGTATTGAAAGGCATCCTTGGG
Organism: Clostridia bacterium; assembly: GCA_017455905.1. Classification (GTDB taxonomy): domain Bacteria; phylum Bacillota; class Clostridia; order Oscillospirales; family CAG-272; genus UBA1740. Next base: position 16,789 of record JAFTLQ010000030.1, on the reverse strand, counting down.
AGACGTAATGACGGCAGGAGCACCGTCCACAAAGATCTCTCCCTCATCCGGATAATAAATACCGGCGATCATATTGACCATGGAGGTCTTACCGCTTCCGTTTTCACCGAGAATGGCAAGAATTTCGCCACGGTAAAGCGTCAGATCAACATTCTTGTTTGCGTATTTCGTGCCGAAGCGCTTAGATATGTTCTTTAATTCCAAAGCAACGGTGGTGTTCACTATGCTTCCTCCATAAAAAGGAGCAGGCGGCGCGGGTATGCTCCGCCTGCTCGGCAAATAAATGTTTGATTAATACAATTCGTTAATAAGGGTAATACCGTCGATGCGAATATCGAAGGACGGTGCGGAGATCGTCTCGGACTCGTGGAAGTAACCGTCGGAGATAAGATCGTGAACGACCGTCTTGCCCTCTACGGTAAAGGTATCAGCGTCAAATACCTTCAGCGTACCGTTCTTCAGCTTGGTGATCGCTTCATTGATCGCTTCTACGGTTCCCTCAGCAGCAACGTCAAGGTTGATACCGGTAAGGATAACGGAGCCTTCCTCAATGCCACCACACCAGTTGGTAGCGATCGGCGTGCCGTTGACCAAGCACTCGGTGATGTAAACGTAGTAGGGAGTCCAGTTGATAGCAGACGAAACGATGAAGGTTTCGGGGCAAGCCTCGTACGTGCTTCCGTTGTAGGAAACGTTGGGAACACCGGCAGCCTCGCAAGCACCGGGAGCGCCCATGGAGTCAGCGTGCTGAGAAATAAGAACGCAGTTTCTTGCAAGCAGAGCCTCAGCTGCATTCTTCTCGGCGGTAACGTCATACCAAGAGCCGGTGAACTGAACGTCCATCGTAACGGTGGGGCAAACGGACTTTGCACCAAGGTAGAAGGAGGTGTAACCGGAGATAACTTCCGCATAGGTGTACGCACCGACGTAACCGATCTTAGCCTCTGCAGCCGTGATCTCGCCGGCCTCGATCATCTCGTTGAGCTTCATACCTGCGGCGATACCGGCAAGGAAACGGCCCTCAAAGATGGAGGCAAACGCGTTGTGGAAGTTGTCAAGGTCTGCGGAAGCAGCGGTAACACCGGTTGCATGACAGAACTCAACCTCAGGGAAAGCTTCGGCAGCCTGTGCGATATAGGGCTCATGACCGAACGAATTGGCAAAGATGATATCGCATCCCTGCGTAACAAGCTCCTCAGCAGCCTCATAGCACTTCTCGGTCTCAGGAATGTTTCTCTTGATAATAACCTGAGAATCTTCAAGACCAAGGGCCTCCTGATATCTGAGAACCGCATTGATGAAGTTCAGGTCATACGTGGAGGATTCGTCATGCAGACAGATGAAGCCGATCTTGAAATCGTCGGGTACTTCAACGTCCGAATCCACAGCGGGGATCGGCAGCGGGGATTCGCTCATGCCTTTAAGTTCAGGCTCGCCACAGGATGCAAGAACGGACATGCAGCCGATGAGCATCATAACGACAAGAGCGAGAGAAAGGATCTTCTTGAACATTTTCATGTTCCTCCTATAGAAAATTAATATATTACACGAACCCACGTTCGTTGTAATCAAGGATCAAGGCCGCCTTACGAGCGGAATACGATGTGGCCGTCGGCCATGGAATCAATCATAGCCAGCGATTCTACACGAATGCCCTCGGCGCGCAGCGCGTCGCCGCCGCCTTGGAACGCCTTTTCAATGGCGATGGCACAGCCGGCAAGCTCTGCTCCGCCCTGGGCCAGGATCTTACGCAGGCCAACGATGGCGTTGCCCACGGCAAGAAAGTCGTCGACGATCAGAAAGCGATCGGTCGGCTGTATGTATTCCTTTGCGACTGCGGCCGTATAGGTGTTGCCGTGGGTAAAGGACGAGATCTCGGCGGTATAAACCTCCTTCGATTGGTTAGCGGAGGAATGCTTTTTTACGATCACGGCGGGAACACCGAGCGCCTGTGCAGCCAGCGCGGCGATCGCGATACCCGAGGCCTCGATGGTGATGACCTTGGTCACGCCGGCATCACGGTACAAGCGAGCGATCTCTTGGCCTACCTCGGTCAGGAAGGCAATATCCAGCTGCTGATTCAGAAAATTGCCGACCTTCAGCACATTTCCCGGCAAAACTCGACCCTCGGATACGATCTTTTGCTTCATAAGCTCCATGGGAACGTCTCCTTTACAAAAAACAAAAAACAAGCTTGTCCCTGTCGGTCTTCGCCTGTTTCCCACCACAGCAAACAAACGAGCGATTTGTCTGCAAGCCGAAGCGTCGATCCAAAGGCGAAACCATACGGTCAGAGAAATCGGGTACCCAAAGGTAAAAGGGCTGTTTACTGCTTTAACACAATTAAATACGTGCTTATTATAGCATAGGTATGACGAATTTGTCAATAGTATTGAAGACAAATTCGTCGAATTATTTTGACTTTTGTCGTCACACGGCGCCGCCGTTCTCACGCAAGCGGGCAGGACGCCAGCATCTCGGACAAAAGTGCGCAAAACTCCATTTCCGCTTCGGGAAGCGTCTTGTCGTTGGTATAGAAGTAATCGTACGGATAGTTTTCAACGTCGTCGTCTGAGGCATTACCGTACGACTTCGTCCGACGGACAAAGCGCTCACCGCCGCGGATCAGGAGCGTTTTCGCACGTCCGTCGGTGCTTTTAACGAATTTCTCGATCTCTTGCCCCTCACGGATATGGACGAACAGGATCTCGTCCTCGCTGGCAAGAAAGGCTTGGTACCGCTCACAGACCCAGCGATTGGGATAATCGTTGTAACGGGCACACAGGCGCTTGAGATCCGACAAAAACTTACGACTGCGCCGATCCTTGCTTCCGTTCCAGCCGCACATGGAGGCCAGCTCCTTGATCGGCGTGACAGAGGATATGTTCTGCACGGAAAAATGCTTGGCTGCCAGCTGACAGAGCGTGTCCTTGCCGACGCCGCCGCATCCGTTGATTACGATCGCAAGTTTTTTCATAAAAACCTCACAAATGGCGATATTTTTGTTATTTGTCCGATTTATAGGACAATATGGATGATATACTGCAAGTACAAACCAAGCAAACGAAAGGAAAGCGTTATGGAACTGAAATTTGCCGTTGCACTCGTAAAGGGCGATGAAGAAACGATCATGGGGTTATTTGATACAAAGGAAGAGGCCGATGCCTTCGGTCAGCGTCACAAGGTGCCGCATCACAAGGGATTGCAATACTGCTTCGCTTCCCTGTTTCGTCAAGGAAAGCCCTGCGGCGGCGACGTACGCATATACGACTATTACAACTGCGCGGTATAAGGCAGCTGCTCGGTAAAGGCGCGAAAGGCGGTCGGTATGGCGAGCTCATCGCGAATATACTCGGCGGTAAAAAACATAAGATCCGTCGGTGAGGGCGGTACCGTCAGCGTCACCTCATAGCCTGTCATATGCCACTCCACGTGAGAAAACACGTGGCGGGCGGTACCGCACGGCCGTATATCTGTCGGATCGGCACCAAGGGAACGCAGATGCTCCGTGACCTGCTCGGCCGACAGCGACCCGTCAAGGCTCGGAAATTCGTACAGATCGGCGAGAAGCCCGGTTTTCGGCCGCTTTCTGACGGCAAAGGTGTGACCGATGCGCAACAGCAAAACGGTACGCTCTTCTATACGGCGCGGCTTTTTTTGCGAACGAACGGGAAAGAGCGAGACGATCTGACCGACTCTCGCGCGACAAAGCGTACGAAGCGGACAATCGTCACAGCGCACCGCACCGCTACTGACGCAAATGCGCTCACCCAGCAGCATCAGCCCCTCGGTCAGCAGCGTTGCCTCGCGCCCCGTCGGATAGACGGCACGCAGCGCATCGGCCACCTCCCGTTTGGTGCTTTCCTTCAGCACGTCATCCCCTTCGGCAAGCAAGCGCATGACAACGCGAAGCACGTTGCCGTCCACGGCGGGCTCTGCCCTGCCGTACGAGATGGAAGCGATCGCACCGGCGGTATAGGCACCGATCCCCGGAAGCTGTCGCAAAACGCTCGGGTCACTCGGCAAAACGCCGCCGTGATCCTGCACGATGATCTGTGCGGCTTTTTTCAGATTGCGGGCGCGGCTGTAATACCCAAGCCCCTCCCACATCTTCATCAGATGGTCATCGTCTGCCTCGGCCAACGCCTTCACGGTAGGAAAGGCGGAGAGAAAGCGCTCGTAGTACGGGATCACGGCAGCAATACGCGTTTGCTGCAGCATGATCTCGGAGATCCATACGTGGTACGGATCGGCATCGCCCCGCCACGGCAGATCGTTGGTCTGCTCACCGGCAAAGCGGATAAGCGGCCCCGTTGCCCGTGCAAGAAGCTCGATATCGTATCTCAAGGGTACACCTCTTTTTTTAATTCTATTTATTGTACCACAGAACGACAGAAATAGCAAGGTGAAAAATCGTTTTTCGGCGAAAAAATTCACAAGCATCCAACGGTACGTCACGCGGCACAATGGCAGAATAGCGGAAAAGCCGAGGGATGGCCCGGTCAAAAACGCAGAGACCTCTGCCGGTTATCTTATTCGTTATGACCGTCCGTCATTCTCCGCACACGGTGGCACAGATCATCAAAAACGGATGAATACAGCAAATAATGTAATGTTTTATTATGATTTATATGCAACAAGAATGCCCCGTCGCTTGATCGGCGACGGGGCGTTCGTGTTTATTCTTCGTTCGATTGCGTAGCAGGAGCTTGCTCCTCAGCAGGTGCTTCGGGTTCCGCGGTGCGGTTTTCTGCACGTTTGAGAATAACGTTGGCAAGGATACCAAGGATAAGGGCGCAGGCGATCGACGTGATCTGAACGGAACCGATCTGCAGGACCAGGCCACCGACACCGGCGATCAGGATCGTCGAAACGACGAAGAGGTTGCGGTTGTTACCAAGGTCAACACCCTGCAGCATCTTCAGACCGGACACGGCGATGAAGCCGTACAGAGCGATGCACACACCGCCCATGACACACTTCGGGATGGTGGCAAGGAAGGTGACGAAGGGAGCAAAGAAGGAGGCGAGGATGGCCATGAAAGCCGTTACGGTGATCGTGATGGTGGAGGCGTTACCGGAAATGGCTACGCAACCAACGGACTCGCCGTAGGTCGTGTTGGGGCATCCGCCGAAAAAGGCACCGGCCATCGATCCGACACCGTCACCAAGGAGCGTCTTGGACAGGCCGGGATCCTCAAGCAGATCCTTTTCAATAATGCTCGACAGGTTCTTGTGGTCGGCAATATGCTCGGCAAGAACGACGAAGGCTACGGGAATATACGCCACGGCGATCGTTCCGAGATACCCCCAGAAGCTGCCGGTCTCGCCGTATACGTAGTCACCGCTGAAGGCCTTCACAAAGGTGAAATCGGGCAGCCACTGCATATTTTTGAAAATGGAAAAGTCAATGATCTGCATCGCAGGCACTTCGGCGATAAGGCCTATGACCGTCAGCACGGCCGCCAGCGCATAGCCTGCCAGAATACCGATGATAAAGGGGATCATCTTCATCATTTTTTTACCGAAAACGGAGGCGATCATAACGGTAAACAGCGTCACAAGACCGCACAGCAGGCAGAGGAAGGTATTGGCATTGTTACCGGAAAGGAGGTCACCGACGGCGTTGCCGGACAGGGACAGACCGATGATGGCAACGGTCGGGCCGATAACGACGGCAGGCATCAGCTTGTTGATCCATTCAACACCGGCAAATTTTATAATGATCGCGATAACGACATACACAAGGCCGGCAAGAGCGGCACCCATGATAAGGCCGAGATATCCGAGAGACGCGGAAACTCCGCCCGCGAACGCTGCGGCCATCGAGCCGAGAAACGCGAAGGATGAGCCAAGGAATGCGGGGCTCTTACGCTTGGTAAAGAGCTGATACACGAGGGTGCCGACACCGGCGCCAAACAGGGCGGCCGACTGGGACATACCGTGACCGATGATGGCAGGAACGGCGATGGTGGCGGCTAAGATAGCGAGGAGCTGTTGCAGCGCAAAAACAAGGATGCGCGTGAACTTTGGTTTGTCGCTGACATTGTAGACAAGTTGCATGTTCTTTTCCTCCGTTTATTTGGGCAAGAGGTTCTCTCTTGCCCATTGTTGTATAAAGTATACCATATCCTTGTCCGTTTGTAAAGCCTTTTTTAGACATTTTCCCTCATATTTTTCTGTTTTGCATAGCGAAGCTCTTCCCTTCACGCCACGCAGGACAAAAAAAGACAACGGCAGAGGCACCGTTGCCTCTGCCGTTGTTGAAGGATGTCAAAGCATCCCGATCACTTGATATCGAACACGCTTCTTACTCGCAGATCCGTCGGGATACCCTCAAGGATCTTTACGCGCTTTTCTCCTGCGTTCATATCAAAGAAGTTATCGGAAAGCACGAGATCGGAATCCTCCGAATAGATCTCAACGCTGCGCGCGTATGCCTGTGCGCTCACCACGATCTCATCCCCTTCGACACGCACGGTGAGAGCGGGATCGGCAAAGTGGAAGTGCTTGGGCGCGGTAAACAGCACACAGCCCTCGGATACGACGGCGCCGTCGATCGTAAGCTCATAAGAGCAGTAATTGTTCAAAACGTCAGTTTTTTCATAATCCGTCTCCTCCAGCGTCAGCACCGACAAAGGATCCACATCCACGTCGCGCTCGGTCATCTGAAGGACGGTTCCCATACGGTCGCGCAGGCACTCGGTCACGTGCCCCTTAACGGGCGAGAGCGTATCGTTTGTGATGGACAGACGGGTCTTGGTCTCGTAATCGTAGTATCCGGGCTCCATGATGACGAACGGACGCGTGGTCGTTTCCCCGACCTCGCAGCAGGAGATCAGCACGGGCGCATAGAAGCGCTTGGCGTAATACTGCAGCGCCTTGAGCCTGCCGTAATAGTCAATGCTTGCCCAGGAAGCCACCGGCCAAATGTCGTTGAGCTGCCAATAGAGCGTGCCCATGCAGCGTCCGCGTTCACGGCGCAAATGCTCAACGCCGTAGCGCATCGCCTCCGCCTGAAGGAGCTGTGAGGCATAGATGAGAATGCTGAAATTGCTCGGGTAGAGGTACGTTTGCGAAATATACTGCATGATCTTGCTGTTGGCACCTGCGTTTCTCTGGTGCATCTCCATGACGCGCGAGAAGATGTTGCGATCCTCGGGAAGCGTGATGGCGTTTATGGTCTTTTCGTTCGGGAAGGACTGGAAGCCAAACTCGGACAGATAACGGAAATGATGCTTTCTGTACTCCGTGAAGGGCAGTCCCTCATGCCAGACAGCCCAATAATGCGAGTCGCCGAAATTTTCGTTGTTGGGATCGACAAAGCGTCCGGCGGTGATAGGCGAGGTGTGAATATAGGGCAGCTCGGGACAGACCTCCCGGGCGATGTCGGCGATCACACCCTCAAACAGATCGCTGTTGACGGGGAAGCACTTGTCGGCCATCGGCGTTCCGCGCAGATACGCGTTGCAGTGCTCTACCTCGTTGTTACCGCAGACGAGCGCGATGCTGGCGTGATGGCGCAGACGCTGCAGGTTTTGTCTGACCTCAGTCTTTATGTTGGCCATCATGCGCTCGTCGGGAAGGTACAACGTGCAGGCAAACGCAAGATCGAAGAATACGACAAGGCCAAGCTCATCGCAGATATCAAAGAAATAATTATCCGGATAGTATCCGCCGCCCCATACGCGGACCGCGTTGAAATTCGAGTCTGCGCAACGTTTAAGCAGCGTTTTTGTACGCTCTTGTGTACATCTTGAAAAAATATTGTCCTCGGGAATATAGTCGGCACCCATAGCGAAGAAGCGAACACCGTTGCAGGCATGCATAAAGCTTTCGCCATAGCGATCCTTCTCGCGAATGAGCTCTAGCGTACGAAGTCCGATCCGACGCTCGGTACTATCTTTCACCGTCGCACCGACGAGCACCTCGGCGCGTACGGTATACAGCGGCTGCTCGCCAAGGCCTCTCGGCCACCATAGCTTGGGCGACGGCACCTCCCACTCCTCGTTCGGCGCGACGGTATAGGTGGTACCGTCGGGTGCTTGTACGATGATCCGAAGATCGACCTTTTCGTCCGTGGTAACCGTGGGGGTAATATAGACGCGGCCGTTCTCGTGCCGCTGCGTGATCCTACAATCGGTGATCCGCGCCGAATCCTTGGTGATAAGCGATACCGGACGCCAAATACCCATATCGGGAAGGAAGGGGCCCCAGTCCCATCCGAGCATGCAGTGCGCCTTTCGGATATAGGCAAAGCCTGACAACGACTGTATGTTGTCAGACAGCTCCAGCTCGGCACTCTTCTCTTTTATATACGGATGAATGTTGCGGCACACGACGCGAAGTACGTTCTCCCCCGCTACCAAGCGATCGGTCACGTCGAACTCATACGTGATGTGCATATCATCAGTATAGGCAACGTGTTCCCCGTTAAGGTAGACGTCACAGAAGGTGTCCAGCCCCTCAAAGCGCAGGTACTGCGTGTGTCCGTCCGGTTGGAAGTCGAACCGTTTTTCAAACGTGTAATCGTGATGCGTAAGCTCCAGCGCGGAAAATTCGTTATCTCGGTAGTACGGATCCTCCATCAAGCCTGCGTTCAGCAAAAAGGAATACAGCGAGCCGGGGATGCTCCCCTCGCAATCGAATCCGTTTCCGGTCATTCTCCACTGCCCGTTAAGCGATAGCGTTTTCATACAAAAGCCTCCCTCATTAATTTTCTTGACATTTACATTATATTATGATAAAATACGGATATCAATGGAATATATTGTGCTAAATTTGTATTATCTTACTGTTTGGAGGAAGGTATGGACGTCCTTGTGTACGGCATTGATTTCAATCATAAAAAGGGCGAGTTTTGCCAACGGACGACGCTGCCGTATTATTTTATCAGTTATTTCCGCACCGACTACGTAGCCGAGATCGCTTCAGCACCCATGCGAGGCAAAGCCGGCGATTACCTCATCCTGGAGCCCGGGCACATCATTTACCACGGCCCGACCACCGAGGCCGACGAGGGCTTTCGCAACGATTGGATGTATATCGCGGGCGAGGATCTTGCCGAGCTGCTGAAACGATACCCTCTGCCGCTCAACGAGCCGTTTCACATCGACGGCTCCTTCTACCTTTCCTCTGCGATCGAACGCATTGACAAGGAAAAGGATCTTTCCCTTGACGGATGGGAGGACGTTTGCAATATGACCGTGCGGCAAGCAGTCATTGACCTGTATCGCGCCTATAAAAAGCAAGCAAGCGCATCCGCCACCGACAAGCTGGAGGGGGTGCGCGGGGCGATCATGCGCAACTACAAGCACGCATGGACATTAGAGGAGATGGCACAGTGCTGCGGATATTCGCAAAGCTATTTTTGTGCGCTATATAAGAGCCGCTACGGGCTATCCCCCGTAAACGACCTGCTGAATCACCGATTGGAGCAAGCCAAGCGCCTTATGCTGTATGCGCGCACGCCGATCAACGAGATCGCAGAGGCTGTTGGCTTTTCGTCGGTCTATTATTTTTCAAAATACTTCAAGAAAAAGGAGGGTGTTTCGCCAAAGGACTACCGGCAAAGCCGCCTGTTGTCCCCTGCCCTGCCCGCACACGGCATTTCATAGCACGCAAAAATCGTATACAGCCGAGCTCTTTTGGCAGAGCATATGAATCTCGTCATCTTTTTTGATACCCACTAAAAAAAGCCACCACGCCTATGGTACAATAAAGCATTCTTACCCAGCCATTTAGAAATACATAGCAAGGAGACCATATGCTCCCTGCCGAGGAATATGAGGAACAAGAGAAGCACCGCTTCGCCTAACATAACAAAAAAGGCCTTGCAAAATTGCTTTTGCAAGGCCTTTTTTGTATGCTTTTGTTTGCAAGTTTTGACAAGATCCTGTCTTGTCTGCGTTGATGTACTCTTACTTCAGAGCGGCCTGAGCAGCGGCAAGGCGTGCGATCGGCACACGGAAGGGAGAGCAGGAAACGTAAGACAGACCGATCTCGTGGCAGAACTCAACGGACGTGGGGTCGCCACCGTGCTCGCCGCAGATACCGATGTGCATATCGGGACGTACACCTCTACCGAGCTTAACGGCGGTCTGCATCAGCTTACCGACACCAACCTGGTCGAGCTTAGCAAAGGGATCGTTTTCGAAGATCTTTGCATCGTAGTAAGCGTTAAGGAACTTACCGGCGTCGTCACGGGAGAAGCCGTAGGTCATCTGCGTCAGGTCGTTGGTACCGAAGCAGAAGAACTCAGCCTCCTTTGCGATATCGTCCGCGGTGATGCAGGCTCTGGGGATCTCGATCATGGTACCGACCTCATACTTGAGCTCGATGCCCGATGCAGCGATGATCTCGTCAGCCGTTGCAACAACGACGTTCTTAACGTACTTGAGCTCCTTGATCTCGCCAACAAGGGGGATCATGATCTCGGGAACGACCTTCCAGTCAGCGTGAGCCTTCTGAACGTTGATAGCGGCCTTGATGACGGCTGCGGTCTGCATCTTGGCGATCTCGGGATAGGTGACAGCCAGACGGCATCCGCGGTGACCCATCATGGGGTTGAACTCATGCAGAGATGCGATGATGTTCTTGATATCCTCAACGGTCTTGCCCTGCGTCTTAGCGAGAGCAGCGATGTCCTCTTCCTCCGTGGGAACGAACTCATGAAGAGGCGGGTCAAGGAAACGAATGGTAACAGGGTTACCTTCAAGTGCTTCGTAAAGCTTCTCGAAGTCGGACTGCTGCATGGGCTCGATCTTGGCAAGAGCAGCTTCTCTTTCCTCAACGGTGTCCGCGCAGATCATCTCACGGAAGGCAGCAATTCTGTCGGGCTCGAAGAACATGTGCTCGGTACGGCAAAGACCGATACCCTCAGCACCAAGTGCGCGAGCCTTCTTTGCATCAGCGGGCGTATCCGCGTTGGTTCTTACCTTAAGAACTCTGTACTTGTCAGCCCAAGCCATGATTCTGCCAAATTCGCCGGCGATGGTAGCGTCAACGGTAGGAATGATACCCTCGTAGATGTTACCGGTGGTGCCGTCGATGGAGATGCAATCGCCCTCGTGGAAGGTCTTACCTGCCAGCGTGAACTTCTTGTTTTCTTCATCCATCTTGATGTCGCCGCAACCGGATACGCAGCAGGTACCCATACCACGAGCAACAACAGCTGCGTGAGAGGTCATACCGCCACGAACGGTGAGGATACCCTGAGCGGCCTTCATGCCCGTGATGTCCTCGGGAGAGGTCTCCAGACGGACAAGAACGACCTTTTCGCCCTTTTCAGCCCAAGCCACAGCATCGTCAGCGGAGAAAACGATCTTACCGCAAGCGGCGCCGGGAGAAGCACCAAGACCCTTACCCATGGGGGTAGCCCCCTTCAGTGCCTTTGCATCGAACTGCGGATGAAGCAGCGTGTCAAGGTTTCTGGGATCGATCATAAGAACGGCTTCCTGCTCGGTTCTCATACCCTCGTCAACGAGGTCGCAAGCGATCTTAAGAGCTGCCTGAGCGGTTCTCTTACCGTTTCTGGTCTGGAGCATAAAGAGCTTGCCGTGCTCAACGGTGAACTCCATGTCCTGCATATCTCTGTAGTGGCTCTCCAGGGTCTGGCAGACCTGCTTGAACTGCTCAAACGCCTCGGGGAACTTCTCTTCCATCTGTGCGATGGGCATAGGCGTACGAACGCCGGCAACGACGTCCTCACCCTGTGCGTTGGTAAGGAACTCACCCATGAGCTTCTTCTCACCGGTAGCAGGGTCACGCGTGAAGGCAACACCGGTACCGCAATCGTCACCCATGTTACCGAAGGCCATCATCTGAACGTTAACAGCCGTACCCCAAGAATAGGGAATGTCGTTGTCACGTCTGTAAACGTTGGCACGGGGGTTGTCCCAAGAACGGAAGACCGCCTTGATAGCGCCCATGAGCTGCTCTTTGGGATCGGAGGGGAAGTCCTGACCGATCTTAGCCTTGTACTCGGCCTTGAACTGGTTAGCGAGCTCCTTGAGATCATCGGCCGTCAGCTCAATGTCCTGCTTTACACCCTTCTCTTCCTTCATCTTGTCGATCAGCTCTTCGAAGTACTTCTTACCGACCTCCATAACGACGTCGGAGTACATCTGGATAAAGCGTCTGTAGCAGTCCCAAGCCCATCTGGGGTTACCCGAGCTGGTTGCCATGTAGTCAACAACATCCTCGTTGATACCAAGGTTAAGGATGGTGTCCATCATGCCGGGCATGGAAGCACGGGCACCGGAACGGACGGAAACGAGAAGAGGATTCTTCTTGTCACCGAACTTCTTACCGGTAATCTGCTCCATCTTACCGATATATTCGTTGATCTCTGCCTGAATGGCGGGATTGATCTGCTTGCCGTCCTCGTAATACTGCGTGCAGGCCTCCGTGGTGATCGTAAAGCCCTGGGGAACGGGAAGTCCAATGTGCGTCATCTCGGCGAGGTTAGCACCCTTACCGCCAAGGAGGTTACGCATGTCCTTGTTGCCTTCAGAGAACAGATAAACGTACTTGTTGCTCATCGTGTGAAATTCCTCCATCACATAATAAATTTTAAATATATTTTTGCGTTCTTGGTATTATACCATATTCCATGGAAAAAGTCCACACGCAAGGGTAAAAAAACCAAAAAACGCGTTGATTATTTACAGTTTGTTCACATTTGCATCATCCAATACGGCGACACAGCTCGCGCACGTCCTCCATCACGTAGGTAGGCGTTACGTCGGACGACGCCAGCATCGCGCGTGTGCCCTCCCCCGACAGAACAAATACGGTATCGACACCGGCGTTCACACCGGCAGCAATATCGGTATACAGGCGGTCACCGACCATCAGCGTTTCCTCGGCCGTGCAGCCGCAGCGTCGCATGGCTAACTGAAGCATATCGGGGCGCGGCTTGCCGATCACGTACGGCCTTTTCCCCGTCGCATGCTCCAGCATCTGTGCAAAGGAGCCACAATCGGGAACCGAGCCGAACGAGGTCGGGCAAACCCAATCGGGGTTTGTGGCAAGATACAGCCGATCGGCGCACGTCAAAAGGCGCGACGCGTGCGAGAGCTTAGCAAAGGTCAGCTCCGTATCGTTGGACAGGATGACGCCGTCGACGGCGTCATCGGTCACGTCGTCGGTCACCGACAGACCGCACGACCGCAGCTGCTGCACAAAGGAGCGCGTGCCTACGCAGTAAAAGCGCTTCGACGGAGCATGCTCTCTGACGTACGCGACCGTCGCATCGGTGGAGGTGAGAAAGTCCGCCGCCTCGCAGGGAATGCCGAGACGCGTCAGCTTTTCGACGTAGGCGTCAACGCCCTTTGACGAATTGTTTGTCAAAAACAAATAGGTGCCGCCCTTTTCCCGAATGCGATGCAAAAGCTCGAGCGTGCCGTCAAATAGCGTGTCCTCCAGATACAGCGTTCCGTCCATATCGAACAGGAACAGCCGCTTGTCGCGAAGGGTCGACATATCAGTCGTCGGGGTAGCCGTCGGGATTGTTTCTCTGCCAACGGGCAGAGTCCTCGCACATCTTTTCAAGATCGCGCTCTGCCTTCCAGCCAAGAACCTGCTCAGCCTTGGTCGGATCGGCGTAGCAAACACCGATGTCACCGGGACGGCGAGGAGCGATGCGATACTTAACGGGCGAGCCCCATACCTTACCGAAGGCCTCTACCATCTGCAGAACGGAATATCCGTTACCCGTACCGACGTTGACATAGTCAACGCCCGTGCGACGTGCGGTGTAGTCCAGCGCCTTCAAGTGCGCCTTTGCCAGGTCAACGACGTGGATGTAATCACGCACGCCGGTTCCGTCGGGCGTATCGTAATCGTTTCCGAATACGCTCAGGCACTCCAGCTTTCCTGCCGCCACCTTGGCGATGTACGGAAGAAGGTTGTTGGGAATACCGCGAGGATCCTCACCGATCAGGCCGCTTTCATGCGCACCGATGGGGTTGAAATAGCGCAGGATGCAGGCAGACAGCTCGGGGTCGGCCTTGGCAGTATCGGCGATGATGCGCTCGATCATCAGCTTAGTCTCTCCGTAGGGGTTGGTCGTCGAAAGAGGAAAATCCTCCTTGATCGGCACCGTCTTCGGCAGGCCGTATACGGTCGCAGAGGACGAGAAGACCAAGCGATGAACGCCGTATTTTTTCATACAAGAGAGAAGGAAAAACGTACCGGTCAGATTGTTGTGATAGTAGCGAAGCGGCTGCTCGCACGACTCACCGACGGCCTTCAGACCGGCGAAGTGGATAACGGCGGTAATGTCGGGATGGGTCGCAAATACGCGATCCAGCGCCTCCTCATCGAGAAGGTCGCACTTGATGAATTCGGGACGGCGTCCCGTGATGGTTTCGATGCGGTCCAGCACGCAAAGCTTACTGTTGGACAGGTTATCGACGATAACGACGTCCTCGCCAATGCCAAACAGCTCAACGACGGTATGCGAGCCGATGTAACCGGTACCGCCTGTAACTAAAATAGACATAATTCTCCTCCTTTAATGAAAATGAAATAGATAGACAAAAAGAGGCGCCGAGGACATACATATATCCCATAGCGCCTCTCAAAAGACAAAATTATTCCGCGGGATAAACGCTGACGCGCTTCTTACCGCCTGTGATATGCTCAAACTTCACCGTGCCGCTGACAAGAGCGAACAGGGTGTCGTCCGAACCGATACCAACGTTCGTACCGGGATGGATCTTGGTGCCGCGCTGACGGACAAGAATATTGCCGGCAAGAACAGCCTGGCCGTCTGCCTTCTTAACGCCAAGGCGCTTGGATTCGGAATCACGACCGTTTTTGGTAGAACCTACGCCCTTTTTGTGAGCGAAGAATTGCAAGCTGATTCTTAACATATTCAATGTACCTCCATAATATTTTGGAATGCGACTGCGGCTTTACAGCGCCCGCTCGATCTCCTTGACGTCAAGGAACTCATAATATTCCTCAACGAGATCCATCAGCTGGAAGAAGTAAGCCTGGATAAGACCGGAAACCGCATATTGTTTCTTTTCGTTTTTTTCGTACTTGGGAAGCGCACCGCGCGCTACGACGCGGATATCCGTGGTCTTTTCGTCCACCGTATATTCCACATCCGAGGCATACGATACCTCGATCGCATTGATGATCAGCATGGTCATGCTGGACAGTGCCGCACAGAGGACGTCGTCCCCCGACTCACCGTAGCCTGTATGTCCCTGCTCTTCCCAGCCGTAATAAAATCCGTCGGCCTTATAAAACGTAATGCTTGTCATAAAAAGAATTAAGCCTCGATCTTTTCGATACTGATCTTCGTGTACCACTGACGATGACCGATCTTCTTCTTTTCGTTCTTCTTGGACTTGTACTTGATAACGTCGATCTTCTTGGACTTGCCATTCTTCACAACGTTAGCAACGACCTTTGCGCCATCCACATAGGGAGCACCAACGGTCAGCGTTTCATCGCATACAGCCAGAACCGTGTCAAACGTGACAGTTTCGCCTTCCTCGACACCGAGCTTCTCGACGAAAATAACGTCTCCCTCGGCAACCTTGTACTGCTTTCCGCCCGTTACAAAAATAGCGAACATGAAAAAGCACCTCACTTTCGTGTAAAATCGCTACGGCAGGCGTACGAACGTACTTTGAGAGCCTACCAGCATGCGTCATTCTATTTTACCACCCGTTTCGTTGTTTGTCAATACTTTTTTGGAATTTTTTTAGTAAATTTAACTACTTAAATAATGGAAAAGACGCGTATATAGGTACTAAAGGCTCTTTTGACATTGGCATATCAAAAGCCCCATCACATACCATTCGGATTGTAAAAGCGAGCGACGCTGTTAGGATTGAACAAGCGTTATTGGCTTGTTCATTTTTTTCGAATATGTCAGCGTATATTGCGTACCTTTCGAGCGACCGTCCCATATGACGAGTACGGCGTCGGCCATATCAACCATTTGTTCGTTGCGCTTGAGTGGCGCAGCGCGACCGTAAAGATCGTAGCGCGGGCGTAATATATATTTGGAGAGGTGGTGTAAATCCGCATACTGCTCCGCTAAGCTATCGATTCCGTCGGCGCCTCCGCTAATAACGGTATCAACATCCGCCGGAATATACGGTGATAAGTCAAACTCGGTGATGCTACGCGAACCAACGATCAGCAATTTCATTGAATAAAATCCTCCTTTTGGATATATACCTATATAAGTATATACCAAAATAGAGAAATTGTCAATTAGGTATATATCCGATAAAATATATATCAAAGGAGGGGTGCTTATGGTAAAATTGACGATCGCTCGATATTTGGACAAACGAGGTATTACTCGGTACGAGTTAGCCAAACGAACCGAAATCAAATTTCAAACGATAGACCGCTACTATAAAAATCGTGTTGTTCGTTACGACAGTTACATTTTAGACCGCATATGCGCGGCTTTGGACTGTACCCTCTGTGACATCATCGAATACGTAAAGGACGACGAAGCGTCCTCGCTTTGATACTACGGGCATTCTATCGCAAGTGAAGGTATCCTACAGATAGTGAAGTTTTGCCTTCGGCAAAGCGGACAAACGTAACTTCACCAAATTCGCATGTGTGACCATAAACGCAGTGCTTGCCAAGAAAAAAGGACAGAGATTGTTAGCTGATGTCCTCAAACGCAGGTTTAACAAAATAGCAGAAAAGCACTTATGATGAACGATAAAGAATCGTCTGTCATAAGTGCTTTTGCGTTGCTTTTGTCTTATTTGCCCGATGGTTACGGTGAAGTTTTCGCTCAC
>JAFTLQ010000029.1 GCA_017455905.1 Clostridia bacterium | reverse complement strand
CAAGGCGCGTCAGGCATCGCAGAATATAGCCAACAAGCTGGACGTTGCCCTTGGCCGTCAGCCCTCGGCTACGGTAATGCCGTACGATGAGCCGATCGCCGCTCATGCCTACACGGCACAGGATCCCAAGCAGCAGAAGAAACTGCGTGACATGCAGCGTGAAGCCCTTCGTGCAAGCAAGGAAGAACGTAAAAACGCCAAGAAGGAACAATCGCTCGAGGCGCGCACGTCCGTCCCCCTTGCGACCGACTACATAATCGATGCAAAGCAGGTCAAGAAGGACAACAAGAGTACGCGCAAGACCATGGATCGTCTGGACCGCTTGTACGACGAGCGCCTGCGCCTGGAGCAACGGGCGGCACGCACCTCGGATGCTAACGACCTTGTCCGTCTGGTCAATCTGCAGAAGGAGATCTGCGACGAGTACTTCCTCATCCTTCGCGGCTATGCGTCCGCGGCCGATGCGTCGGCTACGCGTACCGCCGAGGAAGCAAGCGCTGAGATCCGCCGTTACAACTCGTACATCACCCGCCTGAACGAGGCATCGGGCAAGTTCTTTGCTTATGCTAAGCTCAGCACCCCCTACGCGATCCTCGACAGACAAAGATATACGCCCATTCGCCTGATCACCTTAAAGGGCGCTAAGCCCGATCGCAAGGCAGAGGCGGTCGTCGAAGAGAATGTGCCGAGCTCGAACGTCGTATTTGAGACGTATCCCGAGCCGAAGGCAGACGTATCGTATCGGTACGACAAGGCAGAAAAGCCTGCCGCTCCGACGATGACAAAACGTGAATTTTCCGCCTATGTTAACAACATTTTGCAAACGAATGTTGGCATTGAGAAGGAAATTTCGATCATTCGTAAGCAGCAGAGAAAGCTGAAGGATCATGCGTTGCTTCGCTCGCAGACCGAGCTTCTTTGCCAGCAAAAGGAGATCCTCGACAATTACATCCGCATCTTCTCCGTCGCGCACGAGTCGGGCTTCTCGCGTGGGGCTAAGCGTCTTATCCCGAACGCCAAGCGTCATATCCGTGTATACAACACCGAGATGAAGCAGCTGGAGACTCTTGACGGCACGCGTCATGCACGCGTCGACGTTTCGCTTCCTGACCGTGTGCTGGCCGGCAAGGAATACCCCGAGATCCCCTCGGTCGTATGCATCATGCCCGGCAGCAAGACGGCGCTGGATCGCTATGCGCTGAACGGGAACTATTCGGATATTGACCGCGCCGCCGTAGAAAGCCGCTTCAATTACCGTATCGCCGCTCTGACGAACAGCCTGAAGGACGACCGTTATGATTACGTGCTCTTTGCGAAGCAGGGGCGTTACACCAAGCGTCAGAAGCGCAAGCTCCTCACTCGTACCACGGACGACCGCAAGCTGGCCTTGGCCGCCGAGGAGAGTGACAACCGCCGCTACGATGCTCTTGTCAACTACGAGCCGATCGAAAAGGGCCGCCGCGGCCGCCGCACCAACAATCGCACCATGCTGTCTCTGCGTGACGAGGTCAAGGAACTCTTGGCTAAGCGCGACGACCTCAACCGTGAGCTTCTCGGACTGTACTCCCTGATGGAAACGGGCTCGCCCATGAAGGCGACCGAGCAGTACGAGGACGGCACCCTTGGCCTTCGGAAAAAGCTGCGCGGCAAGGACGATCCGTATATCGTTCAGCAGCAGGGCTATCTGACCAAGCGCGGCAAGCAGACCTATTCGCCCGACCTGGAGTATGCCCGTCTTTTCAACGACGAAAAGCGCCGTCAGTACAACAAGAACATGAAGGAAGTGGCTAAGATCCGCAAGCTTCGTTTGTCGGATAAGCACCCCGACGTACGTGCCTTGTTCAGCCTCTACAACCGCCGCGTTGACCTGATAACGACGATCAATACGGCCGACCGTAAGGTTGGCATCTACGGCTACAAGGGCAAGGCCGCCGCAACCGTTGAGAAGGAAAAGAAGGCAGCGATCAAGGAGCTGCGCCGTGTAGACAAGGAGATCAAGGGTCGTACGGCACGTGCGCGTAAGGAAAGCCGCCGCCGTCCCAAGCCCTTTTGGGCATGACAAGGATATCGCATGAAAGGACTACCGTATGAAAAAGAGATTTTCCCGTTCCCCCTATGCTCTTGAGCAGATGACACCCTCCGAGCGGGAGGCGCGCATCCAGCAGCTTGAGACCGAACGGCTCGCGGTGGTACGCGAGATCGAAACCAAGATGAGGCTTGCGTCCAAGATCAGTGGGGATCCCTCGTACGCGCGCCGCCGTGCTGCGGTCGGCCGTGCGTCGAACGATTATCGCCCCTTAAAGTAATTTCCGCGAATAAAGCCGAAGCCGCCATGTCCCCGTGTGGGCATGGCGGCTTTTTTGCGTTGTGCGTAAAAAGAATAAAAAAGAATAAAAAATTTTAAAAAGGTATTGCTTTTTTCGGAAAGTATGCTATAATATACAAGGAATGAATAGAGATAAGGAAGAGTGGCTTGCGGGTCACTCTTCATTTATTGTCTTGGAAACCGCCCTTTTATCAGTTTATCAATGAAATGAAAAGAATAGGAGAACGGCAAGTGAAACAGGGCATTCGCGAAAGCGTACGCGCCGCCATTGAGCCGACGGTCAACGCCCTCGGCTATTCGATCTGGGATATCGTCTACGGAAAGGTGGGCGCGGATTATCATCTGGAGATCACCATCGATAGTGAAAACGGTATCGGCATCGAGGACTGTGAGCGCGTGCACCGCGCCATCGATCCCATTTTGGATGAGGTCGATCCCATCGACAACTTTTATTATTTAGAGGTATCCTCACCCGGTATCGAGCGCGAGCTTCGTACCCCCGAGCATATTCTCGCGTCGATCGGTCAGCGCGTGGAGCTGAAGCTCTTTCACGCACAGGACGGCCGCAAGTCGGTGATCGGCACACTGTGTGCCTTTGCGGACGGTGTTGTCACGGTACGCACGGCGGACGGCGGGGAGGTGTCCCTTGCCCGTACGGATATTTCCAAGATGCAAACGGTTTATTTTGAAGGCGACGACACGTAAGTCGGCGCGACGATATAAGAAAGGAAGTATAGCGAATCCATCATGAATGCAGAATTTTTTAACGCGTTAGACCTTCTTGAAAAAGAGAAGGGAATCTCCAAGGAGTACATGATCCAGAAGATCGAGCTGGCCCTTGCCAACGCCTGCCGCCGTGAGGTCGGAGCAGGCACGGTCATCCGTGTACAGCTGGATCCCTCCAAGCAGGATATGCGCGTGTTTCAGCAGAAAACGGTCGTAGCCGACGGTGCGGTCGTCGATCCCGACGCCGAGATCGCCCTCAGCGAAGCCAAGGCGATAAGCCGCCGCCACAAGCTTGGCGGTATCATGGAGACCGAGCTCAAGACCAAGAACTTCTGCCGCCTGTCCGCACAGGCCGGTAAGCAGATGATCATTCAGGCCATCCGCGATGCCGAGCGTGAGCGCCAGACCAAGGAATACGAGAGCCTGCGTGAGGAGGTCATCACCGCCATCGTTGATAAGGTGGATATGACCAACGGCAATCTCATTCTCGATACCGGCACGGGCTACGCGACCCTTCTTCACTCCGAGCAGATCCCCGGCGAGACGCACGAGGTCGGCGACCGTGTCAAGGTCTTTATTTCCGAGGTCAAAACGGGCGAGACCCGCGGTCCTCTCGTTACCCTCTCCCGCGTGCATCCCAACTTTGTCAAGCGTCTGTTTGAGCTGGAGGTCCCTGAGATCCAGGACGGCACCGTTCTGATCCGCGGTGTGTCCCGTGACGCGGGAAGCCGTACCAAGATCGCCGTGGAATCGCGCGATGAAAACGTCGACGCCATCGGTGCATGCATTGGTAAGAACCGTATGCGTCTGGACGCTATTCTGTCCGAGATCGGAAATGAAAAGATCGATATTATTCTGTACAGCGACGATCCCGCGACCTACGTCGCCGGCGCGCTGTCTCCCGCCAAGGTCAAGGGCGTCGTCATGGAGGACGAGCGCACCTGCCGCGTAACCGTTTCACCCGATCAGCTCTCCCTTGCCATCGGTAAGGAAGGACAGAACGCTAAGCTCGCCGCTAAGCTGACGGGTTATAAGATCGATATCAAAGCCTGACCGAAAGGAACGATACAGGAAACGATGCTGCAAGCTACGTCAAAACGAAAGATACCCATTCGCCGATGCACGGGGTGCGGTGAGCATTTCCCGAAGTCGGAGCTGATCCGCATCCTCCGTACCAAGGAGGGGGACATCGTCCTGGATCTGACCGGCAAGCTGTCCGGACGCGGAGCGTATATCTGCCGCCGTGTCAGCTGCCTGCGCAAGGCCAGAAAGGGCAAGCGGATCGAAAGCGCCCTGTCCTGCTCGATCCCCGAGCAGATCTACGAGCGGATGGAAAAGGAGCTGACAGAAGGTGACGTATGACGTACGGCATATAAGCGGTATGCTTGGTCTGGCACGACGGGCAGGAAAGCTGACCATCGGCACCGATCAGGTCTGCGCCGCCATGGCGAAGAAGGGGGCTGCGCGCCCTTATCTGATCCTCGTTTCTTACACCGCATCGGAACTAACGAAGAAAAAAGTGACCGTAAAGAGCGAATTTTATGGCATCCCCATACGGCAGATCATGATCGACACACAAGAGCTCGGACGCATCCTCGGCAAGACGACAACGCCTGCCGCCGTGGCTGTCCATGATGAGCATTTTGCCGAGGAGATCGCACGCTCCGAGGGTTCCGTTACCATCGCAACGAAAGGATGACACAGATGCAGAAAACAGTCAAGATCACACAATTATCCAAAGATCTTTCCATGAAGTCCAAGGACCTTCTTGATACGCTCAAGGACTTTGGCATGGAAAAGAAGAGCGGCGGATCGGTCGATGTCGCGGAATGGGAGCTGTTCCTCGACAAGATGACCCGTACGCATCAGATCAAAAATTTGAACGATTATCTGGACGGCAAGGCCACGCTGACCGTTGAAAAGACGGAGGAGGAGCGTGCCGCGGATGCGAAGGCCGCCGCCGAAGCCAAAGCTGCTGCCGAAGCCAAGGCTGCTGCCGAAGCCAAGGCTGTTGCTGAAGCTAAGGCTGCTGCCGAAGCCAAGGCTGCTGCACAGGCCAAGGCCGCCGCTGAAGCCAAGGCTGCTGCACAGGCCAAGGCCGCCGCTGAAGCCAAGGCCGCCGCACAGGCGAGGGCTTCCGCACGTCCGACACCGGCACCCACGCAGCCGCGTCCTGCCGATCCTCGTCGAGGCGAGGAGCGACGTGCCCCCCGTCCGTCGTCGGATACCCGTCCGGCACGCGGAGGCAACGCACCGCAGAACAACGGCTATGGACGCTACACGGTACAGCCGCAGGAAAATCCCTTCGCCAAGAAGTACGATCAGATGAACCGCGGCGGCCGTCCTCAGCCGACGCAGACGCCTGCTCGTCCGACCGACGACCGTCCGGCACAGCGTGCGCAACTGGAAAAGCAGCAGCGTATCGCCAAGGCACAGGCCGAGCTTCGTCAGCAGGAAAGCGAAAAGGCAAAGGCACTGGCCGCCGAGAAGGCAAAGGCCGAGGCCGCAAAAAAGGAAGAGCGCCGCGCACAGAAGCAGCAGTTCAAGACCATTACGCCGACCGTGGACGCCCAAAAGGTCAAGGGCGGCGTCAATATCGGACATACGGGCGAGGCGGCACCCACGCAGAAGACGCGCGTGGTCGATATGCGTACCTCCGACGTCAACCTGTCCAAGTACGACGATCGCTACAACGATCAGTTCTTCGCTATCGCTAACGGCACCGATTCCAAGGCGCAGAAGCAGAAGCTCAAGAAGCAGGACAACAAAAAGCAGAACGTCAAGAGTGCCAAGGATAAGCAGAAGGCCGCCGCCGAGAAGATCAAGCGCATGGAGGCAGAGCTGGCTCGTAAGAAGCAGCTGGAGATCACCGTGCCCGATGAGATCACCGTCGGTGAATTGGCTATGCGTCTGAAGAAGACGTCGGCCGATGTTATCAAAAAGCTTATGTTCATGGGCGAGATGAAGACCGTTAATGATGTGGTCGATTATGCGACCGCCGAGCTGATCGCCGATGAATTCGGCGCAAAGGTAACGCGCGAGATCGTCGTTACCATCGAAGAGAAGCTCTTTACCGAGGCCGAGGATACGGCCGAGGATCTGGTCGAGCGTGCTCCCGTCGTGTGCGTTATGGGTCACGTTGACCACGGTAAGACCTCGATCCTTGACGCGATCCGTCACACCAACGTGACCAAGGGCGAGGCCGGCGGTATCACGCAGGCCATCGGTGCTTACCGCGTCAAGGTCAACGATAAGGACGTGACCTTCCTGGATACCCCCGGTCACGAGGCCTTTACCGCCATGCGTATGCGCGGTGCCAAGTCGACGGATATCGCGATCCTCGTCGTTGCCGCCGATGACGGCGTCATGCCGCAGACCATCGAGGCGATCAATCATGCCAAGGCGGCCGGCATCGATATCATCGTTGCTATCAACAAGATGGATAAGCCGCAGGCCAATCCCGACAATGTTCTCAACCAGCTGACGCAGTACGAGCTCGTTCCCGAGGCATGGGGCGGCGACGTCATCTGCGTTCCTGTATCGGCGCTGACCGGCATGGGTATGAACGACCTTCTGGAAAGCGTGCTGCTCGTAGCCGAGGTCAAGGAGCTCAAGGCCAACCCCAACCGCCGCGCCAAGGGTCTCGTTATCGAGTCGCGTCTTGACCGCGGTCAGGGCGCCGTGGCGACCATCCTCGTGCAGAACGGTACGCTTCATCAGGGCGACTACGTCATCGTCGGTAATGCCGTCGGACGCGTTCGTTCCATGAAGGATGATAAGGGTCGTGCCATTAAGACGGCCGGTCCCTCCGTTCCTGTTGAGATCACGGGTCTTGACGACGTGCCGCAGGCAGGCGATGAGCTTAACGCCGTTGAGGATGAGCGCATGGCCAAGAGCCTGGCGGAGAAGCGCCGCGCTGAGATGCGTCAGGAGATCCTGGCAGCCAACGCACGCGTCAACCTCGACGATCTGTTCAGCCAGATCGCCGGCGGTGTACAAACACTCAATATCATCGTCAAGGCCGACGTCGCCGGCTCGGCCGAGGCTGTCAAGGCATCGCTTCTCAAGCTGTCGGGCGATGAGGTCAAGGTCGCCGTTATTCATACGGCCGTCGGTGGCATCACCGAGAGCGACGTTATGCTCGCCGCTGCCTCCAACGCCATCATCGTCGGCTTCAACGTCCGTCCCGATAAGAACGCGCTGGATAGCGCCGAGCGCAACAACGTCGATATCCGTACGCACCGCATCATCTATGAGATCATCGACGAGGTCGAGGCCGCTATGAAGGGTATGCTGGCGCCTACCTTCAAGGAGGTCATCCTCGGTCACGCACAGGTCCGTCAGACCATTCACGTCCCGAACGTCGGCACCATCGCCGGCTCCTATATCCAGGACGGTAAGGTCACCCGTCAGTCGCAGATCCGTATCGTTCGTGACGGCGTCGTCATTTTCGAAGACAAGATCTCCTCGCTCCGCCGCTTCAAGGACGACGTCAAGGAGGTCGCCGACGGATACGAATGCGGTATCGGACTTGAAAAGTTCAACGACATCAAGGAGAACGATATCCTGGAGGCCTTCATCATGGAAGAGGTCGAACGGTAAGTTTCTCTTTGCAATAACGGCTGTTATTGCTACAAAATGCAAACAAAACCTTCCGCTTTACGGATTTTTCGTGGCGGAAGGTTTTTTAATTTTTTCTTGACGTTCGAAAAAGAGGCGGTGGGGAGATCCGCCCCTTGAGAGCGGTGCGTGCGCGTACTGTTCCTCCTTTGGAGGAATTTTCAAAAAAATCGGTGCATCCCTTGAAATATTTAAATAAATAGTGTATAATGTTTTTATATACGTACGCGTATACACGAGAGTATTTAAAAGAAAGGTCGTTTGCCTGTGGAACAGATCTATACCATACCCGTCAACGAAGCCTTCAGCGCCAGCCTTGAGGACCCCGCGCTCGGCTGCCCCTTCTGCCGCCTGTTTTCGAAGCTGGAGGAGGACGAGCTGGATATCATCCTCGGCGCCTCTATGATGGAGCCGGATATACGCATCCGCACGAATGAAGAGGGCTTTTGCTCCGATCACTATCGCAAGATGCTTGGACGGAAGCGCAAGCTCGGTATGGGTCTTATGCTGGAGAGCCATCTGAACGAGGTCAAGGAAAAGATCGGCAAGCATGCGACGGATCTGCTGATGAAGCCGGGGGCATCCCAGCTTTCGTATCTCGCGACGCTGGAGGACAGCTGCTACGTTTGCGGCCGTATCGGACGCAATCTGTCGGCGATGATAGTAACGGCCGTCTATCTGTGGCAGAGCGATCCCGCCTTTCGCAAGACCTTCCTCGGTCAACCGTACTTTTGCTTGCCGCATTATCGGCGCATGACCGACTATGCCTCCAAGAAGCTTTCCCGACGTGACTACGCCGCCTTTTACAAGGAGGCCTCGGCCATGGAGGATGCGTACGTGCAGACGCTGGGCGGCGACGTCAGCTGGTTTTGTAAGAAATTTGATTACAGCCATCAGGACGAGCCGTGGTACAATTCCAAGGATTCCGTTGAGCGCGCCATCCTCTTCTTGTGCGGCGGCACGGCGCAGGACATAAAATAACCGAAAGAGATGCAACAGAAAGGACAGACATATGATTCTTGAAAAGCTTGAGATCAAACACTTCGGCATGCTGACTGACACGACCCTCGAGTTTTCCGATTCTCTCAACATTCTGCAGGGACAGAACGAGGTCGGCAAGAGCACCATTGCCGCCTTCATCAAATACATGCTATACGGCTTTGATACCGAAACGACCGAGGGCCTCAGCGAGCGGCAAAAGCGCGTGCAGTGGCAAACGGGCGTAGCCGAGGGTCGCATGACCGTTCGCGTGCGCGGGAAGCGGTACCTGCTCTACCGTTCGACGCTGATGAGCGAGAGCGGCGGCCGCACGGTATACAAGGAGGATTCCTCCATTTTGGACATGGAAACGGGCACGCCCGCCTTCGGAAAGAGCCCGGCCGGCGAGGTCTTCTTTGGTGCTGATCGCGCCCTGTTTGAGAACACCGCCTTCCTCGGCTCGGCCGACAGCAGCCACATAAAGGCCGATACCGTCAAGGACGCGATCGAGAATATCCTGTTCTCCGGCAGCGAGAGGATCAGCAGTCGCCGCGCCCTTGAAAAGTTGGACGACAAGATGGAGTCGTTGTTACATAAGAACGGCGCAGGCGGAACCATTTCCGATCTTCTGCGTCAAAAGGAATCGCTGGAGGACGTGCTGCGCTCCGCGGGAGAGGACAACCGCCGCATCCTTGAAAAGGAGGCGGAGCTGTTCGATATCCGCAAGACACGCGACGAGGCGGAGGACAAGCGTACCAAGCTTCTGGAGCTTGATTCCTATTACAAAAACGTTATGCTCATTCAGACCTTCGACAAGCTGCACGAGCTGGAGCAGGAGGCCGAGGACAAGGCGGAGACCTACCGTGCCTTTACCGAGGAGCATACCTACAACGGATTTTTACCCTCCGAGGGGTATCTTGACGATCTTCGACGCGCCCGTCAGGACGTGCACGAGACCTTCGATGCCCGTCGGGAGGCGCGTGCCGTGCATGCCGAGCGCCGTCAGGCACCCGGTGTGACGCGCGAGATCGAGAGCGCGATCGCTCATGCGGATGCGCTGGGCGGCGAGCGCGCGGTCGGTGACCGTGCCAAGACGCATCGAAGCCGTGTGGCCATGTGCCTGTCGGGAGCCGTCCTTGCCGTGCTGGTCGCGCTGGCGATCGGTGTGATGAAGCTGATGCCCGCGCTGACGTTTATGGCAGGGCCGGTTGGTATCGTTCTTCTTTGCCTTGGCGGCGCCGTGCTGGTCGCCGGTGCGGTATCGCTCATCCTTGCTTTGCGTGAGGTGGCGGCGCAGAAGGCGCTCAACGCCGAGTTTGGCGTGGCGTCGTATCACGATCTGCTTGGCAAACTGACCGTTATTACCGAGGTGCGCGACAAGCGCGACTCCATGATCCGCGCCATTGAGGATGCCCACATGGACGAAACGGAGGCCGACCGTCGGTACGAGGAGGCCAAGGCGCGCCTGACCGAGCTGATTCTGCGCTGGGGAAGTGAGCTTCCCGAGGATAACCTCGACGAATTCCTTGATGCGCTGGAGAGCCGCGTCAGCGACTTCCTGCAGGAAAAGGAAAGCAAGTGGGAGGAGAAGAACCTGACCGAGTTGACGGTCAAGGAGATCCGCCGCACACTCTCCGATAAAAGCGAGATCGATATCCGTGCGGGCGTATCGCCTCTTAAGCGCAAGGCGCTGGCGGAGATCAATCACGATGAGATCATCAACGGCCTGGCCGAATGTCGCACGATTATCGCCGAGCAGGAGCAGCTGGCCTTCCGCGTGGAGAGCGAGCTGGATCTGCTTAAGAACCGTGCCGTCGACCCGACGCAGGTCCACAGCAAGATGCAGCAGCTGACCGCGCGCATTGAGGAGCTGACGCTTCGTTATCGCGCATACGAGCTGGCGCGCACGACCATTGAGGGAGCCTCTGCCGCCCTTCGTGAGAGCATTTCTCCCCGCCTCGGCGCCTTCGTGACCGAGATGATGGGCGAGATGACGGACCGCAAATACACCGCGCTGGATATATCCGATGGTCTGCGCGTGACCTTTACCGATCCGTCGGGCGAGGCACGCAGTGCCGATTTTCTGTCGGACGGTACGCAGGATATGGTCTACATGGCGACGCGCATGGCATTGATCGATATGCTGTATTCCGAAAAGCCGCCGCTTATCTTTGACGAAACCTTTGCTCATCAGGATAACGACCGCTCCCGCACAATGATGAAGGCGATCGGCGCCCTGTCGCGGGACGGCTATCAGAGCTTTATCTTCACCTGCCGCGGCCGCGAGGCAACGCTGGCTCGCGAGCTTGACGCACAGGCAGGTATATTCAAATTGTCCGTCGGCGCCGATGACTGAGCGCCGCAGGAAGGAACAGTCCCATGCCCGATAAAAAACGTATTCTCTTGATCGGCAGCTCGGTGATGGAGCTGTCGCTGAACATGTACCGCCTGCCCGAGGCAGGGGAACGCCTGACAGATGACGGCGGCGTTGCCTACCTGCCCGGCGGTGCGGATATCTACACGGCTGCGGCTCTGTCGCGCCTGGGTGCGTCGTGCACCTTCTGTTCCCGTCTGGGAGCGGATTTTCACGGTCAGCGCCTGTTTGAATTTTATAAGTCCTGCGGGATCGATACCTCGTATATGAAGGTCGACCGCGATTATTCGACGGGGCTTTCCGTCTGCCTCAAGGAGGGCAACGAGCCGGCCCGTACGCTGTATTATCCGGGTGCTAATGAGCATCTGACGGCCGAGAACGTAGCCGAGGCCTTTGACAGTCAGCCCGCCGCGCTCGTCATCGGTCATTCCGTCCCCTTTGCTACGCGCCTGTCCGCGATGAAGCTGGCCTCGGAGCGCGGGATCCCGATCTTTATGTCGGCGGACGGCCTGGCCGACTCGACCGACACCGATCTGTTGCCGACGGCGGACGTGCTGTATTTAGACGATGCCGACGTCTTTGCGCTGACGGGTCTGCACGCGGGCGGTATTTCGACCTCTCTGCAGGCCGCCGCACGCCTTGGAAAAAAGATCGCCTCCCGGTATCTCATCATTCGTCTCGGCTCGCGCGGTACCTTCCTGTACCATGGCACGCGCTACGACCAGATCCCTCCGTACGGAACGGCCAAGCGCACGCCTGACATGACGGGGATCGATGAATGCTTTACGGCGGCCCTCGTGCTGTCGCACATGACGGATCCCTCGTCGATCCAGCGCTCGATCGCGTTTGCCTCGGCGGCCTCGGCTTTGGCCGTGACCAAGGGCGGCGGATGGACCTCGTTCCCCACCGCACAAGAGCTGTCGGCGTATCTCGCCAAATAAGAGGGGCACCTCTTTTCCTGTTTCGATTAGAGAAAGGGTGGTTTTTATGAGCTTATCGATGATTGACAGAACCTATCTCTCCTCCGACGGCGTGCATCAGATCCATGCGACGGTGTACCGTCCGCCGCTGGATATGCAGGTGCGCGGCGTCGTGCAGATCGCTCACGGTATGGTCGATCACAGCGGCCGTTACCGCGATTTTGCCTTCCGTCTGGCCGCGGCGGGATACGCCGTCGGTCTGTGCGACCATCTCGGACACGGTCGCACGGCAAGGTGCGCGGAGGACTTCGGCTTTTTTGCCGAGCACGGCGGCGTGGATCTCGTCCTTCGGGATATGCATACGCTGACCGAGCAGCTGCGTGCGGAATTTGTCGGCTGTCCCATCGTGCTTGTCGGGCACAGCATGGGCTCCTTTTTGTCCCGCCTGTTTGCTGTGCGATATCCGCACGATATCGACGCACACCTGATCTTCGGTACCGGCGGCCCCAATCCGCTGTTGCCCTTCGGCCGTGCCTTGGCCGCGATCGTGCGCTGCTTTGCCGGTCCGAGACATCGCAGCCGCCTCATCGCCTCGTTGGCCTTTGCCGGCTATAATTCGCATTTCGACCCGTCGGAGGGACAAAACGCCTGGCTGTCACGCGACAAGGCGTATCTGGAGCGCGACGGCAAGGACCCGTATACCGATTTTATATTTACCGTGTCTGCCTATCAGGATCTGTTCCGTATGCTCGGTGCCTGCAATCGGCGCCGCTGGTTCCGCTCGTATCCAAAGGAGCTGCCCACGCTGCTGATGAGCGGTACCGAGGATCCCGTCGGTGCTTACGGCAAAGGGCCGTCCTACGTGTACCGCCGCTTGCTGATGGCGGGGGTCGGACCCTTGGAGCTGCACCTGTACGAGGGGGCACGCCACGAGCTGTTTAATGAGACCTGTCGCGACGAGGTGATAGCGGACGTCCTCGCCTGGCTTGGGACGGTCGCTCCATGATGCGTGCGATCGCTCTGACCGGCCCGACAGCCGTCGGTAAGACGGCGCTGTCTCTCACGCTTGCCACCCTGTATTCCTGCGAGATCCTGTCGCTTGACTCTATGCAGATCTATCGCGGCATGGATATCGGCACGGCGAAGGTCACGGCCGAGGAACGCGGCACGATCGTCCATCATCTGATGGATATATGCGAGCCGACGCAGTCCTTCAGCGCCGCCGATTACGCCGAGGCGGCCCTTGCCGTTATGCAGGACGTGACCGCGCGCGACCGCGTCCCCTTATTTGTCGGTGGGACGGGACTGTACCTGTCGACGCTGCTGCGCGGTGAGGCCGCGACGCCGGCGTCCGACCCTGCGTACCACGAGATGCGTCTGCGTCAGGCAAAGGAGCAGGGGGCACAGGCTCTGTACGAGGAGCTGTGCCGTAAGGATCCCGTGAGCGCCTCCGCTATGCACGCCAATAACGTGCGCCGCGTGATACGTGCGCTGGAGATCTACGATAAAACGGGGATACCGAAAAGTCAGTTCGATGCGCAAAGCCGCCTATGCGAGCCGCGGATCGAGCTGTGCCATATCACGCTCACCGTTCACGACCGCGAGCGTCTGTACGAGCGTACGGATGCCCGTGTCGATGCCATGGTGGAGGCGGGTCTTGTCGAGGAGGTGCGTGCGCTGTATGCGAGCGGGCGCCTGCTCGAGGGTACGACCGCCGCACAGGCCATCGGCTATAAGGAGATGCTCGCGTATGTTTTGGGCTATGAGTCCCTGGATGCCTGTATCGCACGGCTCAAGCTGTCGACGCGGCATTACGTCAAGCGTCAGCTGACGTGGTTCTCTCATTGTCCTGAGGCACATCCCGTCTTCGTCGACCGCGAGGACGGCACCCCCGCATCCCGCGAGCACGTGATCGCCGAGATCGCGCGCCTGCTGAACGACCACGGCTTTACACCGACTCAAAATCTATACTGAACATAGCACGAGGACCATCCTATGAAAGCACATGAACTGAAACAACAGTTAGCGGGCGGCGCTCTGTCCGCCTACGGGCATCTGTACGCCGACCCCTCGTCTGCGGCGGCGCGTATGATCGAGGCGATCGACGAGTTCGTCCGTCTGTACGGCGATGAGCGGGATATCGCGCTCTTTTCCGTTCCCGGCCGCAGCGAGATCAGCGGCAACCACACCGACCACAACCGCGGCTGTGTGCTGGCCGGTGCGATCGATCGCGACATGATTGCCGTCGCCGCCTGTAACGAGGACGGCGTCATCCGCTTCCACTCCAAGGGGTATAACGAGGACGTGGTGGATCTGTCGCTCATCGACGATCCGTCGAGCGTGCGCCCCTTTACCTCCCGTGCCCTGATCGCGGGCGTGGCGCGCGGCTTTGCGATGGCCGATCACGCGATCGGCGGCTACGATGCCTATTCGACCACCGAGGTCCTCAAGGGGAGCGGTCTGTCCTCCTCGGCGGCCTTTGAGGTCATGGTAGGCAATATACTCAACCATTTCTACAACGACGCGACGGTATCGAACGTCGAGATCGCCAAGATCGCGCAGTTCGCCGAAAACGTATATTTCGGCAAGCCCTGCGGCCTGATGGATCAGATGGCTTGCGCGGTCGGTGGCTTCGTATATATGGACTTTGAAAAGGAAGGGGAGCCTCTGATCGAGCCCGTTGCCTTTTCGCTTGAGGAGGCGGGCTACACGCTGTGCATCGTGAACACGGGTGGCAACCACGCCAATCTCAACGACGATTACGCCTCCGTTCCCAAAGAGATGAAGGCAGTGGCCGAGGCACTTGGGCGTCCCGTCCTTCGCGGTCTTACCGAGGCGGATATTCTCGCCGCCGTGCCTACCCTGCGCGGTGTGACGGGAGATCGTGCCATTTTGCGTGCGCTGCATTTCGTACGCGAGAACGCACGCGTCGGCTGTATCCGTGACGCGTTAAAGCGAGGGGATGTCGCGTGCTTCCTGGACGGTATCCGTATGTCGGGACGCTCGTCGTTCGAATATCTGCAAAACGTGTATACCACCAAGAATCCGTCGGAGCAGGGACTGTCGCTGGCGCTTTGCGCGACAGAGGGGCTCCTTGCCGAGGTGGGCGGTGCCTTCCGCGTGCACGGCGGCGGCTTTGCGGGAACGATACAGGCCTTCGTCCCGAACGTACATGCGGCGGCCTACGTCCGTGCGATGAACGACATCTTCGGCGAGGGTGCTGTCATGCCCTTGCGCATCCGTCCCGTCGGAGCGACGCGCCTTTTTTAAGAAATTTCTCCTTTTGTCCGTTTTATCGGACAGAAGGTATAGTATACTGACATTGCCGAACAAAAATTACGCTTGAAAGGAATTTACAAATGGCAGCAAAAACCACGAAGAAGGCGGCCGCGGCCGCCGAGACTAAGACTTCTATGGGAGATAAAAAGGCGGCGGTGGAGACCGTTATGGCGCGCATTGAGCGCGAATGCGGCAAGGGCTCGATCATGCGCCTTGGCGAAAATATCAATATGAACGTATCAGCGGTATCGACCGGCTCGCTGACGCTGGATTTTGCTCTGGGTGTCGGCGGTATTCCGAGAGGCCGTATCACCGAGATCTACGGTCCCGAGTCCTCGGGTAAAACGACCATCGCCCTGCACGTCATTGCGGAAACGCAGAAGCTGGGAGGCGAGGCGGCCTTTATTGACGCCGAGCACGCGCTTGATCCCGTATACGCTAAGAAGCTGGGTGTGGATATCAACAACCTGCTCGTATCCCAGCCCGACTGCGGTGAGCAGGCGCTGGAGATCGCCGAAACGCTCGTCAATTCCGGCGCGATCGACATCATCGTTATCGACTCCGTTGCCGCGCTCGTTCCCCGTCAGGAGATCGAGGGCGACATGGGGGCCTCGCACGTCGGCGTGCAGGCGCGTCTGATGTCGCAGGCGATGCGTAAGCTTTCCGGCGCGATCGCCAAGTCCAACTGTATCGTTATCTTTACCAACCAGCTGCGTGAGAAGGTCGGCGTCATGTACGGAAATCCCGAGGTGACGACGGGCGGCCGTGCGCTGAAATTCTA
Organism: Clostridia bacterium; assembly: GCA_017455905.1. Classification (GTDB taxonomy): domain Bacteria; phylum Bacillota; class Clostridia; order Oscillospirales; family CAG-272; genus UBA1740. Next base: position 15,105 of record JAFTLQ010000029.1, on the reverse strand, counting down.
CGCGTCCGTGCGCATTGACGTGCGCCGTACCGAAACGCTGAAGAACGGCGACGAGGTATACGGCTCGCGTACGCGCTGCAAGGTCGTCAAGAACAAGGTGGCACCCCCCTTCCGTACGGCCGAGTTCGACATTCTGTACGGTACGGGTATTTCCAAGTCCACCGAGGTCATCGATATGGCCATCACCCTCGGCGTCGTCGAGAAGAGCGGCGCTTGGTTCTATTTTGACGGTCAGCGTCTCGGACAGGGTAAGGAAAACGTACGTAAGCTGATCGAGGGTGACCGTGAGCTCTTTGATAAGATCGAGCAGCTCGTTCGCGAAAAGGCCAGCCACCAGACGGTGGACGAGGATGATTTCCTTGAGGATGACGACGAGTTTGAGATCAAGGATTTTGACGCAGCAGGCGAAGAGGATCTTTGATCCCTCGCATAGAAAATCAAACGTGAGGTATACCGTATGAGCAAGATACTGACACCATTTGGCGCTGTGCCGAACGAGCGGCAGCTCTTTCACTATGCGATTGGAAAAAAGGCATTTTTCCACGTAGGCATGAACACCTTTACGGGCAACGAATGGGGGCATGGCGACGAGGACCCCGCCATCTTTGCTCCCACCGATGCCGACGTCGATTCCTGGGTACGGACGGCCAAGGAGGCGGGCTTTGGACTTGCGATCCTTGTCTGTAAGCATCACGACGGCTTTTGTCTGTGGCCGACGGCGACCACCGAGCATTCGATCCGTTACAGCCCGTACAAGAACGGTGAGGGCGACATCGTGCGCGAGTTCGTCGATGCCTGTCACCGATACGGCGTGTACGTCGGTCTGTATGTGTCTCTGTGGGATCGCCATATGCCCGCGTACGGTACGCCCGCCTACAACGAGTATTACGTCGCGCAGATCACCGAGCTTCTGACAGGCTACGGTCCCGTCCACGAGATCTGGTGGGACGGCGCGGGAAGCACGGGCGGCCATCTGGATTACGCCCGCTTTGCCGAGACCGCCCGCCGTCTGCAGCCCGACATCGGTATCTTCGGTGCGCTCGGCGCCGCGGATGTCGTCGACTTTCGCTGGGTCGGAAACGAGGCGGGCAAGGTTGCACCGACGCATTACGCCTCGATCGATCGCGAGGCGATCCGCGTTGAGGATAACCGCGTGCTCAATCGCGGTACCCTCGGCGCCGCCCATTACGTGCCGGCAGAGGTGGACACCTCCATTCGTCCCGGCTGGTTCTATCACGCGTCGCAGGACACGCAGGTCAAAAGCCCCGAAACACTCAACGATCTTTGGTTTTCCTCTGTTGGCCGCAACGCGCTGATGCTGCTCAATTTCCCCGTGGATACGCGTGGGCGCATCCAAGATACCGACCGTCAGAACGCCATTGCCTCGCATCGGCAGATCGAGGCGATGCTCGCGACCGACTATATGGACGGTGCGACGCTGACGGCGGACGGCGCCTTTGACGAGGCGTATACGATCGAGCACGCGCGTGCGACCTCGGACGGCTTTTTTGCCGCCGCCGGGCACGAGGCGGTGATCGACGTCACGTTGCCTCACCCGACCGAGCTCAACGTTCTCTTGCTGTCGGAGGAGGTCACCCTTGGTGAGCGCATCACCTCGCTGACGCTTGAGAGCGTCGCACAGGACGGCACGGCGACGGTGCTGGTCGAAGGCACGAGCGTCGGCTACAAGCGTGCTTATCTTTTTGAACGCACGACGGTGTCGCATCTGCGCCTTACCCTTCGCGGGGCAGCGGAGCCAACGCTTCGCTCGATCGGCCTGCATCTGTTTGAGGGAAGCACCGTGGATCCGCGACGCGTGCGCGGTGAGAACATCATGGCGCGTCCTGAGGCGCGCGTAGAGATGGACGAGGATCGCCGTGCGGCCGTGCTGGCCTTCGGCGGCATCTACCCCTTCCGTAAGGTGCGCTTCAAGGTGGAGAATATGGGCGTTATCACGCTGTCCGTCTTTGACGGCTTCTCCTTCCGTGAGATCTATCGCGGATATGCGTTGGCCGATGACGTGGAAGTCTTCCTTGACGAGGAGGTTGAAGGATCGTATCAGATCCGTATCACGACCGAACGCCCGTTTGAGGACGATCCCGCGTTCTACATTGGATAAAGCAAACAATTATTTACAAATATACGACAAATACGAGATAAGTGAGAGATCATGGCGACAATTGCATACGTCAAGCAAAAGGGAGACGGCCGGCGCCTGATCCTCGCTCTATCGGACGCGGGCGGCGAGGTGCGGCGTCTGTCCGTATCACGGGCGACCTACGAGGCCATCGGCTGTCCTGCACGCGGGGAGACGATCGGGGAGGACGCTCTGCGGGAAATTGAGAGGGAGGATGAGCAGGATCGCGCGGTACGACACGCGTTGTATCTGCTGTCCTTTTCCGACAACAGCGAGGCACAGCTTGCGCGCAAGCTGCGCACCAAGGGGTATTCCTCCTCGGCCGTGACGCACGCCACGCGTGAGATGGTGCGCCTCGGCTACGTGCGCGAGCGCGAACAGCTGAGGACCTTGGTGCGCTCGCTTGCCAACGGGCGGCTGTACGGGCCGCGCCGCATCCTGGCCGCCTTGAGCGCGAAGGGCTATCGCTCGGCCGACATCCGCGATGCGATGGAGCGTCTGTGCCGAGAGGGCGAGATCGATTTTACGAAGAATTTTGAAGCCTTGGAGCAAAAGCGAGGCGACGGTACGCCCGAGGGGCGCCGAAAATTACAGTATACCTATGGGTACGGACGGGAGTCAATATGATCCGACGATTTATTTCCTATTATAAGCCACACCTGCGCCTGTTCAGCCTGGATATGCTGTGCGCCGTGCTGGTAGCGGCCTGCGGTTTGTTTTACCCGACCGTTGCCCGCGTTATCATCAACGATTACGCACCGAACGGCAAGCTGCGCGCGCTGGTGATCGCCGCCTGCCTGCTTCTCGGCCTGTACGTGGTCAAGGCGCTTTGCACGTGGTTCGTCGGCTACTACGGTCACGTCGTGGGCGTGCGTATGCAGGCCGATATGCGACGGGATCTGTTCCGCAAGTACGAATCCCTGCCGATCTCCTTCTTTGATGACAATAAAACGGGGGATCTGCTCTCGCGTTTGGTCAACGATCTGTTCGACGTATCGGAGCTGGCGCATCACGGACCCGAGAACCTCTTTTTGTCGATCCTGATGCTGTCGGGCTCGCTCATCATCCTGTCGGGGATCAATCTGACGATGACGCTCATCATGCTGGCCATCGTTCCTCTGATCATTCTCTTTACCTTTCTCTCCAGACGTGCCATGCGCAACGCGATGCGCAAGTCCCGCCGCCAGATCGCCGAGATCAACGCGGATCTTGAGAATTCCGTGGCCGGTATACGGGAGACCAAGTCCTACGTAGCGGAGCCGTACGAGATCGGTAAGTTTGAGGCGGGCAACCGCCGCTTTGCGGGGTATCGCACGGAGGCCATGAAGTCCCTTGGTACCTTTGAGGCGGTCATGCAGTTCTTTTCCGACCTGCTGTACCTGGTCGTGATCTTCGTCGGCGGCCTGTTCCTGTATAACGGCACGCTCAGCCTCGGTGATTTCACCGCATTTATTCTGTATATCGCCATGTTCCTCGATCCCATCAAGCGCTTTGCGACGCTCTTTGAGCAGCTGCAGGAGGGCATGTCGGGCTTTACGCGCTTTTGCGAGGTCATGCGTCAGCCCGATGAGGTCGATGAGGGCACACGTGAGCTGACCGAGGTGCGCGGCGACATTCTCTTTGACGACGTCAGCTTCCATTACGATACGAAGGACGCCTCGGACGGTGCACGCGAGGTGCTGCACCACGTGCATCTGCACGTTCGCGCGGGCGAAACGGTAGCGCTGGTCGGCCCATCGGGCGGCGGTAAGAGCACCGTATGCCATCTCATTCCGCGTCTGTACTCCGTTCAGGAGGGACGCATCCTCCTTGACGGTGTCGACGCGCGTGATATCACGCTCGCCTCTCTTCGCCGCAGCATCGGTATCGTGTCGCAGAACGTCTTTCTCTTTGATGGCACCATTCGCGACAATATTGCCTACGGTATGGCCGACGTCGACGACGAGGCCGTGGCCGAGGCGGCACGGCGTGCCAATATACACGAATACATCATGACGCTCGAAAAAGGGTATGATACACCCGTAGGCGAGCGCGGTATTCGTCTGTCGGGCGGTCAGCGTCAGCGCGTGGCCATTGCCCGTATGTTTTTGAAGGATCCCAAGCTTCTCATCCTTGACGAGGCGACGAGTGCGCTTGATAACGTCACCGAGATGCAGATCCAGCAGTCGCTGGAGCAGCTGTCGCACGGTCGCACAACCCTGGTCGTTGCGCACCGCCTGTCCACCGTTCGTCACGCGGATAAGATCGTCGTCATCGACGGCGGCCGCATTGTGGAGGAGGGCACGCACGAGGCACTCGTTTCCCAAGGCGGCGTGTACGCTGAGCTGTGTCGCGGCGCCGCACTTGCACAGTAATTTGAAAACAAAGATTTACATTACATACATTATTTTGGAGAAACCATGATTAAGAACCTTTTGATTGACCTGGATGATACCCTGCTGGATTTTGGCAAAGCAGAGAGCATCGCACTGACCAAAACGCTTCTTAAATGCAAGATCGAGCCGAGCGAGCAGCTGCTTGCTCGCTATCACGAGATCAACGCATCGCTTTGGCATGCGTTGGAGGAGGGACGGATCTTACGCAGCGAGCTGCTGCTGGAGCGCTTCCGCCGCCTGTCGGAGGAATTTTCTCTTTCGCTTGATCCCGTGCTGACGCAGTCGTACTACGACGAATTTTTGTCGATGGGGTGCTTCTTTATCCCCGGTGCCAAGGAGCTTCTTGACGAGCTGGCCGAGCAGTATACGCTGTATATCGCCTCCAACGGCAACGTCCGTGCGCAACAAAAGCGCATTGCCAACGCGGGGCTTTCCGGCTATTTTACCGACGTGTTTTTGTCGGAGGTGATCGGGCACGATAAGCCGGATCCCGCCTTCTTCGACGCCTGCTTTGCCCGCATGGAGGGCGCCGACCGCGACAATACCGTGATGATCGGTGACAGCCTGCGCTCGGATATGCTCGGCGGTATGCGCTACGGCCTTCCGACCGTGTGGTTCAATCCCAAGCGTCTGCCCCTGCCTGAGGGCATGCACGTGGACGCCGTCATCCATTCGCTCTCCCAACTGCCGGCGACGCTTCGCCGCATGGCGATGGCGCATTGACCGTCCAATACCAACAAACGAGAAAGAGGAAGCGGCCACGGCCGCGAAGAAGCTATGTACTACGGATATGCCGTCAGCGAGGAAACGGCACGACTTGCCCGACAGGCAGAGGAGGATTGCCGCGAGGTCTTTGCGGCGATCGATGAAAATACACTCACGTGCAGCGCCAAGGTGCTGAGCGCCTTTCAGGCGGCACGGGTGTCGACGGCGCACTTCGTCGACGTGACGGGCTACGGCTACACCGACGACGGCCGTGACAAGCTGGAGGAGCTGTATGCGCGCATCTTCAAGGCGGAGGATGCCTTGGTGCGTGCGCAGATCATGTCGGGCACGCACGCGCTCTATATTACTCTTGATGCCCTTCTGCATCCGGGGGATACCCTCGTCTATATTTCGGGCGAGCCGTACGACACGCTTCGTTCGGTCATCGGTACGTCGGGGGATAGCCGTCAGTCGCTCATCCGCCGCGGCGTCCGTTACGAGGAGATCGATCTCATTGGGGACGACTTCGACCTTGACGCTATCCGCACACGCCTGTCGCGCGGCGACGTACGCGTCGTCGGCATTCAGCGCAGCCGCGGCTATGCGCAGCGTGCCAGCCTGACGATCGATAAGCTGGCCGAGGCGATCGCCGCCGTCAAGGAGGTGTCGCCCGACACCATCGTCATGGTCGACAACTGCTACGGCGAATTTACCGAGGATCGCGAGCCGTGCGAGGTCGGAGCGGACGTCTTCGTCGGCTCTATGATGAAGAATCTCGGCGCGGGCTTTGCCGTCAGCGGTGCGTATTGCGTCGGACGGCGTGCCGTCATAGCGGAGATCGCCGAGCGCTTTACCGCGCCCTGCATCGGCAAGGATCTTGGCGCGAACTTCAATCAGCTTCCCCTGTTTTATAAGGGCCTGTTTATGGCGCCGTCGGCGGTCGGAGCAACGCTGAAGTCCATGGCGTTTGCCGCTCGCCTGTTGGAGCTGGCGGGCTACCGTGTATCGCCTGCCTACAACGACAAGCGCACCGATATCGTTCAGACGATCGACCTGTTCACAGCCGATAATCTCATTCGCTTCTGCCGCGGCCTGCAGTGCGGCTCACCGATCGAGGCGTACGCCACGCCCGAGCCCTCCGAGATGCCGGGCTACCCGCACATGGAGGTCAGCGCCGCCGGTACCTTTGTGACCGGTGCGACCAACGAGCTCAGCTGCGACGGCCCGCTGACCCCACCCTTTACCGCCTATATGCAGGGCGGTCTTACCTATGAGTACGGTAAGCTTGGCGTCATGCGTGCGTTGGATGAAATGACGGGGCGCGTCGTCGAGGCCGAGAAAGAGGACGCCTTCGTATGAGCGCACCCGTGTGCTATATCGTCGCCGCCGGCGAGGGCTTCGTTCCCTTTGCGCCGTGCGAAGGGGATCTCGTGATCGCCGCCGACGGCGGCTGCCGCCATCTTGCGGCGGTCGGGGTGCGCCCCGATCTTGTCGTCGGTGACCTTGACTCCTGTGAAAGCCTGCCGGACGGCGTGCCCGTACAACGCCATCCTGTACGCAAGGATGAAACGGATACAGAGTTGGCTCTGCGTATCGGCTATGATCGCGGATATCGCGACTTCGTCGTCCTTGGTGGCCTCGGCGGACGAGAGGATCACAGTTTTGCCAACTTTAGTTTACTTTTATACATGAAACAGCGAGGCGCGAACGTGATCTTGCGTTCGGAAACCACCGATGTTTGTGTTATTCTTTCGGAAGAATTTTGCATAGAAGGCCGCGTCGGAGACGTGGTGTCGCTCTTTGCCTTGGGCGGCGCGGCACACGGCGTTACGCTTCATGGGCTGTCCTACCCACTGACCAATGCGACGCTGACGCCCGACGTACCCCTTGGCGTATCCAACGAGCTGACGCATACGGTGGCACACGTGACGGTGCGCGAGGGAGCGCTCTTATGCTTTCACGTGCACGCACCGTCTGTGTAAGCTCGCCGACGCGACGGCCCTGACCCATCACCCCCATACATAATAATAAGAAGAAGAGAAGAAAGGAGTGCAGCACCTATGAGACGTGTCGTTCCTTTCTTTTTTTCATGGAGGTAGGGTATGGAGTCGGCCTATTTGTGTATTGATCTAAAATCGTTTTACGCATCGGTGGAATGCGTGGAGCGCGGGCTTGATCCGATGACGGCGCGCCTGGTCGTTGCCGATCCCGAACGCTCGGACAAGACCATTTGCCTGGCCGTGTCGCCGGCACTGCGTGCGCTCGGCGTACGCAACCGTTGCCGCGTGTTTGAGATCCCGCGGCATATCGACTATATTACCGCGCCGCCGCGCATGAAGCTGTACGTCAAGTACGCCGCCGATATTTATTCGATCTATCTGTCCTATTTTTCCAAGGAGGATATCCACGTATATTCGATCGACGAGTGCTTCATCGACGTGACGCGCTACCTGCGCACCTATCAGGAAACGGCGCATAGCATGGCACACCGTCTGATGGAGGAGATACGGCAGCGCGTCGGTGTACGCGCGACCTGCGGCATCGGAAGCAACCTGTATCTTGCCAAGGTCGCCCTCGACGTCCTTGCCAAGCACGCCGACGATTTCATCGCCACGCTGGACGAGACGAGCTTTCGCGAGCGGTTGTGGGATCACCGACCGCTGACGGATTTTTGGCGTATCGGTCACGGAACGGCTGAGCGGCTGGCGCGTGTCGGGGTCCATACCATGCGACAGCTCGCCGCCATGGACGAGGATGTCATGTACCGTATGTTTGGCGTGGATGCCGAGCTGCTGCTCGACCATGCGAACGGACGGGAGAGCGTGACCATCGCGGATATTCGCGCCTATCAGCCGAAGAACCGATGCATGACGTCGGGACAGGTGCTGATGCGCGATTATACGACCGAGGAGGGGCGGCTGATCGTACGCGAAATGGCGGATCTGTTGGCGCTGGACCTCGTCGGGCAGGACAGCCTGGCCACGGGGGCGTCGCTTTCAGTCGGCTTCGCAAAGGGCTGGGATACGGGAGGCGTGCACGGCTCGGTGCGCTTTGCGCGGCCGACGGCCTCCGACCGCCGCATCACCGAGGCGCTCGTCGGCCTGTACGACCGATTGGTACACGCCCCCACCACCGTGCGTCGGTTCACCCTGACGCTGACGGGCGTCTTTCCTGCCGAGGAGGCGGCCGCCGAGCAGATCGGTATGTTCGATGACCCGACGGAGGATACGCGCGATGCGCGTGATGCGGCGCGACAGCGGTCGATGCTGACGATCAAGCGGCGCTTTGGCAAGGACGCCATTCTCAAGGGCATGAATTTTGAGGAGGCCGCAACGACCAGAGAAAGAAACCACCAGATCGGTGGACATAAGGCGGGGGATTGATATGTGGAAGAACGGACGACACCCACCCATGCCGCCACGCGAGCGTGCCAAGCAGTTTATGCCCTTTGCCGCCGTGCGCGGCCTGGAGGAGGCGCTGGCCGAGCGTGAGCGGCTCGTCGAGGAGCGCGTGGAGCTGCAGGAGGACCTCGCTCAGGAGCTTGACCGCGTGCTGCACGAGCTTTCGGTAGGAGATACGGTGCGGCTTGAGCACTTTCGCGACGGACGCTACGTTTGTGAGACCGTGCGCCTGACACGCATCGATGAGCTGAACAAATGCCTGCATACCGAGGAAGGGACTATCATACGGTTCGACGACCTTCGCTCGGCGGAAAAACAATAAAATGCAAATAAATATAGTCAATATCTGACAAAAAGAGAGGGAACTCGTATGAAAACCACCAAACGCATACTCGTGGCCTCCTTGCTCGCTGCCTCGGTCATTTTATCGATCGTTTTGTCGTACGTGCTGTATGTCGTCATCGCCTACGAGCGGATCGACGATCACCTTTCGCTGGCGGTCGAGGACGGGAGTGATCGGACACTCTCGCCCGGACAGACGTATACCGCTCTGACGTGGAATATCGGCTTCGGCGCGTATAGCGACGACTATTCCTTCTTTATGGATGGAGGAGAGTATTCGCGCGGGTTCAGCGAGGAGGCCGTGCGCCAAAACGTCGAGGCGATGGCGGCGCGTATGACGGCACTCTCGCCCGATATTCTGCTCGTGCAGGAGGTCGATATCGACGGTACGCGTTCCTATCATATCGACGAGCGTGTGCTGCTGCGCGAGAGTCTTGTGGGGTACGGAGCGGTCTTTTGCCAAAATTACGATTCCCCTTACCTCTTTTACCCCTTCACCTCGCCGCACGGAAAGAACGCGTCGGGCATGCTGACGCTGTCGCCCTATGCGATGCAAGACAGCGTGCGGCGGTCGCTCCCCGTGGAGGAGGGCTTTTCTAAGTTTTTGGACCTTGATCGCTGTTACAGTGTGACACGGATGCCCGTTGACGGCGGCAGGGAGCTGTGCGTGTATAACCTGCACCTATCGGCGTATACCACCGATGGCACCATCGCAACACAGCAGCTGCAGCTTCTGATCGAGGATATGTGTACGGAGTACGAGCGCGGCAATTACATCCTCGCGGGCGGTGATTTCAATAAGGATCTGCTCGGTGATTCGTCTATGGTCTTTGGCGTGTCGGGCGAGGACTATACCTGGGCACAGCCCATCCCCGACGGCGTCATCCCGCCGTTTTTGACGCTTGTAGCGGCCGATAACGCTCCCTCCTGCCGCCAGGCAGACCGTCCCTACGGCCCCGACAACTTCGTGCTGACCGTGGACGGCTTCCTTGTGTCGGATACCATCGAGATCGTGTCGTATGCCACGGTCGATGAGGCCTTTGCCCACTCGGATCATAACCCCGTGACCCTCACCTTCCGCTTGATCGAATGAGCATGCGGGGATGATGGATCCAAAAAGGAAAGACGAGATTAATGGAAGACATAAAAAACGGGAGGAACGTGCGCGTCGTGCGCTCCGATCGGCGCACCGTGTCGATCATCATCGAGCGTGACCTGTCGGTGACGGTGCGCGCGCCGCGACGGATAAAGGAAGAGGAGATCGAGCGCATCCTGCAGGAAAAGGCAGCGTGGATCGAGCGCCATCGCGCGATCATGCGGCAGCGCGTCGCTGAGGAGGCGGCCGTCGCGCCTATGACGGAGCAGGAAAAGCAGGCCTGTCGCGCGGCGACGGCCAAGGCATTGGAGACGCTCGTGCCCATGTACGCCGAGCGGATCGGCGTCACGTATTCACGCGTGTGCGTGCGCTTTCAAAAGACGCGCTACGGCAGCTGCTCCTCGCGCGGCACGCTCAGCTTTCATGCGGCGCTTAGCCGTATGCCGAGGGAGGTCATGGAATACGTCGTGGTGCACGAGCTGTGCCACCGCAAGCATATGGATCATTCCGCCGCCTTTTGGACGGAGGTCGAACGGTACTGCCCCACGTATCGGGAGGCGAGGCGGTGGCTGAAGGAAAAGGGAAGCGCATGGCTTCGGTAGAAGAAAGCTACGACAAAGCCTCCCTCCGAAAGGTAGCGAAGCGGCGCGAGTGAAATGAATGACAGTCCGGTGGACTGTCAGAACACGAGCGTGACCGAGCAGAAGCGAGACGGTGGCACGGCGAGAGCCGTGACGGTAGAAGTGAGCGAATGTTCGCACGTTCATGTGATGGAAGTGCGTGACCAAGTGCCGCCACTCCTTCCACCGCCATCACGAGCCCCCCAAAGCTCGCTTTGTTCGCTTCGGAGAACCCCGAACGCGGTCCCCCTCCCTCTCGGAGGGAGGCTAAGTATCGTCATCCTTCATCCGACTTTGCGCCCAACTTGCACGGAAGCCGTGCAAGTTGTATCCTCATCGGAGGGAGCGTTGGGAAAGGAGATTTGTAACACGGGGCGAGAATGTAAGCGGAAAATACGGACAAAAACAGAGAAATGTACGGTAGAGTTAACATAAAATTCGTAAAAAATTTTTTGAATGAGTAAAACAGCGGGCGGAAAAAGAGAAAAATGTATAAAAATCGTGCAAGAAAATGCACGATTTTTTTGTTTAAAAGCAAAACGCAGTGTGCGTGATCCCGTAGGCGGACAGTAAATATCTTCTTGATATTGGAAGATGTGGCAAAATGTGACACATATTCAAAAAGCAAGAAAAAACAGCGTGTGGTCGGTCGTGAGAAGGACGTTATCTTTGCTTGACACGCAAGGAAAAATGCAAAGAAAGGTTATGAAAAATGGCGAAAAAGCGCGAAACTTGACAAACCGCCATTTTTGTGCTATACTATATGCACATAAAATATTCATGCGCGCGAATAAAATGATATGGAAGCAAGTGCTTCCGTCCGCTGCCTCCGAGGGAGGTGGCACGGCGAGAGCCGTGACGGTAGAAGTGAGCGAATGTTTGTGAGTTCGTGTGATGGAAGTGCGTGACCAAGTGCCGCCACTCCTTCCACCGCCATCACGCCCCCCCAAAGCTCACTTTGTTCGCTTCGGGGAACCCCGAACGCGGTCCCCCTCCCTCTCGGAGGGAGGCTGTTGGCAGGATTTCAACTACGTTTACGAATTGCGCCTGTGGCGCACGAGCTTAAGGTTATTAACAGGAGGAAAGATCCATGTTACAAAAACTGCAGAAAGTATTAACGCTGTTGGTTGTGGTGGGCGTGCTATTAGGCGCGCTGCCGATCGCAGCCTACGCCGAGGAGATCGCGAACCTGACTTCGGATGCGTCCTCGGATCATACCCATACGGAAGGAGAGACGAACGCGGGATCGACGGTGGTCGATGACGCGGCTTTCCTGTCGGCGTTTGCTGAGGATAATCCCGTTTGGGATGCCTTCGCCGACATGAATACCATCCTTGTGCGTTACCTCGGCACGAACGAGGCGACCGAGGCGGATATTCAGGCCGCGGTTCTCGCGATGGATGCCGAAACCATGGCGGCCGCACAGGCGGATCTCGCCGCGATCGACGCGCAGGTCGCCGCGCTCGGTGAGAGCGAGCAGACCGCCCTGGCCAAGACCGACGCGCGCTCCCAGTTGAATACGCTGTCGGCGACGCTCGCCGCCGCTACGATCCCCGTGTCCGAGCTGAGCGAGGAGGCACAGGACTCCACCCTTGTCGAGTTTAGCGATGGCGTAAATGTAGCAGCGGCAGGTCCGACATTGCTGGCAGCTGAAACAGATTTGTATAGTAGTATTTCTCTTAGTGCTTCTGGGGTAAATACTTCGAGTTATACGAGCTATAGCGGATCGATCAGTGCGGACGGATCGTACTCTTTTTATGCGACTTCTACTTCATATCAAACAGGAACAATTATTAAGCGCACAGCGTATAGCTCCAATACAACTACGGTTACAATGAAAAATAATTTGAGCGAAACCGTGAAGATTTCATTCTCGTATGCTGCATCCAATCACGATACCGTTGGATTTTCAGGAAATTCGGGAAGCTTTACAACCTTTCTTTCCGCAGGAGACTCAACAAATTTTACTATTGCAAGCAAGGCCGTGGACAATTATTTTAGTAGTGCTTCTGACCCTGGAGTAGCCGTGTTGAAGTTAAGCGGATTCGAGGTGACATCTTTAGCAGATTCTACATCTGCATTCTTTCAAGTTGGTACAGAGATTTTTGAAGACTTGAACGAAGCATGTAGTCGGGCTAGCAGTGGAAGCACGAAGACGGTTGTTCTTATGAACAATGCTACCTTGCCTGCCGGTAATTACACCATCCCTGCCGGCGTAACGTTGCTGATTCCGTTTGATGCGGCGAATACGCTTTATACGACGGCACCCAAAGCGGTTGATACGTATACAACACCGACGGCTTATCGCACGTTAACCATGGCCGATGGTGCGAAGATCACTGTAAACGGCGCTATCAGTTTATCTGCTAAGCACAAAACTGCGAACGGTGGCAAGAATGACGGCGGTGCTCCGACAGGACCGGTCAGCTTTATCAAGATGGAAGGTAACAGCAGCATTACGGTCAAAAGCGGCGGTGCGCTGTATGCCTACGGCTTTATCACCGGTTCGGGTACTGTTACGGCGAACAACGGCGCGACAGTCTATGAAATGTTTCAGATAGCCGATTTCCGTGGCGGATCTCAAAGCACGGATATGGAAAATCGCGTGTTTCCATTGTCGCAGTATTACGTGCAAAACATTGAGGTGCCAATGACGTTGTATGCTGGTGCCAAAGAATATAGTTACACCACAATAGTCATGAGCGGCATGGAGTTTTCTTCGTCCGTGGCGTTTATTTCAAACAGCGGCGCCATGTTCAATTTGACATCAGGATACGTCACCAAGAAGTATGACGGAGCGACCGACCGTTTGATGATAGAAGCACATGGCGAAATGACGGTGTCTCCTATCGATATGAAGGTGAGCTTTAGTTCAATCAATTCAAAGGATTACGAACTTCCCATTCAAAGCAATATCACGCTGAAGGTAAGGAGCGGCAGTAACATTACCATCAATCAAGATATCGCTTTACTTCCCGGATCGGAGATTATTGTTGAAAGTGGCGCTACCTGTACGCTTGCTTCCGGAAAAAGTGTCTACATTTACGATGCCGATCAGTGGGGGAATTTTGTCTTTTCCGATAATATAAATGTCCCCTTCGCTTCGGTGAAATATGCTCCCGGATGTACTTACACGCGTACGGCGGAAAATCTCGTCGATGCTAAGATCGTCGTCAACGGCACGATGAACGCCTCGGCCGGTTACGTTTATACGACAGCCGGTGGCGCAAATATTGTCGGTGGCGATGGCGGTAAAGTCATAGTCCAGCCCGGCACGCGGACCGTGACGCATCAGTTGGTGCAGGGCAGCACCAGATATACCGAAATTCCGATCACGCCGGCAAAGCTGAAAAACGCGAATGGGACGTATTTGGAAACCGCTAACGGTAGAAGCAACACCTACACCTATACGGGTACGGAGAAGGACGGACATTGGGTGTGTTTCGACGACGAGAATTGCGATCATAGTAACGATGAAACCTGTGGACATACAATTGTTACAGATGTAGCGGTTGCTGCTACCTGTACGACGGCTGGAAAAACAGCGGGCTCGCACTGCTCGGTTTGTGGCGAAGTTTTGGTAGAACAGGAAGAGGTTGCCGCTCTTGGTCACACCGAGGTCATCGATGCTGCGGTCGCGGCTACCTGCACGGAAACAGGTCTTACGGAGGGCTCGCATTGTTCTGTTTGCGGCGAAAAGCTTAAGGCGCAGGAAGTCGTTCCTGCCAAGGGTCACACATGGGTAGCAGGCAACATAATTACGAACCCTGATTGCACAATCGCAGGTGAACAGGAGTATACCTGCTCATGTGGCGAAACAAAGAAAGAAGACGTTCCTGCCAAGGGTCACACCGAGGTGATTGACGCCGCTGTGGCTCCTACTTGTACGGAAGACGGTAAAACCGAGGGCAAGCATTGCTCGGTTTGCGAAGAAGTTTTAGTTGCGCAGACGGTTGTTGATGCTCTTGGTCACACCGAGGTAACGGATGCCGCGGTTGCTGCTACCTGTACGGCAACAGGTCTTACGGAGGGTAAGCACTGCTCGGTTTGTAATGAGGTTTTGGTAGCACAGACGGAGGTTGCCGCTCTTGGTCACACCGAGGTGATCGATGCGGCGGTCGCTCCTGACTGTGTCAACACCGGTCTTACCGAGGGTAAGCACTGCTCGGTTTGTAACGCGATTCTCGTCGCACAGGAGACTACCCCTGCTCTTGGTCACACCGAGGGCGAGGCCGTCACCGAAAACAAAGTCGATCCCACGTGTACGACGGACGGTTCGTACGACTCGGTCGTGTACTGTACCGTATGCGCTGTCGAGCTTTCGCGCGAGACGGTGGTGGTCGATGCCCTTGGACACAATTACGACGGTGGCGTCGTAACACCTCCTACCTGTACCGAGGAAGGCTATACGACGTATACGTGTTCTCGT